>JASBSU010000027.1 GCA_030148725.1 Hyphomicrobium sp.
CGGTGCCACTAAAACAGCCTGGGTGCCCGCCGCATCAGGCGGCGAGGCAGGGAATGCGCTGGTCGGGCCGCCGCGCAGGAACCGCGTGCCCATGGACCATATGGCTCCGCCCCCTCGCCTGCGCCGTTCGCAGCTCTTCGCGGAGCGCGCATTCGCCACATTCGAGCGCTTCATCCATATCGAGGCAGCGAGTGGCGTCGTCCTGCTCGCGGCCGCGGCCATCGCGCTGATCTGGGCGAATTCTCCCGTAGCCGGCAGCTATCATGCGTTCTGGCATCTGCCGGTTTCGTTCGGCATCGGCGCGTTCGCGTTTTCCCAGTCGCTGCATTTCTGGATCAACGACGGCCTGATGACGATCTTCTTCCTCGTCGTCGGAATGGAAATCCGGCGCGAGATCCACGAAGGTGCGCTCAGCCGGATGGATCAGGCTATGCTGCCGGTCGCGGCGGCGGTCGGGGGTGTCATCGTTCCGGCGCTGATCTATCTGGCGTTGAACTACGACGGCGTGCGTGCGCAGGGGTGGGCCGTTCCTGTCGCAACCGACATCGCGTTTGCGGTCGGCGTGCTGGCGCTGCTCGGCCGGTCGATCCCTAGCAACGTCAGGGTCTTTCTTCTCGCGGCGGCGATCATCGATGATGTCATTGCCGTCCTCATCATCGCGTTCTTTTATTCCGGCGGGCTGGAGCCGAGCGGCTTTCTGGTTGCCGCGGTTGGTCTTCTATTGACGTTGGGCCTGCAGCGCATGGGTGTGGGTTCAGCGCTCTCCTATGTCGTGCCCGGCGCGATCGTGTGGATCGGCCTGCTCATGACCGGGGCTCATCCGACGCTGGCCGGCGTCATTCTCGGTCTGCTCACGCCAGCGATCCGGATGCCGATGCGTGAGGCGCCGTTGGACGCACTTGTTCGGGCCGCGGAAGAATTACAGAGCGGAGATGCGATCTCCAAGAAGGATGTCCACCGTCTGACGAAGCCGTTGCGGACGCTGCGCGTCGCACGGCGAGAGATGTTGCCGCCGGTGGTGCGGGTGCAGACCGCGCTGCATCCTTGGGTCGCGTTCGGAATCATGCCGCTGTTCGCCCTCGCAAACGCCGGTGTGTCTCTCGACGGCGTCGATCTTTCGGTCGGCGGTGCGCAATACGTGATGCTGGGCATCGTTATCGGTCTGGTGGCTGGCAAGCCGATTGGTTTTGTCGCTGCGACGTGGCTGGCTGTGCAACTCAAGTGGTGCCGGCTGCCTGCGGGCGTGACCTGGGCGGGGGTGTGGCTCGTCGGTCTGCTGGCCGGCATCGGGTTCACGATGTCGATCTTCATCGCGATGCTGGCGTTCGAGGACGAGGGCCTTGTCGGTGCCGCCAAGCTGGGCGTGCTACTCGGCTCGCTGATCGCCGCAGTGCTCGGGTTGGGCTGGGGCGCCTTTTACACTTGGCGGCTGCGGCGAGCGGGCACGCCGGCATGAGCCGTTCCGGCGCGCCCTACCGGAGGGGCGCGCCCCTGGAATGGGCCGACCGGGCGGCGCTTTACGACGAAAATCGCAATCGCCCGTTATCCCATCGGTGCGATGGTGACGGGCTCCGGCTGCCCCCGGGGCAATCTGCTGCTGGTGGGAGCCGCGATAAACGGCTAGGCATCCGCAACCACGAAATCCCTGGCAGCCTGCCGCGGCAGCTCCGCTCCTGGAGCCGCAAGCCTGCCTCTATTCGAAAAGCGCTTCCCACATGACCTTCCCGTCAGCCCATCCTGCCCTCGGACGTGCCCTTGCCGCGCGCGGGTATTCCACGCCCACGGCCGTGCAGCTGGCGGTCCTCGAAGCGGACAAGGCGGGGCGCGACCTGCTCGTCTCGGCGCAGACGGGCTCAGGAAAAACGGTTGCCTTCGGGCTCGCCATCGCTCCGAAGCTGCTCGGGGAGAGCGAACAGCTGCCGGCGGCCGCCGAGCCGATGGCTTTGATCATCGCGCCGACGCGCGAACTCGCCATGCAGGTGCAGCGTGAGCTCGACTGGCTCTACAAGGACACGGGCGCGCGCGTCGTGACGTGCGTCGGGGGCATGGATGTGCGCGCCGAGGCGCGGCAGTTGAACCTCGGAGCCCATATCGTCGTCGGCACGCCGGGACGTCTGCGCGATCACCTCGAGCGGCATCGCCTCAACCTCAGCAAGCTCGTGGCCGTCGTGCTCGATGAAGCCGACGAGATGCTGGACCTCGGCTTCCGCGAGGATCTGGAATTCATTCTCGACGCAACGCCCGAGGGCCGGCAGACGCTGCTCTTCTCGGCGACGATGCCGCATGAGATCGAGGCGCTGGCACGGCGCTATCAGAGCGATGCGGCCCGCATCGAAACGCTGCGGCGGAACGAGCAGCATGCCGACATCGAATATCGGGCCATTCGCGTGGCGCCGAACGATATCGAGCACGCGGTGGTCAACGTCATGCGCCTGCATGAGTCGCGCGCGACACTGGTGTTCTGCGCAACGCGCGAATCCGTGAAGCGTCTGCACATGCGGCTCGTAGAGCGCGGTTTTTCCGCCGTGGCGCTTTCGGGCGAGCTGACGCAGAGCGAGCGCACGCACGCGCTGCAGGCGCTGCGCGACGGGCGGGCGCGTGTTCTGGTGGCCACGGACGTCGCGGCGCGTGGTCTCGATCTGCCGGAGCTGGCGCTGGTCATCCACGCTGATCTTCCCAACGATGCCGAGACGCTGCTGCACCGCTCGGGCCGTACCGGGCGCGCCGGCAACAAGGGCCTGTGCACGCTGATCGTGCCGTTCAACAGGCGTCGCAAGGCGGATGCCCTGCTCGGCGCCGCGAAGCTCAAGGTCACGTGGGATGCTGCGCCGACGGCGGAGGAAATCCACGCGCGCGACCAGGAGCGTTTTCTTGCGAGCCCTATTTTCACGGAGCCGGCGAGCGAGGAGGACGTGAAGCTGGTCGAGGCCCTGAAGGCCGGCCGCTCAGCCGATGAGATCGCTCTGGCTTTGGTGCGGATGCGGCGCGCTCAGCTTCCGGAGCCGGAGGATCTGGCCGAAGATACGGGGCCGCCGCGGCGCGATGAGCGCGGCCGGGCGCCGCGCGAGCGCTTCGAGAAAAGACCCGATCGCAAATTCGCCGCCAGGGATCGCGAGGGCGAGAATGGCGCGAGCGGTGGCGACTATCGCCGGCGTGTGCGCGAAGTTAAGGATCACGGTCGGGACATGGTGTGGTTCCGGGTCGATATCGGGCGCGAGCGCAATGCCGATCCGCGCTGGCTGCTGCCGCTGCTGTGCCGCGCGGGCGACGTCACGAAGGCCGAGATCGGCGCGATCAAGATCTTCGACCGCGACACGCGTTTTCAGATCGCTGCGGAACACGCCGATAAGTTCGCGAACAATGCACGTTCGATGAAGTCCAACGAGGGGCGGATATCGCGTGTCGGCGAAGGGCCGAACGAGCAGGCTGGCGCGAGTGAGACGCCGCACGCTGAACCGGTCCGCAGGCATGATGAGTTCAAGAGCGGCGCTGCGTCAGGGCCGTCGCCGGAGGGACGCACCAAGGCGTCGTGGCGCGATCACAAGACGAAGCCCGGCGACTACGTTCATCCCAAGCGCGAGGCGCCGCTGAACGAGCAGGATGCCGGGAGCGAGACGCCGCGTTCTAAGCCTTCCCGCAAGCATGGTGAGTTCAAGAGCGGCGGTGCATCAGGCACGTCGCCGGATGCGCGCGGCAAGGCACCGTGGCGGGATCACAAGAAGAAGCCCGGCGGCTACACTCATCCCAAGCGCGAAGCGCCGCGGAGCGAGCAGGCTGCCGGGAGCGAGACGCCACGTGCTGAACCATTCCGCAAGCATGGCGAGTTCAAGAGCAGCGCTGCATCAGGGCCGGATGCGCGCGCCAAGACACCTTGGCGGGATCGCAAGAAGAAGCCCGGCGGGTACATTCATCCCAAGGCCGATGAGCCGCGCCGGCACCGCAAAGGGCCGAGGCCGCAGGCTGGTGGCAACGACGCTGGCGGTGCGCACAAGCCGGCGCAGAAGCATGAATTCAAGGCTCACAAGAAGAAGCATCGCGCAGGGCCTAAGGCATAGCGCCTTGGGCCGCTGGTGAGAGTTCGCGCGGCTCGGCGCGGCGGCGTGCGCCTCAGCCCTTCTTGAGGATGAGCGTCAGGCCGCGCAGCGAGCTGTTGAAGAACTGGATTTCGACAACCTGCCGATCGTTCAGGACGATCACGTCCATGTTGGCGGTCAGGTCGCCGCCGCGGACGACGATGCGGAAGCCGCGCTCGGTGACTTCGCCTTTGAGGTCGCCGCCGACGTTGTAGACGAGCTCATTCCAGGTGCCCGTCAGGTGGCCGTCCTTGGCGCGGACCTCGCTCTTGACCTCGACCTTGCCGCCGGCCGATGCGCAGCGGATGTTCTGTTTGAGCTGATCGCCGGCCCCTTCGACGAAATACGTGGCGCGGCATTTGACGGTTTCGATTTTGCCCTCGCCGAGGCCGATGCGACCGTCGCCGATCCAGCGGCCGGCAAGCTCCTTGAAGGGTGCAGACTTCTGCACCGGACCGGGGCGCGGAGCCTCGTTTGCGGCCTCGCCGGCGTCGGCAGCATCATCGCCCGGCTCGACGGCGGATTCGGTCTCAGCCTGGGGTGCTGGCTCGTCCTGGGCGATTGTCGCGCCGGTCCAGAGCAGCAGGGCTGCGAGAGCAAGGTAGGCTGACTTCATGTTCGACCGTGCGGTTGCTGCGTCCGGCGTGAAGCGTCCCTCACGCGCCGAACGAGCGGAATGTCGTTGCAATCTCTGACATTTCCTAGTGCGGCAGGGACACAGAGAGCCCGCTTAGCACGCCTCGCGCGGGAAATCTTGACGTCGATCACCTACAAAGTGAACGCGCGTCCGCCGTGGCAGACGGGGGCGATCAACTGGCGCTGGCCGTGGCTTCCATGGCGCTCGGACCGCGGGGCGGGGGACCCATACGGTCCAGCTCGTCGTATTCCGCATCGGTGTAAACGCGCGAGCGGGTGAGGAAACGCAGGCCCTCCGGCGATTCCAGCGAGAAGCCAGAGCCGCGGCCCGGAACCGCGTCGATGATCAGATGCGTGTGCTGCCAATACTCGAACTGCGGGCCGGAAATATAGACCGGGCAGCCGGCGATCGCGCCGAGGTAGACGTCGCGCTCGCCGATCTTGAACTCGCCCCGGGGATAGCACATCGGGGCGCTGCCGTCGCAGCAGCCGCCCGACTGGTGGAACAGGAGAGGACCGTTGGTGGCCATCAGTTTTTCGATCAGCGCGGTGGCTGCCGGGGTGACTGTCACTCGCTCGACCATTGGCGTCTCTCCTGGCTGTTACAGGCCTTATGTGGGGATCGCTTTTGCGGAGGGAACCACGATGGCGAATATATCCGCGAGGGCGGTCAAGGCGCCATTGTGAACGGCCTCGGCGGGCAGAGTGCCGCCGAGGGGGTTGGGGAGTGCGCGCGTCGCGGTGGCTGCGGCGACGACAGTCGGCCGATAGCCGTGGTTGAAAGCGGCGCGAGCGGTCGAGTTCACGCACACGTGCGTCATGAAGCCGGCGAGCACAAGATCGGTCACGCCGAGCTTCTTCAAGTCCGAATCGAGGCTCGTCTGCTCGAACGAGCTCGGGTAGGCCTTGGTGATGACCGTCTCCCCGGCCTTCGGGGCAACGATGTCGGCGATTGCGCCGATCTCGGCGCGGACGTCATAGGGGGAGCCGGGGCCGGCGTCATGCTGGATGTGGATCACCGGGGTGCCGGCATCTCGGGCGCGCTGCAGCAGGTCGGCGCATTCCTTCAGCGCAGGTTCGACGCCTTCGAGCTGCATGACGCCGTGGCGGTAGGTGTTCTGGCAGTCGATCAGCACGAGGGCAGACTTCGATAGGGGCGCCGGCGCGTCGGGCAGAGCCAGCAGCGAACGCAGCGTGGGACGCGGTTCTGTCATTGGAGGACCTCCTAATGGCAAAGCAGCGCGGCCTTGGGATGCCGCGCTGCCTGGATGAACAATTCTCTCGTGCGGCTCGGATCAGAAGAAACCGAGAGCCTTCGGGCTGTAGCTCTGGAGAATGTTCTTCGTCTGCTGATAGTGGTCGAGCATCATCTTGTGGGTCTCGCGGCCGATGCCCGACTGCTTGTAGCCACCGAACGCGGCGTGTGCCGGATAGAGGTGGTAGCAGTTGGTCCAGACGCGGCCAGCCTTGATGCCACGGCCCATGCGGTAGGCGGTGTTCGCGTCACGCGACCAGACGCCGGCGCCAAGGCCATACAGCGTGTCGTTGGCGATAGAAAGCGCCTCGGCCTCGGTCTTGAACTTCGTGACCGAGAGGACGGGTCCGAAGATCTCTTCCTGGAAGATGCGCATCTTGTTGTGGCCGGCGAGCACGGTCGGCTCCACGTAGAAGCCGTTCTCCAGGCCGGAGTGACGCGCGCGGCTGCCGCCGGTCAGAACCTGAGCGCCCTCGCCCTTACCAATGTCGATATAGGAGAGGATCTTCTCGAGCTGATCGGAAGACGCCTGGGCGCCGATCATCGTGTTGGGATCGAGCGGGTTGCCCATGACGATCTTCTTTACGCGCTCGATGGCGCGCTCGATGAAGGCGTCATAGATGCTTTCCTGAACGAGTGCGCGCGATGGGCAGGTGCAGACTTCGCCCTGGTTGAGGGCGAACATCGTGAAGCCTTCGAGCGCCTTGTTGAAGAAGTCGTCGTCCTCGTTGAACACGTCGGCGAAGAAGACGTTCGGCGACTTGCCGCCGAGTTCCAGCGTCACCGGGATGAGGTTCTCGGAGGCGTACTGCATGATCAGGCGACCGGTCGTCGTCTCGCCGGTGAACGCGATCTTGGAGATGCGCGGGTTCTGGGCGAGCGGCTTGCCGGCTTCGACGCCGAAACCGTTGACGACGTTGAGGACGCCCGGCGGCAGCAGGTCGCCGACGAGGTCGACGAGCGCCATGATGGAGAACGGCGTCTGCTCGGCGGGCTTCAGGACGACGCAGTTGCCGGCCGCGAGAGCGGGGGCCAGCTTCCACACGGCCATGAGGATCGGGAAGTTCCAGGGGATGATCTGGCCGACGACGCCCAGCGGCTCGTGATAGTGGTAGGCGATGGTCGTCTCGTCGATTTCCGACAGAGCGCCTTCCTGAGCGCGGATGCAGCTCGCGAAGTAGCGGAAGTGGTCGACGGCGAGCGGAAGGTCGGCGGCCATCGTCTCGCGGATCGGCTTGCCGTTGTCGATCGTCTCGACGGTGGCGAGCGCGGGGAGATTGGCCTCCATGCGGTCGGCGATCTTGTTGAGGATAGCGGCGCGCTCGGCGGGAGACGTCTTGCCCCACTTCTCGGCAGCGGCATGGGCGGCGTCGAGGGCCTTCTCGATGTCCTCGGCGGTGGAGCGGGCGATCTCGTTGACCAGCTCACCGGAAATCGGGGTGCGGTTCTCGAAATACTGGCCCTTGGTCGGTGGGACCCATTGTCCGCCGATGAAGTTGTCGTAGCGGGTGCGAATCTTGATGGTCTGGCCTACACGTGCCAGAGCAGACGACGGAGTCTCTGGATTTACGATCAGCTGCATGGATGTCCTCCCGGGGGTGTGGGCTGAAAGCCCCAATTTTTGTGGCGGCACGTTACCGCAGTTGGAAGTGGAAGCCAAAGTCGAGACGTATTGGAAATTAGTGCAACCGCTGCACCGTCCGGTCTTTGACGCCAATCATCGGCGTGGGCGGTTTTTCCTTCCGTTGCATTGCAAGAGAACCTGGGCACCCAGATGACAAGGAAAGTTTCAGGGCCGGAAATCGAGCGCGTGATCCAGCTGCTCGGCAGGCTGCCAGGGCTCGGTCCGCGATCGGCTCGCAAGGCGGCGCTGGCTTTGATCAAGCGCCGCAACGACCTGCTGGTGCCGCTTTCCGAGGCGCTTGCGGATGCTGTGGCCAAGATCGTCGAATGCGGTACCTGTGGAAATCTCGATACTGTGTCGCCGTGCAGCATATGCCAGGATAGCCGGCGCGACACCTCCCTGATCGTGGTTGTCGAAGAGGTTGGGGATCTATGGGCTCTGGAACGGGCAGGCGTGGTGAACGGGCTCTATCATGTGCTCGGGGGACACCTATCGCCGCTCGACGGAATCGGGCCTGACCGGCTGAATATTGCCCGTCTCATCGAGCGGGCGGGATCTGGGACGGTGAAGGAGATCGTTCTGGCGTTGAACGCGACCGTCGAAGGGCAGTCCACAGCACATTATCTGACGGAGCAATTGGCGCCGACCGGCATCATCGTATCCCGGCTGGCGCAGGGCGTGCCGGTGGGCGGCGAGCTCGACTACCTCGATGAGGGAACGCTGGCTGCGGCAATCAAGTCACGGCGGCGGATGTAGATCCGCTGCGCTGCCGCTCCGGCTCCGGTCGTCGAAAAAGCGGTGATATGTTGCTTGCAGGGCGATTGTCGAAAGCCAACTCGTTCGACCGCCTGCTATATCGTGTGTGCGGCTGGGGACGCGATGAGCGAAGGTGCTGAGCTGAGAGCAGACGGGGGAGCATGGCGCGCGCGCCTGCTCGGGCTGACGCGCTTCAACAAGCGCGTCATCCTTGTGACGTTCGACTTCGTGCTGCTTACGCTTGCACTGTGGATTGCTCTTTCGATCCGCTACAACACCGCGTTCGTGCCGTTCGACTGGATGATGGCGGTCATCCTGATCTGCGGCCCGGCGATCACGGTGGCGACGTTCGGCGCATCCGGTCTCTATCGCTTCGTGACGCGCTATCTCGGCTACCGCGGCCATACGCGCATCATCGGATGCATCTGGCTGTCGGTGCTGATCTGGTCGCTGGTCGTCTTCATGTCGGGCCAGCTCGGCGTTCCGAGGTCGGTCATTCTCGGCTACGGCGTTCTGGCGACGCTGCTCATCGCGGGCAGCCGTGAAGTGGCTGCGATGTTTCTGGAGAGCGCTGGCATTCGCATTGCCGATCTGCCGCTCAGTGTCGACCGCAAACCGGTCATCATTTTCGGCGCTGGGCAGCTCGGCGTGCAGCTCCTCGACGTGCTGCGGCGGGGCAACAACCGCAATGCCGTGGCCTTCGTCGACGTCGAGCCCTCGCTGTGGCGTCAGTACGTTGCTGGCGTGAAGGTGCATCCGCCGGAGCGGCTGACGCAGCTCATCGATCGCCATCAGGTGAAAGAGATCCTGGTGGCGCTACCGGATGAGAAGCGGCGGGAGCGGCGCCGCATCCTCAAAGATTTGCAGGCGCTTCCGGTGGATGTGCTGATCCTGCCGGCCGTGGAGGACGTCACCTCGGGGCGCGTCAACGTCACCGACCTCAGGCCGGTCGAGGTGAACGATCTTCTGGGACGCGACAAGGTGCCGGCAGATGTGGGCCTGCTGACGCGCAAGACGCGGGGCAAGTCGATCCTCGTGACCGGCGCTGGCGGGTCGATCGGATCGGAGCTGGTGCGGCAGCTTTTGCGGAACGTGCCACGCCGCATCGTACTGATGGATATCTCGGAGGTGGCGCTCTACCAGATCGAGGATGAGATTTCCGAGGCGGTGAGAGCGCTCGGGCCCGACGCGCAGCGCCCGGAGATCATCGGCATTCTCGGCTCGGTGCTCGATCAGGCGCAGCTGCGCGAGGCGATCGTCGGCAACAGCATCGAAGTGATCTATCACGCAGCGGCCTACAAGCACGTCCCGATCGTCGAACAGAATCCGATCTACGGGCTGCGCAACAACAGCCTCGGAACGGCGGTGCTGGTCGAGGTGGCACGCGCGGCGGGCGTCGAACTGGTGGTGCTGATCTCGACCGACAAGGCTGTGCGGCCGACCAACGTCATGGGGGCGAGCAAGCGCCTTGCGGAGCTCGTTTTGCAGGCGGCGGCGACGAACGGCGGTCCGACGATCTTCACGATGGTTCGCTTCGGCAACGTGCTCGACAGCTCGGGGTCGGTGGTTAAGAAGTTTCGGCGGCAGATCCGAGCCGGTGGTCCGGTGACGGTCACGCATCCGGACATCATCCGGTATTTCATGTCGATCCCCGAGGCCGCGGAGCTGGTCATTCAGGCTGGCGCGATGGCCAAAGGGGGCGATGTGTTCGTGCTCGATATGGGCGAGCCGGTGCGCATCGACGATTTGGCGCGGCTGATGGTGCGGCTGTCGGGCTTCGAAGTCCGCAGCGCCGAAAATCCGGATGGCGACATTGCCATTGCCTACACGGGACTGCGGTCGGGCGAGAAGCTTTTTGAGGAGCTTCTGATCGGCGCCAACACCAAGGTGACGGAACATCCGCGCATCTGGCGGTCGGACGAGCCGTTCCTGCCGCCGGAGGAGCTCGAGAAAGAGCTGGCTATTCTCAAGGCGGCGATGGAAGAGCGCGATTTTGCGGCCATGCACGCTGTGCTGCTGCGGACGGTAGAGGGCTATGTCGCCAAGGGCGCGGCCAATCCGGCCGCCGACGAGCACGCCGTTGCCTGGACGCCGCCGAGCAGGACACTGCACTAATGGCAATGCCCGCGACCATTGCTCATCCGGAGGCGCAACGCATCGCCTTCATCTGCCCAGCCGGCTCGCCGCTGCGTCAGCTCGAGAAAACCCTGTTTGCGGAGATCATGGCGCGCGGGGATCGTGTGCTGGTCATCGCACCGGAACTCAGCGGCGCGGATATTCAGCGGCTGGAAGCGCTGGGCGTGGAGCAAAGTGCGATCTCGCCCGAGGCATCGGGGTTGAAGCTGTTCGCCGACTGGAAAGCCATCGGCGGTCTCAAGGCGGCGCTGACCAACTGGGCGCCGCATGTCGTCATCGCATACGGCGGCCAACCCATGGTGCACGGTGCGCTTGCCGCGAAAGGCGCCGGCGTCGGACGCATCATCGTGGTGGTCGACGGTCTGCCGGAACATCGCTTCACGGGGGCGCTCTCTGCCGACGAGATGCCTGCCTGGAGGTACGGTCAGGCGTTGCGGGCTGCGCATGGCGCGGTGTTTCACAACAAGGACGATCTGGCGCTGTTGAAGAAGCTCGGGCTCGTTCCGGCGTCGCTGCCTTCGGTGGTCGTTCCGGGCGTCGGCGTCGATATCGAACATCTGTCGTCTTTGCCGCTGCCGCCACTCGACAGCGGCCTCGTGTTCCTGATGATCGGCGGACTAGATCGGCGGCGCGGGGTGATGGACTACTGCGCTGCCGCCGGCAAGTTGCGCCAACGGTCGCCTAATTCCAGATTCCTGCTGGCCGTGCTGCCCGACGAGGGGGCGCAGGCGATCGATCTGGCGGAGATCGAGCGCTGCGCGGATGTCGAGTTCGTCGGGTTCGTGAAAGATGCGGCCGAGCTGATCACCGAAGCGCACGTGTTCGTCTACCCGGGCTATGCCGAGGGGATGCCGGAGCCGCTGCTCACCGCGCTGGCGGCGGGACGCCCGGTGCTGACGACGGACGCTGCGGGCTGCCGCGAAGCTGTCGACACGCGCGTCAACGGATGCCTCGTCGAGCCACGCAACGTGGATGCGCTGGCCGACGCGATGCAGAGCTTCCTGCGGCGCCCGGATCTCATCCCGGCGATGGCGCGTGCGAGCCGTGCAAAGGCTGAGCGTATCGACAGCGCGGCGACGGTGAGGAAAAAGCTGCTGGAAATGATTCAAGCAACGTAACGTCGTTGCGGATCAAACTCGCGCGTAGAGCCTGTAGCTCAATCGCGGCTGGCAGAACGACGCCGCGCAATCCACCAGCATATCGGAGCGCATCGCCTGACGGCCCAGGAGCATGCGGTAGGTCATGTGCTCGCGGTTGGTCAGCGTGACCTCGATGGGCCACTCGCGGCCGCCGAGGCTGAGCCGTGTCTCGATCACGTAGCGAAGCTCGCGGACGCCGTTCGAGCTCGTCACTTCGCGGCGGTCGAGGACGTTGGCGGTCGCCGTGATTTCGAGGTCGGAATTGGGGCTTGGTCGGACGGAAAAGCGCACCCTAGGGCGTTTCGACGATCCGAACGCCTCGATGGATTGCGTGTGCAGGGCGGATGTCTTCGCGCCGGTGTCGATCTTGGCCTTCAACGCCGGCAATCCGAGGTCCGGGAGGGCGACCCACTCCTGCCAACCGACAATGAGGCGCGAAGCATCTGGAAGCACGGATTGCGTTCCTGACCGACCTTGCGAGATGATCAGAATGTTAGCGCTTCCAGACACTTTGTACACTCGTTCCGTTGACGCGGACGAGGCATCGCGCCAGCTTAGCCTAAAATCTGCTCACATCTGCGAAGCTCATTGGTATTCCATCGCATCCATCCGGGGGAACCAGGAGACAAACATGATCAAGAAACTGCTTCTGGCGGTCGTGATTTCGGGTTCGCCGCTTGTCGTGGCTTCAACGGCGCTCGCGGAGGATCCGCCGCCGGCCGCAGTAGCAGCTCCAGATGCCAAGGCGCCGACGCCAGAGCCAGAGCCGTCGGTGCCGGACGATCCGGATGGGCAGCCCTATCCGCCCGACGGGGTCAGCGATCCCAACGCGAACTATCCGACGGATGGGGCGGGCGATACCGTCGCCGAGGGCGAGGCGGCGGCGCCGCCGCCGCAGGACGCGCCGGCGGGCGACAAGAACCCCGACTGACCAACCGCTGGACCGTTTTTCGGGGCTTGTTTACCCGCGACAAAAGCAGGGTCGGCGGGGCACCGCGGCGCGATTGACCGCGCTTGCGGACTTGCCTATTCCAAGCATATGGCCAAGCTCGATATCGTTACGCTTCCCGACCCGATCCTGCGCAAGATCTCGACATCCGTCGAGCGTATCGACGACGAGATGCGCCGGCTCGCCGACGACATGCTCGAGACGATGTACGATGCGCCGGGCGTCGGGTTGGCAGCCATTCAGGTGGGTGTTCCGCTGCGGTTGGTCGTGGTCGATGTTGCCGACGCCGAAGAAGGTCCGCAGCCGCTCGTATTGTTCAATCCGGAGATCGTTCGGTTCGGTCCGGAGACGCGGCTGCACGAGGAAGGCTGTCTTTCCATTCCGGATGTGCGGGTGGATATCGAGCGGCCGTCAACGCTGACGCTGCGTTACCTCGACAGGGACGGCAAGCAGCGCGAGATCGATGCCGATGGGTTGCTCGCGACGGCGATCCAGCACGAGGTCAATCACCTCGACGGCAAGCTCATCATCGATTTTCTCTCGTCGCTGAAGCGCGATATCGTGGTGCGCAAGTTCAAGAAGCTGGCGCGCACGACCACCACCTGATAGCGATCCCCTTCAATCCAATACTCGGCGGTCGCGATGTCACTGCGCATCATCTTCATGGGAACGCCGGATTTCTCGGTGCCAACGTTGGCCGAGATCGTCGGCGCTGGGCATGACGTTGTTGCTGTCTACTCGCAGCCGCCACGGGCGGCGGGGCGCGGGATGGCGGAACGCAAATCGCCGGTGCAGACATTTGCAGAAGCTGCCGGCCTTCCGGTGCTGACGCCGGTGAACTTCAAGGCAGACGATGACCGCGCCGCTTTCGCCGCGCATGGCGCCGATGCTGCGGTCGTGGTGGCTTACGGTCTTCTGTTGCCGAAGCCGATCCTCGATGCGCCACGGCATGGCTGCCTCAATCTGCATCCCTCGAAGCTGCCGCGCTGGCGTGGCGCGGCGCCGATCAATCGCCCCATCATGGCCGGTGACGAGGAGACCGCGGCCATGGTGATGCGTATGGACCAGGGTCTCGATACGGGGCCGGTTTGCCTCGGCGAAAGCGTTCCTATTCCGCCCGACGCAACCTATGGCGACATGCACGATGAGCTGGCGCGACGGGGCGCGCAGCTGATGGTGCGCGCACTGTCAGCGCTCGAACGCGGGTCGCTCGACTGTCAGCCGCAGTCGGAGGAGGGTGTGACGTACGCCCGGAAGATCCACAAGGCGGAAGCGCGCATCGATTTCAGCCTGCCGGCGCGCGAGGTGCACAACCTGATCCGCGGTTTGTCGCCGTTTCCGGGGGCTTGGTTCGAAGTGGGAGAGGAAGGAAAGCGCGAGCGCATCAAGGTGCTCCGCGCGAGCCTCGCCGATGGACAGGGGACGCCTGGCACGGTTCTCGACGACCGGCTGACGATTGCGTGCGGCGATGGCGCGGTCAGGCTCAACGAATTGCAGCGAGCCGGCAAGAAGCCAATGGCGGCTTCCGAGGTGCTGCGCGGCTTCGCCATACCGCCGGGAACGCGGGTCTAGCCTTCAGGCTGGCTCATATGCCGGGCGGCGGCTGACCGGATTTGCTGCGATCGTCGGCTCGAGGGTGACCAGCTCGTGATGGCCGAAGTCCTTTGTGTAGTCGAGGACGGACATGACGTGCGGTTCGATGCGATAGATGGCGGTGCTCGCCCGGTCGTCGGCTGAGAACGCGGCGATCTGCGGGAACTTGGCGAGGAACAGGCTCGCGACGCGCGCAAGCTCGGCACGATCCGTGACGCGCTCGGCTGTGCCGGCGAAAGAAATGCCCTCGATCTCGTTCCAGTTCGCATGGTCTTCGTCGATAGCGGCGGAGACGCGGGGATCGTGCGCGATGTTTCTCACCTTCTGAGCATTGGCGCCGCAGCCGAAATAGATCGTCATGCCGTCGTTGGCGTAGCCGACCGTCGTCGCTTGCGGGTAGCCGTCGGGGCGCATGGTGGCGAGCGTCATATTGTTGTGACGCGCAAGGATGCTCAGAATTTTTCCGCGTAGCTCGGGGGTCAAAGGCACCTCCTTCGGTGAAGCAGCGTCGCCAATCTGGCGGTCGCGGGCGGCATTAGCCTTGATACCGGTCAATCTGCCGGCCGCAGTTGACGCGGACAGGGCATCCGTCGTTAACATCCCGTTAGTAATTCACCCCGTCGTGCCAGGGATTTGGTTCATGCGTCTCAGACTTGCTCTCATCCTTGTTGCGGCAGGCACCGGCGTTGCAGTGGCGGAGGAAGCGCGGACGACGCGCATCGAAACGCGCCCCTACTACGGCGCGGTGGTCACCATCGAGAACGGCGTGCGCGTCTATCGTCCCGTGCCGCCGACGACGCACCTCATCATCGACCCGGATGGCATCACGCCGCTGACGCTCGGCGTCGGGGCGGCCGCGGTGACGCAGGCACCCGAAGCCGGCGCGGGACGCTGAGCTGGCCGGGACGCTTGAGCGCGTTCCTTCGGGACGATAGGGATGGGCGGCGCGCGAGTGGCGTGCAGCATCCAAGGCGCCCATGCCCCGCTATCGCATCACCATAGAATACGACGGCACGCCGTTTCTCGGCTGGCAGAGGCAGGCGGACGGTCCGTCGGTGCAGGGTGCGCTCGAAGAGGCGCTGCCGAAATTCACCGGCGAGATGGCTGCCGTGCGCGGCGCGGGGCGCACCGATTCCGGCGTGCACGCGCTCGGCCAAGTGGCGCACTTCGATCTCGTGAAGGCGTGGGAGCCGTTCAAGGTCCGCGAGGCGTTCAACTATCACCTGCGCCCGGCGCCGGTGTCGGTGCTCGATTGCGAAGCGGTGGGTGACGACTTCGATGCGCGTCGCAGCGCGACGGCGCGTCACTATCGGTATCGCATCCTCTCACGGCGCGCGCCGCCGGCACTGGAGCGCGACCATGTCTGGTGGCTGCCGATCGCGCTCGATGCGCGTGTCATGCACGAGGCCGCACAGGTGCTCGTCGGGCGCCACGATTTCACAACGTTCCGGGCTGCGCAGTGCCAGGCGAAATCGCCTTTGAAGACGCTGGATCGGCTCGATGTGTCGCGCTATGGCGAAGAGATCGTCATCGAAGCATCGGCGCGCTCGTTCCTGCACAACCAAGTGCGCTCGATGGTCGGCAGCCTGAAGCTGGTGGGCGAAGGAAAGTGGCGGGCGCGCGATCTCAAATCCGCGCTCGAAGCGTGTGACCGGGCGGCGTGCGGGCCCGTCGCTTCGCCGAGCGGGCTCTATCTCGTGAAGGTGGATTACGGCAGGCCAGCGGACGCGTCGGCGACCGATGCCGCCGACGAAGACGCCTAGCCTACTCGATCATCGACAGGAATTCCTGGCGCGTCACCGGGCTGTCTCGGAAGCAGCCGAGCATGCGCGAGGTGACGAGATCGGTGCCGGGCTTCATGATGCCGCGCGCCGTCATGCAGAAATGCTCGGCTTTCAAGACGACGCCGACGCCCTGCGGCTTCAGGACAGAATCGATCGCATTGGCGATCTGGGCGGTCATCTTCTCCTGGATCTGCAGGCGCTTTGCGTACACCTCGACGACGCGCGCAAGCTTGGAGATACCGACGACGCGGCCGTTCGGGATATATGATACCCACGCGCGTCCGATGATCGGCGCCATGTGGTGCTCGCAGTGGCTCTCGAAGCGGATGCCGCGCAGCACGATCATCTCGTCGTAGCCTTCGGTCTCCTCGAAGGTCGTCGAGAGAATCTGCTCGGGATCCTCGTTGTAGCCACGAAAATATTCCTCGAACGCCTTCGTGACGCGCTTGGGCGTGTCGCGCAGGCCATCGCGGTCCGGATTGTCTCCGGTCCAACGCAGGATCGTATGCACGGCCGTCTCGACTTCCTGGCGGCTGGGGCGGTCAGATTTTTCCACGGGCTGTTCTTTGTGCTTTTTTTGCAAGGCAGGCTCTTTTGAGTTGGCGGCTCATAGGCGGTTGCGCGGTTGGAGGCAAGGTGGCCCGAGCGCCGCAGCATAGCGCAACTGGCCGGTGGGCGGCCGGTAAGTTGGCTCGCGGCGAAATATGGGTAGCTGGAGCCTAAAGGGCAAATCGGGCCTTCTCGGTTCCGGCTATACAACTCCAGGGCGATCCCGGCCGGCGGGCGCTTTCGGCATGGGAAAGTGCAGCAACCGCGCCACGGGAGTGCAAATTTCGCTGCCAACTCAATCGTCCGCCACCATTCCCTGCGCGCCGGCGTCTAAAGTGCGCCGATGCTCAACCTGCGCCCACGCCTCGTTCTTTGGATACTTCTCGCCTGCTGTCTCGCCGTCTGGCCGGACGCAGCCTCAGCGGGGCCGTTCGTCGATGAGCTCAAGGTCGGCGTGCTGTGGCACGACGTGCCAGGGCTATGGAGCAGTTTCCAAGCCGAGCCCAACTCTGCTGACATCAACGTCGAGGCGCTGCTGTCGCCTTCGGTGGCCTTCCTGGGCGGCACGATCCGGCCGGCGATCGGCGGATCTATCTCGACGGTCGGCGCCACGAGCGACGCCTACATCGATGCGCGCTGGCAGTACGAGACGCCGTGCGGTGTCTTCTTCGGGCTGGGACTTGGTGCTGCCGTTCACAATGGCCAGCTGCAACTCGAGGATTGGGATCGCAAGGCGCTCGGCTCGCGCGTGCTGTTCCATATTCCGGCCGAGATCGGCTATCGTTTCGATCAGCACAGCAGCCTATCAGCGTACTTCGAGCACATGTCGAACGCCTACACGGTGTCGCCGAACGAGGGCATGGACCGCCTCGGGGTGCGTTACGGCTATCGCTTCTGACACGTTCTATCGTTGCGAAGTGAGCTGTGGCTGACCTCGGTCGCCGTTGGCAGGGCGATATAGAACAAGTCTCCTTGTAAAAAAGGCTGCGAATCATCGAGCCTCTCGCGAGATATCGGCGGGGGGCACTATGCGGCACACGTATGCGGCTCGGCACGCTATTGCGGCTGCCGTTCTCATGTCCCTGGGCGTTGGGACTGCACGAGCGGACGGTTATGCGTCGGACAAGACGGCGGCGCCGCTGCAAATCGTCAAAGGGATCGAGGTCGAAGCCGCGCTCGGCATCATGCAGGGTGAAGCGAACGAATTCGTCTATCGACCTGACGGCAGCAAGCTCAGCCAGCTGGTCTGGGCGTTCGACAACAATCTCGCGTTCAAGGGCGGCATCGCGGCGCGGCCTTGGTCATGGCTGGCGGTGGGTGCGCGCTTCACCACCAACATCACCGACGGCTCGACGATGGACGATTACGATTGGTATCGGCCGAGCGAGTCCAATTATGCGGATTGCGCGTCCTCGGGCGGGTTCTGTCACTCGCATCATCCCGACACGACGCTTACGTCGTACCTCTCTGTCGATGCGTATGTCGCCGGCACCTTCTATCGTGATCGATGGCTCTCGCTGACGGCTCTGGCGGGCTACAAGCGCGACAGCCAGTCGTGGGACGCGCTCGACGGGCCGAGCAACTATGCGCCGATGGTGCCAGGGAGGAGGTCGATCAGCTACGATCAGGTCTGGAACGCGCCGTACCTTGGATTGCAGTTCAACGGCGATTGGCAGCGCTGGACGCTGCAGGGGCGCGTGATCGGCTCGTGGTGGGCCGGTGGGAAGGACGAGGATATGCATCATATTCCCGGCGACCACTACATCGAGCATTTCGGTGAGAGCAACATGGTCGGCGCGAATGCGCACGTCGGTTATCGGCTCACGGAGAACTGGATGCTGAAGGCTGAGTACGATCTGCAGCAATGGCAGCTCGCGAAGGGGCCGTCCTACGTTTCCAATGCAGGGACTGGACGCAGCGAGTGGAGTCCCTGGAACGCGGCTGGCGGCGAGAGCATCACGCAGACGATTTTCCTGGGCGCCGGGCTCGAATACTGACGCCAGTTATTGGCGCCGGTGAACAGCGAAAATTACAAACGAAATCTCTACGGCATTCGTTTCAATTGTGGGGGTCCAACGAGCGGAACTTTAGGGGTTCTCGGCCTATGTTTTGCGCATCGGACGGTGGCACGTTCGGGGCGCTTGGGAGACAGGCGTTCAAAGTTACAGGTGGATCCTTTCGTGGAGTTGAAACGTCATGTCGACCTCTAAGATCATTGCTATCATTGCCGCTTCCAGCATGCTGGGCGCTCTTTCCTTCGCTCCGGCTTTCGCCGAGTCGATCCCCCAGGAGGAGATCGATCAGTACAGCGGTTCGTCCAAGCCTGACGTCGATGCCGGCGCTTCGCGCGGCTCGGATGAGTCGATCGTCAAGCAGGAGCAGAACCAGTTCGGTAACGACCCGGCCGACCTCTCTGAGGGCCGCTCGGAGCGTGGTGGCGAGTCGCTGCCGCAGATGGAAGAGCAGGGCATTCCGGGCGGCGACCGCTAATCGCGGACGTTGACCTAGTCTTAAGAACGGCCGCGGGTGGAGCTGACCCCCGCGGCCGTTTCTTATTTCGGCGGCGGTGCTTCCGGGCGATAGGAGCCTGAGATGCCAACATTGGCGGCCTAAGGGCTGAGCGGGCGGCGTTTTGAGCCTTGCCAGACGCCCGCGCGGCGATTACACCGGCAGCGCCCTTGTGACCCCGTTGCAGCGGGGCCGGGCGATCCAATCGCTGCGGTAGCTCAGTGGTAGAGCACTCCCTTGGTAAGCCAAGGCGCGCCGAGCAAAATCAATAACTTAGGCTGTCTTGGTGCCGTGAACGCCCGTAGAACGGGGCGTAAACTCGCGGCATTTCTCAGTGGATACCGCTCAGAATGGTGTCCTTTCAAGGGAGTGGTCTACTTTAAAAATAGAAACAATAGGCATTGCCCGGTCATGACCGCGCGCAATAAATGCGAATGCTTTCTTGTCGCCTTTGTAGGCACTTTTACGGTTGTAATTGAGCGCTCGTTAGCTATCTTTAGTGATGGCGTTCCGCGCAAGCGGTTGGCCAGGGGAAGCGGTCCGCCGGCCGCGGGAGTAGAGCCGGCAAAGGGACACCGCCAACGCTTCCTCGTTCGTGGTCTCGGGATCACCCGCGGACTGACAGCAGGCCAGCCTGAAAAGGAAATGGCCCCGCCTCAGTCCACAGCCGGCAAGCTGATGGGTGAAGTCGGGGCCGTTATCGCGGTGTCCCGAATATACGTCCGCATGGCGTCCGGTTCAACCGCTTGAGTAGAGGAGGTTGAACTATGAAACGCACGGTCAAGACCGCATCCCCAGAAGACGAATTGTTCGACAAGATGGACGCCGCCCGGCAATCACATATGCCGGCGTTGCTCGTGGCCGCCGAGTGTATCGAGAACCTTCGCGATCCTGAACTGAACGCGGCCACGAGGCGTGAGCGCGCCCTCTACTATCTGGCCCAAGTCGACACGAAAGGGGCCGTGGTCGACGACCTTCTGAAACAGATCGCCGCTGCCGCGGGAGATCATTGGACAGCGCGGAACGAGACCAAGTGGCGAAGCCATCTCCTAGCGAAGCAACGGGAGATTGCCGCTGCCAGCGCCGGAGGCGGCGACGCGGCGGATTGTGAAGCGCCCGCGGATGGCGCCGACTGCGAAGTGATCTACGAACACTGGCCGGCGAGCGAACGTCGCCGCCTGCTGAAAGAACGGATCAAGGCGACCAACGACAAGCGCCCACTCCTCTTTAGTCGCACCGATGGGCTCGTGCGCATTCGCCCCGCGGTCGACGTCGACCTGGGACGCAAGTTTGAGGACTTAGCGGGACGTGAACAGTGGGCGTTTGAGATCAACAAGCGCGTCACCTTCAAGCAACGGAACTTGGAGAAAGGCACCGAGAAAGAACTAGGCGCGCCGGAGTGGGCGATAACGCACATGAAGGGCGGCGCTGCCGCGGAAGTGCTGCCCTACCTGGAGCGCGTCGTAAACGTGCCCGTCTTCGCGCCGGACGGAACGCTGATGACCGCTCCTGGCTATCATCCGGCCGCGCACATCTACCTGGACCCGCCGAAGGGCATGACGTTCAGACCGCTGCCCGATGTCATCACCGAGGAGCATGTTCGTTGGGCGTTCTTGCAGCTTTATGAGGCGCTGCGCGACTTCCCGTTCTCTGACGCCTTCGACGGTGACGAACCGCTGCCCGTGCGGAGCGGCGACGCGGACGCCGACGGTAAGCCGTTGCCGACATACGAACGTGGCCAGTCTTCACGCGCGCACGTGTACGCAATGCTTCTCCAGCCGTTCGTTCGGTCCATGATCGTCGGACCGTGTCCGGCGTACTTCATCGACAAGAGCGCGCCGGGCACGGGCGCGGGGTTGCTGATGGACGTGCTGACCTACATCCTCACGGGGCAGTCGGCTCCAGTGCAGACGCTGCAAAAGAGTGCGCATTCGGAGGAGGAGTTCTCCAAGCGCGTGACAGCGATGCTACGCGGCGGCTCCGACGTCGTGTTCTTCGACAACATCAACTTTGCCGTAGATAGCGGCACGCTCGCTGCGGCCCTGACCGCCGGCAACTGGACGGGGCGTATCCTAGGCAAGAGCGAGGACGTGACGCTCCCCATCCGCTGTGTCTGGACGTTCGCCGGCAACAACGTGGAGTTCTCGCGCGAGCTGTTGCGTCGCCTCGTTCCGATCCGCATGGACGCGGCGACGCCTGACCCTGCGAACGACCGGCCTATGAGCTTCTACGTCCATTACCCTTTGAACGAGTGGCTGTTGGCCCACCGCGTCGAGTTGATCCACGCCTGCCATATCCTGGTGGCCAACTGGGTGCATCGCGGGCGCGTGCCCTACACCGATGGCGCGCTCCAGTCGTTCTCGTCCTGGTCGAACGTCATGGGCGGCATCTTGCGGGACGCGAGTATCCCTGGCTTCCTTGCGAGCCTTGCCGCCTTCAACGACGTGCGCGGCGAGGAGGCACACGGCACCGAGGTTGTCATGGAAGCTGTGTACCGCGAGTTCAACATAGCGCCCTGGACCGTTCTGGAGTGCGGTAGGGCGCTCAGCGGCAATGCGCTGACCGGCAGCCCGCTCGACGATGTTGGGCTCGATACCTCGGACGAGAGGCGCCTCGCTACCTCGTTCGGTCGATGGCTACGAAAGAACGCCGACGGCCGTACGTTCAAGCTTGGGGAGCGACACTACAAGGTCGCGAAGGTCCGGGGCGACACTGCGAGCCGTTGGCGCCTCATGCCCGTCCAGAGCGCCGCCGGCTCGCCGGTCGATGACAACGCTGGGGCCGTCTCGGACATCGGGCATCCTGCCAACTGATGCGCACGTGGTTGCGGGGCCGGGGCGACCGTAGGCACCGTAGGCTACCGTAGGGCAGCTACCAGCTCCCATAGGGGAGTGGCCTTACACACACGCAGATTACAGCGCCAAACAGGTCCTACATGTAGGTTCGTGTCCTACATGTAGGACCTGTCACCTCTGTTTCCCGATGTGTGTGTGATGTCAGTTTTCTACTGACCAAGGGAGTACCCCTACGGTCCCTACGGTCCCTACGGTCTAGGCGATGGACTATCTGGTGGTTTGTAGGGTGGACGCTATCGCCAGGAAGCCCGATGTCACTTAGATGGTCATCGGACCGTGTGTATGGTTAACGCGCGTTAATAATTGCGGTTAGCCTAGGCTAACTTTCCAATCTGCGTGTAGTTAACGCCCCCGGCCGGAGGCCCTACAACCCGTGGCGGCTCCGCCACACGCCGCCGGCTCGCCAGTCCGACATCGGGTTCGCCGCGCCCCGGTGTCCCCCGTTCGCGTCGTCCGCAGCCGTCGCGCCTACCCCTTCTGCCCCGATCTGCGCCGCGGCGCGGGTGTGGTGGCTCGCTCCCGCCTGCGTGTCCGAGGGCGCCCCTTGTTTCAGGCCGTCAGTGAGCGCTGGTGGGCTGCGGGAAGCGAGCGCCCTGGCAGCATGAACGACTGGTCGACGATGGTAACGCCCGCTTAACCCTCGCGCTCGATAGGCCACCCGCGAACTTGGCCTTCTAGTATTCTACCAAGATCGAAAGCCCGTGTTTTCAGCGTCTCGGAAGGGAACTTTGCAAAATGGAAGACCTGGCACCCGTCCTCCCGGTCCCGGCGGCGAAGAAAAGCCAAGTTCAACGCTACGGCCAGAAGGCGCCCTTCACGGTGGACGACGTGGCCGCGATCCGGCGCCGGCTACCGCTCGGGACGCGGGATCGCGCGCTATTCGAGCTGTCGATTTGTACTGCACTACGTGCGTCGGACCTTCTGGGGCTGACGGTCGGGGCGGTCCAGGACGCTGCCGGCGCGATCCGCCCGCGCATCACGGTCGGCCAGCGCAAGACACGTAAGGGCGTCACCGTGAACCTGTCGCCCGCTGCTGAGGCGCTGACCGCCTATCTTGCCGCCGAGCCGCTACCGTCGACGGCGCCTCTGTTCGCTGCTCATCGTCGCCGGGTTCGCAAGCCGATGACGGTTGAGGCGTTCCGCCAGCTCGTGAAGCGCTGGGCTGACATCGCCGGGCATCGGGACGTCTCACGCTACGCGGCGCATTCAACCCGCCGCACGCTGGCCGCCAGCATATACGCCCGCAAAAAGGACGTTGCGTCGGTGCGCCATGTTCTAGGCCACAGCTCGACGGCAGCGACGGCGCACTACCTGGGTATAGACACCGACGCCGCGCTCGACGTTGCGCTCGAATGCGCGCTGTGACGCGTCGAGCCGCAAGCGCGATCACGTCCCCGCGCTGATCTATTCACACGGCGCACAGCCGCACGCACAGAGCGACGCTACCGTGCTCGCTGTGTCAGCGCATGCGCATCTGCGGACATAACCGCGTGCGATGGCGGATGCACCACACGCCCACGCCCATGCTCACTTGTGCATGCGCACGCGCCCACGCTCGCTCCCGTAGACCGCGAGCCGTCAACCTTTGCGTTTCAAAGTCGTCGCGCTTCGTTTCTCAAATCAAAACTGTTGGTGGCTGCGTCGTCGCGATCCCGCATCAATCGTGCTGGCGCGCTCGCTCATGGGCAACACGTTGGCGGGTGTGATCCATCGTCGGCGCAGAACGGCCGCGCGCTCTCAAGCTAGACGGCGCGGCGTCGCAATAGTATCGGCGAAAAAGTGATGCCGTGGGGACCCACGTGCCACGGCGGGTGTACCCCACCCGCAACGCGCATCCAGTGTGAGGCGCACGCAGAATTTAATTACGTGAGTACATCGGGCGAGCACGTCAACTGCAATGTGCAATATAAAATGCAATTTAATCCGCCGTCGGATCGTCGACTGCCATGTTCGACGATCTAGCATCCATTACGGGACAGCGTCTTGGTGCGGGCGGCCAGCCAATTCAGTAGCTCCTGGAGCACTAGGCTGCGCTCGCTTTCATCAGCTCGACACGCGGCCTTCATCCGGCGGACTTCGCGCGCCATTGCCTCACGCTCGGAGTTGATCAGATCCGCGACAGGAATAGTCCATGCTTGCGGCGGCGCTGCCTCTGGCACCGCGTGGTGCGCATCAATCCAAGCTCGGCGAGCGTTCGCGACGTCAGTAGGCTCGTTGGACAGTACGGCGATCCTCCATATCCATCACTGTGCGGACAGCTTGGAGGCATCGTGGCGACATTGGCAATCGGGTCCGAGGCGAAATGAAGGGATAACCGGCCCGATGTCAGTGAGCCCTTCCACGCTCGGCCACGCGGCGCTCTACGCATTGGTCGCAATCGCACCCCGCCGCGAGTTCGTCGGCGAGTTCTTCCAGTTCGTCAACCTCGCCGGTAATGCGCACTTCGCGCGCTAGCAACGGATCGCGCAACGTCTTTATCTCGCTCATTCCCTCGCCTCCAAAAAGATGCGGCGCCAGTACGTCGACCCTGGCGCCGCTTGGTGGTTACTCCGTCTCATGGTGGTGTGACCTACTCGGCGCAATCGCAGCTCTCGCCCCAGCCCGAAATAAATTCGATCAACCTCCTGGCGTTGGGCGCGTCTTTGTCGTTGTCGTCAGTGATAAGCATGTAAGTCACTACCGTCCATAACACGATGTCTTTGATGAGCATGTGGTTGCGCGCACATGCCTTAACTGCCGCGTCTATCTCCTGTGTCGGTGTTGGCCGTCTCAGCTGTTTAGTGATCATTGGTTTCTCCAAATAGGCTTATCTGCCGCTCGCATCATGCGCTGGCTGCGCGATGCAATGCCGAAAGCGTGCCAAAGGCAAATCGTTTCTCTATCTTTGTTTGGCCCGAACACGAATAAAAACCAGCGTCAAGTTAACCGACGAAACGCGGTCTTGACCGAAATTGCTACTCGTCGCCGCATGGCGTCTCGCGCCCGGTTTATATGGCGTTCTCGCGCCTCAATTCACCTTCATGGCGATGGCTAAAAACATTGCGAAAGCGTAATGTCGGGCGATGGAATGTTTTTCTCCGAGCCCGATTATTTTATGTTTACATAGCCTCCTAATTGGTTGGTCGATTTTTTTCGGAGGCGAATTGGATGTCATATGAAATCCCACGTGGGCGTCCGCCCCTCTCGGGCCACGAGCGACGCGGCCCGCCGCGTTGTGTGAGGTTCCCAAGCGTCATTGATGCGGCGCTTGGTGAGATTGCTGCCGAGCGCGGAACGAGCGTGGGCATTGAAGCTGTGCGCGCTCTGGAAGCTGCTGTTGCCGACCACCGCGCCGCCGGCCGGGAGCCCTTGTCAGCGCCGCTAAAGACGCACGTCGACAAAGTCGAAGCTCGCTATTGGGAAGCACGCCGGCTGGAGTTGGCCGACGCATTGCCGGTGATCCATGCCGCCGTTGCGCGACGCATGCCTGAGCCTCTGGAGCCCGGCCACGCCGATGATCTCGCGCTGTATCTCGCGGGAGCGCATCAGGGGGCGGTCGCCGCGACGGCGCTCCTGATCAATCTCGACGATGGAGATACGGGGTTGAGCGCGTGGCAAGAGATCGTCCGCGCGGCCGTCGAAGACGCGCCCGATCTGTTCGTATCCGCTCCGTTGGTCCAGGACCTTGTGCGCTTCCTATCGCGCGGTGCCGAGCGCGACACACACCAGCAGATCGCGGCGCGTGTCGACTACGCGGGCGTCCGCGGCCGTCGCCTCATGCTCCAGGCTGAGCTGCGCAAGCTGCGCCTCGCCGGGGAGCCGTGGCCGGCCATTACTCCGTCCATCGGCGGTACGTCATCTCGGATAGGGGAGTGACGCCGATGCTCACTGCCGAAAGCCGCTACGCGATAACAGACGAATTATACGACGCCTTCGAGCTGCGTGCTGCCAAATCGCTTGCGCCCTTCGGAGTACATGACGACGACCATGTGTCGGACATTGCCGCCGCGTTATTAGCTGAACATCCGCGTTGGTTGACGGTCGGCCTCACAGAGCTACGGCGCGTCGTCGCTGAGTTTAGAGAAGTCGACCCGGCTATTTTCGAGGCGGCGCCTGCGACGCGCGCCGAGCTTGAGCAACTAATTTTTGCCGGCATGAAGCACGTCATTCTCGACGCTGAGAACCGTCGAGCCGCAGCTCGCTCTGCCGCGCGCAAGGCGGACCTGCAAGGCGAAACCGGCCGCCGTCGCGCGGCCTATCCTTATCGGCGTCAAGCGGCGAACGTCGCGCTTGTTGAAGTCCGTAAGCGCGCCGCCGTCGTAAATGACAGGGAGGCACGCGATGCAGCACGTCGATGAGACCAATCGCACCCGGTTGCACCGGATCGCGCGCGCCATTTTTGACCAGCGCCGCCGCGAGGCGCCACACGTGGATTTCGCGACGTTCTATGGCGAGGCCGTGGAAGTCGCCGCGCATGCCGGCATCTCGCTCAAGTCGCGCGAGTTCGAGCCGAACCTTAGTCATGCCGCGCGCGCTGCGTGGCGAATTCTGACGGAACTGCCAGTAGAGGAGGCAAACCAATGATGACGCTTGCACGGGCACTCGCCCAAATCGACACCGCGTACCCAAGCGCGCGAGCCGCGCAACGGACGGCTCTAACGGCCGCAGTCAACTCACTGTTGGCGAGCCCGACTGTAGCAAAAGCCTGGGAGGGGATAGAGGCGCAGCTGCTTGATTACCTTGTGCGAGAGGAGCGGCTGGACATGTCGGCGGTCCCAACTGCCAACGATGTCACGCGAGCTGCGATTGCGGCCTTGGAGAAACGCGAAGGGCGTCCGTCGTACCCCTCCGAGCGCTTGGCCTTGGCTCAAGAGATTGAAGGGCTCGACGAACCAGCGCTGATCGCGAAGGCGCACGAGGTCGGCAGCGCTAAGGCCGACGACGCGCGCGCCGAGCCAAAGCAGGCGCAGTCATCTGCATTTCCGCGCACGCCGCCGAGCGCTTGGACCGACGCCGACATCGCCGAGATTTTTATGGCCAAGACGGGGCGCTCGCTTGCTGAATGGCGGGCGATCCCGCCGTCGCAGCGGCAGGAGATAGCGTCCATGTATCGGCGAGGGGCGGAAGCCGGCGAAACCGATCACGTGAAGGGGCTGCGAGCGATCCCCGCCGACAAGCGCAGCCCGGCTGCCCGCATGACTTTAGAACGAGTTGACCGAGGAGCGGCGCAACGTCAACGCAGTGGCGTCGCAGCCGACAGCGCGGAGATGCGAACCATTCGCGCCAAGGAAGCTCAAGGGATTGCGCTTTCGCCCGCTGAGCGCATGACGGCCGCACGAGCGCAAAAGTAACCCCAGTCCCCCGCGGCGCGCCAACACTCCAGCGCGTCGGACAGCGGCGGCGCGGCTTCCATCGCATCCTCCTGTGGAACGCCGCGCCGTCACTGCCACGAATGAAAGGCTCGACGCCATCATGCCACGCTACATTACACAGGATGACCTGCTCGTGACGCTGCGGGCCGCTGCTAGAAATTACGGTTGTCTCGGCGTCGACGAGATGGACGCGGCCGAAGTGTACCGTGTGCTCGCTCAATGCAGCGCGCGCGAGGAGCAAGCCTCCGAAGTGAAGCGCGAGGCGCGTAAGGAATGGCCGCGGGTCGTCCAAGCCGCTTTCGACCCTGCCGCGCCCGAGCATCAGGCAGCGCGCGCTGCACTGGCGTTTCGCGGCGGCTTCCGAACGTGGGCGGATGTCAAAGCTGCGCTCACTACACCGATGACGCCGCCCCCTCAGCAGATTTCGGAAGCCGACGTGTGGCCCGAGACGCTTCTCGAAGGTGTGTCATGGTCGGTGCTCGACGCTGCCGCCGTACTGCACGCCGCGCGAGACCGTACCGACCATGCACCGGAGCCTAGCTACCGTCGCGGCGTAGAGCATCGCAAAGGTGGTGACACCCGGCATCGACGTATCGACGCCTATTTTGCCGAGCTTTCGACAAAAGATGTTGGCGGCCCCTCTTACTTTCAAATCGGCAGGGAGCTGGGGCAGATGGGTGACGGTGAAAAGTCTGCGATGTGGGCGCACGCCTGTTGCCGCCAATATGCGTTCGTGCGCGCGCTGCGTCGCGAGCCGGCACTCCCCGCGCTGCTGTTGCACCATGACGAAAACGGAGCCGTAATCCCCGAACAGGCCGTCGTCGACCGATGGGTCGCGCTGATACGCGCCATGTGCTGGCGCGTCGACACCGTCGGACCGGCGGCGGCGCGCGCATACGCTGCCGGCGAGTTGGACTTGGTCGCGATCCTCGCGGCTCACGAGTTACAGCAGACGCTACCCGAAAAACAGCAGCGCATTGTCAATCTGATGCGCGCCCTGTCGGATGCGCGCGAGTACGGCGGCCACAGCATAGATGAAACGTGGTTCGCTAAGACGTTGGCGCTCGCGCTGGCGTGTGAGGCAGTAGCCGCATGATGATCCGCGTACGGTCGCCCCATAATAGGCGTATATATTCTGTCCCGCCAGCGACGGCCGCCGCCTTGTCCGCAAGCGGCACACCTGATGCTCAGGGTGTTCGCAGGCTTTGGGAAATCGTCGATGAAAGAAAGGCCGCTGATAACGTCGTCAGTGCCCCGACGGCATCATCGCAGTCAGGGAAGCGCGCAAGCGCTAGTCGTAACGCACCGGTCGACGATCCCCCGAGCCGACGGCCAGCGCCACGCGATGCCGACCGCGAGGCATTGAAGGCGTTCATCGCCGCGCGGCTCGAATACTTCCGCGCGTTCGATACGTTCCCGCCCTACGACCACGGCGCTGCGTGGATGCGGGAGCAAGTTCGCGCCGAGAAACGTGGCGTGCTTCCCGACCCTGAGCGCACAGAAGTTGAGTGGCGCGATGCGCAGGAGCGCATGCCCGCCGAGGCGGCGTTCTATAAGTCGTATTCAGACGGAACCCCTGCTGATTTTGAGACGCTGGTGGAAATCACCACGCCGATCAGTGTCAAACAGCAACCTCGCGGCGATGCGCTGACAGGTCCCGATGCTGAGGCCGCCCGTGATCTACTTGGTGGGGAAATACGTTGGACCCGCGAGCAAGCGCTGCGATCCCTCGTTCCTGCTGCGAAGCAACTAGCCTACCGTGGCGCGGGCAGGAAGCCTGATTACTCGTATACGGCTGATACCCGGCTAGATGACCGCCACGCGCTACTGCAACGGCACCTACCGGCAATCGAGCGCGGCGACCTTAGTCTGTCCGCGATAAAGGGGATGCTAGGTCTCAGCTCGACGTCCAAAGTCGTGGCGCTCCAGCGCCACTACGCTTTCTTGTCCGCGCTGGCGTCCGAACCGTTCCCCGCGATCTTGCTCGCCACACGTGGCCCGCGCGGCGTCGTCACGCGTGAGCTGACATCAGAGCAGGTGGACTTATGGGTCGCAATAGTTCGCAACCTTGTGGCCGCCGTTGACATCGTGTTGCCTGCGGCCGTCGCTGAAATGGAACAGGGCGCCATCAGCGCCGATCAGATCGCTCGGCTCCCGTTGCCGGCTACGCCGTGCCGACACGATCCAATCCTAATGAACCTCACCCTCGCCAGGGCCGGCTACTCGGCGGCACGTGCTGCGGAAGGCGCCTTAGAGCAGATCGTCGAGCTAGTCATGCAGGGCAGCGGCGTATGAAGCACGCGCCGCCCGTGATCCTTGCACCGCTTCCGCTCGTCGTCCGCGCATCCATGATCGCCGAAGCGCTGGCCGACGCGCAACTCGCAGCCCGCCTGCATGATCGCAAGGCCGAGTGCAGCTTTTTTCTTCGCATCGCGGAACTACTCGGCGCCAAGCACGCCACGACCTTGCCCGACCTACTGCAAGCAGGACGCGACTTTGTCGCCGCGGTACTCACTTCACGACGCAAACGTAATTCACGAGGAGGATCGTAAAATGTCAGATGAGGACCGAACATCACCAATAGCGCGACGGCGGGAGGCCGTAGTCGCTTATTTCCTATGCGG
Source organism: Hyphomicrobium sp. (assembly GCA_030148725.1). Classification (GTDB taxonomy): domain Bacteria; phylum Pseudomonadota; class Alphaproteobacteria; order Rhizobiales; family Hyphomicrobiaceae; genus Hyphomicrobium_A. The sequence goes on from JASBSU010000027.1 coordinate 29,833, forward strand.
TCTAGACCGTTCCGTTGTCGCCGCGCTCGTGCGGCTGACCGAGACCGAGGTCAACGACATTCTCGCCAAGTACGGTAGCGTCGACGATGTCGGCCGTTACGTGATTTCGGAAGCGGTGCGCACGGAGCTTCGACTTCCGTGCTATGTTCCCCGCCAACGCAAGTCTGGCGGCACGATGACCGTCAATACGACTTACCTCAACCGGCTACACGCCCAAACGGAGACAAACGTATGAGCCCACGACTTCACCGCGCGGCATCGCGCCTTCCGCTGAGCATGCTCAACGCCCGGCGGGCGGGTTCGTCGAAGCATGTCAAAACTGAGTTGTTGACGCCGATGGAAATTCTGAGGCGACAGATGCGCGCGGCGCTGGAGCGCAACGCTTCCGATGGCGAACTGCGCAGCTTGGCGCTGGCTACCCTGTACGCGACGGAAAGAGACGCGGCTTGAACGAGAAGCCACGCAGCGGCTGGAGTGGACCGTGCGGCCGTCGTGGCCCTACGCGGTGCTAAGGGTCGGGTCTCAGGACGATGATCGTATCATCATGCGGCTTACGATTGCCGCCGCCCCACGTGTCCGCTAACACGCCTTCCTTCGCTAGCTGCTTACAGATGTCCTTCACGTTGGTGACGCGAACGGCGTAGGCTTCGAGCACGAGTGGCCACAGCTTGTCGAAACGCATTCGGCCGCAGGCATTTTTCAGTTCAGCCAAAATCATCTCAGCAGCGTAGCGCTTGTTCACCTCGATAGTCTCAGCGACTACAGCCTCCTGCACATCAGCATTGAAGCCGGCAAAGAACACAGCCTGCTGCGTTTGCTCCTCGCGCTTCCTATCTTTGGCATCGGCGCGGTTCCGCGCGTGCTTTCTCGCAGTTGGAAGTTCGGTATCGCGGAATGCCTCTAGGCCGTCGCGTGATTTCGTAGCGTAAACTAGGTAGAAGTGTGGACGATCCTTGGTCGACCGATAAATGGGGGCCGAGACAACGTGCTTGAAGCCGCAGACGTTCTTGAGGCGCTCCCTGAGCAGCTTAAGTGCCGCAAGGCCGGGCGGCATAGTTGGGTCCAGCGCTTCACGCCAACCTTCGCCAAGCATCGGATTAAAAGACGCGACGGTAGACGCGGTAGCCATGGCCGTCGCACGATTGATGTGGTCGTACATGAAGTTGATGAGTAGCTCGACCTTATGCCGTCGGCAGACTGGCGCCAGCTTCTCCGGCGAGTAGCCTTTCCAACCTTTCGGGTCGATGAAGATGAAGGGGAATGATGTTCCTATGAACTTGTCGAATACCGGAATGGCATCTTCAAACTGGCCATTGAACGTAACGATCTCGAAGCCATCCTCAGGTTTGTTATATGTCTTGACGGCCTCCGTAAGTCTCGCGAACGCCTCGGGGTTTTTCTCGACGAGAAAACACTTCACGCTGCGGCGACGACCTCTCCCATCCACAGTCTTCGCCTGAGCATCCTTCAAGACCTCAATGGCGATCATGAAGGAGCTATCGGCGAAGGTCTCGGTCCTGCACTCCCAGGGACCGGAGAACCCATCGACGTAGGTGATGTCGCTGAAGGTGAGGACCTTGAACGCCAGAGCTTGGAGGTACCGCTTGAGGAGGTAGTGTTTAGCCTCGGTCTGCTCGCGACCAAGATAGGGGTTGTCGGACACGCTTCGTCCCTTTTGCAATATGCTTTTGCGTACGGTCCCCTAGCGGATACTCGTTCCACTCGCGGCCGTGGAGTTCGCGCCCGCCCGACTTCGGACGCACGCCTCCCCATTGCTTGAAAAAGAATGCCACCCTGAAGGCGTGGCACTGATCTCGAATTTCCGTTGCCCAATCTTCACGCATGGGGCGGCAGTGGGGGCCGCTTTCGCCACCAACGATTACCCAAGCAATTCCCGACAAGTCGATCTTGCCAACTGGACCTAGCAGGGGCTCGAAGGATACGAACTTCACGCTGGCGTGCGCGGTCTTAAGATGCTTGAGCCGCACGGTATTCTTCGCATCCTCAATCGAAACGCCGATCCAAATATGCGAGGGCGCCAGTCCATGCGGATAACGCTTGCGCAGGTACCGAACCATTAGCGAGCTGCGTTTCGTGAGCACCTGAAATGTGTGCCAACTCGCAGCTTCCATTGTATCGAACACGGCGTCGACGAAGGAGGCCGGTACTTCCTTGTGAAATAGGTCGCTCATTGAATTGACGAAGATGCGCTTCGGGTCCCGCCACTGAAGCGGCTGCTTAAGTCGTGCCGGTCGAAGCGTGAGGTCAAAGCCATTTTCGAACGCGTGGCCGGGCGTACCTCGAAAGCGTTCGGAGAAGCGCTCTGCGTAACAGAAGTCGCAGCCGCCAGTGATCTTGGTGCAGCCCGTGACCGGGTTCCAAGTCGCGTCGGTCCACTCGATCTGTGTCGTTTCTCCCATGCAACGGGCATAGAACGAACTGCGAACATCAGCAAGTAAAAATGCTCGGTGATGCGCGCAACTATCGGAGTATAACTTCGTCGTTCTCTCAAAGAAGGACACGTCATGGAGATCGAAAAATTTGAAGCGAGTGTCGGCAATGACGACTGGGTGGGCTCCGTCGCCGCAGACTACGACGTAGATGCCCCAAATCGCCTGCAAGACTTGCTTCGTGAGCAAAAGCGCATCAGCCAGAACGATTTCGTGATAGGCGTGCGGATGTGGTTGGGCGACAATCTAAGTCCGGGCTATCGCACGCCTACAGTCTACGCGTTAGTAGTTTCCGTGCCCGCGGGCACTGGAGCGAAGCAGTGGCTCAACGAACAGGATGATCCGATACCTGTCCGAAAGATCGAAGTTTCCCTGACGGTGCAGCAGCTGCTCGATTTTTTCCTTCGCTTTGAACTTTTGCTCTTTAAGAACCATCTGGATTTGGACGAGCGGCGATATAGGTTCGAGCCCGAGGAGTAGCCTGCCTCACCGAGTGCCGGGCCTGAGGACATCCGCCTTTCGCGTCGAAGGGCTTGCGCACTCGGGGCCGGCGGGGCCGCTCCACCATCATCAGAAGCTAAGCACCTCGCCGGCCGTGTCGAGATGCGCGGGCGACAAGTGCCCGTAGTGCCGCTCGATAGTCTTGGCGTCCGTTCCCACCATTTTCGCGACCGCCTGATACGACTGACCGCTCTGGACTAGCAGGGAGCAGCAAGTGTGCTTGAGCAGGTGGACGTGGCGTGCGAGCCCGTCCAGCCCGGCGCGCCTGTAGGACGGCTTTAGGTCAATCGTCAGCAGCCGTTTGCCGCGATGCTGGATCACATGCGGGCAGTCAGGGTACCGCTCCTGCCACGCACGCAATAGCGCGATATAGAGGCGGCCGTTGGTGCGCGAGACGCTGCCCGTGGGGCGGCGCTTGTTGCCGCGTCCACGGCCCATGTTGAAGCGCAGCGGTTCGCGATCATCGCGAAGCCTGAAATCAAAACTCGCGACCTTATCGGGATCGAAAACGGCCAACGTGTCGCTCACGGCAGCGGCAATCTCCGCATCATCGTCCGATGGCGGGGCGCCGCCCGGCCAGTACACATCCGACCATTGCAATTCGAGGATGGCGGACATCCGCGCACCAGTCGCGAGCGCAATCAGGACGAACAGTTCCGTATAGGGTTCGGCGCAACCGTCGAGCAGCCGTCGCACTTGGTCGCTCGTGAGGTAGGCGTGGACAGCGTACGTCGGTTCGTCGGGGATATGGACCTCCACACCGTCGAGCCCGTTCATGCCGTTGCGGCGCGCCCAATTGATCGCGGCGCGCATGACAGCGAGTTCCTTACAGGCCGTCGCGTCGCTCACGTGTTTGACGGAGCCGGCGCTCTTACCCTTCGGCTTTCGCGTGGCGGCGGCATACGGGGCGCTGGCGTTTGCCTGTCGAGTGCGCCACTTGCGGTAGGCGGCCCACACGGCGTCACTGCGAAGTTGCTGCGGCTGCAAGCCGGCGAAGTAGCCCTTGAGCTTCTGGACGGCGTAGAATGTCGCGTTCTTTCCGCCCTCGCACTTCGCGCGCTCGAACTGGTCCAGTAGCTCGCCAATCGTGTAGGCGGTGCCCGTGGCTGGCCTCGGGGCGATGATGTCGGCCGCTATTGCCTTCATCTTTTGTTCGGCCTCGGCGCGGTCCCGTGTGCCGGTGGATCGTTTTTTTGTGTACCCCTTCGCGGGGTCCGTGAAGCTGACGTGCCAGAGCCCTGTGGCATCGGAAACGAGCCGCGGGACAGGAATAGGGTTCTTTTGGCGCGCCATGTTGCGGACCTCCGGCTGTTGGGGTACATCGGCGGCCCGAGTGTGCCATGTTCTCGGCAATCTGAGCGATACCACTCAGAAATCATGGCAAACAGGGACTGGTCATAACCTAAAATTCCCTGTAGTTTCAATGTGTTAGCTGCGGTAGCTCAGTGGTAGAGCACTCCCTTGGTAAGGGAGAGGTCGAGAGTTCAATCCTCTCTCGCAGCACCATTCCCCAAAAGACGTGCGTGTCCCAGTCCACAATGCCCGTTGTGCGCGAAGAAGCGTGGCAGCGCCGTCTTTGCATGGGTTGATGTGCGCCTAGGCACCTGTTCTGCACAGGTAAATCACCGCCGGCCGTTGAGCGAGTCAGAGCGCTTTTTTAAGCAATCCTGACGGCGGGGGCTGATGCAGATCATGAAAAAATATTGGAAACGGCATCGGATGACCCGCGGGGCGGCGATTTTTGTCCTCGCCGCGTCGGCCCAGGGGGCGGCCGCGGGCGGGTTCGGGATCGAGCAATCGGCCTACTATCAGGGCATGTCGTTTGCGGGGGCTGCCGCTGGCGGGCCCAGCTTGACCTCGATTGCCTGGAACCCGGCGACGGCAAATTTCGCGGACAAAGGGCTGTCCTTCGAGTCGAGCTTCTCCGTGGTGCTGATGTCAGCCGATCTGACGGTCACGAACCCGCAGGACCAGCTCGTCACCGGGCCATCCGATACGAACATCGGTCGCAATGCCATCGTCGGGGCGAGCTTTGCGACATGGCGCGTCGACAGCAAGACGGTCCTGGCATTGAGCTTCACAGCTCCGTTCGGGCTCGGCACGAAAGTGCAGAATCCGGATTGGGTGGGTCGCTACCAGGGGCTGACGACAGAGGTGTTCAATCTCAATGCAGCGCCCATCATTTCCTACGAGCTCCTTCCGGGGCTCAGCATCGCGGCAGGCGTTCAGGTCGATTTCTTCAACCTGAAACGTCAGACGGCAGACACGCCTTTCGGTGTCGCCATTCTGCGTGGCGATGACTACGGCGTCGGCTATGTCGCGGGCATCAACTACGCGCCGACGGCCGATACTTCGATCGGCCTCGGTTTCCGCTCGGCGATCGATCACACCGTCGAAGGGCATCTGACGCTATCGGGGCTCGACGAGGCGCCGATCAAGGCGTCGCTCACACTGCCCGAGATGCTTTCGCTCGGTGTGCGCCAGTCCATATCGCCGACGACGCGGCTGCTGGCGGAAGTCGAATGGGTGAACTGGAGCCGGTTCGGAAACATCCCGATCGAATTGCAGGGTGCATTTCTCGGCATGCCGCCCGGCGCGACGGCTTCGAACCTCGAATTCAACTGGCGCGATGGTTGGCTGTTCGCGCTGGGTGGCGAATACGACTGGTCGCGTTCGCTGACGCTGCGGACCGGCGTCGCCTACGAGATTTCGCCGGTCGATGGTCCGAAGACGCGGCTGGTGCAGGATCCCGATAGCAACCGCGTGTGGGCGAGCCTCGGCGCCTCCTACATGATCAGCCCGTCAACGCGATGGGATGTTTCCTATAGCCATGTGTTCTTCGAGGACAACGCACCGTTCGACCGCGTGGGTGCCTCCACGCAGTTCGCTACGCCGTCGCTGCTCGGTACGGCCGACGTCAGCATGGAAGTGCTGTCGTTTGGCTTCAAGACCGTTTGGGGCGGCGCGGAACCAGCGGCAGCGGCCTTGAAATAGCGAAGATCGGCCGCTTATTGTTGGAGCGGCTGCCCTGGGGCAGCGACGCTCACTGCAGTGGATCGGAGCACGAGGCCGTCATGGTTGAAAGACGGACCGCAAATTCGCGCGCGGCGCGCCTGGAGGCGCAGCTGCGTGCCAACCTGAAAAAGCGCAAGGAGCAGGCGCGCGCGAGGGCGCGGTCGGCGACCGATGCAAACGAGGAAACCGCGGGCGCAGCGCCGGCGGATGAGCGCGCGTCTGGGGCCGAGTAGCCAGTCTATTCAACGGCGCTGATGGCGACATTGATGCTGTCGGCCGGGGCGCCGCTGATCTGAAGCACCACGGGCGCGCCTTTCAGCTCAAAGCGAACGCTCTTGCGCAGACCAGGGCAACCCTTGACGCCGGAGTGGTCGCTGGGTTTCAGCTGCGCATTATCCTGCACGACGTCGATCCAGCCGGCGTGCGTCACCTGATAGTGACCGGCAGTGGCGGGCGCGGAGAATGTGACCGTTGCGCCGAACGTCGGTGCTTCGGATTTCTTCCTGCTGCTCGGCTTGATGGCGTAGGTGACGTCAGCGTCGGGTTTCAGCGTCAATCGGAATGCCTGGGCTTTCCAGGCGCCGCGATCCGCCCCTGAGGCGACCTTCTCGATATCTGTGCTCTCGAATGCGGTGCGCTCTCTATCGAGCGGCCATTTGAAAGCAGCGCAGCCGCTGCCCATCGCGCTTGCTGGTTTCTCCTTCGGTGCGGCATCCTCGGCCGATGCCGGGACTGCGATGATGAGCGCCAAGGCCAGCGGCACTACGCGGCGAAGAAGCGATTGCAAGGACGACATGAAACCTCTCAGTTGTTCCGCAACGCGCGATGAGACGGCGCGACGTCGCGCGACCGCTATATACTGTTTGGCATAGCGCGAAGGAAAATTCACGATTGCTGCGTCACGTCGTCGTCTCAGTGGTGGGGCTGCTATAGTCCGGGCTGGGGAGAGGAGGGCCGCGTGAGCGAAACCTCGAAGAAGACCAAGGTTGCTGCGAAGACCGCGCCGAAGGGTGCGAGCAAAGCTGGTCGCCGGAAAGAGCACGCGTTCCCGCGGGTGCGCATACGCATCGGCGATGAGATGGTGCTCGGTCCGGGCAAGGTGGATTTGCTGGAGGCGATCGGTCGGACGGGCTCGATTTCGGCGGCAGGCCGGGAACTCGGCATGTCGTACCGGCGCGCGTGGCTGCTCGTCGATGCACTCAACCACATGTTCCCGGAGCCGCTCGTCACGGCATCGCCGGGTGGCTCGCACGGCGGCGGCGCGAAGCTGACGGATTACGGCCGCGGAGTTGCGGCCGCCTACCGACGGATCGAGGCGCGGACGCGGATCGCGATGCGCGAGGAACTCGCGCCGTTCAAGGTGTGTGTGGACCGGGACTAGGGCGCGCCACTGCAAGGCTGCCTCATTGCGGCCGTCTCGATCTGGTGGACGTTTTTGTTAACCGTGCGATGAGATCGACACGGTACTTTTCGTCAGACTCCGCTTTGGCCGTGCTGCGAGCATTTCCGTCACACTTGCTGGCAGGGGCGCGAAGCGCTTAATCATTCGTTCGTGGTTGCCGGTACCATCCGGCGCAAGAGGGGCACTGAATGGATCGCATCAAGATCATTGGCGGCGGAAAGCTCGAGGGCACCATCCCGATTTCCGGCGCCAAGAACGCTGCCCTTCCTTTGATGATCGCCAGCCTGCTGACGCCGGACCGGCTCACGCTGAAGAACGTGCCCAATCTGGCGGACGTAAATCTGCTGGCCCGCATCCTGCGCAATCACGGTGTCGATCTTGCCGTCGATGGCAAGCGTCCCGGCCCCGCGCAGCACATCGGCGAGACGTTCCATCTGTCGGCCCGCGACATCGTCGATACGGTTGCGCCCTACGAGATGGTGTCGCGCATGCGCGCGAGCTTCTGGGTGCTGGGTCCTTTGCTTGCCCGCTGCGGACAGGCCAAGGTTTCGCTGCCGGGCGGTTGCGCCATCGGCACGCGTCCGGTCGACCTGCACCTTTCGGGTCTGAAAGAGCTCGGCGCCGAGATCGAGATCGAAGCCGGCTACGTCATCGCCAAGGCGAAGGGCGGCTATTTGCGCGGCGGCAAGGTCGTGTTCCCGAAGGTGTCGGTCGGCGCGACGCACAACGTTCTGCTGGCTTCGGCGCTGGCACGCGGCGAGACGGTGATCGAGAACGCGGCGCGTGAGCCGGAGATCGGCGACGTCGCGGAATGCCTCGTGAAGATGGGCGCCAAGATCGAAGGTATCGGCACGTCGACGCTGCGCATCCAGGGCGCGGACCGATTGGAAGGCTCGGTGCACTCGGTGCTCGCCGATCGTATCGAGACCGGGACGTTCGCGATGGCCGTTGCGGCGACGGGCGGTGACGTGACGCTGGAAGGCGCGCGGCCGGAGTTGCTGAAGACAGCGCTCGATACGCTCGCGAAAACGGGCGCCGAGATCATCGAGACCAACAGCGGCATTCGCATCAAGCGCAACGGGCATGGCGTCGAGCCAGTGTCCGTGGAGACGCAGCCGTTCCCGGGCTTCCCCACCGACCTGCAGGCGCAGTTCATGGCACTCATGACAATGGCCAAGGGCACGAGCGTCATTCGCGAGACGATCTTCGAGAACCGCTTCATGCACGTGCAGGAGCTGGCGCGCCTTGGCGCGGACATTCAGCTGCACGGCGATACGGCGACCATCAAGGGCGTCAAAGGGCTGACCGGCGCTCCGGTAATGGCGACGGATCTGCGCGCCTCGGTGTCGCTCGTCATCGCGGCGCTGATGGCCGAGGGCGAGACGATGATCAATCGCGTCTATCATCTTGACCGCGGCTTCGAGCAGCTCGAGCAGAAGTTGTCGCGCTGCGGCGCCCAGATCGAAAGATTGACTGGTTAAGGGTACGGACACGAGCTGAGAGAAGCTTGGTGTGCGGCCGGCCTTGCGCCCGTGCGGCTGCGCGGCCAAGAAGGCCGCTTGTGTCGCGCGGAACAGCGGCTGAGCTGGCTGGCAGCTAGATAGTCCATCGACGCAACATTGCATCGATGGAGAGCCCCATGAAAATAACGCTGACCCTCGCCGTTTTCGGCGCCTTCTTCGCCTGGGCCGCCCTATCGGCGGCGTTCGCCAAGGGTGGCGGCAAGGAATTCTTCTCGCAGGACTATCAGTTCAGCCAGCCCATGAAGGGCTATGAGGGCCAGGCGGGCAACTACTATTGCTCGTATCAACGCCTTCCCAATCGCGTCTGCACGACCGACGGAAGCGGCAATGAGCGCTGCCGCGTGAAGGGCTGGACGCTGCGCCAATATTGCTACTGACGCTCGCAAGGGGCACGGCGGCGTTTCCGCGCCGCCTGCCGCCCGAAAGGCGGGCGCTGATGCAACTCAGGCCCGCTTCCTTATTCCGCACATGGTTTTGGCCAAATCACGTGGTTGTTTCAGACGGAACAGCCGCCGGTGCCGCGTTCTCCTAGCTGTATGGCCGACGCCCGCATTGGATGACGAGCAAAGACAAAATGCAGACGCAGATACTAAAGGTCGCCATGATGGCCGCGTTGCTGGCCTGCGCCATAGGCATCGCAGCGTTTGCGCGCGGCGCCTATGAGTATTCCGCCCGCGTCGCCGCCGAGGGGCATGGTTCGGCAGCCCCTGCCAACATCCGCTAACCGAGGTCGATCACGCCGTCGACTTGATGACGCAAGTCGGTGCCCTCCGCGGTCAGGACCATTCTGACGTGCAGCTTGCCGTTTCCGGACAGGTCCTGCTCGCGGACCACGCGCTCGATCTCCTGCTGGGACGAGATGCCGACCTCCTTCAGGAACCGGCGAAGCGACAGGTTGAACTTTTCGTTTTCCATGGGTGCCTCCAGGTTGGGCAGAACCGCCGTTTGCGAGTTTAGGCACCGTTCGCCGTCCGGACCAAGGGCGCTGCGATAGGCCGCTGGGGTGCCCGGAGGCCGGCTCGGTTGCACGCCTCAAGCTGCGCCGCTATCACCTTCCTGAACATCTTGGCCGCAGCGGTCGTTAAAGGCGCCTGGAAAGCCGGCATGGAAGAACTGAAGCTGATTGCGCTCGATCCGGAAGATCTGCGCGTGCTGTCCTGTCATCTGCAGGACGCCGTGCTGCGGGTCGGCGAGATGGCTTACCTCAAGTCGGAGATGCGGTTCGCGGCGATCGCGAACCGCTTCGATTGGGAGGGCGCCGTCAAGCAGGAGGATCGCGACTTCCAGCGCCGGCGGTCCGGATTGCGTTTTGAGAAGGTGACCGGTGCTCGCGTGCAGGGCATAGACCTCGGTCAGAAAGACCAGGTTCTTCTGCTGCTGGCCGTGACGTTCGAACCCGGCGATGAGCCGTCGGGCGCGGTGACGCTGCACTTTGCAGGCGGCGCTGCTGTGCGGCTCGAGGTCGAGTGCATCGAAGCGGAACTGCGCGACCTCGGGGCCGCCTGGGGAACCCGCACCAAGCCTGCGCACGCGGTCGACGACTGAGCGAATTTTTCCTCCAGGAGACGGCCAGACGGCCGATAGTGATAATGCCGAAATGGCTGCAGACGCGCGACCCCAGCTTCAAGGCTGCGTTCGAGGCATTCCTGGGGGAGAAGCGGGAATCCTCGCAGGATGTCGGTGACGCAGTTGCCGCCATTCTCGCCGACGTGCGCACGCGCGGCGATGAAGCCCTGACCGAGTTGTCGAAAAAGTTCGATCGTGTCGATCTCGACAAGCTCGGGATACGGGTCAGCCGGGCGGAGATGGAAAGCGCCCGTGCTGTCTGCAGTGCAGAGACGCTGGAAGCGCTGCAGATCGCGGCAAACCGCATCGCCGAACACCACGAGCGCCAGCTTCCAATGAACGAGCGCTACACCGACGCGCTGGGCGTAGAGCTCGGCTGGCGCTGGACGGCGGTCGAGTCGGTCGGTCTTTATGTGCCGGGCGGTCTCGCTTCGTACCCAAGCTCGGTGCTGATGAATGCGATCCCGGCGAAGGTGGCCGGCGTTCCGCGCATGGTGATGGTGGTGCCGTCGCCGAACGGCGAGCTCAATCCGCTGGTGCTCGCCGCCGCGGAGCTTGCCGGTATCGAAGAGGTGTATCGCATCGGCGGCGCGCAGGCGGTGGGCGCCCTCGCATACGGCACGGAGACGATCGCGCCGGTGGTGAAGATCGTCGGTCCGGGCAATGCGTACGTCGCGGCCGCCAAGCGACTGGTGTTCGGTACGGTCGGGATCGACAGCATTGCGGGCCCGTCCGAGGTTCTGGTAATCGCCGACAAGCACAACAATCCCGACTGGATCGCGGCCGACCTTCTGGCACAGGCCGAGCACGATACGGCCGCGCAGTCGATCCTGATGACGGACGATGCCGCGTTCGGCCGGGCCGTGGAGGCGTCGGTTGCGCGCCAGCTGAAAACGCTGCCGCGCGGCAATATCGCGGGCGAAAGCTGGAATGTTTTCGGAGCGATCATCGAATTGGCTTCGCTCGACGAGGCGCCGGCTTTGGCCGATCGTATTGCTGCCGAGCATCTCGAGATCGCAACTCAGGATGCGGAGGCGCTGAGCGATCGCATCCGCAACGCCGGGGCGATCTTCCTCGGCTCGCAGACTCCAGAGATGATCGGTGACTACATGGCCGGCTCCAATCACGTGCTGCCGACTTCGCGCACGGCCCGGTTCTCGTCGGGTCTCGGTGTGCTCGACTTCATGAAGCGCACCTCGCTTCTGAAGCTCGACAGCAAAGCCCTCGCTGCTCTCGCCGGACCCGCCATGGCGCTGGCACGTGCCGAGGGTCTGGAAGCGCACCGGCTCTCCGCGGATATCCGCCTTGCAACGCCGTCCGGATCAAGCTCATGAGCGAAGCAGACGCGCCGACGCCGTTGCCGAAATCCAGGCTGGTCGCCATCACGCTCGATGAGAAGTCGACGGCGACGACGAACTCGAACATCGAGCACGAGCGCGAGGTTGCCATCTTCGACATCATCGAGGGCAATGCGTTCGCTCTCGAAGGCCGCGACGACGGGCCTTACAAGCTCAACCTCGCGCTGGCGGACGATCGGCTCGTGCTGGCGGTGAGCAGCGAGAACGATGAGCCGATCGTCACGCACATGCTGTCGCTGACGCCGCTGAAGCGGATCATGAAGGACTACTTCCTGATCTGCGAGAGCTACTACGAGGCGATCCGCACCGCGCCGCCGTCGCGCATCCAAGCCATCGACATGGGGCGCCGTGGCCTGCACGACGAAGGCAGTCGTACGCTGCTCGATCGACTTGCCGGCAAAGTCACTGTCGACCTCGATACTGCTCGCCGGCTGTTCACGCTGATCTGCGCGCTACACTGGAAGGGGTAGCAGCCATGTCTCGCGACGTCGCGAGCGGCTTTCAGGTTGCGGTGGGCGATCAGTCGCCGGGCAGCGTGGGTGTGTCGTCGCGCGAGCTTCCCGGCGCCGTCCTCTTTGCCTGCACCACGAACGCGGTGCGCTCGGTGATGGCCGCGGCGATCCTGCGGCATCTGGCCGGCAAGCGCACTTATGTCGCTTCGGCTGGCGTGCGGGCCGGGACGCCGGATCCGTTCGTGACGGTGGTCATGGACGAGATCGGCATCGACGTGTCGAAGCACATGCCGAACACGCTGCAGGATCTGCACGATGCGTCGTTCGATCTCATCATCACGCTATCGCCGGAAGCGCATCACCAGGCGCTCGAGTTCACGCGCACGATGGCGGTCGATGTGGAATACTGGCCGACGATCGATGCCACGGTGATGGTCGGCCAGGGCACGCGCGAACAGACGCTCATGCACTATCGCGAGGTGCGCGATCGCCTGTTCCAGCGTATTCGGCAGCGGTTTGGTCTCGAGGGCGGACCGACGGTCTAGCGCCGCCGTGGTGTCCGCTCAGTCACTTTCGCGCACGATGTACCAGGCTTCCTGGGCTCCGATGCCTTTGATCTCGATGGGGCTGCGGGCTTCGCAGACGAACCGGTCGCCCAGCAAGGCATACGCGGTCGGACAGATCAGGATGCGGCCCGGTGACGACTGGCCTTCGAGGCGGCTGGCGAGGTTCACAGGGTCGCCCCAGACATCGTAGCTGAATTTCTTGGTGCCGATGACGCCGGCCATGACGGGCCCCGAGGCCATGCCGATGCGCAGGCTGATGGCGATGCCGTTCTCGGCGCGCAGGCGCTCCACGGTCGCGAGCATGTCGAGGCCCATGCGTGCGAGGCGCACGGCATGATCAGGTGCAGGATCGGGCAGGCCGGCTACCACCATGTAGGCGTCGCCGATGGTTTTGATCTTCTCGACGCCGTTGCGGACCGCGAGCGCGTCGAACTCGGAAACGATGCGGCTCAGCATCTCGACGGTCGCGTGGGCGCCCATGCGGCGCGCCAGTGCGACAAAGCCGGAGATGTCGGCGAACATCACCGATGCTTCATCGACGCCGTCGGCGATGAGGGCGCCCGGGCTTGCCTTGAGACGCTCAACAATAGGATCGGGCAGCACGTTGCGCAGCACCGCGTCGGTCTCGGCCTTAGCCTGTTCGGCGAGGCTGAAGGCGTAGTAGACCGAGGCGCCGATGAGTGCGAACGTGGTGATGGCGCCCTGCGTATAGAGCGAATCCATCATTGCCTGCTGGTCCGGAGAGACCGCGCCGCTCACCGGGAAGCTGTACCAGACATAGAGATGCAGGATCACGGCGAGCAGTATCACGCCAATGACCAGCCAAATGCGCTCCAAACCGAAGAACACGAACGCGGCGGCGGCGGCGATGAGGTATTGCAGGTGGCCGCCGCCTTCCCGGCTGAAGAAGCTCGCGAAGCCGATGAGCGCGGCATACTCGACGCCGACGAGCAGCAAGCCGCCCGCGATGTCGTTGATGCGGTGCGCGAACGGAACGAGCAGTACGAGCGCCACGATCATCAGGTTGAGATGCACCATCGGCGCAAACTGCGCATAATCGGTGGCGGCCTGCTGGATCGCGTAGAGCAGCGTCGTCGTCGCGATGAGGTAGCACATCACGTTGAGGATCTTGAGGCGACGGCGAACGTCGGGCGGATACTGCGCGGTGCCGGCAGCCGCGAGGCGGCGCCCGTAGATGCGCAGCGTGCGTGCGACCGGGTTTTCGAAGACGGGTTTCAGAAATGGCGCTACGCGTGCGCGAAGGGCGCGGAGCATGGTCCGCAGGCGCAGGATGCCTGAAGGTTGATCAGACCGGGTGCGATCCGAGGGCGTCAGCATTTCTATTCAGCGCCGGCAATCGCCTGCAGCTCTTCGAGGTCGCAGATGATGCGGGCGCCGCTTCGCTCGAGAGCGCCGCTCGTCTCCAGCATCGACAACGCGGTGTTGACCTTCGGCCGGCTGGCGCCAATGAGCAGGGCAAGCTCGCTCTGGGACATCGGCAGCTCGATGGTGACGCGGCCTTCTTTCGTGTCAGGAGCCTTGGTGCGCGCAGCGGCGAGGAAGAAACGGGCAAGGCGGCCTTCGATCGGGTAGAGGGCGATGGCCTCCAGCTGCTGGTCCGCCTCGCGGATGCGCGAGCACAGAAAGCGCACCGCCGCCTCGGCAACGTGGGGCTGGGTTTCCATCAGGCGCTTGAAGGCGGGTTTGGAGAGGCTCAACGCCGTCACCTTGCCGACTGCCGTGGCGTCGGCGGAGCGTGGCCCACCGTCGAGCATGGCAATCTCGCCAAAAACCGCGCCCGGCTCGGCATGGGCGAACGACAGCTCGCGGCCTTCTGCCGTCAGAACGGAGATGCGGACGCGGCCTGAAACGACAAGGTAAATCTCTCTGCCGGCGTCGCCGCGGGCGAATATCACCTGGCTGGGGTCGAAACTGACCTCGCGCATCTCGTCGGCAATGGCGCGGCGGTCGGCTTCGTCGAGCGAGCCGAAAAGCGCCGTGCGGCCGAGCAGATCGACAATCGCGGACTTGGCAATCATGGTAGAAGCCCTTTCGGCCCCGCAACCGGGCGATTTATCGTGGAAAGCCACGCTTCTGGCAACGGGCGATTGGAGACTTGCTTTTCCAATGCCGCCTCTGCAATGTCAGTGTGTCCCGTAACAGTGCGTCAGCAACTGAAGAACGCAGATCGTTAGCCGCAACTTGGCGACGTCGCGAGACACGGTCAGTATCCGCCGGAACACTCCCGATCCGGCTTACCAGAAATCCCTCCAAGGTGACGTTTCGATGATCGCCAAGGCTGCCTTTCTTACTGCGCTGAGCCGAACCGATACCCCGCGCCGCGAAACTCTGCGCCGGGAGCTTGCCCGCCAGAACGCCGGCCAGAGCGGTCAGGCGGCGCGGCCGACGCTCGTGCTGGCCAGCGCCAGCCCGCGGCGCCTCATGCTGCTTTCGCAGGTCGGGGTCGAGCCCGATGCCCTGCGCCCGTCGTCCATCGACGAATCGGCGCGGCGCGGGGAGATGCCTCGCGCCTATGCAGCCCGCATCGCCCGCGCCAAGGCCGAAACGGCGCGCGATCAGATCGCCAACGACAAGGACATCGCCTCAGCGTACGTGCTGGCGGCCGATACCGTCGTCGCTGTCGGGCGGCGGATACTGATGAAGCCGTCGAACATCGAAGAAGCGGCGAACTGCTTGCAGCTTCTGTCGGGGCGCGCGCATCGGGTGCTGACCAGCGTCTGCCTGATCACGCCGGACGACCGCGTGCGCCATAAGCTCGTCGACACGCGGGTGCGCTTCAAGCATCTCACCCGCGAGGAGATCGAATCCTACATCGCGTCGCGCGAATGGCGCGGCAAGGCGGGCGGCTACGCGATCCAGGGCTTGGCTGGATGCTTCGTGCAGAAGATTGTCGGCTCGTACACGAGCGTCGTCGGGCTGCCGCTGACGGAAGTGGTGTCGATGCTGGTCGGAGAAGGCTTCCCGCTGCATTTCGCCTGGGTGCGCGCGGCCGAAATCGACCCAACCTGACGGCGGGGTTCTTAGCGTTCGATGGCCAGCAACGATCAGAAGGGACCCCGTTCCGGCCGCTGTCCCATCTGCGGGGCGACGACCGAGCACGCCTTCCGGCCGTTCTGCTCCAAGCGTTGCCGGGACGTCGACCTCGCGCGGTGGCTCGGGCGTGGATACACCATTGCGGGTGGGTCAGTGGATGCCGACGAGGATGGCGACTCCCCTATCGCGGGCGATGAGCGGCCAGGGCGCCCTGACGATGACGGCGCTTAGGTGCGCGGCCGGCGGAGCCTAGCCGGATCGGCGAGCTAAGCCTTGAAATCGCTCGGTGAAAGCTGCGCTCGAAAGTAGCTCGTTAAGCGCTGGACAGGGCGCGGGGGGCTCACTATAACGGCCGGGCTCTGACGCCCCAGGGGTTCTTCGCTCAGAGCATATGCCCAGGTAGCTCAGTTGGTAGAGCACGTGACTGAAAATCTTTTCTGAGGCCTCGCCATGGCTCACCATGGCGGTTCAACGGTCCAGAAAATGTCACGGCAGATCAACGGGTTCTAGCCTTCGTCTTCCTTTTACGTCTCCATAGGTGTCCACCTCAAGCCGTGCCCATTTGGGCACCTATAGGGCACCTACTTATGCGTCGTGTTCCGCTCACCGACCTCGCGATCCAAAAGCTCAAGCCGCCGACAACGGGCCAGCTCGAAATCTTCGACTCGAAAGCGCCAGGGTTGTCTTTGCGCGTAGGCAGTACCGGCGCCAAAACATTTTGCCTCACCTATCGGCTGAGGGGTGAGCGTAAGCGCCGGCGCGGCAAGATTGGGCGCTACCCTGAGATCAGCCTCAGTAAGGCGCGCTCGGAGCGCATCGATAAGCTCGCGCAGGCCAACAAGGGTGTTGACCCGTTTGAGGTGGCCGGTTCGCGCGCTGTCGACGTTGCAATCTGTGGATTCGACGCCTGCGTTGAACGCTTCATCATTCAGTACGTCCTGCCCAACAGTAAGACCCCAGAAAATCCGATCCGCATCTTACGCAACGAGTTCGTCGCTGCGTGGGGGTGCCGCGATGTGCGCGGCATTACCAAGGCAGACATCCTCCGCGTGCTGCATGGCATCCGCGAACGGGGCGCTCCTGTCGCTGCCAACCGCGCTCTTGCCCGCGTCCGTAAGCTCTTCACCTGGCTTGTCCACCAAGATGAGTTCTCCCTGATAGAGCACTCGCCGTGCGTCGGATTGAAAAGGCTCTCGAAGGAGAGAAGTCGCGATCGCGTCTTAAACGGCGAAGAGCTAGGAGCGGTTTGGCGTGCAGCGGATAAGCTCGGATATCCGTACGGCAGCTACTTCAAGCTTCTAACTTTGCTGGGGCAGCGCCGCACCGAGATAGCCAGCATGCGGTGGGCTGAAATTGAAGTTGCTGACGACAAGGCCGGCCTGTGGCGCATGCCCAGCCGCACGCCGAAAAACGAAGAAGCTCACGTCCTTCCTCTTCCCCGGCTTGCCGTAACTATCTTGCGCGATTGTCCGCGTATCGGCGATTCGCCTTTCGTTTTTCCAAGCGCGCACCACAACGAAAAGCATCTCACCGGGTTCTCCAAATGGAAGGATAAGCTTGATGACTTGTCCGGTGTTCTAGGTTGGACGCCGCATGATTTGCGTCGCACTCAGGCAAGCATTGCTCCATCGCTTGGCATCAGCGAAGTGCTGGTCGAACAAATACACAATCACAAGCTTCCGCGGACCCACGTGAGCGTGAGCGGTAAAATCTACAATCGATATCGCTACGTTGAAGAAATGCGCGCCGCGCTCGAGCTCTATTCGGAGCATATTGAATCGGCGATCGCATAGTATATATTTGCCATATACATTAAGCTGGATAGTTAAGCTTACCGTTTCTCCAGCATGTGGCCATATTACTCCTTAGCAGTTGCTGCGTCAACGTGGCATTATACTGCATTGTTATCATCGAATACTTATATTTATCTGTTGTCCATGACAGACCGGATCATATCCAAGAAGGAGCTGCGCTCCTTAGTGCCCCTCTCCGACTCGCAAATCGCGCGCTTGGAGAAGTTGGGCAAGTTCCCGAAGCGCCTGCGCTACGCTCCTGGTCGCGTGGGCTGGCTGCTCAGCGAAATAGAAGAATGGATCACAGCACGAGCGGCTGAACGCGATCGACCGTGCGCCGCGTGAAGCGCCGGCCGACGAGTTGGCACCGCGTCGACGATTACCTTTGTCGCTGCCCTTGATCGTCTTCGCGGCAGTTAGCCGGCTCTTTCGTCTGCTGCCGACACGTCGCTTCGCCATGTCTCACCATGGGTGTTCTTTCGCCGAGAAAATCGTCTTGAGAGGCATTGCGAACTTGTTTGCGGGAAATTCGATGTCTAGTTCCGAACATCGAACGACTAAGGAGGCAATACATTGATCACCGGAAATAGTAGCCGTGCTGTTCACACGATCTGGCGTTTGCCCATCGCGTTTGCAGCATGCGCCGATGCCCAAGCAGGCACCGCAGCAACGTCAGAGCCGAAATGCGCCAAGCACCACTTCAGTTTGGAGCTGCACCACTTTCACGGCTCTCCGCCTTGGTTGCGGCTGGAACGTCGTCGAGGTGGTCGGTCCGCCTTCAACTGCCGCGATATCAGCATGTCTTTTTACGACGGGCCTGAAAACATTGAAGGCATTGCGTTCGATATCGAGTTCAGCCTGCCGGTTGAGTTCACCCTCGGAGATACCGTGTTCGACGAACTTGAGAAGCTTGGACTACCCCGATGGGCAATGGCTGGGTTGTGCGATTTGGCGGTCCGCGACGGAGCTGTCGACGCGGAGATCGTCGCTCGCGTTCTCAGTATTCGTCCCAGCGAAGAGGATAACGACGGACAACTGCACTAAGCGGATTTAGCAACCTCGCTGCCGCGTAAGACGGCACAGCTGCAACGTAGCGACGAAAAACTGAACCGGAGCCGGGAGTCGAAAAAGCATGATCAAACTAGGAGTAGAGCGCAATGAGTGGACAGAAGGGCGTGCGCGCACGTCATAGCAAGCAAATACCTCTCACGAAGGAGCAACACGACTACTTTGGCGCTCTCGGTGCTCCTTGGACCCCGAGTGAATACAGTATCACGTTCGCTTTGGTGCAAAACCGATCATCCGACTTCCAGGTGATCGAGAACATGCCGCGGGATCTTCTGGCGGATCAGATCCTCTCCCGCCATGACTGCCGTGACGAGAAGGACGGACCGGGCATCATCTGGGCCGACATCGCTTGTCTGCGGACCAACGCTTCGGTCAGGGCCGTCACCGCTCTCAGCTATGACATTGATGGCGCCATTCAGATTGAGCACGTGCGCCGGCTGATTGCTGCGACCGGGCTCGATGCGGTCGTGCACACCACGCACTCGCATATGAAGACCCGCAGCGAGATATCGACGTCTCCCTTCGGGGGCCGCAAAGTTATTCGGAACGACGAACTGCAGCGGCACCTCGATGAGACCGGTAAGACGTACCTTGGTCAGGTCCGGCTTATCACCGGGCAGGCGGAGACGAGCGCGGAAGGTCGGCCAGTCTTCATTTATGAGCATGACCCGGAGCACAAGTGTCGTGCGATCATCTTCCTGCGTACGCCGATTGAGATCGCAGAGGTTGGTGCCGCCGGCTATCGCGCCCTCTATCGGGCGTGCGGAGAGCGGCTGTTCGGAGCCGGCAACTATGACGAGGCTTGCGCTAATCCAGCACGCGTAAATTACCTTGCCTCACATTCCAGCGGCCGGCCCTACTCAACGAAGCATTTTCCTGGAGAGGCGTTGGACTGGAATGCTCTTTGGGAAGCGATCCGGCAGGCCGTCGCGGAGCAAGAGGAGCGCCGCCAGCAGCAGTACGCGTACTTCGATACGCGCGGCGATCTCGTCGTTCTGCGGCACACGGTCTCGGTTATTCCCGCGCATGACTACGACATATGGTTTCGAGTGCTTGCAGCACTGCATCACGAGACCGGCGGCGGACCAGATGGACTGGAGCTCGCACATGAGTGGTCCTCGTCCGCGGGAAACTACGATGCATGTGCCGTCGAGCGGTTGTGGTCGGCCTTCGATGTGGATCATCCCAACCCGCTGACGCTGGGCTACCTGATCACCCTGGCCCGTGACTGCGATCCGACGTGGCGCCCATTGCCGGTCCACCGGAACGCTCCATTCTGGAAACATCTCTAAAGGAACGTTCTTATGGAAGATTATCCGCTCCTGCTTGAGCGGGCAGAGACAGCTGTTGCTCAACTCTCCCCTGCTGACAAGTACAAGCCTATCTTGCCGTTGCTCTTGCCGCTCGATCGGCAGGATCGTGCGAGGCTTTTGAAAGACATCGCCGCCAATACCAAGACCGGCGAACGTCACGTCAACGCCGACTTCAACGAATTGCTCGAGGCCGGCGAGGCCGAGATGAATGAGGCGGCAGCGCGCGCGACTATCAAGCAGCAGGTTCGTGAAGACTTGGGTGTACCCCCTGAGCTTGAAGCATGCGCTGCCGACCGTGACTATCTAGCGGCGTGCGTCGCCGTGCTTGCGATGGGTGAGGACGCTCCCTACGGCTTCGAAGATATTGAAGCATGGGCGATCAAGAACGGCCAGCAGGCGGACTATGCGCGCGACTACGCGATCGCCCCCGACGTTCAGGCCTCTCGCGAGCTTATCGAGGGTGCCGGCGGCGGCATTGCCAAGAAAATCGAAGTGACCTTCACTGGCGCAGTAGCAAAGTGGGTGGGGCAAAAGCACAAGGTGCCCTCCCTCGTGTCAGGGCCGGTCATCGTTGCCGCCATCGGCGATAACGGTCAAAGCGAGACACCCAATCCGCACGTCCTGCTCAAGATCCGGCGTCAGGACAAGACGTGGGTGGATTTCGTACTGCCCATGAGCGATCTCCAATCGGGCAGTTGGGCGGTAGAGGCCATGAAGCGTGACCTCATGGTCTTGGACCATGAGACGTTGTCGCTGATCCTGAAGGCGGTACGCGCTTCTGGCGCGCGGCAGCCGACATTCCAGACGGCTGAACGCGTCGGTTATCAAAACGCATCCGGCGTTTTCGTTTTGCCGAGCGGCGAGGTTGTTTCCGCCGAGAACCATCACGGATATGTCGTACCGGTCTTCGAGCGGCAATCGGGTTGGAACGTCGCCGGCAGCCGCGAAGAGGCAGATCAGATGCTTCGCCACTGCTCAGGCAACACGCGCCTAATGCTAGGGATCGGCACAGCGCTGGCCGCACCCTACGTGCCGCACATGGGCGTGGAAAACGGCGCCGTCCATTTCTACGCCGACACCTCGCAGGGCAAGACGACACTGCTGATCACCGCGGCGAGCATGTACGGCATGGGCGCCGAAGAGAAAGATGGCGGTATCGTTCGCAGCTGGAACAGCACTCTCTATGCGGTCGCGAAGGTGGGAGCTTTGCACAACCATCTCCCCTGGTTCCTCGACGAACTGAAGCTCAATTCCAGCGCACGCATAGTCCAGCCCCTGATCCACACGATTTCGAAAGGCGTAGGCAAAGAGGCCGGCGGCAAGAATGGAGAGCTGCGCAGCAAGCAGCCGTTTGCCACTCTTGTGCTGTCAACCGGCGAATGCAGCGTGAGGCGGTATCAGGAGCGGGACGGTCGTTCCTACGAGGGTGGTGAGGCCGTGCGCATCATTGATATCCCCGCGGTCGCTCGCTATGCGGAGCACTACGTTTTCGAGAAGTTACCGCCAGGCATGTCGGCGCCGGCGTTCTCGGATTATCTCAAGGAGACAGCGCGAGAGCACTACGGCCACCACGGACGCGACGTGCTCCGCCATCTTGTGAAGAATACCGAGGCGGCCATAGAACTAGCGAGACAGCACGTAGGCGAGTTGCGCTACGACCTTGGAGAGCGCTTCGGTGACGAGCCCGATGTCGGGCGCGTTCTGGATCGTCTGGCGTTCATCGGAGGCGTCAACGAAGCACACATTGCCGCCGGCCTCATACCTTTCGACAAGGGCGAGGCGGCAAATGCTGCCTGGTCGGCGGCCCGCGACTGGCATGCGGCCCGCGGCGGTGACGGTGAACACCAGGCCCTATCGGCGCTCGACCACTTCACTGAGTTCGTCGTGACCGAGCGCGGCAAGTTCTGGGATCGCACGCGCAGTAGCGACGCTCCGTATGAGGTCGTTGGCTTTACCCGGCTGCGCGAAGACGGCCGGCGTGAGTATTGGTTCACCGATGGCCAGCTTGACCGTGCCATTGGCCAAGACCAACGACAGCGCGCCTTCTTGAAATACGTCAGCGACGGCAAGAGCGAAGATTGGGAACTGGTGGCCGACCGTAGCCGCTTCCAGCGCGACGTTCCTCAGTCATGGGATCATCCGTCAAAACGCATGTACTGCTTCGCGCAGCGGCGCGCGCTGGCTGAATGACCTGGCGCAGGCCCCACCGGTTCAAGGGTGTGGGGGAGCAAAAAGCGAGTAACAACAGATGTCTATGGCGTCTCCCCCAGCCCCCCATTCTTTTTTTATATGAAAAGAAAAAAGAAAAAAGAGGCACGCACCTCTTCTTCAATCTTCATCGTGAGGCGCCCGCAGTCCGATGAGCAGTTTTGGTGGTGGGGGAGTGGGGGAGACGCCGAACGTCGAGCGCCTATCGGCGGTCTTGCATGCTCTTGGCTGCACGCGGCGCGCTCTCTTGACCAGCCGGGGGAAGGTAACGCCGGCTCGGAGTACTCAACGTTTCAACCCCGCAACGAAGGATGTGTTATGACTGGACTTATAGACTTCACGCCCAACCCTTCCTCAGATGGGCGAACGCTCGGGCGGGCCTCTTGACTCGCGCGCTTTACAGCGCGCTGACGCAGACGTTTAACGGGGACAAGGCGCGCGCGGCAATCGTGCTAGTGAATTACTTGGCTTCAGACAGCCTCATTGCTGAGAACTCTGACAAGGACGTTCTGCGCGCTCTCGGCGACGTGTTGCGCTTTACGATAGGCGGAGACAATCCTATCGAGTGGGCTACATGCGAGCAGGGCAAGTTGGCGGCAGCCCTTGTTGAAGAGCTGGTAGATGTCCACGACATGGAGCACGCTGAGGCGGTAAGTGCGGTCGCCGGGTTCATCGGCGGTGATCCTGATACCTGCTTCTACATGCTGACCGTACTCGACAACGTCATGCGGCATGAGGATGCCGCCGGCTACGAAGAGGCACAGGCATTGGCCGCGCTGCCAAGCCGTACCTCGAAGGCCTGATCCGCTTTTTAACGTCGTCGGGAAGCGACGTCGGCAATCGAATGCCTCGAGCCACAGCCTACCGGCGAGAGCGGGGCACGTGAAGTGGACCCGGTGTTCGACGGGAGCCTGGTGCCGAATTCCGTCTTCCGCCTCTGGCTTGGCTGTCTCTTTGCCGCGAGGGTTGGTCACATGCGCAGCGCCACGATCTGCGTTGGTACGGCCCTTCGGTGTTCGTAGTCTTGCTTCGGCGGACCGCATCTTCCGGGCCGAACGCTGTCGCTGTGCCGAAAGTGAAGGCGCCTGAGCCAATAGAACGTCAGGCCGGTATCAACACGCGCCTTCGTGCCTGTGCTGATGGATATATCCGCGACGTGGGACGCTTACTGAGCCGGGCCGTGCGCCGGCCAGCGCACACGCTCTTGCGTCGCCAGGACAGGGCGCCTTCGCCCCGTCGCAACGATGCGCTGTCCGATCGGCTGCAGTCTAGTGTCAAGGAGCGTTCTCAGCGGGGCTCATGAGGGTTCGTACGCCCGCGTGCTAATTGGTCCCGGCCTTCCTCGACGATCTTTCGGTGTCTGTAGACGTACCGCTCTTCCACCGCTCGCAACCCAGTCAACAGCACCTTGTGTTCCGGGCAGACGACATCCGTCGTCAGGGCCGCAGCGGCTAGGTCCGCGAACACGCCGGCAAGGCAGCTCCGATAAAATTTTGCTCTGAAGGCCTCCGTGTTGAAGGCCGGCGTCGGTACCAGTCGAAACTTGAAGTCGTAAAACGCTAGACAGAGGCAAGCATCGAGAAAAACTCTCGGCTCGATCTTCGACAGATATCGGGCCTTCCGCGGGATTATTGGTCCTAGACAGTCCCATTCCACGTCTGAGAGGCAGGGCGGCTCCATTACGTCGGCTGCTGCGATATCCTGCGCAACAACAGGCGGCGCCCCCAACGCCAAAGTCTCAGGATCAATTCCAAGCGCTTTTGCGGCTTTGAATATCGCCTCTCTACTGGCGTCACTTATTTCTTGCATCGCTTCGTTCCCTCATTACGCGCCCTGACCGATATATGGGGGCTCTACGCTTCCTATGCATTAGCCCGTTAGCCGGAAAGTTACCAATATTGTGGGGTGTGCTTGAGCGGCCCGACAGCAAATGAGATAAAAGTGACGTTGGACCGTAGAAAACAATTCCACGCGGGCTTCGGATGGCGGGTCAAAACGCATTTACGGGTGTTGCTTACGGATACGCACGCGTATCTCTCGATTCCCAGATCAAGGGCGAAAGCCTTGATGTGCAGCAAGCCCGCATAGAAGCCATCTGTATGGCCGAGGGATTGACGCTAGCGTCGGTCTTCGTGGAGCGAGGTGTCAGCGGAAGCAAGCCGCTCGCCGCCCGCCCTGAGGGCTCTAAGCTTCTGGCAAAGGCGAGGCGTGGCGACACCATCGTCATCCTCAGGCTCGACCGCGGTTTCCGTAGCCTCGAAGACAGCCTTCAGGTCGCCGGCGCTCTAAATGCTCGCGGCGTAAGGCTATATCTCGGAGACATGAAGGGCTTTATAGCCGGCGACGCTGCCGGTGAGCTGCATTTCAGCATGCTGGCGAGCTTCGCCCAATTCGAGCGCCGCCGCATCGCGGAAAGGATACGTGAATCGAAGGAGCAGCTGAGGGCAAAGGGTCGGTACTGCGGCGGCCAGGCGCCTTTCGGCTACACTCTGACGCCAACTGGCGAGACGACGAGACAGGGTGTTCCAGCAATGCGTATAGAGCCTATAGAGGAGATCCACGCTATCGCCCGAGACCTGATGAGCAAAGGCTACAGCTCCAGATTGGCCTCAGGCCACTTCCGGGCGAAAGGCTTCCAGACTTCTCATCACGCTATAAATGGCTTGTTCAATCGGCTCCGCGGAGCGCAGTGAGGCAAACTTTCTCAGGGCCTGAGCCGCAGAATACCAATGTATCTCCGTTTCCTTCCGCCGAAACGCGACAGGGGAGCCCAGAAGGCCGGCATGGGGATGCCGGTTCAGAATTTGCCCCACCCCGTGTGTGAGGAATTGCGGGCTATCGGGCTGGGGGGAAGAAAACCGGTCCAATTAAAAATTATTTCGCCATCGATGCGTGTTCCCTATTGACATTTATCAAACGCTTCTTATCTGCACAAGACACGTTTCAGTAGTTCTTTGCGCGTGGGGATGCGTGTTTGGGGGTAGTTGTGGGGCAAGACTTTGCAGTAGCAGCGATGAGTCTCGCAAATCATGGTTTGCAAGAAATCGCTCGCGCGGGTGGTGCCTCAAGTCATGTATTCGACTCTCCGCCGAATACGGGCGGGAATAGAAAGAACCGGCCGAGCGCAATTTTCGTGCGACGCCGCAAGGCGAAGGTCGTGGTTCTATACTGTTTGACGAACGAGTCCCTGGATCTGTTCCGGCTTGGCGGACTCAGAGCCGGCTGGCTCCCGGACAATTTCAAAAAGGTATGTCGGGCTTTCTGCGTCTTCGTTTTGGACGAGCAAGGGTACGCCGTCATCGAGGACTTTGGCGGTACGGTGCGGGCGCAACGTGAACTCGCGCGCAACTTTGGGCGGCCTGTTGAGGGTTGGATCGCGCTCGATGCGTTCGCTTCGCCTAACGACGCTAAGCGGGCTGCGTAAGACTTCTCACGTGCCTATGTGCACGTGTGATGCCGTCGTCTCTACCGCCCGAAGGAGACGACGGTACCAATACCCGACGCCGGGGGGGCTCATATCGAGGTTAGCCAGCCCCGGCGTCGGGGAGTGTGGCAGCAAGGGAGTGGGGGTAGGGGATGCCTAATGTAAGTTCCGAGAAGCTATTGAAGCTTCATCTCGAGGCCGCAGTTGCTCGCCGTGTCGCAATTCGCGGGCTCGATCCGCAGACTATCGATGATTTTGCGCGTCGCGCCGTGGAGAGTGGTCGGTTTCGCATTGGTGTGGAAAGCGGCGAGCTACTCGGCGGTGGCGAGTTCGCGGTAGACGAGTTCATCAGCGAACTTGAGCAGGACGAGGAGCGCAACGGTCATCTCTTCCAGACGGCGAGCGAGACGCGGAAAGAGTCGCCCGACGGGAAGCTCAAGTCTGAAGACGCGCGCGTGGCAGCGATGAGCCCCCTGCAAAAGTTGGCCTATGCGAACCAGCAGTCAGCGGCGAAGCGGGCGTCTTGACCCGGCGTGGTTCCACGGTCGACTCGTTACGGTCGCTATTTACCGGGTGCTAGCTGATTGCGTAGTCGCTCGAAGTGCTTTTCGACGATGCTCAACGCCGACCGCGCAGGACGCGCTTCTATCTCTTCCGAGATACCTTCGGTGATCGTACCCTTGGCACCGCTGAGAGCGGCGCTCTCAAGCTCATCGAGCCACGCACCCGGCTGATTCTGGTGAACCTCCGCCAACGCTTCCAGCGTGGCGTAGAGCGCCGTGCTGAGCATGACGGTAGAGAAAGCCAGTGTGGGTTGGTCGATAGGGTAGGAGTAAGTCGCCACGGCCACCTCCTGTGTATCGGAGGTTCACTATGCCCGGATTCGGCGATGGGCTCTTGTCGATCCAACCCTTGTGGAAATCTACACTCCGCGCCATTCGCTCCGTGGACGAATCGATAGAATCAGTCCCTGCCGCGAAGGAGGGATAGCCATGCCGAGACCGCTGCCGCCTGAGGATGAGGCTAAGATTGAGGAGCTTTACCTCGACGAGACGAGTCAAACCGGCCATCGGTTCTTGATCTTCGGCGGCCTGTCAGTGCCGCTGAGGTATTCGAAGCAACTCGAAGAAGCCAGCCTTGAAGCGCGGGGGGCAAGACTCTCGGCTGTGCGGGAAGGCGAGGATCATCCTCGCGAGTTGAAATGGAAGGACGTGACGAAGGGAGACTACGGGCCGTATCGCGATGTCGTCGATGCGTATTTTGATTTCGCCAAGAACGGTAACTCAGAGTTTCATTGCTCGGTCGTTCTCACGCACGTCAAGGGACGCGCCTTCAGCGGCGCGCGGGGGAAGAAGGGCTTCGACAACGAAGTCTTTCAGCACTGCTTGAAGATGGCGATCTATCACAAGACGAACCTCTTTCACGTCTACTTGGATCGACGGCACTCCGCCGACGAGGAGGCTGCCGCTCACGACTCGAAGTTGCGCAAGAAGATTTGCAGCTTGCTCAAGCACAACGACGATGAGCGAGCCTACGCGGTGAGACGTGTCAAATCGCGCCACTCACGTGAAGTCCAAGCCTTGCAGATCACCGACCTGTTGCTCGGAGCCGTGGCGTTCCGTCTCAACCGTCACTACGGTGCGGCGGGAGCAAACCCCGACAAGCGTCAACTGTGCGAGCACGTCTTGCGCCGGGGTGGTGTATGGGATTGCTTCAACGATGAGCGCGGCACGTTCCGCCCCAAGAAGGTTGGTCGTTTTCAGATTTGGATGCAGCGACCGACAGAGGCGAAGAAAAATCCACCGCCGAAGAAGAAGGCGATACCTGCCGCTTCGCCGGAAGTGAACGGAGCCGTTTAGCGCACTCCTGTCCTAGGCTTTCGGATGGTCAGTTGGCAGAACCGTGCAGTTGGCTACGCTCGGGCGGCGTTTGGCTCGCCTAGTCTCGATGAGCAAGTGGCCGCGCTGCGTGCGGCGGGATGCCTGGAGGACAATATCTGGGTCGAGCCGGATCACAGACGTTTTCGTTACTTAGAAATGGCACTGCTCGACGCTCGCAAGGGCGATGTCTTTTTAGTGACCCGGCTCGGCTGCCTTTCAAACTCGTTCGCGCGCTTCACCGCGGTGCTGGAGCGGCTTCAATCAAGCAACGTCCAACTGCGGCTTCTCGACGAGCGCCTAGGCGCAACTCTCGACAACTGTCACCTCATCGTTCCAGCAATGCTCGATGTCCTCAAAGCGTGGCGTGACGCGAGGAGCTATGCGACGAGGTGGGGGCTTGAAGCTGCGCGGCAGAAGGGGCGGCACGGTGGTCGGCCCCCTGCGTTGAGTCCAGAGGCTTTCGCATACGCACAAGACATGCTCGCTGACCCGCGGCTCACGCTCTCGGTGATTGCCGATAGGCTCGGCGTCTCTCGCAGCACTCTCCACAAAGCGGAATTGAAGCGAAGTGCTCGCAAAAAATAAGGCCGCCTGCACAGGCGGCCCAAGTCGCGTCGCCAGATGATCTGGCTCCGCACCACTTCAACTTGTACCGTAGCTCAATCAGCAAAAAAGTCCACGAAAGGGACGTTTGTCGGACAAACCGCCCCCAACTCTTCGCGCGAGCTAAGAGGTTGGCAACCCGCGCCGAAAGCGGTCAAAGGGACTTGCAAAAATAGGACGATGCGGGATTTGACGCTCGACCCGCCCATCTGGTGGGCGAAGTGAGGCATACTTTGATGAGCCGAAGAAGACGGCTCCGCACCACTTCAATCCCGCACACGAACGACGGGACACGTTCGGAGACGAAGTCACTCGGCGCGTACGAGCCGCGTTTGGATTGGTCATCGAACGGAAAGGCAGTCGTTCTTATGAGCGTCGATCTCTTGTTCGCCGTTCTCAACCTTGCAGTCGGTCTGGCGTGTTTATTCCTCGCTCTAAGACAGAGCGATCTCTAGGCGATGAAGATGGGCGGGGCTTGAGCTTCGAGCCTCGCCTATTACCCACGGCCGGCAAGTCCTCTACCCGATTTTTGGTCGTTCGGCCGACAGTAGTGCGTCGGGCCTCAAAAGCCGGTCTTGATCCTGAGCGGACATCGGTGGTGTCGCAAAGGTCTACCTCGTAACGTCTGATTCTAACCGGTAGCGGATGACGTGTCGCAAGCGGCTCCGCGCTCCAACGGCGTTAACGCCTCCCGCGAGTTTTTGGGGGATCGGTAGCGCTTGACCGCGTTCTCGGTGTCCGCGGGATACGGGGAGCGATCCGGAACGACCGGTGATCGCGGCCAAGCGCAGACTGCGTGCTAGTCAGGACTCACACGCAGTTGGGACGGGGGACTTGGGATAGTAGTTAGTGTCCGTGCTTGTCCTTGAGACCGAGCAACTTCTGAGCCGGCTCGAGCGCCTTCTCGCACTCTTCGAACTTCTTTGCGACGTGCGCCTCCTCCGCGCTCGCACGCGCGGCCTTCACGGTCGCGACATCCGCATCGCTCAGCTTGGCGGCAGAGAGCGCCTTGTCTACTGCGGCGATATCTTCGTCACAGTGGCCACCTCCTGCCATGGCCGGTGCGGCGACCGCCAGGATGATTGCCGCTGCCATCAAGCTCACCTTCATCGTCATCTCCAATTTTTTGATTTCGTCGCACCAGGCGACAAATAGCGCTGACCATTGCGGCTACGCGCCACTTGGTTCGACGCGCAATGCAATGTCGGATCTCTATGCGTGTTTTTTCCGGCGCCTGCCTGAAGCCGAGCTGAATGCGCGCAACAATGCGCGTGCGGTGGTCGTCAGAACGCAAGGTGCTGATACCCGCGAACGTCCGTTTCAGGTCGATTTCAGGTAGCCATGCGATGATGGGCTAACCCCGGCCACATGATGTCATGCGGCGTGCGATGCTAAAGCGATCAACGTACCGTCGTCGCGCCACCGTATGTCCCTTGATGGTTGGGATCGTAACCTGCGTGAGTGTCGTTGGTGGCGCGTCCGACGGGGCAGAGGCGGCCGAAAGAGGCTGGGCTCCTGGCGCGCGTAAATTTATCCAGCGCGGAGACAACGAGGCCGCGGCTGGAAACTTACCCGCCGCGCTCGATGACTACTCGTTGGCACTCGCGATAGAGCCGAGAGACCCGAGCGCTTACTATGCCCGGGGGAACGTCTACTTGGCGCGCCGCGAGCTGCCTTCAGCCATTGCTGACTACTCAGCAGCCATCGCACGGGGCTTTCCCGGCTCGGCAGTGTTCGTCAATCGCGGCATCGCCTACGCCCAGAACGATGAATGGCAACTTGCGCTCGACGATTTCAGCGAAGCAACCAGTCGCAACCCATCTGACGCCGGCATCTACTACAACCGCGGCCTGATGTACGTCCGGCGGAAGACCTACGGGGCCGCAATTGCGGATTTCTCTACGGCCATTGCCTTGCAGCCGCGGCACGCGGAGGCCTTCGCGGCCCGAGGAGCGGCGCATCAGGCACTCGCCGACAACACCGAGGCAATGGCTGACTATTACCGGGCCCTGGCGATCGATCCAAAGAACCGCAACGCCAGTACAAACCTCAATATGCTGCTCGGTCTGTTCGGCTTCGGGCCGTCGAGGTAGAGCCAGCTTGCACGTCCAATCGCTCTTCGACCTCGGCCCGTCTGCGAGACGCAAGGCGGCCGCGCGCTAGTGTGCGAATTCGAAATGCTGCGGGTGTTCAGCGGCTGGCGGGATCGCGGGATCCAGGCGCAGACGGCATTGCTCGCCCGATATCTGCGATCCGCACAGGTGGACGATATCCTCACTCGCAAAACGATCACTGGGGTCATTGGCGAGTGCCGCGCTAAGATCACTCAGCGCCGCCCCGTGAACGCGTTTGCGCATGAACAGGTGGGCGCGGCGATGATACGCTTCGGGGTACTGGGGAATCGAGCGGATGACAGCGTTCATATCGGAGATAGCAGCTTCGATATCTCCTAGCTTCTCGTATGCGCGCGACCTCTGGAAGTAGGACGGCGCAGGCAGAGAGGTAAGGGCAATGGCTCTGGTGTAGCTTACGACGGCATCTTTATACCGTCCCTGCGCCATGAGCGCCCAGCCGAGACCGTAGTCCGCCAGTCCCTGGCGAAATTGCGGATCGAGCTCAGCTGCAATTCGGTAGTCCGCCGACGCGTGCGACCAGAACCCCATGCGCGCGTTTATCAAACCGCGGGTATAGAAGGCCAATGCCGATTTCGGCGCCAGCGTGACGGCATAGTCGGCGTCTCCCAGTGCGCCAAGGTTGTCACCACGCAGGAGTCGGACTTGGGCTCGTGCTGCGTAGGCGTTCGCATTTCCCTTGTCCCAGCGAAGCGCGCGCCTCAGGTCGGTGGCTGCACCGTTGAGATCACCACGACGCAGCAGCTCGTCAGCGCGCCGCGTGAGCCTCCGGCCTTGCGCCTTTTTGATCGGCGCGACGAAGGGTTCGTGTGGATGCACGATCGCGTGTCTGGGCTCGCTTGTGACGCGACCGCCGGGCGAGGGAACCGCGGCCAGCAGCAGAGCTGCAATCGCAACCCAAAAGCCAGCGCGCGCCCAATCCCCCATCCGTCCCCCCATGCCCGTTTAGCCTGCAGGAGCCGGTTGCGCCGGCGCCGTCCCGACCTCGCCTTTAAGAAGGTAACGCTTGTAGAGCGCCGGCAGCACCAGGAGCGTCAGGATGGTCGCGGTGACCAACCCGCCGATGACGACGATTGCGAGAGGCTTCTGAACCTCGGCGCCAGTTCCAGTCGCAAGCGCCATCGGGACGAAGCCGAGCGATGCGACGAGCGCCGTCATGAGCACCGGACGTAAACGCGTCATCGCGCCATCGAAGATTGCGTCCTCACCTCGCATGCCGCTT
This sequence comes from Hyphomicrobium sp., assembly GCA_030148725.1. Lineage (GTDB taxonomy): Bacteria > Pseudomonadota > Alphaproteobacteria > Rhizobiales > Hyphomicrobiaceae > Hyphomicrobium_A. Next base: position 61,363 of record JASBSU010000027.1, read on the forward strand.
TCACGCAACTGGTTGATGTAGGTGACCATCACCAGACCGTTGAGCACAGCGATGCCGGAAAGGGCGATGAAACCGACCGCGGCCGAGATGGAGAACGGCATGCCGCTGAAGTAGAGAGTGAAGATGCCGCCTGAGATCGCCAGCGGAACGCCAGAGAAGACAAGCAACGCCTCGCGGACGCTGCCGAGCGCCGTGAACAGCATCATGAAGATGACGAAGAAGCACGCCGGGACGACAATCAGGAGACGACTCTGCGCGGCCTGCAGGTTTTCGAATTGACCGCCCCAAACGATCCAGCTGCCAGCCGGCACCTTCACCTGAGCATCGATCTTCTGCTGCGCGTCCCGAACGAAAGAGCCGATATCGCGCCCGCGCACGTTGGCCTGCACCACAACACGACGCTTTCCGTTCTCGCGGCTGATCTGGTTCGGCCCCTCCTCGATGCTGAACGTCGCCAGCGTCTTCAGCGGCACGAAGTTTGGCTTGCCACCCATAGGATTAGGAATGGCTACGGGCAGCTCCTGCAGCGTGTTGATGTCTTCCCGCAAGTTGTCGGGTAGGCGGACGATGATGTCGAAGCGCCGATCGCCCTCGAAGACGAGACCCGTTTCTCGTCCTCCGATGGCTATTGAGACCACATCTAGGACGTCGCCCACGTTGAGGCCATAGCGAGCGATACCTGCCTTATCCAGCTTCACGTTCAACATCGGCAGGCCGGTTGTCTGCTCGACCTTGACGTCGGCGGCGCCTGGGACAGTGCGGAGCACCGAGGCTATTTTATTGGCGGTGTCGCCCAACTCTTCGAACTTGTCTCCGAACACTTTGACGGCAACGTCGCTGCGCACGCCGGCGATAAGCTCGTTGAAGCGCATCTGGATCGGCTGCGTGAACTCGTAATTGTTGCCGGGCAGGCTGCCGACAGCCTTTGCGATCCGGTCGAGCAGCTCGTTCTTCCTTTCGCTCGGATTTGGCCACTCGTCCTGCGGCTTCAGCATGATGAACGTGTCGGAGACGTGCGGCGGCATGGGATCAGCAGCCATCTCCGCCGTGCCTGTCTTGGAGAAAACGAAGGCGACTTCGGGGAACTTGGCGACCGTCTCCTCGACCTTGAGCTGCATATCCGTCGACTGCGTGAGGGAGGTCGACGGAATGCGCATGGCGTGCATTGCGAGGTTCTTCTCGTCGAGCGTCGGGATGAACTCCTGGCCAAGGCGCGTGAACAGAAACAGCGACACCACGAATAGACCTAGGGCGGCCACGATGACGAAACCCGTGTCGGCCAGCGAAGAGCGCAACAGCGGCGCGTACCGCGCCTTGGAGAAGCGAATGATCGCGTTCTCCTTCTCCTCGACCTTGCCGGAGACGAAGATGGCGATCATTGCCGGCACGAAGGTGAGCGACAGGACGAATGCGCTGATCAGCGCGATGATGACCGTCAATCCCATCGGC
>JASBSU010000050.1 GCA_030148725.1 Hyphomicrobium sp.
TCCGTTTCGACTGCAGGCGCGAGGCGGGGTGCGGTTGTCCGCGCGGCGACGGTCTGGTTGGGCAGACGCTTGACGACGACCACCTCAGTGCCGACGTCGGCGAGCGAGGCGAGATGCATCACGTGCTCGTTCATCATGCGGAAGCAGCCGGACGAGGCGGCACGGCCGATGCTCTTGGGATCGTTGGTGCCGTGAATGCGGTAGAGCGTGTTGCCGAGGTAGAGCGCCATCGCGCCGAGAGGGTTCTTCAGGCCGCCGGTCATCTTGTCGGGCAGGCGACGGTCGCGGGCCAGCATTTCCTTCGGCGGGTGCCAGTCCGGCCAAGCCTGCTTGCGGCTCACCGTCTCCGTGCCGGTCCAGCTGAAGCCTTCGCGACCGACCGAGATCGGGTACTGATAGGCTTCGGTGGGAGACAGCACGTAATAGAGCATACGGCCTTCGCTATCGATCACGATGGAGTTCGGGGCGTAGCTGCTGACGAACTCCACCTTCGGCGGCGCTGCTGGCGCTATCGCCGGCCTTGCGCCTCCTGAGCGCGTGATCGGCGTGCGGCGATCGTCGTTGCTGTAGCCCCAATTGTCGTAGCTCTCGCCACGCCATTGCTGGCCGCGGCGCGGCTGCTGCTCCCAGAACGGGCGGCGGCCGTAGCCTTCATGGCCGTAGAATTGGGCCGCTACCGGCGTCGTCTCCGCGATCACGGCGACCGCCGCGGCAGACAGGGCTACGCGCCACATCATGATGCAATTCCCTCAACGCTTCGCACGACTTACATATGGGTCCGCCGCGGCGATAGACAACCCGCTGGCGCCAAAATTAATCGCAGCGACGGCCGCTTACGGGCTCACTCGCCTTTTTTGAAGGAATGCCAGGTGCCGTCGGCGCCGATGGTGAGGCGCCACCAGGTCCACTTCTTCTTCTCGCGCATGGTCTTTGCTTCGGCAGGGCCGACGAGGCGCAGCAACTCGACCTCCTGGCCGGGCGTCAGCTGGTCGAGTTGCAACTCGGCGAGGTATGGCCACACGTAGATGATGTTGTTCTCCAGATCGCGGCCCAGGGGAAGTTCCGCGGGGTGCATCGACAAGATCTCGGCCAGCGCGGCGAGGGTTTCGCGGCCGTTGCCATCGCCGGAGGTGCGTTTCCAATAGGCGATTGGGTCCTCGCCCGCCGGCGCGGCCGTCTCGGGCTTGATCTCGTTCCAGTCGAAGGGCTCGCGCAGATCCTCGATGGCGCCGGTATGCGTGGCGGACAGAATTGCCTGACGCATTTCCTCGACCGGAACCGGCAGCGGTCCGGGATCGTCTTCCGGGCGTTGTTGCTTCTTACGGGCGGCAGGGCGCGAGGGTGTCTCCTCGGCGGCCGCCAGGCGTTCCTGCACCGGCGCAGGTCTCGCCGCATGGACAATGCCGAGCACCATCAGTACCAATACCGCCAAGCCCACCCGGCGCGCCGCGACCGCTGAGTAGCTCAGCACGCTCAGACTACGACCGGCGCGCACTTCGGTATTTCGGGGCGCAAGGCGGATCGGCAAAGGAAGGTGCATGGAATTTCTGCCCAATCCGCTCATCATTCCCGTTGGCATCATCATCGGAATTCTTGTCGCTGCCCCAGTCGGTCCCGTCAACGTCCTCTGCATCCAGCGGGCTATAGAGCGCGGGTTCTGGGGAGGTATTGCGGCAGGCCTTGGCGCGATGCTCGGGGATGGCCTTATCGCGCTGTGCGCGGCGCTTGGCGTCGGCGCCATCTCGGGCGCTGTGCAGGATCACCGGAACGCGATCCAGTTCGTTGGCGGTCTGGCGCTCGTCGCGCTCGGAACGAAGCTCTATTTCGCGCCCCCCCGCATCGTGCCGGTGGCCACGGTATCGGGAAAGCGCGAGACGCTGCGAGACTTCGTCTGGGACATTCCGCAGACGTTTCTGCTCACGATCACCAATCCGGGTGCGGTTCTCGGGCTTTTCGCGATCTTCGGCGGCGTCTCAACGTTCGTCGAGGTTGAAAGCTATGTCGATGCGCTGACGATCGTCGCGGCGGTCATGGCGGGAAGCCTCGCGTGGTGGGTGTCGCTGTCGCACCTCATCGCGCGGTTTCGCCACCGCATCAGTGGCGATCGGCTGGCGTTCATGAACCGCATCGCGGGTCTGCTGCTGGTCGGCTTCGGGCTGGTGCTGATCGGCGAACTCGCCAGCAAGCGACTGGGCCTGCTCTAACGCGGGCGCGGTTGCTCAGACCGAAACGCGTTGCGCGTAATCGTGCGGACGAGCGGTCGTTACTGGCGCGTGTGGTGGAGCGTGAACTCGCCGACGCGGATGCGCTTTTCGAGGCCCTGCGCCAGCTTCACGACCGCCTCTTCGCCATACTGCGAGACGAGATCGGTGAGCGCGGTGAAGAGGGCCGCGTAGGCCATCTGCTCGTTCGGAACGCCACTCTCGGTGCCTTCGTCCCAGGCTTCGAGAATGAGCGAGAGCGCGCGGTAAGTGGAATCGTCGGCGTCGAGGCCTTGGAAAAGCTGCATGTCGTCCCCCATGCGAATGTTCCCCCGAGCAAGCGAGGGCGCCCCATCCGCCCACGCTCGTCGTCGTCGCCAGTCAGCCGGCGACTTTTACGTGCATATCATGCAGGGCGGGATCGGGAAGCGCGGGTGGCTTTCAAAGTAAACCCGCGCGCTATGGATTTTACCGAGGGGCGTTCAAGGTACTGAGCGCACAAGCGTATCCGCGATACCGGCACCCTCGGCGAGGAAGCGGTTTATCGCATTCTGAGCCGAAGGGCTGCAGGTGTTATAAGTGCGAGAATAGCTCTGGTAGCCCTTGTTGAAGCTACGCGTGAGCTTCGCCTTGCGCAGTGCCGATGTGCCTTCCGCCTGCAGCAGCTCCGTCATCCGATCACGCCATAGCTGCCCTTCGTCGGCGCCGCAGAGTTCGCGCAGATAATGGACGGCGCCCAGGATCTCGGAAAGCCTGAGCAGGCGGTCGTCGTAGGGCTTGGTATCGGGTGCGGCCAACGCCGGCAGGATGGCAGCCAGAAGTGCGCAGGCTGCGAGCGGCAGCCGGCGTGTGGTGGATCTGCGAATTGGCGCTGAGCCTGTCATCCGGAGATATTGTACTCGATTCTGGACGGTCCCGTGGCTTCACTACACCCAGCGGCAAGGAGCCGCCAAGCGTGCTCGACCACGAATTGCGTGCCGTGCGTGAGCTTCAGGTTCTTGACGGTATCGAGTGCGACGAACCGCGCCTCGCGCACATCGCTGCGGGCTTGCGGCTCGCCGTCGTCGGCGCGGCCGAAATAGGTGGCGATGACGTAGTGCAGGACCACCTTTCCCTCTTCGTCATGATCGATGACGTCGTAGACGCCTGCCAGGCCCTCGATATGGGAGGTGAGGCCGGTTTCTTCGTGGACCTCGCGGCGCGCGGCATCCTCCGCGGTCTCACCAAACTCGATGGAGCCGCCGGGGAGCGTCCAAAGGCCCTCGGACGGGCCTTCGGCGCGCTCGACCAGGAGCACGCTTTCGCCGCGAAACAGAACGGCGCTCGCGGCAGCCCGCGGCCAGTGGCGATCGTCCTCGCTAGAATTAGGCATCTGTCTTCTCCTGGCAGCCGCTGCGCACTACCTTGCAGCACATGTGTACGCGCTATTCCCTGACGTCGCCGCACGAGGCGGTGCGACTCTACTTTCGCTATTTGAACGAGGCGGTGTTTCCGCCGCGTTACAATATCGCGCCTTCGCAGCCGGTGGCGATCGTGCGCGATACAGAGCGGGGGATACGCGAGATGGCGTTGGTCCGGTGGGGGTTGATCCCCGGCTGGGTGAAGGATCCGCGCCAGTTCAAGATGCTGGTGAACGCGCGCTGCGAGGGGGCGGCCGAGAAGCCCTCGTTCCGGGCCGGGTTGCGGCACAAGCGGTGCCTCGTGCTGGCGGACGGCTTCTATGAGTGGACGGGGCCGGCCGGAAACAAGCGCCCGCATCTCGTCAGGCCCAAAAGCGGCGGGCCGATGGGGCTCGCCGGGATCTATGAAAATTGGCTCGGGGCCGATGGCAGCGAGATCGAGACCATGGCAATTTTGACCACGGCCGCCAATGCCACCATGGCGCCGCTGCACAACCGGATGCCGCTGATCATCGCGCCGGAGCATTTCGACGTGTGGCTCGATTGCCGCCCTGGGACGGCGACGCACATCGCCGACCTGCTCGTCCCGGCGCCAGACGACCTTCTGGAAATCATCGAGGTCAGCCGCAAGCTGAACAACCCGAGCAACGAAGGCCCGCAGGTCCAGGAGCCCGTCATGCCGGCGCAAGCCAGCCTGTTCTGAGGCAGCCAGCGTTCGCGTTAACGAAGCCAGGGGCGCCCGGGCCATCGCTGGCGTGGCGTGCTGGCGTCACATTGGCGTGCTGGTGATGGGCGTGAGACACGCAAGCCCTCTCGCAGCCGGCATTTTTCGGGGCTAAGCTTGCGCGGGGTAAGGTGAGGAGCTTGGCGTATGGACTATCGGGGGCAGGATCTCGACCTCAGGACGTCGCGCTGGAGTGCGGCGTCGACCGATCCGACAGGCTGGCGAGAAGTATCCTCGCAGGTACCGCACGCACCGACGCCGCGTCCATCCGCTTCGCGTTCGGGACCGATCTGGGTCGACGAGACGGTTCTGACCTGCGCGAACCAGGCCTATGACGTGGCGCTGGCCTATCGCTCGGCGGATGTGCGCATTGAACACCTGCTGCTGGCCATGACGCGTGTCGATGTCGCGGCACAGGCGCTCGAAGTACGCGGTGTGCCGGTGGTGTCCCTGCGCCGCGACAGCGCCGTTACGATCGCGGCCGAGCCACCCTCCGCTGCCGGCGAAGCGGCAACTCCGCGCCGCTCGCCGGAACTCGAAGACGTGCTGCGGCTTGCTGGCCTGCGCGCCTCGCACCTCGGTCATGCCGCCACGGTCGAGGATGTGGTGCAGGTGCTTTGCGAGATCGGCGGCGATCTTCCGGGCGGTGATCTCGTCGCGCGTTACTTCCCGCGCGCGCCGCGCGAGTACCGGGGGACCAGCGCTGGACCCCGGCCGCAGCATTTTGCGAATGCCGCCGCGCACCTGCTGGAGGTCAGCGAAAGCGACAGCGCGCCCGCGGTGGAGGCGCCGCAAACGGGACCTCGATTCGACCCCGCCCTCGTACACACGCTTTTCGACCGCCTCGGCGATATCGAGCGCGTATTCTCCGAGCGGCTGTCAACCGTCGAACAGGCGCTGGCGCGCGAGCCTATGCCGACCATTGTCGATCTCGGGCCAGTCGAAAGCCGGCTCTCGAGCATCGAGACATCGCTGCTCAGCCGGCCCAGCGAAAGCGGCGTTGTCGCCATTGATCCGGCGCTGTCGGATCGTCTTTGGGCGATCGAGCACGCGCTGGGTGTGGAGCGCACCGAGCGGACGAGCGCGGTGACGCAGCTCTCCGATGAAATCACGGGCGTGCGCAGCGCCGTGCGTCTTGCCGCGCAGAATGGCGAGCAGGCACAAGGGGCGCTCAGCGAACACGTGCAACAGGTGGCCGTCGACCTGCAGCAGCTTGCCGACCAGATTCAGAAGATCGTGACCGGTCTGGAGCAGCACCGGATCGATTTGGCTTCCGGCGTCGGCGACCGCATCACGGATATCGAGAAGGCGCTCGACGCTTACGACCAACGACTTTCGGAATCGCAGACCGTCTACGCGGCCGAACTCGCCGAGGTGCACGATGCGCTCATGAAGATCAGCGCCAATCAGCACACGCTGGCTGGCGTGATCGACAACTGGCGCAACAACGATTCCGGCGAGATCCATCTCATCAATGCGCGCATCGGTGCGGTGCATGAAGACGGTGCCAAGCGGCTGGCGGCGATCCAGAAGCTTTGTGCGGACGTCGATACGCTGTCGCAGCTGGTGCTGGAGGATCGCAGCCAGCCCAAGCGCGGCAGCTTCAAGCAGTGGCTTTACGGGACCGAGGACTGGATCCGCGCGAGCTGGCGTCGCGCGCGCTCTCCGATGGTCGAGCCGGTCGATCTGAAGCCCGGCCGCAGCGGCGGCTTCTGGCCGTTCAAGAGACGAAGCTCGGCGCTTTGAGACTAGAGGACCTTGCCGGGATTGAGGATGCCGTTGGGATCGAGCGCGTCCTTGATCTTGCGCATCATGGCGATCTCGAGCGGGCTCTTGAACCGTGCCAGCTCCGATCGCTTCATCTGGCCGATGCCGTGCTCGGCGGAGATCGATCCCGAGAAGCGCGCCACGACGTCGTGAACGGCGCTGGTCATGTCGTTCCATAGCGTCAGGTACGCAGCCTTGTCCGCCCCCGGCGGCTGGCTGACGTTGTAATGCACGTTCCCGTCACCGAAATGGCCGAACACCACCGGCCGCGCTCCGTGACAGACGGTTTCGACGACAGCTCCCGCTTCGGCGATGAATTCGGGGATGTGCGCGATCGGCACCGACACGTCGTGCTTGATGCTGCCGCCCTCGTGACGCTGCGCCTCCGAAGCGCTTTCGCGCAGTTTCCACAGTGCCTGCGCCTGCGCGAGCGATCCGGCGATCACCACGTCGGAGATGATGTTCTTCTCGCTCGCCTCGGCGAGCATGCCTTGCATCGCGGTCTCGATGACGCCGCCTTCGGAGGCGCTCGACATCTCGATCAGCACGTACCACGGCGAGGCTTCGCGCAGCGGGATGCGCGTATTGGGGATGTGCCGCGTGACAAGCTCCAGCGTGAAGCCGCTCATGAACTCGAATGCCGTGAGCGACTGTGCGCCCCGTGCTTCGGCGAGGCGGAAGAGCGTTGCCACATCTTCCAGTGTCGGCAGGGCGGCGAGCGCGACGGCGGTCTCAACCGGGCGCGGAAACAGCTTCAAGGTCGCGGCGGTGATGATGCCGAGCGTGCCTTCCGATCCGATGAATAGATCGCGCAGATCGTAGCCGGTGTTGTCCTTCTTGAGCGCTCGCAGGCCCTCCCATATCTCGCCGTTCGCGGTCACGACCTCCAGGCCGAGAGCGAGGGCGCGCGCATTGCCGTAGGCGAGGACGCCGGTTCCGCCAGCGTTGGTGGCGAGGACTCCACCGATCTGGCAGCTGCCCTCAGACGGAAGGCTCAGCGGAAAGAGGCGTCCGGCGCGCTCTGCAGCGGCCTGGGCCTCGGCAAGCGTCACGCCGGCCTCGACGATCATGGTGCCGCCGGCGGCGTCGACGCTGCGCACGCTGTTGAGGCGTGCCAGCGACAGCACGACCTCGCTTGCATCGGGCGAGGGAATCTGGCCCCCGACGAGGCCGGTGTTGCCGCCCTGGGGGACGATGGAGACGCCGGCGTCGTTGGCAATGGAGAGGATGTCAGCCACTTCGCGCGTCGAGCCGGGGCGCAGGATGAGCGCCGCGGTGCCATTGTAGAGGCCGCGCATCTCGCGCAGGTACGGCATCATCTGTTCGGGATCGGTGATGGCGTGCGCTGCGCCGACGACCGATGCCATGTGCATCAGCGCGCGCTCGCGTGGGCCGATCGCTGCTCGGCCCGTGGTTCCGCTTTGTGCGCTCTCAGTCGGCAAAAGAGATACCCGCGCTTGATCGTTTCGCCGACTGTTGCCGGAAAAATGGCCGGTCGGCAAATGGCGCGAAGAATCGAGGTGGGGATTGCGCGGTCAGCGCGGGGCGGCGGCGCGCTGCAGGCGGTCGTTGATGGCCTCGCCGAGGCCCGCCTCGGGGATTGGCATGACGGCGATGGATGGAACTCCGGCCGCATCGAGGGTGCGCAGTGCGGTGAAAAGGTTCGCGGCCGCTTCGGCGAGGTCGCCAGAGGGGCTCAGGTTGATGACTGGGCCCTCGGTTTCAGGCGCATCGGGTCCAAAGGCGAGCAAAGCCTCTCCGGCGCGCACGTCGCGTGCGTTCAGGCGCACCTTGGCGCTTGGCGCGTAGTGGCTGAGGAGCTGTCCTGGTGCGCTCGGGCGGGCGGCATCGATATCGCCGCGCACGACCTTCGTTGCGAGCGCGGCTTCGATGGCTTCGACCGTGACCGCGCCGGGTCGGAGCAGGATTGGCGTTTCGCCGCGCGCGTCGACGATGGTGGATTCCAGGCCATGTGCCGTCGCGCCGCCGTCGAGCACCATCGCAACCGCCTCGCCGAGGTCGGCGTCGACGTGGGCAGCCTGCGTCGGGCTGACGTGGCCGGAGCGGTTCGCCGAGGGCGCGGCGAGCGGCCGGCCGGTTGCGGCGAGCAATGCGCGTGCGACAGGGTGATCGGGCGAGCGCACGGCGATGCTGGTCAAGCCGCCGGTAACAAGGTCGGAGAGCGGGGAGCCTTGACGCATCTCGACCACCAGCGTCAGCGGGCCGGGCCAGAACGCATCGGCGAGGCGGCGCGCCAGGGGTGTGAAGTCCGCATGCGTTGCGGCTTCGGTCGCGCTGAGCACATGTACGATCAGCGGATTGAAGCGGGGGCGGCCTTTGGCAGCGAAGATCTGCGCGACCGCATGGCCATTGGTGGCGTCGGCGCCGAGGCCATAGACGGTCTCGGTCGGGAAGGCGACGAGGCGTCCCGCGCGCAGGTGCTCTGCGGCGGCGGCTATCGCCTTGTCATCTGCCTTCTCGACGCTCATTGGGCCGTGACTCCGGTATCGGTGGGGTTCCTTACCTGTCCGGCTGAATTCTGTCCAAAGGGCGTGTAAAAGTTGCTGACCGATTGGAAGGACAGGCGGCGGATCGATGCAACGCGCCCTCACGAGCACACATCAGCTGATGCGCATTGGAAGCGCCGCCCTGCTGCTGGCGGTCGCCGTGCCGGCGGCGCAGGCCGACTGGATCTCGCGCTTGGCGCGCGTCGGCGCGGAGGTTGGAGAGGTCGCGCCAAAGGCGGGGCGCATCGGCATCGTCGATCTGGAGCGCGCTGCCGCCCATATACGCCTTTTGCCGCCGAGCAGCGGCGCTGCGCTCGCCGCGCACGCGACGCCTGAAGGCCACTGGAAGTTCGTCAATCGCAATGGCGATGTGTTCACGGCGGGCACACCCGAGGAGTTGCAGCGCGTTCTGCCAACCCTGCTGCCCGATACGCCACCGGGATCGAAGCTCGGCATCTATCTTTCGGAAGACACGCTGTTCGGCGATCGCGCGCTGCTGAAGGAGCTGCCATCGGCTGCGACGCTCTATCTCGTGGCCGGAAAAGAGAGCTATCCGCTGATCACGCGGACGATGAGCAGTGGGGAGGCGCTGTATGCGGCCGTGCGTCCGAAACTGATCGTCGAACTGCGCGACCGGAAGCTGTTCAACGAGGCGCTCGTGCAGCTCGAACGGCCGCTGAGCCGATCCAGCATCCGCACCCTGGCGCTGGAGCCGGGCGGTCCGGTGACGCTTTCGTCGTACCCACGGGTGGACGCCGACACCAAAGCGGCGCTTGTCGATACCGTCGATCCCGCGTCGATTGCGAGCGCCATTGCCTCGGTGCGCGGGCAGACCGTTTTGGTGACCGGCCGCGTTGAAAACAATCTTCTCTATTTCCGTCCGTCCAGCGGATCGGAGCAGAGCGTCAAACTCTCCGCCCTCATGGGGGCAGCGGCCGACTACGACGTCAATCTCGTGGTGCTGCATGCAGAGTCGCCGCGGCAGCCGGGTGGGCGCAACTGGCTGTGGCAGCGGATTGCCGTCGGTGGCCTCGACGATGCTTTGAAGCGTGCGACGCTCGGCGATTTTCTCGACGCGCTCGGGCAGCAGCGCGGAGAATTTCGCGTGTCGGTTTCGCGCGAGGGAGCAGGCCGCGTCGCGATCCGCGCGGTGCCGGTGAGCGGCGATACGGGTGCGATCGGTATGGTCGGAGAGCTTTGGACAAGCTCGATTTCCAACATCACTGGCAATGTCGTGACGAGCGCGGTCGAGGTGCACGCGCGCGATGAGGATCGGCAGCGGGAACTCGACACCCGCATCGTGCCGGGCGTGCCGGCCTGGATGCAGATCCTCTACCTCATCAGTCTCGGCGCTGGTGTGCTGGCTTGGCCGGTCGCAAGCTCTTGGTTTGCCCGCCTGTGGCCAGCAGAGCAGCGCGCCGAGTATGGCGGCGCGATCGGCTATCGCGCGGCGCAGGCGATGCGGCTCGCCGCCTATGTGCTGCTGTTCCTGCCGATCGTCGGGGTGCCGGCGCTCGTTGCGTCGTTCTTCCTGCAGTTCTGGGGGATCGTCACGCTTCTGGGGCGCGGCGTGCGCCGGCTATTCGGCCGCGTCGAAGCCCGGGCCGGGTAGTCCGGCCGCGGGACAGCGACATCATCAGGCAGTTACCTTCCGCGTTCGGTTGCGCTGGCTCTTTGCGCCCGGCCCGCGCTAACATGGCGCATGGCCTTTGAGCCGAGCAACAGAACCCGGAACGCGGCACGCACTAGATGGCTACCATTCTCCTGACGCATCCTGCGTTCATCGCTCACGACACCGGAATGGGGCACCCCGAGCGTCCCGATCGTATGCGGGCCATCGACAAGGTGCTGTCGCATGAGATTTTCAACGATCTCGTGCGGCAGGAGGCGCCGCTGCGCGACGATGTCGAGGAGCAGATCCTGCTGGCGCATCCTGAGGGGCATCTGTCAGGAATGCGTGGCATTGCAGAAGGCGCGCTGAAGAGCCCGCGGCATATCGATGGCGACACGATCGTGTCGCCGGGAACTTGGGAAGCGGCGTTGCGCGCCGTCGGCGCTGGTCTCGACGCCGTCGATGCGGTGATCGAGGGGAAGGCCGCGAACGCTTTCTGTCAGGTGCGCCCGCCGGGACACCATGCCGAGGCCAATCGGGCGATGGGTTTCTGCCTGTTCTCGAACGCGGCCATCGCGGGGCTTTATGCGCGCAAGAAGCATGGCGCGGAGCGTATCGCGGTCGTCGATTTCGACGTGCATCACGGCAACGGCACGCAGGATATTTTCTGGTCGGACAAGAACCTGTTCTACGGATCGACGCACGAGATGCCTTTGTTTCCGGGCACCGGCGCGGTCTCGGAAACCGGCGTCAAGGACAACATCACCAATGCGCCGCTGAGGGCGCGGGACGCCGGCGAGCAATTCCGAGAGGCGTTCGAATCACGCATTTTGCCGGCGCTGCACAACTTCGGGCCGGATATACTCATCATATCGGCTGGGTTCGACGCGCATCAGGCCGATCCGCTGGCCAATCTGCGGCTGGTCGAGGCCGATTATCTGTGGGCGACGGAAAAACTCGCCGGCGTCGCCAAGCGACGCTGCAACGGGCGCATTGTGTCGATGCTCGAAGGCGGGTACGACCTGACCGCGCTCGCTCGCTCGGTGGCCGTTCACGTGAAGGCGCTGATGGACGCGGGCGCGTAGGAGCGCATTTGAACAATCGGGACGCAAGCATGGAACCGGCCAGCCCGAAGGCACAGCCCAAGCACGCCGACGTGAAGGACATGAGCTTCGAGCGCGCTCTGAAGGAGCTGGAGAGCATCGTCACGCGGCTGGAACGTGGTGACGTCGAACTCGAGGAATCGATTGCGATCTACGAGCGTGGCGAGATCCTGAAGGAACATTGCGACCGGCTGCTGCGGCAGGCCGAGGCGAAGGTCGAGAAGCTGACTTTCGCCGCCGATGGCTCACCCAAGGGTACCGAGCCGCTCGATTCCTGACGGCCGCTGGCTGCGCTGTTCGTGCATTAGATTTTGCGGCTGTCGTAGGCCCAGTGCAGCAGGGCTTGGCGTTGACGGCGCCGACAGCGCAGGTCGCAAGGCTCGCAGTTCTTCTCGATCTGCCGCACGTGGCGCTTGATCGCCTTCCAGCGCTTGATCTGGCGTTTGTCTTCCTCCGGCATGCGGCGGCCCATGTAATAGCGGCAGTACCATTGGAACCAGCCGCGCGGGTCGTCCTCATGGATCCAGCCCTTGCGCTTCCACTCCGATAGCGGCTGGCTCGCATCGACACCGAAAAAGTTGAGCTTGCAGTCGCGTCCGCGCGGTCCCTCAGCGAGCTTGGCGCCAGTGAACCAGCTTTTTGGGAATTCGTCGGTCGTGTCGGTCATGTAGCGACCGCAGAAGACGCCGAGATGCAGCATTTCGGCGGGGGTGAGGTCCGGCGTGAACTCGGGATCGAAATCACGCCCGATCGGGGCGACGCGTTCATAGCGGTAGCCCTGCTGCATGCGGTCGTTGACGGTGATCCAGCGCTTAGACATCGGCTGAGGTCCTGCATTCCTAGTGGCGTTAACCAGTTTCGATAGGGGCTGATGTTCGAGGAAGAGATCCGGTGACTGCGGCGGATCGTCGTCGTGTGACACCGCACTCACAGAATCCCGTTGGATATAAATAGCTTATGAGGAAATCCGCTTTCCGACAGCGTCGCTGATAGCCCGTCCAAAGGGCCGTTCTTGTCTAGCCTCTGCCAGTTAACGCCGGTAGGGTGCGCCGGGCTCAAGGACCGGGAGGCGGAAATAGTGCTTCTGATCCGTAACTTTGGGCCGCGTGTTTAAAATTTGGGAGAAGACCTATGAAGTCTTTGATGGCTCTCGCTGTCGCGCTCAGCTGCTTCGCCGTTGTTGGCGTCGCCACCACTTCGCCGGCCGAGGCTCATTTCAAGAAGAAGCATCATCACGCCAAGTACTACAAGGCGAAGAAGTGCAAGAAGTACAAGCACGTCAACTTCCGCAAGTACAAGGCTTGCAAGCACCACTGGTAATCTCAAGCGACGCTTGAAATTACAAAGCGCGGCTCCCCCCGGAGCCGCGCTTTTCGTTTGCTCGGCGCCGCGGCGATTGCACCCTTGCGAGGCCGCGACAGTGTGACATAACAAGCCATTACCAATGCACGGGATGGCTCGGTGGATAGTGCCCCTAAGACGCCGCTTCTCGACCGCGTGAAGACGCCCGAGGACCTGCGCACACTCGAAGAAAAAGATCTTCCGCAACTCGCTGCCGAACTCAGGCAGGAGACGATCAGTGCTGTTTCGCTAACCGGCGGGCACCTCGGTGCCGGGCTCGGCGTCGTCGAACTCACCGTCGCCTTGCATTGGGTGTTCGATACGCCGCGCGATCGGTTGATCTGGGACGTCGGGCACCAGACCTATCCTCACAAGATTATCACGGGTCGCCGCGATCAGATCCGGACGCTGCGTGCGCCGGGCGGCCTTTCCGGGTTCACGCGCCGCGCCGAAAGCGAATACGATCCGTTCGGCGCTGCGCACTCATCGACGTCGATCTCTGCCGGTCTCGGCATGGCCGTCGCGCGCGATCTGGCAAAGCGCGACAACAACGTGATTTGCGTCATCGGCGATGGCGCGATGAGCGCCGGCATGGCCTACGAGGCGATGAACAATGCCGGGGCGCGCGACGAGCGGCTGATCGTCGTCCTCAACGATAACGATATGTCGATCGCGCCGCCGACGGGTGCGCTCAGCTCTTATCTTGCCCGCATCACGTCGAGCGGCACGTACCTTTACTGGCGCGATATCGCCAAGCAGCTTGCCAAGCAGCTTCCGAAGAGCTGGGAGCGGCGCGCGGCACGCGTGGAAGAGTACACCCGTCATCTCTGGCAGGGCGGCGCGTGGTTCGAGGAACTCGGCTTCTATTACGTCGGTCCGATCGATGGGCACGACTTAGATCACCTCTTGCCGGTGCTGAAGAACGTGCGCGACGCAAGGCAGGGGCCGATCCTCGTGCACGTCGTGACCAAGAAGGGCAAAGGGTACGCGCCTGCTGAGGCATCGGACGACAAGTATCACGGCGTGTCGCGGTTCAATGTCGTCACGGGTGCGCAGGTCGTCAGCAAGCCGACGGCGCCCACGTATACGCGCGTCTTTGCCGACAGCCTCGTTGCTGAGGCGAAGAAGGACGACAAGATCGTCGCGATTACCGCTGCAATGCCTGACGGGACCGGGCTCGACGTGTTCGGCAAGGCGTTCTCGGATCGCATGTTCGATGTGGGCATCGCCGAGCAGCATGCGGTGACGTTCGCGGCGGGGCTTGCCGCTGAGGGGCTGAAGCCGTTTGCGGCGATCTACTCGACGTTCCTGCAGCGCGCCTACGATCAGGTCGTGCATGACGTTGCCATTCAGAAGCTGCCGGTGCGCTTTGCGATCGATCGCGCTGGTCTGGTCGGTGCCGACGGGCCGACGCACGCCGGCTCGTTCGATATCGCCTACCTCTCATGCCTGCCGGGCTTCGTGGTGATGGCGGCTGCCGACGAGGCGGAGCTGCAGCGCATGGTTGCGACGGCGGTTGCCATCGACGATCGGCCATCGGCGCTGCGCTATCCGCGGGGCGAGGGCGTTGGCGTGCCGCTCGCCGAGCAGGGCGAACCGCTTGAGATCGGCAAGGGGCGCGTTTTGCGCGAGGGCTCTGCCGTGGCGCTGCTTTCGCTCGGCCCGCGTGTGCGCGAATGCCTCAAGGCGGCAGATCAGCTCGCGGCGTTCGGACTGTCGGCCACCGTCGCGGACGGCCGCTTTGCGAAGCCGCTCGATGAGGATCTGATCCGGCGCCTGGCGCAGAACCACGAGGTGCTTGTGACGGTCGAGGAAGGGTCGATCGGCGGTTTCGGCAGCCATGTGCTGCAGTTCCTTGCCGAGAGTGGGCTGCTGGACCGTGGTCTGAAAGTCCGCAGCCTAGTGCTACCGGATGTGTTCATCGAGCACGGCAAGCCAGAGCAGATGTACGAGCAGGCAGGCCTCGATGCCGGCGGCATCGTCAGAACGGTGCTGGGCGCTCTGGGGCGCGACACGCTCAACGACGCGGCGAGCAGAGCTTAATTTTCTTGGTCTGACACGAGCTGCGAGAAGCTTGTCGCCCGGCGCGTGGTTCGCGAGTGGATGGCCGCGCCTCGGCGCGGCGCCCCTCGGGCGCTGAGCACGGCGAGCTGTGGCCGCCGTGCTGAAGAGACCCCGTCTCCCGCGACCGGGGACGTGAATGTCAGATTGCGAGCTTCCCGGATTTGGCTGCGGCGTAGCGCTCTGCGACAGCTTTCCAGTTCACGACGTCCCACCACGCCTTGAGGTATTCGGGGCGGCGGTTCTGGTATTTTAGATAGTATGCGTGCTCCCACACGTCGTTGCCGAACAGGACGCGGCCGCCTTCCATGATCGGCGTATCCTGGTTCGGTTTGGTGGTGAGCGCGAGCTTGCCGTCGGGGCTGACGGTGACGAACACCCATCCAGATCCGAAGACTTTGCCGCCCTTGGTGTTGAAGTCTTCCTTCAGCTTATCGAGGCCGCCTAGATCGCTGTCGATGGCGGTCTTGAGTTCGCCTTCGGGAGCCCCGCCGTCCTTGCCCATGATCTGCCAGAACATCGAGTGGTTGGCATGTCCGCCGGCGTTGTTGCGGACGACGGTGCGGATGTCCTCTGGCAGTTCGGGGAGCTTGGTGAGGATTTCCTCCAATTTCATCGACGCGACGTTGGAGTGATCCTTCACGGCCGCGTTCAGGTTCTTCACGTACGCCGCGTGATGTTTGTCGTGATGCAACTCCATCGTCTTGGCGTCGATAGACGGCTCGAGGGCAGCGAAATCATAGGGGAGCGGCGGCAGCGTGAACGGGCCTGCCTCGTCGGCCGCCACCGACACTCGCGGGTAGATCATCGTCGTCAGAGCTGCGGCGCCAGCGCCGCGCAGGAAATCGCGACGTTCGATGTTGAGCATGGGGCCTCCTATGCGCGCGGATATCGCGGTGAACAACGAATGAGCCGCGCAAATCGATGCATTTGCGCGGCTGCGGAATGTCGCATCACGGGAAGTTGATAGCGTGGAGCGCCGAGGCCGGGCGGCAGCCCGCCGCTGCGGCGCCGAACGCTATTCGACGGTGATTGTGATGGGGGCCGACTGCACCGAGGGCTCGAAGGGAATGTGGTTCTTGTCGGCGAAGACATCCTGCAGCGTGTGCTTGCCCGGCGGCAGCTCGATCGTGGCCTCTGTCTGGCCCTTGCCGAAGTGCTTGTGTTTATCGTCCGCCGGGATAGGCGCGTCGGGATCGGTCAGCGTCGTGTCGATCAGCAGGTGATGGTGGCCGCTGTCGGGCTCGTCCGACCCGGCTGGGGCGACACGCATGCCCTCAATGCCAAATTTCACGGTGATCGGATTCTTGACGACTGCCCCATCCTTGGGCTCGATGAGCCAAGCCTTGGCGCCAGCCGGCGAGGGCGTGCGGGGGATGGCCTCTGTCGACGGTGTGCCCTCCTTGTGCGCTTCGTGTGCGTCCTGGGAAGGGGCGCTGCTGTCGCCGCATGCGGCGAGCGAAAGTGCGAGTAGCGTGACGGCGAGGCTAAGGCGCATCGGAAGGACTCCGTGGATTGGGTCTGCTGGTCGAAGTAGTCAATGATCAGAATATCGTAAACATGAGCCTATGCGAATGAGGTTGGACATTGCTCTGGTTGAGCGCGGGCTGGTGGCCTCGCGCTCGCGGGCGCGCGATCTCATCAAGTCGGGCAAGGTGCGCATTGGCGCAGAGGTTTGCACGAAGGTGGCGGCAGAGGTCGGCCAGGATGCCGAGCTGGCGCTCGAAGACACCGGGGCGGCGCAGGCCGTGTCGAGGGGCGCACAAAAACTTGCCGCTGGGCTCGATGCCTTCCAATTCGATCCGCAGGGTCTGACGGCGCTCGACGTCGGCGCGTCGACCGGCGGGTTCACGCAGGTGCTCCTCGAACGGGGAGCGAAGAAAGTCTATGCCGCCGATGTCGGGCACGAGCAGCTGCATGCCAGTCTGAGGGCGGACCAACGCGTCGTTTCGCTCGAAGGGCTCGATGCGCGCCACCTGACGCGCGACATCGTCCCAGAGCCCGTTGGCGCCATCACCGCCGACGTCAGCTTCATATCGCTGAGCAAGGCGCTGGGGCCGGCGCTGTCGCTGGCAGCTCCCGGCGCGTTCTTGGTGGCGCTCGTCAAGCCACAGTTCGAAGTCGGCCCGGAGCGCATCGGCAAGGGCGGTATCGTACGCGATGACGCGGCACGCGAGGGCGCGCTGAATGACGTGAGCGCGTGGCTTGCGGCGCAGCCTGGATGGCGTGTATCCGGGTCCATTCCCTCGCCGATCAAAGGCGGGTCGGGCAACGTCGAATTCCTCCTGGGCGCACGATACGATGGGTGACACGCAGACGCTCGATATCGCCCGTCTCGGTGCGCAGGGAGACGGCGTGGCCGATGCCGCGACCGGACCGGTTTTCGTGCCGTACGCTCTGCCGAGCGAGCGTGTGCAGGCCGATGTGCGCGGGGATCGCGCCCGGCTCATCGCCGTGACGGTGCCAAGTCCCGATCGCATCGCGCCGGTTTGCCGGCATTTCACCCATTGCGGCGGCTGTGCCGTGCAGCACCTGCGCATGCCTGCCTATCTCGCCTGGAAGCGCGAGATGGTCGCGGAGGCTTTCGCCGCGCGCGGGATCGGCGCTCCCGTCGGTCACGTTGTTGGCGTCGGGCTCGGCGCGCGACGGCGTGTCTCGATGTCGGCACGGCGTACGGGTCGCGGCGTTGTGCTCGGTTTCCATGAGTCGAAGGGCGTCGACATCGTCGATCTGCAGGAATGTCCGGTCACGGCCTCTGCGATCGTGCGTGCGCTGCCGGGGCTCCGGCGCCTTGTGGAGCCGCTGATGTCGCGGCGTGCGCCTGGATGCGTCGTGGTGACGCTGGCGGCGAACGGCCTCGACGTCGCCATCGAGGATGTTCCGGGAGATCCGTCGCTCGAGGTGCGCGAGTATCTGGCGCGCGAAGCTGCTGCTCTGAAGCTCGCACGGCTGACACTCGCCGGCGACACGCTCTATCAGGCGACGGTGCCGGCGGTCCGGTTCGGCACGGCGAACGTCGTGCTGCCGGCGCGCTCGTTTCTGCAGGCGGCTTCGGTCGCGGAAGGCGATATGGTGCGCCTCGTGACGGCGTCGGTTGGCGATGCAAAGCGCGTGGTGGATCTTTTTTGTGGCATGGGAACGTTCACGTTTCCGATGGCGCAAAAGGCTCAAGTGCTGGCCGTCGACGGCGACAAGCAGGCGGTGACGGCGCTGGAGAATGCTGCGAAGCGGACGCCGGGGCTGAAGCCGATCGAGACGAAGCTGCGCGATCTCTTCCGGGAGCCGCTGTCGGTGCGCGAACTCGCCGGGTTCGATGCGGCGGTGTTCGATCCGCCGCGGGCTGGCGCTGCAACGCAGGCGGCGATGCTCGCCGATACGCCGATCAAGACGGTGGTCGCAGTGTCATGCAACCCAGCGACGCTGGCGCGCGACGCGCGCATTCTTCTGGATGGTGGCTACAAGCTGGAGCGCGTTACGCCCATCGATCAGTTTTTATATTCCCCGCACATCGAGGCGGTGGCTGTTTTCCGGAGATAGACCGGACTTCCCTCGAATTGCGGCCGGTGGCTTTACGTCAGCTTATTGCGATAGGCGTATGTTGAAACCTTCGCTCCAGCTCGTCGATCCTCCTCCCGAGCTTCTACCTGCCATCCCGTCGGCACGTCGTCGGGATGGCTTTTTAGTTTCGGGCCGCGAGCAGTTCGTCGACGACGGCAGGCACAATCTTCGTTGCAGCTCCGTAGCGCGCCTCATGGAAGAGCGTTGCGCCTTCCGACGGCTCGAGGTTCAGCTCAAGCGTATGTGCTCCGGCAGATCGCGCCTCGGCGACGAAGCCCGCTGCGGGATAGACGTTGCCGCTTGTGCCGATGGAGATGAAGAGATCGGCAGCGGCGAGCAGCATGTAGATGCGCTCCATCTCGTAGGGCATCTCGCCGAACCAGACGACGTCAGGGCGCATGCCGCCGCTTCGTCCACAGTTCGGGCACCGCGTGTCGAGGTTCATGTCGCCGGTCCACGCGTTGCGCTCACCGCAGTGCGTGCACAGCGCTTTCAAAAGCTCGCCATGCATGTGGATGAGGTTCTGAGAACCGGCGGCTTCGTGCAGCGCGTCGATGTTCTGGGTGATGATGTCGACGCTGCCTCTATGCTCGCGCTCGAGGCGAGCCAGCGCGATATGCGCAGCGTTAGGATGGACGTCGGCGTGGTCGCGACGGCGCTGATTGTAGAAATCGTGGACGAGGGCGGGATTGGCGCGAAAGCCTTCGGGCGTTGCGACGTCGCGATAGTCGTACTTCGCCCAGATGCCGCCCTTGTCGCGGAATGTAGAAAGGCCGGACTCCGCTGAGAGCCCGGCCCCTGTGAGAATGACGATGTTATGGTAGCGGGCCAAGTGAGGCTCAGAGGAGCTTGCCCATGGCAACAGCCGTGTCGAGCATGCGGTTCGAGAAGCCCCACTCGTTGTCGTACCAGGACATCACGCGCACCAGCTTGCCGTCGACGACCTGCGTTTGCGTGGAGTCGAAGCTCGACGAGAACGGCGAGTGGTTGAAGTCGATCGAGACGAGTTCGTCGGTGACGTAGCCGAGCACGCCTTTCAGCTGCTGCTCAGCGGCATGCTTCATCGCCTTGTTGACTTCCTCGGCAGTGGTCTCGCGGCCAGGAATGAACTTCAGGTCGATGACCGAGACATTCGGCGTCGGAACGCGGATCGAGGTGCCGTCGAGCTTGCCCTTGAGTTCGGGCAACACGAGGCCCACGGCAACCGCGGCGCCGGTCGAGGTGGGGATCATCGACAGCGCAGCGGCGCGGGCGCGGCGCATGTCCTTGTGAGCCTGGTCGAGGATGCGCTGGTCGTTGGTGTAGGAATGGATCGTCGTCATGTATCCCGATTGGATGCCGACGAGATCGTTCAGGACCTTGGCGACCGGGGCGAGGCAGTTGGTCGTGCACGAGGCGTTGGAGACGACTTTGTGGTCACCCGTCAGCTTCTCGTGGTTGACGCCGTAGACGACGGTGATGTCGGCACCCTTCGACGGCGCCGAGACCAGCACGCGCTTGGCGCCTGCATCCAGATGCACCTTCGCCTTGTCCTTGTCGGTGAAGATGCCGGTGCATTCCATCACGATGTCGATGCCGAGATCCTTCCAGGGCAGCTTGGAGGGATCCTTCTCCGCCAGGACCTTGATCGGATTGCCGAGGCCGACGTCGATCTCGTCGCCGGAAACCTTCACCTCGCCGGGGAAGGTGCCGTGCACGCTGTCGTATTTGAACAGGTGTGCGTTGTCCTTGGTCGGGACGAGGTCATTGATGGCGACGAACTGAAGGTCCGTGCGCTTGGCCTCGGCGGCGGCGCGCAGGACGTTCCTGCCGATGCGGCCAAATCCCGAGATCGCAACCTTCAATGTCATCGTATGTCGCCTCCTTGGCGTGTTCTTTTGTCGAAGCATGCGGATGTCGCATGCCAAAAGGCGCGGCCATTAACTGGACGAGGGCCGTGTGTGTCAATGCGGCATCCCCTGGCGTCCCAAATGGCCGGCTTTCGGCGCGGGATCAAAAAGTGTGACAGCAAATTCCTGTTGGGCATGCAGCCGCTTCCCCGGTTGCCTTGTTGACGCCTTCGAACTGCGAAACATAAGGTCATGACACGGGAAGGCAGCCGCGGATCGCCAGGGGGCCCTGGGCGTATCTCGGAGGGCTAGATGGCGGAACGAGTTATCCAAAAGTCGAAACGTCAGAGCGCGACGTCGCGAGCGCCGGGGTGCACAGCTTCGGCAGCGAGCACGAAGCGCGCAACTGGCGGCAAGGTCGAGGCGCTCGAAAAGGAGCGCGATCAGCTCAAGGCGCAGCTTGCGGCCGCGCAGGCACGGCTCATCAAGCTCG
Source organism: Hyphomicrobium sp. (assembly GCA_030148725.1). GTDB lineage: Bacteria > Pseudomonadota > Alphaproteobacteria > Rhizobiales > Hyphomicrobiaceae > Hyphomicrobium_A. Next base: position 20,597 of record JASBSU010000050.1, read on the forward strand.
AACAGGCGCGGGACGAAGCGGTGTCGCGCATTGATTGGGCGTTAGACTCGCTTCATAACCTGCTGGAAAGCGACGCCTGAGCAACTCGAGGCGTGCGGGAGCTGGAGGCGATGGCCGAGGTCGCGATCACTGTCAACGGACGGACGTATCGCTTCGCTTGCCAGGACGGCGAGGAGCCGCGCCTCAGGGAGCTTGCGGCCTACGTCAAAAGCCGCATGGACGGGATCCTGCGTGAGCACGGCAACGTCGGCGAGGAGCGGCTGCTGCTCATGACGGCACTGCTGATTGCCGACGATCTTTGGGACGCTACCAGCGGTGAAGCTGCTCCCAGCAAGACGGATGCGGCGTAAAGCACATCTTCCCATGCACAAATAAGCTACGGCGGTGGCTGGAAAACTGGCGTGCGCTCGTCTACATTCCACGTGCTGCGGGGTGCGTTAGAAGCACATATGTTCCCCGGGGCCTATAAGATCCGCATGGGAGCTGTCCCTGGCCGAGACCGTGGTCTCGGACATATGGCGCCCACCTACTTCTCGTAGGGACCAACGCGGGATCATCCGCTTCGACGGCCACCGCGGCATTTGAATTCATGAAGGCAGGCGAGGACAAACGGGAAGAGAGAGCCCGGGCGCTCGCCCGTAGGGAAGCGGCCTTCGCCGCGCACGGGAGTGCGGCGGGGGCACGCCTTGCCGGGCATGGACTGGCGTTCCTCAATCCGAAACCTGGGGCAATCGTCTCCGGCTTCTCAGCCATTCGTGACGAGATCGACCCTGCCGGTTTGCTTGCGCGTCTGCACGGCGAGGGGCATCGCCTTTGCCTGCCGGTGATGGAGGGCAAGGGCAAGCCGCTTCTGTTTCGTGCCTGGGCGCCAGGCGATGAAATGGGCAAGGTGCAGTGGGGCATTGCCGAGCCGTTGCCGGACAAGCCGGCCCTCGACCCCGATATCGTGCTGGTGCCGTTGCTGGCCTTCGACAAGGTCGGCTACCGGCTCGGTTACGGCGGTGGCTTTTACGATCGTACGCTGGAGCGGCTGCGGGCCATTAAGCCTGTTGTGGCGGTCGGCATCTCCTATGACGAGCTGATGGTCGACGCGGTGCCTCATCAGAGTTATGACCAGCCGCTCGACTGGGTGCTGACGCCGTCAGGCCCGATACGTTGCCTGGGCCCCTGAATGCGCCTTCTATTTCTCGGAGATATCGTCGGCCGTACGGGCCGCAAGGCGGTGGTCGATGCGTTGCCCGGCCTGCGGCGGCGCTATGCGCTCGATTGCGTCATCATCAACGGCGAGAACGCGGCCGGCGGATTCGGCATCACTGAGGGCATTCTCGAAGAGCTGATCGAAGCAGGTGCCGACGCGGTGACGCTGGGCAACCATGCGTTCGATCAGAAAGAGGCGCTGGTGTTCATCGAGCGCTATCCGCAGCTGGTGCGCCCGATCAACTATCCGAAGGGCACGCCGGGACGGGGTGCTTCGCTGATCAAGACGGCCAAGGGCGCGGATGTTCTCATCATCAACGTCATGGGCCGCATTTTCATGCCGGAGCTCGACGATCCATTCCGCGCGGTCGATGCGGAACTAACCGCTTGTCGGTTGAAGCAGGGCGCGGACGCGATCCTCATCGACCTGCACGCCGAGGCCACGAGCGAGAAGCAGGCTATGGGCTATTTCGTCGACGGGCGCGCGAGCGTCATCGTCGGCACGCATACCCATGTGCCGACAGCCGACGAGCGGGTGCTGCCGAACGGTACAGCGTACATCTCCGATGCCGGAATGTGCGGGGATTACAACTCTGTGCTGGGCATGGACATCGAGGAGCCGATCAACCGCTTCATCACCAAGATCCCGCGCCAGCGATTCGAGCCGGCGCTCGGTCCGGCGACGATTTCGGGGCTGGCGGTCGAAATCGACGACAAGACGGGGCTTGCCACGGCGTGCGGGGCCCTGCGCATCGGCCCGCACCTGGAGCCAGCTACGCCAAAATTCTGGGCCGCGTAGCTCGGGATCGCTGGCTGGAGTGCCGCGATGGGGTGCTGCGAACGGGATGACAGTGCGAGGGCGGGCTTGACCGGAAGGGGGCGCCTCGCGCAATAAATCGGCAAAATTGCCAGAAACGAGAGCGACATGGCCGGCCATTCAGCATTCAAGAACATCATGCACAAGAAGGGCCGCGCCGACGCGGCCCGCGCCAAGATGTTCGCCAAGCTCGGGCGAGAAATCACCGTGGCAGCCAAGATGGGCTCGCCAGATCCAAGCATGAATCCCCGCCTGCGCCTCGCCGTTCAGGCGGCTCGGGCGGAGAACATGCCCAAGGACAACATCGAGCGCGCCATCAAGAAGGCGGCCGGTGGTGATGCCGACACCTACGAGTCGATCCGCTACGAGGGCTATGGTCCGGGCGGAATTGCGGTCATCGCCGAGGCGCTGACCGACAACCGCAATCGCACCGGCGGCGCGGTGCGGGCGGTGTTCACGAAATACGGCGGCAATCTCGGCGCGACCGGCTCTGTCTCGCACATGTTCTCGCACATCGGCGAGATCACGTTTCCCGCGAAAGTCGGCTCGGCCGATGCGGTGCTCGAGGCGGCGATCGACGCGGGCGCCGACGACGTAGCTTCCGATGCCGATGGGCACGTCATCGCGACATCGTTCGATAACCTCGGCACGGTCGCTGCTGCCCTCGAGGAGAAGCTCGGGGCGCCTTCGAGCGTCAAAGCCGTGTGGAAGCCGAGCCTTTCCACGCAGGTCGACGAGGAGAAGGCGCAGAGCATCATGAAGATGATCGCGGCGCTCGAGGACGACGACGACGTGCAGAACGTCTACGCGAACTTCGAGATCTCGGACGAGGTCCTGAAGAAGCTGACGGCGGCGTAGAGGCTCCGATGTCGTTTCTGGGGCGTGCGCTGGTAGCGGCCGCGGCTATTGCCTTAGCGAGCCCCGTGTTCGCAACCCATGACTGGGACTTCACCTGCAGGGCCAGCGACAAGGCTCTTGCCATCGATGCGACCGTGTTTTTCGGGGCCGGGACGATCGGGCCAATCATGCTGCGCGAGGCCAGCATACGCGTGAAGTCGGGATCCGCGGGCAGCGAGGACTCGCCTGACGCCACATTCACACACGAGCATGTCGAGCAGTTCTGGACCGATGGCGATACGTTCAAGCTGTCGATCTCGACTTACATCGGCGATGCGCCGGAGACGGCGCGGCTTTTGATCGATACCCCCTGCAAGGATCTCAAGTGCTCGGGTCGCTACACCTTCAGTTGGAAGGGCAGCCCGATCGCTGGCAAGATCTCGTGCGATCAGAGTGAAGCCGGCTGATCTTCTCTCGCTCAGGCGAGTTCGTCGACGTCGCGCCAGTCGGCGGTCACATAATTCACGATGATCGACTTGCGCAGCGTGGTGAGCGGGTGATGCCCGACGCCGTGCCAAGTGTTGCTCGCCGGGATGAAGATCACGCCGAGATTGCGTCCGTAAGGCGCCGTCGTCACGTAGGTATGATCCGGCGGGCCTTCGTGAATATCGGTGCCGGCGAGGCGCAAGGCCGGATCGCTGGCCAGATAGATGAGCATCGTGAACTTCTTCACGCGGATGTCCGTGTGCGGCTCCAGCCAGAAGCCTGGTGCGTCCTGGCAATATTCGATGCGCAGTCGGGTGTCGTCGAGGTCGGCGCGGGTGGTGCGCTCGATCGTTTCGATGACGAATTCGTCTTTGAACGCATTCGCTATGCGACGGGCGACGGGGAAGCGCTCCTGAACGTCGGTATTGAAGAACGTTCGCGAGGAATTGTTGGTCTCGCGGCGGCCATTGAAGCCTGTGCAAGCAGGCGGCGCGAATGGCAGCTCGACGATGGCGTCGACGTCATTCTCGGGCAAGGCGCTTTCGAGCAGCCAGTAATCGAAAGGCGCCGAAATGTTCTTGGAGTGCGCGAGGCAATCGAGGAAGTGGTTGGCGATGGAGGCTTTGGCGAGCACCGGCTTGCTCCTTTCCGGATGAAGGAATCTGGAGCGTAAGCGGGCCTCGGCAGCAAGACTTGAGGGTAATCAAGTTTGCACGTCGCGTCAGGCGCTGACGGCGCGGATCGCAGTCGGCTGGCGGGCATCGCGCCGTGGCGCGAACTCGTTCATCGCGGCGCGGAAGACCGGCGGTGCGAACAGCACATTGCGGTGGCCGAGCCCCGCGAACGGCATCAGGCGGGCGCCGGGATGGGCCGCCGCGATGTCCTCCGCGTTGCGGAAAGTGACCTCATCGTCGTCGCGGCCGTGAATGATGAGGACCGGCTGATCGACGTTGCGCAGCAGCTCCGCGGCCGAAAACGTCTCGACCGGACGATGGCCCACGCGCTCCAGGTGACGCTCGTAAATGCGTTGCGCGGCGGGGCTGAGGTTCAGCGCCTTGCCGAAGTTGCGCGTCACTTCGGTCAGCTTGTTCGGGCAGGAAATGAGCACGAAGCGGCCGATATGATGCGCATGGTCGATCGGGGGGCCGCCTTCAGCAACCAGGAGCGCGACGAATCCGCCGAAGGAGTGCGCGACGACGCCGTCGATGGGGCCGTAATGATCGCACACGGCGAGCATCGCACGCGCGCAGTCGGCGAGGTTGGTGCGGCGGCCGGGGCTCAAGCCGTGGGCCGGAAAATCGAATGCAACGACACGCATGCCTGAACGGCGCAACGGCTCGGCGAATGCGGTCATGAAGGCTGCCTCGCTCGTCCAGCCGTGGACGAGGAGAACCGTGCCGCGCGCTTCGCCGTCCGGCTCGTAAACGTAGGTCTGCACTTCGCCCGCGGGCGTGTCGAGCACGTGCCAGCGCGCATTGCGCAAGTGGAAGCGCGCGCGCGCCGTGAGGATGTCGTGATCCGCCGTGCGGTGCTGTGAAAGTTCAGGCGTGCAGAAGATGCGGAAGGCAACGTCGCCAGCCATTGCCGGCGGAAGCTCGTCCAGCATTTCCATCGCCCGGGGATGCGGACAACGTAGCGCCAAGTTGCGCTTCTCCTGAATGTCTCGTGCCACTGCGTACGCGCTGTGCGGCGCACGGCTGGAAATCTCGGGGGAGGCCCCCGTGTCGGCCGCGGTCACCGCAACCAGGGATAAATAGTTCGAAACCATAAATGTCCCGTGAAGGTACGCCTGCAGATTATTACTTTCAACGCCCCTACCGGCGTCTGAGTTGCTGCGGCGCGGCGTCTCTGGGTATTGCCGCAAGCCCCTAATGGCGCCGAATTATCCGGCGAGGTGCGGGACGGGCACGCGGACGAATCGGCTTCGTGCTATGCGTCGGCGCATGGGGAACACCGTCATACGAATCATCGGGATCGATCCGGGGCTGAGGCGCACCGGCTGGGGCGTCGTCGACAGCGACGGCGTGCGGCTCAGCTACGTTGCCAGCGGGCTCGTGACCTCGACGGCGGACGTCGATCTCGCGTATCGGCTGCGCGAGTTGTTCGAAGGCATCAGGAGCGTCATCGCGGCCTTCAAGCCGCAAGAGGCGGCGGTCGAGGAAACTTTCGTCAATGACAACCCACGCTCGACGCTGAAGCTGGGGCAGGCGCGCGGCATGGCGCTGCTGGCGCCGGCTATGGGTGGGCTTCCCGTTGCAGAATACCCGCCGAACCTCATCAAGAAATCGGTGACGGGCGCGGGCCACGCGGAGAAGCGCCAGATCGAAGCGATGATCGGCTTCCTGCTGCCGAAGGCGAAGGTGGAGAGCGCGGACGAGGCGGATGCGCTTGCGATCGCGATCTGCCATGCCAACCATCGCCAGGCACGCGCCAGGTTGGTTGCGGCCGCCTTGCGCTAGCTTAACCAAAAACGCGCAGACGGTCCGAGACCGGGGAGCGACAATGATCGGCAAGCTCAGAGGGAAGATCGACGCCATCGGCGAGAGCTTTCTCATCATCGATGTCGGCGGCGTCGGGTATGAGGTGCAGGCGTCGTCACGCACACTGCGCCACTTGAAGATCGGCGAAGAAGCCTCCCTCACGATCGACACGCACGTGCGTGAGGATGCGATCCGCCTGTTCGGATTCTCCAGCGAGGTGGAGCGCTCGTGGTTCCGCACGCTGCAGAACGTTCAGGGTGTCGGTTCGAAGGTCGCGCTGGGGCTGCTCGGCACGCTGTCGCCGCAGGATCTCGCCAACGCGATCGCGCTGGGCGACTGGGCGAGCGTCGAGCAGGCGCCGGGCATCGGCAAGAAGCTGGCACAGCGCATCGTTCTGGAATTGAAGGACAAAGCGCCCGCCCTGACCGCAGCAGGGCTCACAATTCCCGCTGGCGCTGGTAGCGCCGGTTCTGAGCCGCAAGGAAATGCCGCAGCCGAAGCTATGTCGGCGCTGTGCAATCTCGGCTATCAACCCGCTCAGGCGTCGGCCGCCATTGCGGTGGCCGCAAAGGAGCTGGGTGAGGGGGCAGATACCGCAAAGCTCATCCGCCGTGGCCTCAAGGAACTGGCGCGCTGACGCCGGGAGGAAAACGATGGTTAGCAACGCCCAGCGGGCGCTCTGGACATTTCTTATTTATTCGCTTGTCGCTCCGTTCTTCGCCGCGTTGGCGGTCGTGATTTTTGTAGCGTTGGCGCGCAGCCTCGGAGTTGCGAGCCTCGTTCCGGATGCGGTTCCGGGGATGGGCGTTGCAGGCATTTCCGTGTTCGTCTGGTCGGCGTTGCCGGCCACGTTGACGGCGGTGGTGCTGGCGGTCGTGGTCTGGCGCACGGGCGGGCTGTCGTGGATGGCCGCGGCTATTGTCGCCGTGATCGCGTTTGCCGCCGCAGCGCTGCTGCTGCCGCTCGAGCTGCACGACGCACGCCCTTATCTGGCGTTTCTCGCGGGCATCGTATCGATCGCGGTGCGGCAGGTCTTGATCCAGGCCGACATCATAACAGACTGAGCACAAGGCAACCAAAGCGCACGGCCGGCGTTTGCCCCTGAGAAACAGGAGGAGCGGCGATGCGTTGGCTAGCAGCAGCAATGCTATGTGGGTTCGGTGTGCCGGCGGTTGCGCAAATGCAAACCGATGTCGGCACGTTGACCTGCACCCTCGCGGAGCATGGCGAGAAGGATACCAATCCAGCCAGCCAGACGAAGCTGATGCATTGCTCCTTCAAGCCTAGCGGGACGGGCCCGGAAGAGATCTACGTCGGTGAGATCAAGAAGGTTGGGACGCAGGGCGAACTCACCGGAAAGCGGGTGCTGATCTGGGCCGTCATGGGGCCGGCGGATCACAAGCTCAAGCCAGCCATCCTCGCGCAGACCTACGTCGGCGAAGTGGCGTCCGATGCGACGGCCAAGTCCCAGCCGCCGAAGCTTCTGGTTGGCGAGCGCAACAAGCTCTACGGGCTGCAGCCCATTATGGATGAAGCGCACCAGGACAACTCGAGCGGCAGCGTGACGGTGGTAGAGTTGCGGATCAAGTCGACGCCAACGTGAGCCTCGCTCGTCAGGCGCCGTCCGCAAGAACCGCGACGGCGCGGTCCAGCTGTGGGTCCTTGCCGGCTGCGTAGCGCACGTCGAACGGCACCTCGATCGTTGGTGCCACGCCGACACCCTCGAGGCGTTCGCCATCGACGGCCGCATCCTCTACTGCGAGGATCAGCAGGCTGCCGTCCGACAGAAGGAACGCGGTGCCGGCCAAAAGGGCACCAGCCGTGCGTTCGCCGACGACTTGCCCGAAGCCGTTCTTCTTGAAGCCGTAGGCGAGGACTTCCTTGCCGGAGCGTGTCCCGCCGTTGACGAGCATCGCAACGGGCTTGCCCCATCGATAGCCGACGAGGTTCGTGGTGCCGTTGCGGCCGGTGAGGGCGAGGGTTGGGCCGTAAGTGTTGAACATGCTGAGATAGCGCGGATGCGCGCCGCCCCAGCCATCGCGCAGATCCCAGACGAGCGCGTCCGCATCCTTGAGCTTGCCTTCGCTCAGGACGGCCTCGAGCTGCTGCTGATATTCGCTGCCGGCATAGGAATAGACGCGCACGTAGCCGATGCGCTTGCCGTTCACCTCGATGATGCGTGCGCTGTCGCGCAGCGCGCCTTCGAACGTCTCGCCGGGATCGATCCACTGCGGTTCGACGACGATGTCCTGCGTCTCGGCGCTCTGCGCGCGGCGCACTTTCAGCGTCACCTTCTTGCCGATCTTGTCGCGGAAGGAAGCGATCTGATGGAACGGTTTGCCGTCGGCGGAGACGATCTCGTCGCCCGATAGTATTCCCGAGCGCTCGGCTGGTAGCCCGGGGAAGGTGGCGGTGACGAACGGCTTGCCCCCGATGTCGCGCGTGAACATGCCGATGCCGGCATAGCGGACCTTGCCGCCGGAAAAGTGCTTTGGGATGTCGCGGCGAAGAGGGTACGCGAAGATGTCGGCCAGCTCGTAGTAAGCGGTTTCGTCCTTCGTGTAGTGGTGTGTGTGCGAGACGCCGAGCTCGCCGAGGAGGTCGTTGATGGCGGCCGAACGCTGCGCGTCGGTTTTCGCTTCCTGATAGGTGGCGCGGTGCTTGTCGCCCAATGCCTGCCAGTCGAGACCTTTGAGCTTGGGGTCGTAAAACTTGTCACGCACGATGCGCCAGACTTCTTCGTAGACGGCGGTGTTCTCTTCGCGCTTGGGTTCAAAGGCGCGTGCTTCGGATACGAGTGACGGCATTGCCTGGGCGCCCGCAACGGCGACGGCCAAAGCTCCAGAACGGACGAAAGCGGGTGCGCGCATGTCTACCTCACGCTGGCAGTGGATGCCCTGCTATGTAGGTCATGAATTCGACGATGCGAGGAGCATAGCGCGTGTGCGGCGCGTACAGCGCCTTAACAATCGGCAATCTTCCGATCAGCAGTCCTTGAACATCGACGTCACGCAAAGCCACGTATCGTGGACGTTGCGACGGGCGACCTCGAAGGCGCCTTCCTCGTACGTCGACTCGCCGTTGGCGCTGATGGCGCGTTGATAGTCGGTGACCGTGACGACGCGCTCAGCACCCTCGCACTTGCCATCATCGGTTGTCGGTACGGCCTGGCATTTCTGATGAGCGCCTTTCTTGGCGAGGACCTTGGCGCACATCTCCTGCTCGATCGAACCGCCAAGCTTAAGCTTTTCGGAGGGCTGCTCGACGGCGCAACGATACGTTGCGGCGGGGTCGGCGCAGGATATGCATTGCTCGCCAGCGATCGCTGACGCAGCGAACGCGGCCAGAGCACCTACCGACGCTAGAACAAGAACGCGCTTCATCCTGTCACTCTCGAAACGGCTGAACCTACCGATCCAAGGCCCTAACGGTTAGGCTAGACCCATCGCGTAACCCTGTGAAGCGCAAAGCGCATCACGGCTTGCTTTGCGGTGTTGCAGCAATGCCGATCCTGTCTTGACGCAACTGGCGAAGCAGCCCAACCACGCTTTATGAGCACCGAGAGCCTCGCGGATCGCAGCTTCGAGTCAGATCGGCTGGTCTTCTTCACCGATGGCGTCATGGCCGTCGCGATCACGATCCTGGTGCTCGATCTCAAGATACCGGAAGGGTTGGACCCAACGGCGCTGCGCGCGGCGTTCAGCGGTCTTTGGCATAGCTTCCTGTGCTACGCGCTGAGTTTCGTCGTGATCGGTGCGCTCTGGGTCGCCCATCACACGCAGTTCGCGCATATCCGCCGCGCCAATCCGCTGCTGCTGTGGCTCAACCTTCTGTTCCTCATGACGGTGGCGCTGATCCCGTTCGTGACGAGCCTGATGAGCGATTATGACGGGCCGCTCCCCACGGTGCTCTATGCCGTCGTGCTGACCATGAGTTGCCTCTCGCTGGCGGCTACGTGGTGGTATGCCGGCTGGAAGCGCGGGTTGATGGCTGAAGGTGTGTCGCAGCAGATGCGCCGCGCCGGCGTACTGACGCCGTTGCTGGTGGCGACTGTCTTCTCCGCCTCAATCGCGGTTGCCTACCTCGTCAGCGCATCGGCGGCGCAGTGGAGCTGGCTGCTCGCTGCGGCCTCGGGGCCATTGGCCGACCGCATATCGCGTCGATGAGGGACGTCCCGCCTTGACGCGCGTTGCAAAGCAAGTCAGGAACAAACCATGACCGATCGGCTCGTCACCGGCTCAAAGCGGGACAGCGACGCCACAGAGGCTTCGCTGCGGCCGCAATCGCTCGCCGAGTTCATCGGCCAGGAGCAGGCGCGCGCCAACCTCAGCGTGTTCATTCAGGCGGCGCGGGAGCGTGGCGAGGCACTGGATCACGTCCTGTTCGCGGGGCCGCCGGGCCTCGGCAAGACGACGCTGGCGCAGATCATGGCCAAGGAGCTCGGCGTCGGGTTTCGGGCCACCTCGGGGCCCGTGATCGCCAAGGCCGGAGATCTCGCGGCGCTGCTGACCAACCTCGAAGATCGCGACGTGCTGTTCATCGACGAGATTCATCGGCTCAGCCCGGCGGTCGAGGAGATTCTCTATCCGGCGCTCGAGGATTTTCAGCTGGACCTCATCATCGGCGAGGGGCCGGCGGCGCGGTCGGTGCGCATCGATCTTGCGAAGTTCACGCTGGTCGGCGCCACAACTCGGTTGGGCCTTCTGACGACGCCGCTGCGCGATCGCTTCGGCATTCCGGTGCGGTTGAACTTCTACACCGTCGAAGAGCTGGAGCGCGTCGTCACGCGCGGCGCGCGCGTCATCGGCGCGGCTATCGGTTCCGATGGGGCGCGTGAGATCGCGCGCCGGGCCCGCGGGACGCCGCGTATCGCGGGGCGGCTGTTGCGCCGAGTTCGCGACTTTGCGTCCGTCGCCAATGCCGCCATCATCGATGCGACGCTCGCCGACAAGGCGCTCAATGCCCTGGAGGTCGATGCCGAGGGCCTGGACGCGCTCGACCGGCGATACCTGGTGTGCATCGCCAAGACGCATGACGGTGGCCCAGTCGGGATCGAGACGATTGCGGCAGCGCTTTCCGAGCCGCGAGACGCCCTCGAGGAGATCGTCGAGCCGTACCTTTTGCAGCAAGGTTTCATCAGCCGGACCCCCCGCGGGCGGGTAACAACGCTCAAAGCCTATAAGCACCTTGGAATGTCAGGGCCGCAGAGATCGTCGGTCCCGCAGGGCGTCCTTTTCGAAGTGCTGGACGACGATGGGGGCGAGGAGCCTGGGGCTGGCGCCCGGTAGGCCGGTGATTTTCCTGCTGATTTGCCGCAGTGCATTATCAACATTTGGCACAGCTTTTGCGGGAAACTGTCGGTTCCAGTTTCGCTCAGGGGGCCTTCGGCAAACTTCGTGATCACGCGTAGACAGCTCTTCCAAGGTGTCGGCACAGCGGCCATCGGCAGCGTGGCCCTGGGAGGCTATGCGCTGGCGGAGCCGTTCGGAACCTCGGTGACGACCTACAAGCTGACGCCGCCAGGCTGGCCGCCGGGGCTGTCGCTGCGCCTGGTCGCGCTCGCTGACCTGCATGCCTGCAGTCCGTGGATGGACCTGGAACGCATCGAAGGCATCGTGGCGCAGGTCAATGCGCTGAAGCCGGACTGCGCGATGCTGCTCGGCGACTACGTCGTCGGCGCGCGGTTATCCAAATATTCCAATCCCGTCGCGCATCGCGATTGGGCGCGGGCGCTGGCGCAGCTCAAGGCGCCGCTCGGTGTGCATGCGGTGCTCGGCAATCACGACTGGTGGGAGGACCCGCAGGTCCAGAAGAATCGCTGCGGTCCGACGCCGGCCGGCATCGCGATCCAAGAAGCTGGAATCACCCTGCACGAGAACACGTGCGTGCGCCTGTCGAAAGACGGCAAGCCGTTCTGGCTGGCAGGGCTTGGCGATCAATGGGCGTTCTGGCCGAGCAAGAAGCGCGGCGAGAGGGTGTATCTCGGCGTCGACGACCTTCCGGGCACGCTGTCGCTGGTCACGGACGATGCGCCGGTCGTGCTGATGGTGCACGAGCCGGACGTGTTTCCCCGCGTGCCGGAGCGCGTGTCGCTGACTGTTGCGGGCCACACCCACGGTGGACAGGTTCGCATCCTCGGATATGCGCCGGTCGTGCCGTCGCGATTCGGTTCGCGTTATGCCTATGGCCACGTCGTCGAGGACAATCGCAACCTGATCGTCTCGGGTGGCCTTGGGTGCAGCGGCCTGCCGGTGCGCTTCGGGTCGCCGCCCGAGATCGTGATGATCGAACTGGGTGCGTGACGGCCTTGCAAGTGACGACTTGGAACGTGACGACTGGCCGCGTGACAAGGCGGGGCAGATCGGTTTTCTTCCCGGCATGACGATGACACCTGACAATAAAGCGCGCGATTGGCCCGATCTTGCCGGCCGCCTGATCGATCTCGATGGCGAGCGGGCACACGCCTTGCCGATCCGCGTTTATTTCGAGGACACCGATTTCTCGGGCCTTGTCTACCACGCGAGCTATGTGCGCTGGTGCGAGCGCGGTCGGTCGGATTTCCTTCGCCTGCTCGGCGGAGACCATCGCCAACTGATCGACGGTACGGGCGGCAGCGAGCCTGCGGCGTTCGTGGTGCGGCGTATGAACTTCGACTTCCTGAAGCCGGCGCGCATCGACGAACTGCTCGAGGTTGTGACGCGCGTCAAAGCGATCGGCGCAGCCAGCCTGACGCTCGCACAGAGTGTTGAGCGCGCAGGCGTCACGCTCGTCGAAGCCGAGGTGACGGTGGTGCTGATCTCGGTGTCGGGCAAGCCACTGCGGATTTCCGGAGTGCTGCGCGAAGCCTTCGGCGGCGCTTGAGACGGCGCAAAAAAGGCTGGAATACTGGGTCTAACTTGCGCTGAAGTGCAAAAAACGCTTGATTTCAGCTGTTATCCCGCATATTCGCCCTCGGCCGACCGCACATTGTGCGTGCAATCTGCGTAGTATCCTCCGGCTGAATGATTCTCTCAAGGAACCAACCGATGGCTGAAAAACCCGCTCCGAAGCAAAACACGATCACGCTCCGTCAGATCGGTGCGTCACTCTCGGAAGCGCATGATCTCCCCAAGAAGACGACGGCCGCCATGCTCGAGGATCTCGTGACGCTGGTCACGAAGCACCTGAAGAAGGGCGACAAGATCCGCATCAACGGCATCGGCGTGCTGCAGGTTCGCAAGCGCCCGGCGCGTATGGGCCGCAACCCGGCAACGGGCGAGACCATCAAGATCAAGGCTTCCAAGAAGGTCGCATTCCGCGCCGCCAAGGAGCTGAAGGAGTCCATCTGAGCTTTCGCTCAAGACCGGACTTTGCACGCATCAGACGCGCCGGCACCATCGTGCTGGCGCGTTTTTCTTTGCTCGCTCGATAGAGGGCCGCACGGTCGGACCAAACTGTTGCCATCTGACGGCCATAAGCTGCGAATCGGCTAGCTTGAAAATTCGAGCATTCGAGGGAGGTGACATGTCCGAGAAGACGATCCTTGTCGTGCCCGGCAAGAAGCTCACCGTGCCGCGCGTTCTGAAGCGCACATTGCAGATCGCATCTGCGGTCGGTCTCACTGCGGGCGTTGCTCTCGCCATCCTGATCGGCAACGGGCTTCTGGTGCCGCGCGGACATCTGCTTCAGGGTTGGGATGTGTGGGTGACGTTCATCAACCGCACCGACATTCTCGCGACCATGGTGCTCACGGCGCTGGTTACGGTGCTGTTCGTTTATTGGCAGCGCGACCACGAACGCGGGAAATAGCTTCGCGGCGGAAATCTATCCGGCGCGTTGGCGTTCGGAAGAATCAGCGATGGCTTTAGGCGGCGAACGCGCATTGCCGCTGAAAACAAAAAAGCCCGCAATGGAGCGGGCGGGCGAATGCCTCATTGAAACTGCAAGGGAGGACGCGGCCTGGCCGCATCCTCCACTTGACAGCAGAGTTTGCGAACCGCTTAGCGGCAGCAGCAGCTCTTGCGATAGTACTTCGTGGCGGCGACGGTGCGATATGCACGCACGCGCTCGTACGAAACCTTCTTCACAACCGACACGGTCGGCTGCTGGACGGCGACGCGGCGATAGAACTTACGGCAACCGCAACGGTCCTGATACAGCTTCTTCACCCAGACGGTGCGGTAGCTGCGCACGCGCTCGTAGGTCACGCGCGGAACCAGCTTCGTCGTCGGTTCGCGATAGTAGACCTTCTTCGCAACGGTGCAGCAGCCGCCGCGATCAAACCAATGTGCTTCCGCAGAGGTCGTCATAGCCATGCTCGTACCGGCCATCACACCCGCGGCAACAAGAACTCCAAGAAGCCCACGCATTCGAAACTCCCAATTCACCCACGCATATTTTCAATGTTTGGCGTTTTGGTATTTGACCTAATTCGCCAAACGGCACGCGAATTGGATAACAGCCCTCTCCGTAAAAATTGGTTAGCCCGAAAAACAAAACGAATGGCCCTCCAGTTATGGTTAATGGACTGATTCAGAGAGGGCGGCCGGTGCTTCAAAACGACCGGAAAATGTGAGTTATTGCGCGATATTAGCTGGTTGCATGGCGCAGTGGCGGTGCAACTGTCAATTTGTTTTAAAAGCGCAATCACGCGCTCCGGCACAACAATGACGATTAGAAATTCAATGCGCCTCTTGTCGTAAATTCCCGGCAATAAATGGCTGCGCCAATTTCTGGCGATCGGAAGCATTGGATTAGGAATTGCGCTTGTCGACGACCGTACGACCGGCAGTGGCGCGCTCGGTCGTCGGCGGACCGCGGTGTTAGAGGTCGACAGCCGACATCTTGAGCAACGGTGCGCTTCGCGCTGAGCAACGGTAGGCTTCGCGCGGGCATGGGGCTGTTGGAGCTGCAACCGCTCAGGCAGCCGGAACCTGCAGCTGCTGATGCCGTTGCGCGCCGATACATCAGCGGCAGTGCTCGGCGCGCTCTGCGTCTTTCTTTATGGCGTGCCCAATGGGGTCGGAGGCGCTGGCGGCTACGTCCAGCGGATCGGTGCAGCGCCAGGCGGACAGAACCTTCGGCTGGCCGGTGGCTGCGCTCTTCGACACGGGCAGAGCCGGGATCGCACGTGCGATGGAAGCGGTCTCGCGCGGCGGAGCGACGGCGGGTACGGGTGCCGGTGCCTTGACGATCTGGTCGGCGGACGCCTTGGCAAAGCAACGATCGAGGTTGACGCAGCGGCGTTTGGCGGAAGGGTGAGAGTCTGTTTCGGGGGCGCCTTCGAAGCTGTCACAGACCTGCTGCAAGCCTTTGCGGTCGAGCCAGCCTTCGCGCACGCCGTTCTTGACGGCAAAGCAGTCAGCGTCGAGCTCGCTGTCGCCGACCGTGAGGTGCCCGCATTCGTGCTTGAACACGAACAGACGCACGGTGGGCGGCTGCTTGTTCAGCATGTTGGGGTTGAGAATGAGGATTGTGTCGCCGGCTCCGCCTTCACTCGGCAGATCGCGGTCGATCATGATGTCGGCCTTGCCGCAGGACATCTTGCGCCCGGCGAGCGTGACGCTGCGACCGACCAATTCCTCGCCGGCGTGCGCAGGGACAATCGCCCCGAACGATGCGGTGAGGCTGGCGAGTGCGGCTCCCAGCAGAATGTGACTACGCAACTTGACCATATCACCAGGCTCGCTCGGCCCCCCGGCTCCCCTTGGCAGCCCGGGAATTAAGTCGCTGATTTAGCCCGAATTACGACGCCGACCGAGCGCGCGATGCTGGGCGCCCGAAGTTTACCGTAACGGTGCCGAACAAATTGTGCATGCCGTCTTAGGCTTTGCTTCACTCGTGCATCGACAACCGCGCGAGGGGTAACCATGATGAGCAAAACGGGTCAGCCGGTCGGAGGGGCAGGGGATGACGCAGGAGAAGGATTCGACGGGGCTCGACCTCGACATCAAGGATGCGATGGAGGGTCACGAGCGCTTTCGCCAGCAGTTCGAGCGGGATAGAGCCTTCTATAGGGGGCTGGCGACGAAGAAGCAGAAGCCGCGTCTGCTCTGGATCGGGTGCGCCGACAGCCGGGTGGTGCCGGCGACGATCACCAATGCCGACCCGGGAGAGCTGTTCGAGGTACGCAACATCGCCAATGTCGTGCCGCCGGCCGATGCCGCGGATGAGGCGGTGGGCGCGGCGATCGAATACGGGGTCGGGCACCTTGGAATCGATGACATCGTGGTTTGCGGCCATACGGGATGCGGCGGCATCGCCGCGTTGCTGGAGCCGGGCGGGCTCCCCAGCAACGCGCACCTCGGCCGCTGGATGGAATTCACCAAGCCCGCCCATCAGTTGATTGCGGCGGCGCGGGTGCCCGATGAGGATCGTCTCACGGCGACCATCAAGGCGCACATCCAGTTCCAGCTCGACAATCTGATGACGTACCCCATCGTGCGTGAGGGCGTCCTTGCCGGTCGGCTGAACGTTCACGGCTGGATCTACGACATGCAGAACGGCGAGCTTTCCGCCTACGACTCGCAGGGCGGCGGCTGGCGGGGGCTGCTCGGCTGACGACCGACACGTCATGCACACGCCAGATCGGCCGGGCGTCCCGCGTCTTGCTCGATGCGGTAGAATGGCGTTCGGCGCTTCGAGTCGCGTTGGCAGCGCCGTGGTTTAGTCATATTGCGAGGCAACATGCCGTCTTGGGGATGTTGGCGAAGCACGTCACACTCGGGCTTCGGTTGCGCTCGGCCGGCAGTTTCGGCCGGACGGCGCTGCTGTTGCGGGCGCCCGCATCCGGGCTCATCCTACGTCACTGGATAACCAAATGAATCCCACCGATCTCGCGCAGGAAGCCATCGGTCCAGCACCGGTGCACGGCGTCTCGTTTCTCGAACTCTTCCTGCAAGCCCACATCGTGGTGCAGCTGGTCATGGCAGGGTTGCTCATCGCTTCGATCTGGTCCTGGGCCATCGTGATCGAAAAATTCTTCGCTTTCCGCAGGGCCCGCATCGAGTCGGACAAGTTCGAACACATGTTCTGGTCCGGACAGTCGCTCGATGAGCTCTACACGGCACTGTCGCGTACCAAACCGATCACGATGGCGGCTCTGTTCGTCGCGGCGATGCGCGAGTGGAAGCGGTCGGTGGAAGGCAACATCCGGGCTCTCGGCGGTATCCAGCTGCGCGTCGAAAAGGTGATGGACGTCACCATCAGCCGCGAGATGGAACGCCTCGACAGGCGGCTCCTGTTCCTCGCGACGGTCGGTTCGACGGCGCCGTTCGTCGGCCTCTTCGGTACGGTCTGGGGCATCATGTCGAGCTTCCAGGCCATCGCCGTGTCGAAGAACACCAACCTCGCGGTCGTGGCACCAGGTATTGCGGAAGCCCTGTTTGCGACGGCTCTCGGCCTCGTTGCCGCCATTCCGGCGGTCATTTTCTACAATAAGTTCTCCGCAGACAGCGCCGCCATCAGCCACAGGCTGGAGGCGTTCGCCGACGAGTTCGCAGCCATTGTTTCGCGCCAGATCGACGTCAGAAGCTGACGTCGGCGCGGCTCTCAAGGAAGGCTAGAAGGCAGCATGGGCGCGAGCGTCAAAGCGAATTCGGGAGGCGGCGGCAAGCGCCGTCGCCGTGCTCGACATTCACCGATGAGCGAGATCAACGTCACGCCGATGGTCGACGTGATGCTCGTGCTGCTGATCATCTTCATGGTGGCCGCGCCATTGCTGCAGGTGGGCGTGCCCATCGAGCTGCCGCAAGCGAAGGGCAAACAGCTCGAGGCCAACAAAGAGCCGCTCGCCATCAGCGTGAAGGCGGACGGTACGGTGTTCATCGGCGAGACGCAGGTGCCGCTCGACGAGATCGCGCCGAAGCTCAAAGCCATCGCCAAGAACGGATATGACGAGCAGATCTTCGTGCGCGGCGACAAGGGCGTCGCATATGGCACGGTCATGCGCGTGATGGGACGCATCAGCGCCGGCGGCTTCCGCAAGGTGTCACTGGTCACGGAAGTGGAGGATGGAGGCTAGCGCGATGATCGATAAGTTCGCCATCACCATCGGCGAGGTATCGAGCGGATTTCTCGATCTCAATCGCACTAGCAGCCGCACGTCCACCGCGTCCTTCGTGATGCCGGCGCCCGTTGGCACCGGCACAGAATTCAGGCGAACTCAGGCATCGGGACACTAGGCGTGACCCGCGGGTTTTTCATCTCGTTCGTCGGCCACGCGCTTTTGTTGGTCTATGCGCTGCTCAACCTGAACCGGTCTGAGCCGCTGGACCTGCCGATGATCGTTCCCATCGAGGCGACGATCGTCACGCCGTCCGAGCTCACGCGGCTGAAGCAAGGCGATCCGAACGCCAAGCAGCTCGAGGCGAAGGCCAAGGAAGAGCCGCCGGAAGAGATATCCAAGAAGGAAGCCGAGAAGCCGAAGCCGATTACGGCTCCGCCTCCGGCTGCCGAGCCACCGCCGCCATCCGAACCGGAAAAGAGCGAGCCCAAGAAGGCCGAGCCGCCGCCCGAGCCGAAGAAAGATCCGATCGCCGAGAAGCTTGCCGCTGCGCCGCCCGAGCCCACTCCGGAGCCAGGGCCGACGCTCGACGAAAAGAAGAAGCTCGAGGAGAAGCTCGAGCAGGAGCGCAAGGTCGAGGAAGAGAAGAAGCAAGCCGAAGAGAAGAAGAAGGCCGAGGAAAAAAAGAAGGCCGACGAAAAGAAGAAGGCGGAAGAGAAGAAAAAAGCCGATGAGCGGAAGAAGAAGCTCGCGGAAGAAAAGCGCAAACGCGACCAGAAGAACAAGTTCGACGCGGATAAGATCGCGGCGCTGCTCGACAAGACGCCCGACAAGCGCGGGGCGCCACAGTCGTCGACGCCGCCGACCAAGCCGACCGACTATACGGGTCCGACGGCCGGTGAGCGGCAGGGCAACGATACCGTGCTGTCGGCGCGCCAGCAGGACCTTCTGCTGTCGATGATCAATCGGCAGCTCGAGCCATGCGCGCGATTGCCGGGCGGTGGCGGCGGGCCCGACACGCCGATCGTCAATGTGCGGTTCCAGCTCAATCAGGATGGCTCGCTGAATGGCGAGCCGGTGGTCGTCAATCGCCAGAATACGCCGCTCTACGCCATTGCAGCCGATGCCTCGATCCGCGCGGTCAAGCAGTGTGCGCCGTTTCAGCTGCCGCCCGACATGTACGGCGCCTGGAGCACCGTCACCTGGGCGTTCGACTGGCCGGTCATTTTAGGGCTGGTGCAGCGGTAGGAATGCGCGATAGCGCAATTGGATGCTATGCAGCCCCGAAGGGCAAAGGGTTCGGACGAGATGCAGGACAGGACGTTAGCTATGGCAACCGGCGGGCGTGAAAAGATTGGATGGCGGGCGGTGCTGCTCGGCGCGCTGGCCGTGGTGATCTGCGCGGCGGTGCCATGGTCGCCTGCCTCGGCGCAGCGGCCGGACGACAGCTACAAGGGACCCTCAGCAGGCGGCGGCCTCGACAGCCAGTTGCGGCAGTTCGAGCCTTCCGCGCCGCAGGCGCCTGCAGGCGGTGGTGGACTCGTCGGCGGCAGTGGAGCCGGCGGTTTGCAGGGCCGTCAGACGCAGGGCACCATCGCGCCGATACCGATTGCTATTCCTTTCTTCCTTGGACCCGATCCCAAACTGGCGGCCGACATCGCAGAGGTGGTCACGGCAGACCTCGGCAACTCGGGCCTGTTCGAGCCGCTCGATCGCGGCTCCTTCCTGGAGCAGGTACGCGACGTCAACGCCGCGCCGCGGTTTCCCGATTGGCGCTCGATTCGGGCCGATGCGCTGGTGGTAGGCGATGTCGGGCGGAGCCCAGACGGGCGGATTGTGGCGCAGTTCAGGCTGTGGGATGTCACGACCGGGCGGCAACTCGCCGGTCAGCGGTTTGCGACCAGCGCCCAGAACTGGCGCCGCGTCGGGCATATCATCGCCGATCAGGTCTACAAGCAGCTGACGGGTGAGACCGGGTACTTCGACACGCGTGTCGTGTTCATCGATGAGACCGGTCCGAAAGAGCGCCGCGTCAAGCGACTGGCGATCATGGATCAAGACGGGTTCAACGTCCGGCTCCTGAGCAAAGGGCAGGAGCTGGTGCTGACGCCGCGCTTTTCGCCGACCAACCAGGAAATCACCTTCATGTCGTACGCGGGCGATCAGCCGCGGGTGTTCCTGATGAACCTCGAGACCGGTCAGCGGGAGATCGTTGGCGACTTTCCGGGGATGACGTTCGCTCCGCGCTTCTCGCCGGACGGCCAGCGTGTGATCCTCAGCCTCCAGGAAGGAGGCAACTCGGCGATCTTCGAGATGGACCTCAGGACCCGGCAGCGTCGGCAGCTGACCCCGGGGACGTCTATCGACACCAGCCCCAGCTATTCTCCAGACGGGCGTCAGGTGGTGTTCGAATCCGACCGCGATCGCTCGCAGCAGATCTATGTGATGAACTCGGACGGGTCCGGCGCGCACCGCATCAGTCAGGGGCAGGGGTCATATTCGACGCCGGTCTGGTCGCCGCGCGGGGACTACATCGCGTTTACGAAGCAACTCGGCGGCCGCTTCCTCATCGGTGTCATGCGGCCGGACGGGTCGGGCGAGCGCGTGCTGACCGAGGGCTACCACAACGAGGGGCCGACCTGGGCGCCCAACGGACGCGTCCTGATGTTCTTCCGCGAGTCGCAGGGGGCGAACGGCGGGTCGCGAATCTTCTCGATCGATTTGACCGGTTACAACGAGCGCGTGATCAAGACGCCGTCCTTTGCGTCGGACCCCGCGTGGTCGCCACTCCTGAATTGATACAGCGTTTAACTTGAAATTAACCAACTCTCGGCATGAATCTCTGTCAGACGCCTCGGCACCGGAGGGGCGAGTTTACCGCGTAAATTCGGGCTTTTCCGGTTGGGACGAACGGCCTTTAGCCAGTGGCTGAGGACAGTGTGGAACGGAGTTGCATTTTCGCACCTACCGGCTTGGAAAACTGAGGGATAACTGCCTCCGTTCTTGATCAAGTCGGGCCGCACAAGTACCCCAGTATATGGCTAGTGCCGATAAAGCATCAGGAGATGAGACCATGCAGGGTTTTAAGGGGCTGATCGTTTTGTCAGCAGTGGTTGCGGCTGTCGCTCTCGGCGCCTGCCGTCGTGAGGAACCGGCGCCGCTGAAGCTGGGCGCTGATCTGCCTGCCGCTGCGCAGCCCGCTCGCTAAGAGCAGGCGGTAAGGCCAGGACAACATTAGGAGAAAATGCTATGAAGAGTGCAATCGTACTCGCCGTCGTCGTCGCTGCTGTTGCTCTGGGCGCTTGCCGTCGTGAAGAGCCTGCTCCGCTGAAGCTCGGCGCTGACATGACCACCGAAGTTGCTCGCTAAGCAATTCGCTTAGTCGAGGTAGGGACAATCTTTTAGGAGAATACACTATGAAGGGGGCTATCCTTATTGCGGCTGTTGCCGCTGCTGTTGCTCTCGGCGCTTGCCGCCGCGAGGAGCCTGCTCCGCTGAAGCTCGGCGCCGACCTCCCGGTCGCTGCCCAGCCGGCGCGCTAAGCACCTAGTTATCGTCTCCTCGGCTTTGGTCGAGGAGAGCGAATTATCAGGGTCGAGATCAAAGCCTTCGGGCGGCGGTCTCGACCCTGACGCTTTTTGGGGGCGCCGCGGGTGCTCTTTTTCGTTTTGCGGCAGCCACGCAGCGGGCGCGGAACGCCAGGCCGGCGCGTGAGGGACATGCCCAGTGATGGCCCGAGTCAGTTTCCGGAGGCCTCGCCGGCGTGTCCAGGTCCCTGGACGATGACGTTAGCCCGCTAGGTGGTGCGGCTCCCTCGTTCTGCGGAGGCGTGATCGTGGCGCCGGGCCCCCTGATCGAATCATGAGGTTGTTGGCCGCGCGAGCCAGTAGCGACGCGCCTGGGCGGAAGCCGTGATGCTAGCGCGGCGAGAGAATCGCTCAGGTGCGAGCCGAGAATCCGTGCGACGTTGAGCGACCGGGATCTTCGTCCGGATTCTGTTCGGAGCGACGCAGCCTGGTGATCATCGGAGCCGATGCTCGGCTCGAGAAGTGTGGCGGGCCTCGCACGGACGCGGCGCAGAAGTCACACCGGGTCCATTGGTCGCTGCGCATACAGGCTTTTCACCGGTTTATGTTTGGCGCTCGGTGCTGCTGCGTTACGAATCGCACAATGGTGCCGGTTGTTGTGAGCGTCCGGCCACATTTTCGTACAAGCGGTCGGGTAACTCATCGACGTTCTGGAACAGTCGCCACGTCTCCGATGTTAGTGGAGCGCGACGAAAGGGAATTTCATGGCCTCGACTTCCTGGCTCATCCGCGCATCGCGCCTCCTTGCGGTTTTGCTCGTGGGTGCGCTGGCTACAGCATGCGCCAATAACGAGAACCAGCCGAACTCGTCGCTGACCGGACGCGATGGATCGGTGGCGCCTGGCACGCATCGCGACTTCGCCGTGAACGTGGGCGACATCGTCTACTTTACGACCGACAGCTCGGATCTGACGCCTGAAGCGACGACGATCCTGCAGAAGCAGTCGCAGTGGCTGCAGCAGTATCCGCAGTACACGATCACCATCGAGGGCCACGCCGACGAGCGCGGTACCCGCGAGTACAACATCGCGCTCGGTGCACGCCGTGCGACCACGGTCCGCAACTTCCTCGCTCAGAATGGAATCAACGGGTCTCGTATCCGGACGATCTCCTACGGTAAGGAACGGCCCGTTGCGGTCTGTAACGACATCTCGTGCTGGTCACAAAATCGCCGCGCTCAAACGGTGCTGAACTCGCGCACCGCCGGCAACTGACGCAAAGCACGCAATTCGCCTCTACAATTCCAATCCCGTGCGGCACGCCGCACGGGATTGTTCTTTTATGGAGTGCGTCGCGGTCGCTGTTGCGCCGATGCCTCACGTCCACACCTCAGAGCGCAGGTTCGCAACACAGCAAAGATTTGCCGCAAACGCTGCGCAATGATCGCTGCGATTTCAGCGGTTTGCTCGGTGGGGAATTCGATGCGGTCGCCAAAGCGTGTTTCGGTTAGCGTTGCCGGACGCTGTGCGCTCGTCGCCGCAGTCGTTATCGTCGGCGGGATCTCGCCGCGCGAGGCTTGGAGCGACCCTGTCGCGTCCAATCCGTCGTCCGGATATACGGCCGATCAGCGTGCGGAAGAGCTTTATCTGGACGGGCTCGAGAAGCTGTCGGCGGGGCACGAGGACGTCGCGCGGGAGACGTTCCAATCGGTGATCGCGCGCTATCCAATGAGCGGAGCCGCCGAACAGGCGCGGCGCGATCTCGCGGAGCTCAACGCCGGCACCTCCAGCGCCTCGGCCGCAAGCAACACATTCGATGCGATCTCGGTCACCGGCGCCTTGCCAAGCTTTGGGAGCGAGCCTGAAGAGCCGGTTGTCCAGCAACCGACGCGCGTCTCGCCTCCCTCGTGGGACCGCGAGCTGAGACGCAATGCTTCGATCCAGTCGAAGCTGCGTGTCGAGGCTGGCGATCGCGTGTTCTTTTCCGCCGGTAGCTCTGAACTCGGGAGCCGTGCGCGTCTCGCCCTCAGCGCACAGGCCCAGTGGCTGATGCGCTGGCATGAGTTCGAGGCGGCCATCGAGGGCCATGCGGACGAGCCCGGCACCGAGCAGGAGAACGTCGAGCTTTCGCAGGCGCGCGCCGAATCGGTCCGTCGGCGGCTTATCGAGGAGGGCGTAGAGCCCAATCGCATCGCGATCGTGCCGCTCGGGCGCTCGGTTCGCGTCGCGACCTGCTCCGACAGCGACTGCCTGTCCCAGAATCGCCGGGCCGTGACGCTGGTCTTCGCCACGGGGACCCGGGAGCGCCTGGGTCTGGTCAGCTCTTTCCCTCTGTCCACTGCCCTCGCGCCGTCTGCCCCGGCGACCGTTACGCCGGCCACGGCCACGGTCAGTCAGACCGTGGGCCAGTCAGGCGAGACGGTGGGGATGACGCGTTGACATCGCGCGTCGCAAGTGATGCCTAGGAGGGCAATTTCTCCGGCCGTGGCTCGATTTATCGGGCATCGGCGAGGTTCGAAAGGGTCGAAAGATCTGCTCCCCCGGGCAACTTCGACTTGGTTGTGATGAAGCCTTATTGGAAGTCGAGATCGTCAGTGCCCATGCTTCGTCCTCTAGCATCTCTTGTGTTTGCCGGCGTTTCGATCGCCGCAACGACCGTCGCGACGCTGGCGGCCGAGCCGCTACAGCTCGCGCAGGCGGCACCGGCACAGCCGGCGCAACCCAAGGCCAAAGCTCCGGCTGCGTCGGGCGAGGATTCGGCGCTGCAGCAGCGGGTCAACCAGCTGGAAGAACAGCTGGTCGACATGCAGGTCGTGATCGGAACCCTCGAATCGCTGGCACGCGGCGGTGGCGCTGCGCCTGCGGGCGATGCGGGTGGAAGCTTCGGCGGCGGCGCAGACAGCGTACGGATCGACGGCCTCGAAACGCAGCTTCGTGCTCTCGCGGCACAAGTGCAGCAGCTCACCGAGCAAGTTCGCGCGATGGGTGGCCAGCCGCGCCGCTCGGATGCGTCCCCGTCCATGGCACCGAGCGCCGAGCCGCCGACCAGCGCCGCGTCGCTCAGCAGCTCTCCGGCCGCGGTCAAGGCTGGCGAGCCGTTCGATGCCGGGCGTTTCGGATCGACGACCGTGACGGCCGCAACCGGCGGCGATTCGATCGGCGGGCTCATCGAGAGCGATCATCCGGCGGCCAGCACTGGCGCTGCTACAGGCGCCGCTACAGGCGCCGCAGATGTTGGCGCCACGGGCGCGGCTGCGAGCCCGGCGCCAGAGATGGCGGCACTTCCGCCTGCGTTCGGCGCTGCTACGGCACCGAACGGCGCCGATGCCGGCAATGCCAAGCAGCTTTACGAGACAGCCTACGGCTATCTCATGCAGCGGGACTACACGGCGGCTCAGGCCGCGTTCGAAGACTTCCTCAGCCGCTATCCGCAGGATTCACTTGCCGGCAATGCTCAGTACTGGCTCGGCGAGGCGCATTTCGTGCGCGGAGAATACAAGGCCGCAGCGGGCTCGTTCCTGAAAGGCTATCAGACCTATGCGGGCAACCCGCGCGCAGCCGACAGCCTGCTGAAGCTGGCGATGTCGCTCGACCGCCTTGGCCAGAAAGACGCCGCTTGCTCGTCGTTCGGCGAGCTGTCGACGCGTTTTCCGAATGCCCCTGAGAACGTCAAGAACCGCGCGAAGTCCGAGCGCAAGCGTATTGGCTGCAGCTGACGACAGAACGACGCGGTCGCCTGGCGATCCGTCCCGGACCGATGAGCTGGAGGTTCAAGACCACGAGCTCCAGCCGCTTTTCGCACCGCTCGCGCACTTTCAGACTTTGATCCTTGCTGTTTCCGGCGGTGCCGACAGCTTGGCTCTGATGCACTTGGCTCATCGATGGGCCGGGCAAAATCCCGATGCTCCGCACATCTGCGTCGCAACTGTCGACCACGGTTTGCGCGATGGCTCGCGCGATGAGGCGGAGTGGGTTGTCGCCGAGGCGCGCGCGACCGGCCTGGACGCGACGCTGCTTTCCTGGGATGGCGCCAAGCCGCTGACAGGTGTGCAGGACGCCGCTCGCTCGGCTCGCTATCGGCTGCTCGAGCAGTTTGCTGGTTCGCTGTCTGCAGCTGAAGAGCGCGCGGTCGTCACGGCCCACACCGAAGACGATCAGGCCGAGACGCTGCTGATGCGGTTGGGTCGGGGGAGCGGGCTGGACGGGTTGGCGGGCATGCCGGCGAGCCGCCCCCTCGATGCGGCAAGCGGGCAAGGCGTTGCGCTCGTGCGGCCGCTGCTTGGGCTTTCGGGGGCTCGCCTGCGCGCGACGTTGCGCGCAGCTGGCCGGAACTGGATCGAAGATCCGAGCAACGAGGCCGACCGTTTCGAGCGGGTGCGGGTCCGACATGCGCGGGAGGCGCTGGCGGACATCGGCATCGACAATGACAAGCTCGCCCTCAGCGCGCGTCGACTGGCGCGGGCGCGGGATGCGCTGGAAGCGTACGTGGACGATCTGGAGGCCGCCGCGCGGCTCGATCTCCATCAAGGCGCCTATGCAAGCCTGGCGTTCGTTCCGTGGCAGGCGGCGCCGGAAGAGACCCGGTTGCGCCTTCTCGGGCGCCTCATCGGACGGTTCGGGGCGCAGGTCGAGCCGCTGAACCTTGCTCAATTGGAGGCTTTGGCTGCCCGCATTGCGGCAGACGGCTTCGACGGGGCAACGCTGGGTGGTGCCATCGTCGCACGCAACGGGACAGAAATCCGTGTTCAGCGGGAGCCGGGGCGCACGCCGCTGCCTATGTTAACGCTTCTGCCGGGCGCTTCGGCGGTTTGGGATCAGCGGTTTCGCGTGGCCTCCCAGCTCGCAAGTCCGGGACCGGTGGACGTTGGTCCTCTGGGCTCCCAAGGCGTGGCGCTGCTTCGCCAGCAGCTTGATATCGGTGGCTTTCTTCCGGCTCGGGCGGCGGCGACGCTCCCCGCATTCTGGCGCGAAGGGGAACTGGTTTTCGCTCCGGTCATCGCCGATCTGCCGGCCGCTAAGGGGCTTTGGAGCGCGGAGCGAGGGCAATATTCGGCCGAATTCATTCGTTAAGCTGATGAATGCTGCGATGTATCGGCGGTCGTAGATTTTGAGCCGCCGTTAAGCTCCTGGGGAGCGAGAGGCGTGTAGCTTGGCAACGCGTTGCCTCACTCCTATGTTAACCGGGCGTTGCGAACGGCGCCCGGAGACGTCCGGGAAGCGTGTTGGCGCAGGCCGTGTTCGCGTCCGACAGGGAACGAAATGAACTCAAACTTTCAGAAGCTCGCCATCTGGGTCGCGATCCTCGTCCTGCTCGCTGCCTTGTTCAACCTGTTCAACAACCCCACTCAGAGCCGCCGCGGCGCCGAGATCAGCTACTCGGAGTTCTTGAGCGCGGTCGACAGTGGCAACGTCTCGGATGCGACGATCGCCGGGAACCGCATCTACGGTACGATGCGCGATGGCGGCACATCCTTCTCGACGTACGCGCCCCAGGATCCGACCCTGGTCGAGCGCCTCGAGAAGAAAGACATCAAGTTCCGAGCTCGTCCTTCTGACGAGGATGTCCCCTCGATCATGGGCATGCTGCTCAACTGGTTCCCCATGCTGCTGCTCATTGCAGTGTGGATCTTCTTCATGCGCCAGATGCAGTCCGGCTCCGGTCGCGCCATGGGCTTCGGCAAGTCACGCGCCAAGCTGCTCACCGAGCGTCACGGCCGTGTGACGTTCGAGGATGTCGCCGGCGTCGACGAAGCCAAGGACGATCTGCAGGAGATCGTCGAGTTCCTCCGCGATCCGCAGAAGTTCCAGCGCCTTGGCGGACGTATTCCACGCGGCGCATTGCTGGTCGGTCCTCCGGGCACCGGCAAGACGCTGCTCGCCCGCGCCATCGCCGGCGAAGCCAACGTGCCGTTCTTCACGATCTCGGGCTCTGACTTCGTCGAGATGTTCGTCGGTGTCGGCGCGTCGCGTGTGCGCGACATGTTCGAGCAGGCGAAGAAGAACGCGCCTTGCATCATCTTCATCGACGAGATCGACGCGGTGGGTCGCCACCGCGGTGCGGGCCTGGGCGGCGGAAACGACGAGCGCGAGCAGACGCTGAACCAGCTTCTTGTCGAGATGGACGGCTTCGAGGCGAACGAGGGAATCATCCTGATCGCTGCCACGAACCGTCCGGACGTGCTCGATCCTGCGCTGCTGCGTCCCGGCCGCTTCGACCGTCAGATCACGGTGCCGAACCCGGATGTCGCGGGCCGCGAGAAGATCCTGCGCGTCCACATGCGCAAGGTTCCGGTGGCTCCGAACGTCGATCCGAAGGTGCTCGCACGTGGAACGCCGGGCTTCTCGGGTGCTGACCTCGCAAACCTCGTCAACGAGGCAGCGTTGCTCGCCGCGCGTCGCAACAAGCGTCTGGTGACGCAGTCCGAGTTCGAAGACTCCAAGGACAAGGTCATGATGGGCGCCGAGCGCCGGTCGATGGCCATGACCGAGGAGGAGAAGCTCGCGACCGCCTATCACGAGGCCGGCCATGCGCTCGTTTCGCTGAAGGTTCCGGGCGGTGATCCCCTGCACAAGGTGACGATCATTCCGCGCGGCCGTGCGCTGGGCGTGACGATGAACCTTCCCGAGCGTGACAAGCTCAGCTACTCGAAGCAGTGGTGCGAGGCGCGCATTGCCATGTCGTTCGGCGGCCGTGTCGCCGAGCAGGCCATCTATGGCAAGGAGCACCTCAACACCGGTGCCTCGAGCGACATCATGCAGGCGACCAACATCGCCCGTCGCATGGTGACGGAGTGGGGCATGAGCGAGAAGCTCGGGCCGCTGCTGTATAACGAGAACCAGCAGGAGGTCTTCCTCGGCCACGCGATCACGCAGCGCCAGAACATGTCCGAGGACACGGCGCGGCTGATCGACCAGGAGATCCGTCGTATCGTCACCGACGGCGAGAACAAGGCACGCGAGGTGATTGCCGCGCACCGCCATGATCTCGAGGCGATCACTCAGGCTCTTATGGAATACGAGACGATCTCGGGCGACGAGGTTGCAGCTCTGATGCGCGGCGAGAAGATCGTGCGCAAGCCGGACGACGATCTGCCGAAGGGCGAGATCGGCTCGGCGGTTCCAAGCGCCGGCGGCCGGTTGCGGCCTTCGGGCGGCACGGGGCCAATGGAGCCGCAGCCTTCGGCTTGATCGAGCAGCGCGCCCCTTTGACCGGGGGTGCCAAGCACAATAGAAGCGGCCGCGAGTTCTATCGCGGCCGTTTTGCTTTTCGGGGGATCCCGCATCATGCAGCGCTCGACCTATGTGCGGCCCATCGGGCTATTTCCGGCGCCTGCCGAAACGGGGGAGGCTGTTTTTGCCGGCCTGCCGCTGGCGGGCCAGCCGCTACGCTTCACGACGGTAGAGATCGCGGAGCGCGATGGTCCGCGCGTTTCCCGGCGCATCGTGACGCTCGGCGAGGCGGTGGAACGCGACTGGGGTCGGGGCACGCACGATGCGGCGCGCGATCTCGAAGCCCTCACGGCACCGCGGGCGCGCATTGCCGGGATGTCGTTCGACCGGCCGCGGATCATGGGGATCGTCAACGTCACGCCGGACAGCTTTTCGGATGGCGGCCTGCATGATCAGGCGGAAGCGGCCATCGAACACGGGCTGCGCTTGGCGGAGGAAGGTGCCGACATTCTCGACGTTGGCGGGGAGTCGACGCGCCCTGGCGCTGCGTACGTCCCGGTCGAGGAAGAGCTACGGCGCGTCATTCCCGTCATAGAGGGTTTGCGGGCCCGTACGGATGCCCTGATCTCGATCGATACGCGCAAGGCGGACGTGATGCGGCAAGCGGCTCGTGCCGGCGCCGACATTCTCAACGATGTTTCCGCGCTGACGCACGATCCCAATGCGCTCGCTGTCGCTGCCGAAAGCGGATTGCCGGTGATCCTCATGCACGCGCAGGGCGATCCGCGAACCATGAACGACAATCCGCAGTATGGGGATGTCGTGCTCGATGTGTTCGATTATCTCGAAGGGCGGATTTTGGCCTGCGAGGCGGCGGGGATTGCGCGCGGCAAGCTCGTCGTGGACCCCGGCATCGGGTTCGGAAAGCATCTACACCATAATGTGGCCGTGATGGCCTCGCTATCCCTCTATCACGCGCTGGGCGTGCCGGTGCTTCTGGGAGCCTCGCGCAAGAAGCTGATCGACCATATCTCGGACGTGCCGAACCCACGGGACCGCGTGCCAGGCTCGCTGGCGGCGGCCCTGGTAGGGGTGGCGCAAGGAATGCAGATCATCAGGGCGCACGATGTCGCCGCAACGCGTCAGGCCATCAACGTCTGGCGCGCCTCTATCGCTGGGACCGACAAGGCACTGGGCTGAGCCGGGGAAGGCTCTCCAAATGCCGGGCCGTCGGGCCGTTTTCGCTTTCGTTACCGCGGTATGCGTAATTTGAGGCAATCGGGCAAGTGGGGCCGCGAACGCCGAAATATGTTCGCAGGAAGCGCTTATCAGTTGCTCGCCAGTGGCGGATGGTAAGGGTAGCGTATGCAATCTAGTTCGCGGAACGGTAAGATGACGGGCCGTCGTAACGGCAAGCCAGCCAGCTCGCGCATCGCGACGCCGCAACCCAAGCCCATGGTGCGCTCGACGCCGCCACTTCAAAAACCCAAGGGGACTTCCATGTCGCGCCGCTATTTCGGGACGGACGGTATCCGCGGTCTCGCCAACAAGTCGCCGATGACCTCCGAGGTTGCGCTCAAGGTCGGCATGGCGGCCGGCAAGATATTCCAGACGCACTCGAACCATCGCCATCGCGTGGTGATCGGCAAGGATACGCGGCTCTCCGGTTATATGCTTGAGGCGGCGCTGATGTCGGGCTTCACCGCCGTCGGCATGGACGTGTTTCTGCTTGGCCCGATGCCGACGCCGGCGGTGGCGATGCTGACGCGCTCGCTGCGCGCCGATCTCGGCGTGATGATCTCGGCTTCACACAATCCTTATGACGACAACGGCATCAAGCTGTTCGATCCGGATGGCTACAAGCTTTCCGATGAAACGGAGCTGCGCATCGAGCAGCTCATCGACGCCGACAGCGCGGAGTTGCTCGCGCCTGCCGATGCGATCGGCCGTGCGACGCGCGTTGAAAGCGCGCAGGAGCGCTATATCGAGTTCGCCAAGCGTACGCTGCCAAAGAACCTGCGGCTCGACGGCCTCAGGATCGTGATCGATTGCGCCAATGGTGCCGGGTACAAGGTGGCGCCGGAAGCACTCTGGGAGCTCGGTGCGGAGGTCGTGAAAATCGGCGTGGCGCCGAACGGCCGCAACATCAACGATCACTGCGGTTCGACGGCGCCGGAAGCGCTGATTGCCAAGGTGCGGGAAGTGCGCGCCGACGTCGGTATCGCGCTCGATGGCGACGCCGACCGCGTGGTGATCGTCAACGAGAAGGGCGATATCGTCGACGGCGATCAGGTCATGGCAGTGATCGCCGAGGCGTGGCTGCGCGCGGGCAAGCTTACGTCGGGAGGTGTCGTCGCGACGGTGATGAGCAATCTCGGCCTGGAGCGCTATCTGAAGGGGCTCGGCCTCGACATGGTGCGCACTCCGGTGGGCGACCGGTACGTTGTCGAGCACATGCGCAAGCACGGATACAATGTCGGCGGCGAGCAGTCGGGCCACATCGTATTGTCCGACTACGTGACGACGGGCGATGGTCTCATCACGGCGCTGCAGTTGCTGGCCGTCGCCGTGTCGACCGGAAAGCCGGTGAGCGAGGTCACGAAGCGCTTCGATCCGCTGCCGCAGATCCTCAAGAATGTGCGCTATTCGAATGGTAGCCCGCTCGAAGATACGCGTGTCGTGAAGGCCATCGATGCCGGCAAGGCGAAGCTTGGCGAGTACGGCCGTCTCGTCATTCGCCCGTCCGGCACAGAGCCGGTGATCCGCGTGATGGCGGAAGGCGACGACGAACGTCTCGTTTCAACGGTAGTCGGCGATATCGTCGAGGCCGTGCGCGCGGCAGCAGCGGCCTAGATCTGTCGCGAGTTCAGGGACCAAATTCATCCGGCCTCGGTGCTTCAGGCGCCGGGGCCGGAATCGTTTTGGCGCGCATCCGCGAGCGTTAAAGAGCCGTTAACCGGCGGCTGCCGCGGCTGTTTCAAATCGAAACTGCGATTAAGCGGTCTTTAAACCTTCTTCCCCATATTCGGAAATTGAGCACCGTTTCGCGTTCGCCCGCTCGAGCCGACCCAGTTGGGCGGCATGACGAATTCGAAGGGGAAAGTATCCAATGAATACCAATCGCAGTTCTTACGCGCTTGGCGCGGTGCTCGGGTCAGCACTCGTGCTCGCCATGTGCGCTCCGGCTGTTGCGGCCGACATCTACGACGGCGGTCTCAAGGGCGGTTACGAGGTTCCTCCTCCGCCGAGCGATCACAACTTCTATTTCAAGGCATATGTGGGCCAGGCCAATCCTGACACTGGCAACATGTGGAACAGTGGCTACGAGACGAACGATTTCACCGTCCATCACAACGACATCAAGTCGAGCCCGATTTTCGGCCTCGGCGTCGGCTGGCAGGCGCGCCACTGGCTGCGCTTCGACCTGACCGGTGAATATCGTGGCGACACGACCTACTTCGGCAGCGACCAGTATCCGGGTGGCGTCGGCTTTGGCCCCGGCACCAACGAATACACCGCTGACATGAAGTCGTGGCTCGGTCTTGCCAACGCCTACATCGACATGGGCAACTGGTGCGGGTTCACGCCGTACATCGGCGCCGGCATCGGCTTCTCGAACATCTCCGTCGAGGGTCTGAAGGACGTCAACGTTCCCAACAACGGCGTCGCCTTCGGTGCCGACAAGAACACGACGAACTTCGCCTACGCCTTCTATGCCGGTGCGAGCTTCGACATCACGTCGCAGGTTGCGCTCGACCTGTCGTATCGCTGGGTCAACATGGGCAACGCATCGAGCGGCGACGTGACGACGTATCAGGGCAACGTTGCCTACGCCGGTCATCAGATCAAGGACATCCAGTCGAACGACGTCCTGCTTGGCCTTCGCTACAAGCTGCAGCGCGAGCCGGTGTCCTACGTTCCGGTGAAGTAATTCTCCGAGCGCCGTGCGGCGCTCGACACACGATACGGCCGGGCCCGTTCGCGGGCCCGGCCACAACGGCCCGGCGTCGATCGTGGCCGCCTGAAGTTGAAGTTCGATTTCCTAGTTTGCTTACGCGTGAGGCCGGCGCCAGGGAGGCGGATCGGCCTGCAAGGCAGAGTTAGGACGTCGGGCGGCTACAGGCCGGCCAGCCGTCAAGCAAGGATCGACGCACATGAACCGTGCATGCAGCAGAATCTCGTTCGCCCTCGTCGCCGCCATCACAATGATCGGCGCCGCGGCTTCATCCGCGCTGGCTGATGGCGACCCCTACTATTCCAACGGTATCAACCCATCGGGTGTGCGCACGCCGGTACCGGCACCGATCCCGATCCCGGTCGAGGAGGCCGACTGGTATTTTCGCGGTGACTTCGCGGCTGGCTTCGGCGGCTCACCGTCGGTCAACGTGCTGGGCACGAACCTGGTCGAGTCCATCTTCGGCAGTGGGCAGTACTCGCAGAGCTTCGAGCCTTCCTTCACCGGTGGCGTTGGCGTGGGCTACATCTGGAGCCCGAACTGGCGCACGGATTTCACGGTCGACATTCATTCGATCATGCACGCTGAATATACGGGCAACGGCTTCGTCGGCTCTCCGGCGGTCTACACGGTCGCCGAGGACAAGACGAAGTTCATGTCCACCATTCTGCTGCTCAACGCCTACTACGATTTCCGCACCGGCACGCCGTGGACGCCTTATCTTGGCGGTGGTCTTGGCTTTGCCGTCAATCAGCTGACGCAGAGCTCGACGCTCAACGAAAATGGCCTTGGCGGTGCGACGACCAGCCAGCGCAGCACTGACGTCGCTTTCGCCGCTGCGGCGATGGTTGGCGTGTCCTACGATTTCTCCTCGTTCTTCGCGATCGACGTGAACTACCGCTTCCTGCACATCGGCGGGTCGCAAGTCACGCTCAGCAACATGAACGTGCCGCTCTATACGACCGAGGTCGGCGACCTCAACGAGCACCAGATCCGCGCGGGTTTCCGGTTCTATGTGAACTAGACCAGCGCACAACCTGTTCGCGTAGGGGCGGCCTAGGGCCGCCCCTTTTGTTTCTGGCATCCGATGTTGACGAATGATGCGTGCGCGACCTAGATGCGCGCGTCATGAGTAAGCCCGATAAGCCCAAGCGCCGTCCGCTTTGCCCCAATTTTTCAAGCGGACCATGCGCAAAGCGTCCCGGCTGGTCGCCGGACGTTCTCGCGTCGGCGCTCGTCGGGCGCTCGCATCGCTCGCCAGCGGGCAAAGAGCGGCTGCAGCTCGCCATCGATCTGACGCGGTCGCTGCTCGAACTGCCGGATGACTATCGCCTCGCCATCGTGCCGGGCTCGGACACTGGCGCGTTCGAGATGGCGCTGTGGAACATGCTGGGCGCGCGCGGCGTCGATGTGCTGGCGTGGGAGGCGTTCGGAAAGCGCTGGGCCGCGGACATCGTCGATCAACTGCGCCTCTCCGATGCGCGCGTGCTCGACGCCGAGTACGGATATCTGCCGGATCTTGCGGCGGTCGACTTCGACAGGGATGTGATCTTCACTTGGAACGGCACCGCCTCGGGCGTGCGCGTTCCCAATGGCGATTGGATTGCCGACGATCGCCGAGGCCTCACCTTCGTTGACGCGACGTCGGCGCTGTTCGCGCAGCAGATCGACTGGCGGAAGGTCGATGTCGCGACGTTCTCCTGGCAGAAAGTGCTGGGCGGCGAAGCTGCGCATGGCATGCTGATCCTTTCGCCGCGAGCGCTGGAACGCTTGCACGCGCACCGGCCGTCCTGGCCGATCCCCAAGCTGTTCCGTCTGGTGGAGGATGGCCGTGTCGATGAGGCGATTTTTTCGGGCGTGACGATCAACACGCCATCGCTGCTGTGCGTCGAGGACTATATCGATGCGCTGCGCTGGGGGGCCGACGTCGGAGGCCTGACGGCGCTGCAGGCACGCGCTGACCGCAACGCCGCGGTAATGTTCGATTGGATAGGGCGCACTTCGTGGATCGCCAATCTTGCCGCGGAGGCGGACACGCGCTCCAACACCTCCGTTTGCATGCGGCTGTCCGGCATCGCCGGGGGCGTCGCCGCCGAGCGGCGGATAGGCGGGAGGATAGCGTCGCTGCTGGCCGAGGA
Source organism: Hyphomicrobium sp. (assembly GCA_030148725.1). Taxonomy (GTDB): domain Bacteria; phylum Pseudomonadota; class Alphaproteobacteria; order Rhizobiales; family Hyphomicrobiaceae; genus Hyphomicrobium_A. The sequence continues at coordinate 55,186 of JASBSU010000050.1, forward strand.
CGGCGTTGCCTACGACATCGGCGCCTACCGAACGGCGCCTGCGGGGCTGCGGGTCTGGTGCGGTGCCACCATCGAGCGGGACGATCTGGAGGCGCTCACGCCCTGGCTCGACTGGGCCCACGCCAAGGCATTGGCGGAACAGGGTTAACGAGGCCGTCGCTGCCCACCGCTCCACGGCCTTTCGGCCATAATTCAGACGCGAACCGACCGCACTCGTCAGACCTGGGGAGGGCGTTGCTTCGGCGGCGCCGAATTCGAGAAGGATGGGGAGAGAATGCGCATCGCCGCTGCGGTCACAGGTTTCATTTCGCTGAGTGCGCTCGCAGGAACGGCGATTGCCGCCGAGATGCCCGTCGTTTCGCGCATCGAGACCGTCACCGTTTTCCCGTCGGGCGCGGAAGCCACGCGAGCCGCGCGGCTGCCCATCGAAAAGGGCGAGCACACGCTCATCATCAGTGATCTGCCGGCCGAGGTCGTGCCGGGCTCGATCCGCGTCGAAGGCAAGGCGACCGCTGGCCTCGAGATCCAATCCGTCGATACGCGACGCCGGTATATTCCGCGTGCCGACCAGGAGGCGCTGCAGGCGGAGCGCAAGAGCATCGAGGATCAGATCGAGAAGCTGCGCGATGAGCGCGGTTTGATCCAAGGTCAGGAGGATGCCGCGCAGACGCAGAAGATGCTGCTGCAGAACCTCGCTGAGATGCCGGGCCGTCCGCAAGCGCAGGAGGGGCAGCCGGCTCCCGCGGCAGAGCCGGTGCCGCGAACGGACTGGCAGCAGGTCCTGTCGTTGATCGGGACAGGCATGGTCGATGCGCAGCGTTCAGCGCTCGATGCTGAGGTCAAGAAGCGCGACCTCGACCGCCGCGTCGAGGAACTGGAGAAGAAGCTGTCGGCGCTCGCGCCGGGCCGTCAAGAGCAGACCGAGGTGAAGGTGTTCGTCGTCGCTGCGGCGCCGCTCGAGGCCGACCTTTCCATTCGCTACCAGGTGCCGAGCGCGAGTTGGACGCCGCATTACGATGCGCGGCTGGGCACCGGTTCGAAGACCGCGCCGCCGTCGCTGGAACTGGCGCGGCGGGCCGACATCACCCAACGCACCGGCGAAAACTGGGAGAACGTGGCGCTTCTCCTCTCGACCACGCGACCGACCGCGAATGCTTCTGCTCCGGATCTTGGAACGATCACCGTCGATTATCCGGCCGAGCCTCACCCGGTTGCCATGAGCGCGCCTGCCGCGCCGGCGCCGCTTGCCGAGTACGACGGCTTGTCCGAACGCCGGACCAAGCTTGCCGTGAGCCGGAATCGCGACTCGATGGCCGAGGCTGCGCCTTTGCTCGAAATCGCGCCGCAGGGTGCGAGTGCCGAGGTCGCGCCGTTCCAGGCAGTGTTTGCGGTTCCTGGGCGTCCCACTGTTCCGGCAACGGGAGAGTCCAAACGGGTCTTCCTGCAGCAGGATCAGGTCGAACCGGTTCTCACGGTGCGCACGGTGCCGAAGCTCGACGCGAAGGCCTACCTCTACGCCAAGCTGCTGCTGCCGAAGGGGGCGCCGCTGCTGCCGGGCTCGGTCTCGCTGTTCCGCGATGGCACGTTCGTCGGATCGGGCGCTCTGCCGGCACTGGCCCCGGGTGAGGACTACGAACTCGGGTTCGGTGCGGACGACCAGATGCGCGTGCGCCATACGATCGCCAACGAGCAGCGCGGCGAGACCGGGCTCATCTCGTCGGCAAAGACCGACAGCCGCAACTTCCGCATCACGGTGAAGAACATGCACGAGCGGGCCGTGGGACTGGTCGTGCAGGACCAGATCCCGGTTTCGCAGAACGAGGATATCAAGGTCGAGTACGTCGGCCCGACGCCAACGAAAAAGGATGTCGACGGCAAGCGCGGGGTGATTTCCTTCGAGTCCAAGCTGGGGCCGGAGGAGGAGCGGCAGATCGAGTTCGGCTATCGCGTGATCTGGCCCGGCGCGCGCTCGATCGTTTACCGATAGGCACCAAAAACCTCGATTTTCCGGCCCCGGCCGTCCGCCGGCCCCCTGTAGGGGGTTGGCAGCGGCGAATCTGCGCTATAAGGCCCCGGATGGCCCTGGAAACCGTTCCGGGGCCTAATCGTGAGTGGGACTTGGATTATGGCGAACGTCGCGGTGGTCGGCGCCCAGTGGGGCGACGAGGGCAAGGGCAAGGTCGTGGATTGGCTATCGGAGCGCGCCGACATCGTCGTGCGCTTCCAGGGCGGCCATAACGCCGGCCATACGCTGGTCATCGGCGACAAGACCTTCAAGCTCTCGCTGCTGCCGTCGGGTGTTGTACGGCCGGGCAAGCTCGGGGTCATCGGCAACGGCGTGGTCGTCGATCCGTGGGCTCTTTGTGCTGAGATCGAGAAGCTTGGCGCGCAGGGCGTTTCGGTCACGCGGGACAACCTGCGCGTTGCGGGCAACGCGACGCTGATCCTGCCGCTGCATCGTGAGCTCGATCAGATGCGCGAAGAAGCCGCCGGGGCCGGCAAGATCGGCACGACCGGACGCGGCATCGGTCCTGCCTACGAAGACAAGGTGGGGCGGCGTGCGATCCGCGTGCAGGATCTGCGCAATCCGGCGACGCTTGGCGACAAGGTCGATCGCATCCTCGTGCATCACAACGCACTGCGGCGCGGGTTATCGAAGCCGGAGGTTTCCAAAGACGCGCTCATCGCCGAGCTGATTGCGATCGCTCCGAGTATCCTGCCCTTCACCGATGTGACGTGGGAGCTTCTCGACAGCGAGCGCAAGGCGGGCAAGCGCATCCTGTTCGAAGGCGCGCAGGGAGCGCTGCTCGATATCGATCATGGGACGTATCCGTTCGTTACGTCATCGAACACGGTGGCGGCGCAGGCGGCTACGGGCTCTGGCATGGGACCGCGCAGCATCGGGTACGTGCTCGGGATCGCGAAGGCCTATACGACGCGTGTCGGATCGGGGCCGTTCCCGACCGAGCTCACCGACGAAATCGGCAACCGCATCGGCGAGCGCGGGCGCGAGTTCGGGACGGTGACGGGGCGCAAGCGGCGCTGCGGATGGTTCGATGCAACGCTGGTGCGGCAGACCTTGAAGATCGCCGGCATCGACGGCATTGCGCTGACCAAGCTCGACGTTCTCGACGGCTTCGAGGAGATCAAGGTCGGCGTCGGCTATATGCTTGACGGCGAGCGCATCGACCGGCTGCCGGCAAGCAGCGGCGCCCAGGCGCGTGTGCAGCCAATCTACGAGACGCTTCCGGGATGGTCGCAGTCGACGTACGGCGCGCGTTCGTGGAGCGAGCTGCCGGCGCAGGCCGTGAAGTACGTGCGCTACATCGAGGAGCTGATCGAGCGCCCGGTGACGATGCTGTCGACGAGCCCGGAGCGCGACGACACGATCCTGATGAAGGATCCGTTCGCCGACTGAGTTCTGCTCAGGTGGGCGTAGGTGGCGGCAGCGTATCGTAGCAGGGGACATCATCGACGGTGATGTCCCAAAGCGGCTGCGAGCGCTTGAAGATCACCATTTCGGGCTCGAACCACGCGTTATCGTCGACCGCGCCAGCCACGATTCCAATCACGCCCGGACGCCCCGAGCTTTCAGAGAACAGCCGGCTTCCGCACGTCGGGCAGAACCGCCGCGTGACCGTGTTGCCGCTGTCGGCCGTGACGATGTGGGTTTTGGTCTCGCCTGAGATCGTGACGCCATCCGACTTGAAGCGCGCGATGGAAAGGTGGCCGCCACCCGATATCCGCTGGCAGTCGGTGCAGTGACACTGGACCATCAGCAGCGGTGGCGCGGCTACAGAGAAACTGACCGCTCCGCACAGGCAACGCCCGGTCGCAAATGGCTTTTCCGTCATGCTGCAGGCTCCCGTCATCGGCGATGGAGATTAGGAGCGCGCGAAGAGCGATTCAATCTGCGCGGGGATGAACAAAGAAAGAGGGCATCCACAACTCTCCTAAGGGGAGGTGGATGCCCTCTGAATAGTTGGACCCGTGCCTCGACGAGGGGATGGGGGGAGGGGAGGCGAGGCCCGTGTCCGCATGGATAATGTGCCAGGCAGATGTTGGTTCCCGCGACCTGGAAAATAATTAGAGCTTATGCTCGCGGCGCAAAAAGCTGAAAAATCGGCTGGCCAAAAAGAAAGCGCCCGGCCGATGGGCCGAGCGCGTTCACGCCGGTAACTGCCTGCTTAGATCACGTTGAAAATGTTCAGCAGGATGATGATGCTGATCGGCACGCCGAGCAGCCACAGAACTACGCTGCGCATTGGTCAACTCCTCAGTGCGGTGGTTCGGCGGATAAACTCGCGGCACTGACAAGAGTTCCCAGGGCCCGCCCTGGGTTCCCCCCGCTGTCGCTACTTGGGAGCCGGGAAAAGCGTCATGGCCTCCGGTGCGAGGACGCCGCCGGTCAAGTCGATGTCGGCGAAGGGCGTTGCCGCGGCGATCTGCTGCGCGGTGATGTCGATCTGGCCGATGCGCGTCGCGAGTTCGGCGATCGAGGCTGCGTAGACCACCCGCTTGATGCCGCACCAAATGATGGCGCCCATGCACATCACGCACGGCTCGCCCGACGTGTAGAGCGTGGTGCCCTTCAATGCGTCAGGGCCATGCGCATCGAGGAAGGCTCTGATGGCGACCATTTCGCCGTGGGCCGTCGGGTCGGCATTGCGCCGGGCGCTGTTAAAGCCAGTTGCGAGCACGACGCCGCCCTGCACGATGACGGTGCCGAATGGATAGTCGCCCTTTTTGGCCTGATCGACCGCGAGCTGCATGAAGCGCTGGTCATCGGGCAGCACGGGCGAGGACACCGCTCGCCCTTCTGCCTTGAGACTGAGCGCCTGGGCGGCGATGAGCATGCCCGCGCCACCGATTACCGTCCGCCGATCCATATGGGATCTCCCAGCCGTTGCGTTGCGGCCAGGCTAACCGAAGCTCGTGAAGAAGATCATCTATGAGGTGTGGATGCCCGCAACGAGGCCATGCGCCTCCTTAGCGGCGCCCTCAATGAGTTCGGCGGCCAGAAGGCGGCGCGGGTCGACTGGGCCGGGGAGCGTGATCTGCCCGGGTGGCACCATGTGGAAGCCGAAGCGGCCGTAGTACGGCTCATCGCCGACGAGCAGCACCAGCTCGATGTTGCCGGCTTTGGCGGTCGTGATGGCCTCGGTGATCAGGCGCGTGCCAAAGCCCTGGCTGGCGAAGTCGGGATCGACAGCGACCGGGCCAAGAAGGACGGCGCCCGGCTTCCCGCCAATCGCGATCGGCGTGATGCGTACGGCGGCGATCAGTCGATCGCCGAGAAGGATGGCACGGCAGTAGGGTGAGACGGCGGGCGTGCCTTCGCGGACGCGGTAGGCGGTGCGCGTGAAGCGTCCCGGTCCGAAGACCTTATCGTGAAGCTGCGATATTGCGGGAAGGTCTTCCGGCGCGACGGGTCGGCTGATGAATTGAGGCGACATGGAGGGCGAGGCTCTCGACACGAGACGCGCGGGCGAGGCCGGCGTGCTCATTTCTGCAACGGACGCTTAGATACGGGCGGTACGCATCGGCGCACCACCTCGTCGCAGTTCAGATCCTCGTAGCCTTCTGACCATGTGGCGCGCTGTAGCACGGCGCCAATCGAGGGTCCAGGGGACGCTGGCGCGCAGGGGGCTGGCGCCGTTCTACCACGCCCGGATCCGAGGTTTGCCGGACAGGATTTCGGCAAGGCGCCGCGCGGTGCCGGCGTTGAGATCGGGCGGCAGGGCATCAGGTGCGAACAGCTTGTGCTCGGCGATCTCGTGGTTGGGCTTCGGCACCCGGTTTTGTTGCCAATGGCGCGCCACGAACAGCGCGACGTGATCATTGGGAAAAATCGCCTGGTTGGAATAGATGCCGAACAGCTCCGCCGGCTGCATGAGGACGACGCCGGCCTCTTCCTCGATCTCGCGGGTCAGTGCGTCCTCGACCGTCTCGCCGCGCTCGACGCCGCCGCCGGGAAAGTGCCAGCCAGGACGATAAGTGTGGCGGATCAAAAGGACGCGATTGTCAGCATCGAGCAAGGCTGCCTGCGCTCCGAGCGTCAAGCCGCGCGACAGGCGCCAATAGCGCTGCAGAACCTTGGTGACGATCGTTCGTGCCGGCAAAACGGCGCTCCCTGTTGCGCGACCATTCGCACCCTGCGATGGCACATCGGTACACGCGGATTGCGTGCCCGACATGCTAAGTTGGGCACGATAACCTGCCCGATGAACCTTAACGGCGGCCAACGATCGCGCGATGAACGAAACGATCCCGTCCGATACCATCACGACCGACACGATCACATTGGCGCACGTGTCCGATGTGCATCTTTCTCCGTTGACGGGATTGGCGCTACGGCACCTCAACGTCAAGCGCGGACTTGGATACATCAACTGGCGTCGGCAGCGGCAGCGCGTACATAAGCGCTCGGCGCTGGATGCCATCGTCGCCGATTTGAAATCGCATCAGCCCGACCATGTCGCCGTGACCGGCGATCTCATCAATCTCGGTCTACCGGCGGAATACGAGGCGGCGACGCAATGGTTGCACGATCTGGGGACGCCGCAGGGTGTGACGGTCGTGCCGGGCAATCATGACATCTACACGACGCTGGGCAGCGATCCGGGTGTTGCGCGGTGGGCGGACTACATGCACGCGGACGCGTGGGGCGCGCAGTATTCGGCGCCAGGGACTTTGCAGTTTCCGTTCGTGCGCCGGGTCGGGCCGGTGGCACTGATCGGCGTCAATTCGGCGGTGGAGACACCGCCGTTCATTGCAGCCGGTGAAGTGGGAGACCCGCAGCTCGCCAAGCTCGACACGCTGCTGCAACGGCTGGAAGCCGACGGCATGATCCGCGTGGTGCTGATCCACCATCCTCCGTTGCCGGGCCAAGCGCCGCCGCGGCGCGCGCTACGCGATGCAGGACCATTGTCGCGCGTTCTTGCGCAGCGTGGTGCAGAGCTTGTGCTGCATGGTCACAATCATCGTGACAGCCACATGGATTTCGCACGCTTGCCGGAAGTCGGCGGCGGGAGCGTGCCGGTGATCGGCGTTGCTTCGGGCTCGGCGCTGCATGCGCACGGAAACGAACCGCTCGGTCGCTACAATCTTCTGCGCATTGGACGCAGTGCATCCGGCGTGCATATCGAGTGTGTGACGCGCGGCATCGAGGCGGGCGGTCATTCGGTCGTGCAGATCGAACGCAAGCTGCTGACGTGACAGCGCTCTGAAGCGCTAAAAGCTGTGAGGCAATCGCATCTTTTGCGCGCTCTGTTGTCGCACGGTCTGAGCGATAGCCTGTCGCATAACCAGCGTTTCCGCGCTCTATGCACAACGCCTGCGCAGCTGTTGGCGGCGGTTCTGCCGCTTGCACAAATCTATGGCGCAGATGTCACGCATGCACGTCGTCATGCTGGGTGCGCGGTTCTCCCCATTCATCCGCCGCCGTGACACTATATAGGGCTACGGGGTGACGAGCGGATGGAGCGCCCCGGTCAGGCGGGGCGAATGCAAGTGCGGCTGTTCCGAAGAAACATTCGGCTGAACCTTGCGCTGCAGGGCGGAGGTGCTCATGGCGCCTTCACCTGGGGTGTGCTCGACCGTCTGCTGGAAGACGAAGAGCTGGACATCAGCTGGGTCAGTGCGACGAGCGCCGGCGCGGTGAATGCCGTCGCGATCGCGGCCGGCCTCAGTGAAGGTGGAAAATCTTCCGCGCGCACCAAGCTGCGCGGCGTGTGGGAGGCCGTGCATAAGGCCGGCGTTCCTGACCTCATGCGCCTCAACCCATTTCTCTATGGCCTTTCGCGTGCGCCGCAGCTCGCGCAGATGGCGAGCCTGTGGTCGCCATACGAGTTCAATCCGCTGGGCTTCGATCCCTTACGTCGGCTGCTCTCGGAAAGCATCGACTTCGAGAAGCTGCGTAATGCGTCGCCCATCGAGTTGCTGATTGCTGCGACCGAAGTTGCCAGTGGTCGCGCCCGCATCTTCCGTCGCAATGAACTCACTGTTGAAGCGGTGCTGGCATCGGCCTGTCTGCCGACGCTGCATCATGCGGTGGAGATCGACGGTGTTGCCTATTGGGATGGTGGCTTCTCCGCCAACCCCGATATCAAGACGCTCGCCATGGAGAGCCCGGTCGAAGACACTCTGATCGTGCAGCTCAGTCCGCTGGTGCGGCAGGGTTTGCCGACCGGCGTGCGCGAGATCGGCCTGCACGTCAATCGGCTCGCCTTCAACGCGCCGCTGATACGGGAGATCGAGCTGATCGAGACCGTGCGTGAGTGCTGGCAGGGACGGCTCGGCGGTCCGCGCGGACGTTATGCCAAGCTCGCGACGCATCGCTTCCATCTCATCGAGGCGGGGCGCTATACCAGCGCGCTCAGCGCCGACAGTACGATGAAGCCCGACTGGACGCTGCTGAACTATCTCTTCAGTGCGGGCCGCGACGAGGCCGACAAATGGCTCGGACAGCACCGCGCGAGCATCGGACGGCGCGCCACGGTGGATCTCAGAGAGCGCTTCTTAACCCCGCAGCGGGAGTCCCAAGGCTCTGGGTCCGGGGTCGCCGACGGACGAGACTCTGCAAAGGCGAAGGTAAGCGCAACAGCCGATATTCCCGACTGAATATAGCGCTCGACTATGACGTCGGCGCCCGACTAACATGCCGCCGAAATGGCATGGAGGTCATTCGTCATGAGGTCAGGTTCGCGCGCCGTCTTCGGTGCACTTGGGTCGATGCTCGTCGCTTCGCTGGCGATGCTGGCCGTAACGGCGCCGTTGCGAGCCCAAGGGCAGGCCGGCCCGGCAACGTCTTCCCAGACGGCCGAGGCGCCGGCTCTCGCGGCTGCGGCGAGCTTGCGCTACGCGCTCGATGAGATCGCGAAGCGGTTCGAGAAGGAAAGCGGAAAGAGCGTCAAGATCACGTATGGCGCGACCGGCAACCTCGTCAGCCAGATCGAGGCCAGCGCACCATTCCAGGTTCTGTTTGCGGCCGACGACAAGAGCGTCAAGAAGCTTGCGGCCGCGGGGCTGACGGATGGCGCACCGCTGGTGTTTGCGCGCGGTGAGTTGAGCATTGCCGCGCCTATGGGGTCGGCGGTCGGCGTGGACGGCGACCTCAAGGGCTTGAAGGACGCGCTTGCAGCGGGCAAGGTGAAGCATATCGCCATCGCCAATCCGGAGACCGCTCCTTACGGCCGAGCGGCGCAGGAGGCTTTGGAGAAGGCGGGTCTACTGGAGCAGGCGAAGCCGCTGTTCGTAACGGGCGAGAACATCGGCCAGGCGGCGACATTCGTGTCAACGGGGGCGGCCGACGTCGGCTTCATCGCAAAATCCCTCGCCATTTCGAAAGAGATTGCGCCTAAGATACAGTCGGCCGTGGTGCCGCAAGCGCTGTATGGGCCGATCAATCATGGCCTCGCGGTCGTGAAGGGCGCCGGGCCGGTAGCCAAGGCCTTCGTGGAGTTCGTGCGCGGGCCGGCCGGACGCGAAGTGCTCGAGGCGAGCGGCTTCAGCGTACCGACGTCGTAGGTCGATCCCAAGAGCAACGCGCGTATGGATTGGACGGCATTCGCACTTTCGCTGCAGCTTGCTGCATGGACAGTCGTCCTGCTGCTGCCGATTGCCATCATGCTCGCGCGCCTGCTTGCGTGGGGCCATGTGCGGTTCAAGAGCGGCATCGAAGCGTTGATCATGCTGCCGCTGGTGCTTCCGCCCACGGTGCTGGGACTCTATCTGCTGATTGCGTTCTCGCCGCAGTACTGGTTCGGGAGCTTTCTCAAGTCGGTGTTCGGGTCATCGCTCGTGTTCTCATTCACGGGCATTCTCATTGCTTCGCTGATCGTCAACCTGCCGTTCGCGGTACAGCCCATCCAGCGCTCGTTCGAGGCCATTCCACGCAACGTGCGCGAGGCGGCGTTCGTCAGCGGACTGTCGCGCTGGGAGACGATGCGGCGCATCGAGCTACCGCTGGCGTGGCCGGGGATCGTGTCGGCGATCGCGTTGACGTTCGCGCATACGCTGGGTGAGTTCGGTGTGATCCTGATGATCGGCGGCAGCATTCCCGGCGAGACGCGCGTGCTCTCGATCGCGATCTATGATCGCGTGCAGGCGTTCCGCCTCGATCAGGCGAGCGTGATGTCGGCGGCGCTTCTGGCCTTTTCCGTGATTGCCATCGCGATCGTGCACATGCTTGCGCGCCGGGGCAGGAGCGGCACGCATGTCCGCTGACAGGGCCGCGGCGCTTTCTGTACGGCTGGAGCAGGCCGGCCCGATTCCCCTGGACGTGCGCTTCTCCTGCGCACGCGGAGAGCTTCTGGCGCTCATCGGCCCGTCGGGAAGTGGCAAGACGACGGTGCTGCGGTCGATTGCCGGGCTTTATCGCCCGGAGCAGGGGCACGTGCGTGCCGACGGCGAAATCTGGCTCGATACGCGAGCCGGCATCGATCTGTCGCCGCAGGCGCGACGCGTCGGGCTCGTGTTCCAGGACTATGCGCTGTTTCCGCATCTCTCCGCGCTCGACAACGTACGGCTGGCGATGCTCCAGCGTGAGGAGCCAGAACGCAGCCGGATTGCGTCCGACATTCTGGCACGCGTCTCGTTGAATGGGCTCGAAGCGAGGCGACCGGATCAGCTTTCCGGCGGGCAGCGCCAGCGTGTTGCGATTGCACGCGCACTGGCCCGCGATCCGCGCGTGCTGCTGCTCGATGAACCGTTCTCGGCGGTGGACCGCGCGACCCGCGATTCCCTGAAGGATGAACTGGCATCGCTGCATCGCTCGCTTGAAATTCCCATCGTTCTCGTGACGCACGATCTGGAGGAAGCGCAGGCGCTGGCCGACCGGATGTGCGTCCTCGACGCCGGCACGACGCTGCAGATCGGAACGCCGGATGAGGTGCGCCTGCGGCCGTCGAGCGCGCGCGTCGCGCGGCTGATGGGACAGAGCAACCTTGTGCCCGCGATTGTCGCTGACGACCGGCATCTACTCTGCTGCGGCGCGCGGGTGGCGGTGACGCGTCTCAACGGTTTCAGTGTCGGCGCGCACGTGACGGCGCTGCTGCCTCCGGATGGCGTCGCGTTGCAGCCGGCCTCTGGCGAAGACGGTAATGTGCTGCGGGGCAAGCTGACAGAAGTGCAGCAGATCGGCGATCTTGCGGCGCTGTCGCTCAACGTCGATGGCGCAACGCTACGGTTTCGTATCGCGGCGCGGGAAGCCCGGGAGCGTGCCCTGAAGGCGGGTGAGGCGCTCGACGTGTGGCTCGATCCGGCGTCTATCCATTTGCTGCGCGAGCGCTGACGCTACGTCAGCGCCGCGGCGGCGAATGGCGCTCGATAAAGCCTGCGATGGCATCGACAACGCCCGGAGCGATGGGCAGGCTTGGATTGGCGTAGGTCGCGAGGTTGCTCGCACGGTCGTCGGATGCGACGAGCTTCAGCACATGGTTCACGTCCGGCAGCAATACCAGCTCAGCGCGCGGCGCCGCCGCTTTCAAGCGTTCGGCATCCTGCACTGAAACCTGCACGTCACGCCGGCCCTGAAGGATGAGCACGGGCTTATCCAGTGGCGCGATGAGTACGGCTGGATCGTACGACATGGCGTCGATGATGAAACCCTGCACGGCTGGCTGGAACAGCGGTGCCAGGGCTGGATTGAGTTTGCCTGCGTCGACATTCTTGCCGCCTTCAAGTGAGGAGATCGCTGCGAATGCTTCCTCGATCAGCGCTGCATTTGACGGATTGGCGCTAAGCTGCGCGCGGAGAACGTCGCCGAGCTTTCTTCCCGGTGCCGCAACGAGGATCAGGCCGCATATGTTCGCGTCGGCGGCTGCGGCGAGACCGACGAGGCCGCCCTCGCTATGGCCGAGGACCCAAACACATTTGGGGCTTGGTTCTTCCGCGCGAGCTTTCGCGACCCAGGCGCGTACGTCGCTCGCATAGTCGGTGATCGTCACGTGGTTGGGATCGGCTAGGGCGTGCTTGCTGCCGAACATTCCGCGCTTGTCGATGCGTATCGAGGCAATGCCACGGCCGGCGAGAGCTTCGGCCAGCAGGCGATAACTGGCTGCGGCGACGCCGAGGGGATTATTTCCGTCGCGATCCGTGGGGCCGGAGCCCGGCACGATGACGAGGGTCGGTGCGTCCGGTGCGGCGCCGATGAGAGCGCCTTGCAGCGGCCCAGCCGGACCCGGCGTCTCGATGATGGTCTCAGAGGCCATCGCCGTGCTCAGCGACGCACACACGATCAGCAGCCCGCGGCCAGCGCGGCGCAGGGCAGTGCCGGTGCTCACTTGACGAGCCGTGCATAGCCTTCGGCTGTCGTCTCCTCGATCGACCGCTTGTAGGCGGCATAGCTCGGGTGTGACGGGGTGATGTCGCCGAGGTTGCCGTCGAAGCTGTCGCGCTTGGCGTAGACGATGGGTGTTGCCACAGGGACGAGCATCGCGCCGTGCTTATGAATGGTGGTGATGATGCCGCGCATCTCGCCAAAGCGGTCCACCTGCGAGACGACGATCATGCGCATGGCGCCTTTGGTCAGCGACACGAGGTGGATGAACATCGAGGAGGACGGCACGTAGAGCCGGCCGCGATGGGAATAGGGCGCATCGGGGCGGTCGCGCTCCTGGAACAGGAGGCTCGGCCACTCGGGGTCCCAGGTGATGTCGGTGCGGTAGGCGACGATGCAGTCGGGGCGAGAGAACGAGGACCGCAACGTCAGGTAGCTGCCGACGTAATGGTCCACTGCAGCGCGCGTATAGGCGCCCATGTAGAGCGGAGCGACTTCCCCGCCGTTTTCTCCATGCAACTCGGCCGGCGCCCCTGCGGCGGGGGTTGGGCTGTTCCAGCCGCCCTTCAGCTTGTCGAAATCCAGGCCCAGGACCATGCACACGTCGAACAACGTTTGGTCGCGCACCGATCGGCCGCTCAGCAGGTTCTGGATGGTCTTCTCGTGACAGTCGGCGGCGTCCGCAAGTTGCGCCTGCGTAAGCTTTTTTTCGATCATAGCGGTCTTGATCTGGGCGAGTGCAGCGTCGCGCACGGATCTCGACACGGTGGACTTCATGGAAGGGGTCTGCCTCGGATTGGACGCGGTTGAGAAATGAATTTGCCGGAATTTACCGGCAATTCTCTGTACTGGGCAAACGGAACCACGCGCTAGCTGCGTTTCCCTGATGTTGGGGATTGGGCGCCTCGTCTTTCCGACGCGGCGTGGGCACTGTCGCAGTGTGGTTTTTGCCTCGGCGCGCGGTGGGCGCGTCGCCGCATAAGGAGCTCAGGTCATGAAGGCACTAAGCCGTCATATGGAGAGCGAGCATCTCAACGGATCAAGTCACCTTGCCGGGCCGTTCGCAGCCGTCCTGGTCGCCCTGGGAGGTGCAGCGGTTGTCGCCGGCGGGATGCTGCTGGTCGGGGTGCGCGAGCTGAGCGTTGCCCCCTTCATTCCGGATTTTGCAGCGCTGCAGTCCCTGATCGTGGGCTGACGCCGCCGCGGTTGCGCAACCCGAAGCTGGCTGCCGTCGAGACTAAAGCGCGGGGTCGGGCGAGGACAAAAAAAAGCGGCGGTTGTCTTCCGACAGCCGCCGCCGTTTTTTCAAGAACGCAGTGTCGTCAGTTCGCGGCGAGACGCTCGACCGTGACGGGGGCAACGCCTGCCGAGCGCATGCCGATGACACCGGCTGCTGCGTTCGAAAGGTCGATGATGCGTCCGCGGATGAACGGACCGCGGTCATTGATGGTCACGACCACAGACTTGCCGTTGCGCTTGTTGGTCACGCGCACCTTCGTGCCGAACGGCAGCGAGCGATGGGCGGCCGTCATTGCGTTGGGGTTGAAGCGTGAGCCCGACGCGGTCATCTGGCCCTGCCAATAGTAGGAAGCCATGCCCGACTGCGTGGACGTCGTGCGATAGGCCTTCTCGGTCTCGACCTTGCGGACAGCAATTTCCGGCTTCTTGTCTAGCGCCGGTGTCTTGGTGTCGAGCGAAGCCTGCTGCTGCGGCTTCTGGGCCGGAGACTTCGGAGCCTCGACCTTTGCCTCGGCCTGCTTCTTCTCGGGCAGAGCAACCTTTGCCTGCTCGTTCGCCTGGACGTTCTTGGCTTTCACCTTTTCGTGCTTGGCGAGGCGCGGCGCTTTGCGCTTCGTGCTCGCCTGGCGGCGCTGCGCGCGCTCGCCAGTGTATTCGTAAGAACGGCTGGCTTTGGCCGACGGAGCGCCGCCGCAGGCGAATGCCGGGCTCATGCACTCCCACGGAGCGTTTTCGGCGTTTGCCGGGCTGAGCGCGGCGAGGCCGAGCGTGGCAGCAGTCAGGGCGGAAAGAAGGTAGGTCCGCATATTGTACTCCTCATGGCGGGCGGCGGGCTCGGCACAATGACGATCCCCGGACCAGCGCATCGCGTGTGGATGGCTGGGACGCGCTCGCTCAGCGGCGCGCGATTTGGTGGGAAGGATCGTTCTCAGTCGACGTCCGGAGCCGAACACCAGAACCCGTTCAGCCGCCCTCAGATGGAATGGGGTGTGCCCCCCGTTCTGGTGCGGGCTAACGACCATCGGTAATTGTGACGGTCAATGCTTCAAATTGAGAGACAACTTCGCAACATTTTAAGGAATGCAGCAGCGTTAATGGGTTAGGGGAAACGAGGTGTTCATTGGCGCGACGGCGCGTCGCACTTTTGCGGCGATGGAATGGCGCGCGCGGTTGCTGAGAGCGCAAGCGAGCGCTAAACGTTCGGCGGGGCATGACTGGCCGCCCCGTTAGACCGAAGTGTCCAAGTGCCGTCTCCAACGCCTTTGGAGGCATCGCATGGGACGCGCGAGCAACGGTTCAGACGAGCCGCGGCAGATTACTCAACCCACATTCCGTAACCTCTTCAGCGTGTTCGGCAGGATCGGCCTGTTGTCGTTCGGCGGTCCGGCGGCGCAGATCGCGCTCATGCATCGCGAGCTCGTGGAAGAGCACAAATGGCTCGACGAACGCCGGTTTCTGTCGGCGTTGAGCTTCTGCATGTTGCTGCCGGGCCCTGAGGCGATGCAGCTGGCGACGTACGCCGGCTGGAGGCTGCACGGCGTGCGTGGTGGGCTCGCCGCCGGCTTGCTGTTCGTCGTTCCGGGCGCGGTGCTCGTGCTGGCGCTTTCGATGCTCTACGGCGCTTACGGAAGCACTCCGGCTATCGCGGCGCTGTTCGTCGGTGTGAAGGCGGCGGTGCTGGCTATCGTGCTCGAGGCAATGATCCGGGTCGCGCGACGCGCCATTCGCGGGCGGCTCGACTGGGCGACGGCGATCGCCGCCTTCGTTGCGATCTATTTCCTCAATCTGCCGTTTCCATTGGTGATCATCGGCGCTGCGGCGGTCGGGTATTTTCTGCGACCGAGCATTCCGATGGCCCCCGCTGAGCCGGTGCCATCCGTCCCCGTCACGCAAACGCTGTCGACGTTCATCATCTGGCTCTCGGTGTGGATCGTGCCGCTTCTGGCGATCGCGCTTGTTTTCGGGAGCGACCACGTGCTGGCGCAGCTCGCGTGGTTTTTCTCAAAGCTGGCGGTCGTGACGTTCGGTGGCGCGTACGCTGTTCTGGCCTACATGGCGCAGGCGGTGGTGAGCGGATACGGCTGGCTGACGGCGGGGGAGATGCTGGACGGTCTCGGCCTCGCGGAGACGACGAACGGGCCGCTCATTCTGGTGACGGAGTTCGTCGGCTACATCGCAGGGCTGCGGGCGGGCGGTGTCGGGATTGGGCTGCTCGGTGCGCTGGTGACGCTGTGGGCGACCTTCGCGCCATGTTTCCTCTGGATCTTTGTCGGCGCGCCTTACGTCGAAGGTTTGACGCACGCGCCGCGGCTCGCCTCAGCGCTGCAGTCCGTCACGGCTGCGGTGGTCGGCGTCATCGCGAACCTGTCGCTGTGGTTCGCGCTGCACGTTCTCTTCACACGCGTCGACGAGGTGCACTTCGGGCCAATGCGACTGTTCGTGCCGGACGTCGCAACCATCGACGGCGTATCGCTGGTGCTTTCGTGCGTCGCGCTGGTTCTGACGTTCGTGCTGCGGTGGAGCATCACCACGACGCTGGCGGTGTGTGGCGGCCTGGCGCTGTTGTGGCTGGGGCTAGGGCCTGTCTCGTAGAACTACAGCCAGCCCTTGCGTCGGAAGTAGATGATCGGGCCGATGGCCGCGACCGCCATGAAGAGCAGCGCCATCGGGTAGCCTAAGGGCCATTCAAGCTCGGGCATGTGCTTGAAGTTCATGCCGTAGACCGAGGCGACGAGCGTTGGCGGGAGCAGCACGACGGCCATCACCGAGAACAGCTTGATGATCTGGTTCTGCTCGATCGAGATCATGCCGAGCGTTGCATCGAGGATGAAGCTGATGCGCTGCGATAGATATTTCGTGTGCTCCATAAGGGAGCTGATATCGCGCTGCGAAGCTTTGATGCGCTGGCGGGTGCGCGGGTCGTCACCGCGGTCCTTGGTAGCCTGCATCAGGTAATGCAGCAGCCGGTCGACGGAGCTGGCGAAGACGTCCGCGCACAGGGACAGGAGCGTGATGTCCTCGATCGTCCAGCCCCGAGGCTCGCCCGTCACCTCGAAGAGCAGCATCCCGATCTGGCTGGGACCCGCGCGCAGGGGCAGACCCAGGAGGCTC
>JASBSU010000056.1 GCA_030148725.1 Hyphomicrobium sp.
TACTCGATGCCGTCGGCGAGCGTATAGCCGAGTTCGAGGTCGGCTGTCGCTCCGGCTTCCTGCATGTGGTAGCCGGAAATCGAGATCGAGTTGAACTTCGGCATCAGCTTCGACGTGTAGCCGAAGATGTCCGAAATGATGCGCATCGAGGGTTCGGGCGGATAGATATAGGTGTTCCGCACCATGAACTCTTTGAGGATGTCGTTTTGGATGGTGCCGGACAGCTTCTCGGGCGGGACACCCTGTTCCTCGCCCGCGACGATGAACAGTGCCAGCACCGGAAGCACGGCGCCGTTCATGGTCATCGAGACCGACATCTGCTCCAGCGGGATGCCGGAGAACAGCGTCCGCATGTCGTAGATGGAATCGATGGCGACGCCCGCCATGCCGACGTCGCCGCGCACGCGCGGGTGGTCGCTGTCGTAGCCCCGGTGGGTCGCGAGGTCGAAGGCGACCGACAGGCCCTTCTGGCCGGCGCGGATGTTGCGGCGATAGAAGGCGTTCGAGTCCTCTGCCGTCGAGAAGCCGGCATACTGCCGGACCGTCCAGGGCTGCAGGGCGTACATGGCCGGGTAGGGGCCGCGCAGATACGGCGGGATGCCCGGGAAGGTGTCGAGGAAATCGAGGCCAGCGGTGTCGGCGGCCGTATAGACGGGCTTGATGCCGATGCCTTCAGGCGATTCCCATGCAATGGCGTCGCTGGCAGCGGCAGGCGAAGCTCCTGCAGGGCTGCTCTCGAGGGCAATTTTCGTGAAATCGGGAAGCCCGGTCATCGCCTCGCCTTGCACCTTTCTCGATGGATCGAACGTCGCGTCGGCGCTCGTTAGCATGAAGATAGCAGAACTGCACCGGTTTGCGCCGGGGCGGAGCGTCGCCGCAGGGGGAGGGGCAGTTTGCTTAATTTTCCCCAGGACGCCAATGGCTTTCCACGGGGCCGGCCCTCTTGGCCACCCCAGCCGAGCGGGGTCAGGCCCTCTCCTCGAGGCTCCCGAGGAACGCCTGCCACCCCTCGTTGTCATGGCGCTGCTGGAGTTCGCACGCCTTGCCGTCAACGAAGCGCCAGTCGTGCAAGAAGGTCGTCTGTATCGCCTTGCCCGACTTCCTGTGCCTGAAGGTGCTGTTCAAGCGCGCCGACGCAACGCCATCGTCGCCGACGATGATGATGGCGGGGTCGAGGGCCAGGATGTCGTACTCCTCGAAGAATTTGTGAACGAGGAGGGTCAGCTCGGCGCGGCTACGCGGACGTGTCGCGTCGTCCGCATCGTCGGGCAGCTGAGTTTTGAATTGGAAGTCGTCGGTCAGAAGTGAAACTGCTTCAGCGAGACGTTTCTCGCGGTAGCAGCGATAAATCTTCTGCAGCAGCGCGGTTGTGTCCATCAATTTGTGCAGCCGCGGCACACGGCTAACGCGCCGGGTGCGTCGGCGACACCCTCCCGAAAAAATGTCATTTTGATTCAGCCGGGTCGGCAGCTCGCCGAAAAAAGGGCGCCGTTACCCGACTATCATTTGTCAGTGCACTGCGGCATTTACTGCACTATCCGTTGAACGATAGCCAGCAAAAAACACAGAATGCCGTGCAGAACAGCGTCGCATACTAACGGTTCCAATGGCATCCGGAGTAGGCCGTCAGCGTCCACTTCATTACAGAGCTGCGCCGGGCAGGAGGGATGATGGCTGCGGAGACCAATGACGGAAGCGACCGGGGCGGCCTCGTGACAATTTTGCTGGCCGGTGCGCGCAGGAATTGGCGCCTCCTCGTCGGCGCGGCCTTGGCCGTGGCGCTCGTCTCGGCGGCCATCGAACTGAGCGATCGGCAAGGCCGGTTCGACATCCCATCGGGGTATGCCGTCCGCATGACCTGCGAGGCAGACCCGGAATCCTCTTTATGGAACGGCCGCTGCGATAAGGTCGCCGCCGACATCGCGCGAACCGACAAGCCGACTTTTCTCGAGCTCTATCGGGCCTTCGTCACGGTGCATCACCGCCAGATTCCGGACGCCGAAGTGCGGCGGCGGTTTGCTTCCGTCCCCTGCGATCCGGGCTTCGACATCGATGCCGCGCTCAGGGGGACGAGGTATGTCTTCATTCCGTTACGGCGTCATTTCGAAGGCGTCTGCACGCAGGCGGAGGTCGAAGCGGTCATGGACGAACTCGACGAGCGCGACCGCGGACTGCTAGCCATCGAGCGTGAGGGGCTGTCGCACGCGGCTTTGTTTGCTGGGGCATTGGCCAATCTGACGGAGCCGGTCGTGCTTTTCGGCGTGATCGTGGTGGCAGCGGCGCTCCTGCTTCTCTAGGCACCGCGCGAACGAGTTGGCTGATCGACTGTATTTTGTGCCCGAGGTGCGGCCTAGCGGTCATTGCGAACCGGAAGGAATCGCCTACGTTAGCCACGTCAGGGGTGCATCATGCGATTGAAGATAGCGTTTGCGGCCATCGGTCTGGCCGTCACGGCGGGGATACTGCTTCCGGCGACCGCGTCGGCGGGCTGGTTCACGCGTGATCGGGATCCGGACGCACCAGACCGCTATCCGTATGTCTACGAGCCGCCCCGGTACTACCCCCACTACAACTCGGGGGATTGGCGCCCGGCTGCCGAGATGCGCCGGCCGCGTCCGTACTACATTCAGCCGCCGTATTATCCCGCCTGGGGGTATCCGCTCGGCTGCGGCGACAATTGCGAAGGCGCGCCGCTGAAGTAACGGTCTCGCCGTACGCGCTCACCGAGCAGAAGCTTCTGACGATCTTGGTGCTGCACCGTCCCGGCGCGTTTGCCGGAACGGTGTCGCGTGAATTAGTCTGCGGATCAGCGGACGTTCAGAAGCTCGACATCGAACATGAGCGTCGCATTCGGCGGGATGGCTCCGCCAGCGCCGCGCGCGCCGTAGCCGAGGTTCGGCGGGATGATCAGCGTGCGCTTGCCGCCGACCTTCATGCCGGCGACCCCTTCGTCCCAGCCCTTGATGACCTGTCCTCCGCCCAGACGGAATGCAAACGGCTCGCCGCGATCCAGCGAAGAGTCGAATTTCTCGCCCTTGACGCCGTTGTTATAGAGCCAGCCCGTGTAGTGCATGACGCAGGTGTTGCCGGGCTTTGCCTCGGCGCCGTTGCCGACTTTGGTGTCTGCGAGAATAAGACCGGAGGCTGTCACTTGCGGGCTTCCTTGAGCGTGGGCGGGGGGACATACGGCGCTCATCGAGACGCCGAGCGAAGCGATGAGCGCGAGGGCCAGAACGGCGCCTCGACGCGAAAGATCGGACATACGTTTCCTCCGATGACTTCTTTGGTAAGCGCCGGCCTATCTCGCGCGGCGCTGGCAGTCGAGCCACTTAGCGACGACCGTGCGGTCGTGGAACTGAATGGCACCGCAGTTCTGGCAGACCACCATCAGGACGTCCACTGGCGTCGAGGGCGTCGGCAGGCTCGCCGCGGGGGCGCGGTGGCAGGTGATGGCCTGGACGTCGAGATCGCACTGGGATCGGAAGCGCCCGCAGGCTGGGCAGGCGGTGATGTGCTTGGCGAACAGGAAGCGTTCGACGTCGGCCTTGGAAATCTCACGGGTGCAGGTTTGCGTCATGGCAGACCCCAGAAATGACTTTAATTGCAGCCTAGGCGCGGGAGCAGGCTCAGGCAAGACAAAGCGTCGCACGTGCGCTGCCGTTTCAGGGGCATAGCCACGGGCGGACAGCCGATGTCTAGAACGCTCTCCTGGTCGGGCGCTTGCGGTGCATCAAGTGGCGGTGGTGCCGTTGTCTCCGCCGCCGTCCGGGTTTCGTTGGTTCGCGATGCGAAGTCGGCCAATCAGTAAGATCGGAAAGGGTGGTCGGGCCCTTGGCACGCGCACGGCGAAAGCTACGTTTAATCGCGGTCGTGCGAAGAGCGGTAACCGGCCTGATCGGGACCGAACCCCAGCGAGGAACGTATGCGCCGCATTCCCTATGTCGCCGTTGTGATGTTGCTGCTCTCGGCTGGTGCGAGCGCCATGATGCCTCCCGAGGTCTATCGCAAGGCACGCGCGAACGCGCCCTATCACGTGCAGATCGCGATCACGAAAGTCGATGCTCCGCGAACCGGCCCCGGCGGCTGTCTCGTCGAGGGGCAGGTGCTGAAGATTTTTAAGAATACCGGCGACCGCCTGGCCAAAGACCAGATCATCGGCTTTCCAGTGGCGTGCTATCGCCGGGGAGACAAAGTGCCGGTGGGTGGCACGCTCTGGCTCGATACCGATCAGCTCGAGAAGGCCGAATACATGGAGGTGTACCTCAACGAGGACGGCGAGGGGTTCACGCCGGCGTTGTGGAACTATCACATCCTTCAAAAGCTGTCGGATACGCCTCAAATGCCGATCGAATAGGCATTCTCGGCGCATCCAAGCCAGATTTGCAGCGTTTGAAAATTTTATTTGTTCGGCTGAGAACCAAATGCACGCGTGAAGATTTATACGCGGCGTACTGAGCGGCGATTAGGCTCGGGCGCTGCGGAGATCTCACATGCTTGAGCCTCAATCTGTCCTTGCCTGGATCATCATCGGCGCCATCGCGGGCTGGCTCGCGGGCGTATTGGTGAAAGGCTACGGCTTCGGCCTTATCGGCAATATCGTCATCGGAATTCTTGGAGCCGGCATCGCTGGCATCCTGGCGCCGTCGCTCGGTGTCTACACCCAGTCCTTTGGCGGCAACATCATCGCGGCGCTGCTTGGCGCGCTGTTCCTTCTTTTGATCGTCGGGCTGGTTCGCCGCGCCTGAGCGGCAATGGAGCAATTATGAAGCTGTTTGCATGCCAGAGCTGTGGCAACCCGCTCTATTTCGAGAACACGCGCTGCGAGCGCTGCCAGCACCTCACCGGCTACCTGCCGGACCTCGAGATGCTCAGCGCGGTCGAGCCTGACGGCGACAAGTGGATCGCTCTCGCCGATCCGCAGAAACGCTATCGCTTCTGCGCCAATTGGGAACTGCATGCCTGCAACTGGATGGTGCGGACAGATGCGGGGACGCCCCTATGCCGTGCCTGCCAGCACAATCGCGTCATTCCCGACATCTCCGATCCCGCGCGCCATGCGCTGTGGAAGCGCGTCGAGGAAGCGAAGCGTCGCCTCGTCTACTCGCTGATCAAGCTCAAGCTGCCGCTGCCAGCGGCTGCGAGCGGCGAGCAGTCTCCGCTGGTGTTCGACTTCCTCGCCGACGCGCCGGAGCGGAACATCCTGACCGGGCACGACGACGGCGTGGTCACGATCTCGCTGCGTGAAGCGGATGACGTTGCTCGCGAGCAGGCTCGTGCGTCGCTGCATGAACCCTACCGCACGCTGCTCGGACATTTCCGGCACGAGGTCGGTCATTTCTACTGGGATCGTCTGGTTCGTGACGGTGGCGAGCTCGAAAGCTTCCGAGCCGTCTTCGGCGATGAAAGCGAGGACTACAATACCGCCCTGCAGCGCTACTATGAGAGTGGTCCGCTGCCGAACTGGCAGCAGAGCTACGTATCGGCTTATGCCACGATGCATCCGTGGGAGGACTTCGCAGAGACGTGGGCGCACTATCTGCACATCGTCGACACGCTGGAGATGGCGTACGCGTTCCACCTTTCCGTCAATCCACGCATCGAAGAAGCGCCGAGCGCCACGGTGGATCGCAATCCCTATCGCGCGACGAACGTCGAGACATTGATGGAGGCGTGGCTGCCGATCACGTTCGCGGTGAACAGCCTCAATCGAAGCATGGGGCAGCCGGACCTGTATCCGTTCGTCATCTCCGAGCCGGCGATGGCCAAGCTGCAGTACGTGCACGACCTCATCCGCGGCAAGCTTTCAAAACCGGTCGAGGACACACGACCGCAGCAACAGCAGCGTGCAAAGCAGCAGACGTCAAAGACTGTCTGGCAGATGATCGGCGCCAACTGGTAGCGGTCGCTACAGCGCGATCGCTGTCGCCTGAGCCCCGTCGACACAGATGAGTGGCTCAGGCATGGAGGCGCCACTGCGCGCACGCTGCCGGAAGCACCGCATTCTCGCCCCAATCGTCGTCGTGCACGAGCAATTCGCGCCTCGATGACGTGCGTGCGCGCCAGGGCTCGAGCATTTTTCCGATCACGAAGCTGGACCACGTCTTGGCTGCGAAGCCCCATTTTACGGGCTTGGGAAGCCGATATCTGACGCATCTGAGCCACACTGAGCAGCTCAAACTCCGATTGAGCAGATGCGAGGCGACTCGCCACGGGAAAGCGCCGCTATCCTGCCGCCTGGAGGAAGGCAGGTAGGCGCAGGACAGGTGATTTTCGGGGGACTGCCAGTATGAGGATCGTTTCCTCAGCAGCGCGCCGCATTCGCGTATTTGCTGCTGCGAGCGTGCTCGTCGCTTTGACGTGCGCTGCTCACGCCGGCCCGTACGGTGCGCGTACATGCGGTGGCGTCGATTACAATGCGATGGTGCTCGACATCATCAGCGGTCTGCCAACCGGCGGCGGCTACAGCACTGGGTCGGCGTTCGTGTCGCCTGTCGTGCAGGCCAGCAACATCGGCGGCGGCCGTTTGGAGATGCGCGTCTACGATGGGCATCCGTCTCATTGCACGAGCGCGACGTACGCTCTCTTCGCGCGGCTCGTGGCAGTGCTGCACAACGAAGGTCGCATTCAGCTGAGCATCGAGCAGATGGAAACGCTGGAGGTGAAGCGGCGCCTTCCCGATGGCTCGCAGCTCGTCGATGGCCAGGGACCGTACTGGATCTTCAACTCGAACGGAGCGGGCGTCGCGGCGCTGTTCAAGCACACCGGCATCGGCATCAATTTTCGCGACGACAAGCTCGTCTACGCGCGACCGGGCGATTTTCTGAAGCTGTTCTGGAACGACAACGTCGGCGCTTCGGAGCAGGGCCATCAGGTGGTGTACCTCGGGCGACGGGATGTCGGCGGACGCGACATGGTGTGCTTCTGGGGCAGCCAGCGCCAGAACAAGAAGAAGCGCGGCAGCCGTACGGAGGCGCTGTATTTCCCCGCGAAGGCTGGTCAGAAGGTCGTCGACGGCTATGGCGAGGTGTGCCGGCCGCGCGGCGACATCAAGGAGATGATCTTCTCGCGCATCACCTGCATGGAGCACCTATCGGCGGGGCTCGAGACCATGCGCGCCCGCGCGACCGAGCGCGGTTCAGGCCCGTTCGGTGTGTCGTATCCCTTCGTCGACGACTACCTCGTCTCGCTGCGCAAGAAGTCGTCGAACCAGGCAACGCTCGATCGCATGTACGACATCATGCCGGTGCCAGCTTCGCACGCGAGCCTCGCGGAGGCGCCGCAGTAGCTGCGGCCGCCAAGCTGCCTCAGCGCTCGACGTCGGTGACGAAGTTGGCCTCCCGCAATTGCTTGACGGTCGGGTACCAGACATCGTCGGCCGGCGTTGCGAAAATGCGCGCTATGAACTCGTCCGGCACGTCGGCAGCCTTCAGCGTTTCGGAGGCGTGGGCCTCCATGCGTTGCAGGATCGTCGGTGTGTTGCCCGCCATGGCATGGAAGCCAAGCTTCGCGCCTTGGTAAAGCGTTCGATGGTCGCCGCCGATGAACGCGTAGGTGCAGGCGCTGCCGCACATCTCAGTTGTCACGGTGTCGAGGCCGCGCTCGCGTATCATGCGCCCCATGCGCAGGCCGACGGCGTAATGGCCACCGGGGCTGTCGAGCACGACGGCTCGCAAGTCGGGGTTGGCGCGGAGGGCCGCAACGAACTCGTCGTAGAGGCCCCACGACATATAGCCCGAGACGGTTATCGTATCGTCTTCGACGCTCAACGAATGGCCGTTCTGGCCGATCCAATCGGCGTCCGTTGCCTCGGCATAATAGCTCGCGAGGTTCCCGGGGAGCGAGACGAAGGCGAATGTCGCCAGCAGGAAGCTCGTGGCGGCGATGGTCCGGCCAAACCAGCGCGAGATCCAAGAGCGATCGGGCGACCTCAGCATTGAGGATGCGCGCCACGTCCCGACGAGCTGCCACACCGAGATTGCTACGATGATCGCGAAGATGAGGCTCGCAGCGACCATGCTGGCGGTTGGCGTCTGGTCGATCGTGAAAGTGCTGAGCCAGCTCAACCCGCCGAGGACCACGAACCAGGGGAGCAGGAAAGAGATGATAAGGACTGCGATCCAGAACGGCGCCTCACCACGCCACTGCCTTCCAATGAACTTGAACATGTCACCGCGCGCCCGACCGGCATCAACAAGCTTAAAAAGGCGATGCTAACCGGTTGCCGAACGGCGTAAAGGGCTGTCAGCGAGGAAGCGGCTTTTACCAAGCCACTGCGTCCAGGTTCGTCCCCGAAATGTCGCCTTATTCAGGATGTTATATCATCCGAACAGGTCGCCTTCGAGGGAGACGAATTATGAAGCCGTCGAAATCAGTATTGCTCGGAGCCATCGTCGTCACCGGCGGGTGGATGAGCGTGTCCTCGGTTGCCTTCGCGGGCGAGGTGGCACAGCACGGGTCGGCAACGGTCCGCGCAAACGCCGCGCAGCCCGTCGCCAACCAGGGCGCGGTCGCCGCCAGCGATGCGGCAGTCTGCACCGCCGGGCAGCATGGGCATGGCGATGGGTCGCCCTGCACGTGCGCACGTTGCGCGGGCCAGCCGGCGCACTAAACGTTCCATCTCTGATGTAGATCAGGCGGCGTTCGCCGAGGCGTCAGGTCGCACGGCTGCGCATAGGCATGCGACGACGTTCTCCGTTTACCGATGACAGAGATCAATGTCCTTGGAGCCGGTAGCTTGGGATATG
>JASBSU010000058.1 GCA_030148725.1 Hyphomicrobium sp.
CGGTAACCCGATCACCTACAAGGTGAAGGGCAAGCAGTACGTGTCGATCTTCGCAGGCCTCGGCGGCTGGATCGGCATCCCTGTCACCGCTGGTCTCGACATGGACGACAAGTTCGGCGCGATCGGTGCGACGGCGATGGCAAAAGCCACCGGCCTCGACAAGATCCCGCAGGCTGGCATGCTCTACACCTTCCGTCTCGGTGAGTAAGCACGTCCATTGATGACAGTCGTGGCGCCCGGAGCCTTCAATGGCACCGGGCGCCATTCCCGTTGATGCCGATCATAGGTAGCGTTCTGCAATGCAGGTTTCCATGCGCACCGCGCTTCTGTCTTCACTCCTCACCGCAGCTCTTACGACGGCCATCGCCGGCGCCAACGCGATCGAGCGGCCTTCCGGGCGCCGCGACTACATGCTCTCCACGCCGTATGAGCAGATGACACCTGCCGAGATCGGTGCGGCGAAGGCCGCAGCCAAGACACGCAAGGTGTCGAAACTCTCCGTATGCGCCGACCCTGGCAACATGCCGCTATCGGACAACGAGAAGCAGGGCTTCCAGAACAAGATCATCGAGGCGGTCGCCGAGCAGATCGGCGCGCGCGTCGAATACTTCTGGCGCCCGTATCTGGAGCGCGGACTGACGCGCGAGACATTCGCCAACAACGAATGCGACATTCTTCTCGATATGCCGACCGACACGACGGCGGTGCTGACCACGATTCCGATTTACCGCTCGACGTACGTGCTCGCCTACCTTGCGGACAAGCACTACGACTTCAAGAGCCTCGATGACCCGCGCCTGAAGACGCTGCGTGTCGGCACATACCAGCACTCGGCGATCCGCATCGCGCTCGCCAAGTATGGCGTCAAGAATCTTCAATCGCTCGCCATCGTGACACCCGATGCCGACCTGAGGCCCGAAAACCAGCCTTGGCGCCAGCTCGAAAAGCTCGTTGACGGCTCGCTCGACGTGGCCGGCGTATGGGGTCCGTTCGCCGGCTGGTTCCAAAAGGTGAAGGGGGCGCCCATCACCGTGCAACCGGTCAACCTGATGGACGACGACATTCCTCTGGAGTTCAGCCTCTCGATCGGCGTCCAGAATACGGACGTCGTGCTGAAGTTCGTGCTCGACCACGCACTGATGGCGAAGAAGGAGGAGATCGAGAAGATCCTCGCTGACTACGGCGTGCCGCTCGTCCAATGCAGCGACTGCGTGGCGGCCGGCAATCTTCCTTCCCACGGATCATACGACAAGGCGCTCGAGAAGAAGTACGAGGAGCGCTACCTGAAATCGGCCACCCCGCGCCCGGCAACCGCCGCCGCGTCCGAGGACCAGGTCGTCTCCAAGAAGCGACTGGAGGAATGGCTGGCCGCCGGCGCCGACGTCAACGCCGAGCTCGGTAACGCCGTCATGGCCTTCGATCCCGAGCGTGTGAAGTTCCTCATCAGCAAAGGCGCCGACGTCGACAAGCTGAACGACAACGGCTACGCGCCTCTACACACGGCCGCCCGCAGCCGCAATTCCGATCTCGTAAAGCTGCTGCTCGAGAACAAGGCCGATCCAAACCTGCCCGACAGCGACGGCATGACCCCCCTCGTACACGCCATAATGCGCAACCACGTTCCGTCCATCGAAGCTCTCGTGGCGGCCGGTGCCGACATCGAGCGCCCGACCAAGCAGGGCTACACACCGTTGGAAGTCGCCATCGGCGAGGACCAGCTGTTTGCCGCCCGCGCGCTGATCGATGCCGGAGCCAAGGTCAACGTGGCCAGCGGATCGCAGAAGATCACGCCGCTGATGCTCGTTGCCTCCCAGCTCAGCAAGCAGGCGCGCGCCACGCATCTCGCCGCCGGCCAGACGCCCATCGACATCGCCGAGCTATTGATTGCGAAGGGTGCCGAGGTCGATGCCAAGTCTGCCGCCGGCGTCACGGCCCTCATGGTTGCGGCTGGGCACAACAATGCGCCGATGATTGGCTTGTTGCTGGGCAAAGGTGCCAATCCCGCGCTCAAAAATAACGTTGGCAAAACTGCGCTGGATATCGCACGTGAAGCTCGCAACGAGGTCGCAGTCAGCGCCCTCCAGCTGCTTGCCACCCCCCCGAACTGATGTCAGTCGAACGTCGGCGCGTTCCCCAAACGAACAGGACGAGACAGAATGCGTAAAGCATCCGCCCTCGCAATCGTGATTGCACTGCTCGGCACGACTTCCGCAGACGCCTATCAGCTCTTCATCAGCAACGAGAAGGACAACACGGTTACCGTTCTCGACAGCACGACGATGCAGCCGATCAAGATCATCAAGACAGGTAAGCGCCCGCGTGGCATTCGCATCACGCCGGATTTCAAGGAGGTGCTGGTCTGCGTTGGAGATGACGATGCCATCGATGTGATCGACACCGAGAAGTTGGAGGTCGTGCGCTCGATCCCTACCCTGGCTGATCCGGAATATCTGGAAGTCGAGCCAGGCGGCAAACGCATGTTCATCGCAAACGAGGACGATGCGATGGTCTCGGTGACGGACATCGCTGATGGCAAGGTCGAGGCGGAAATAGCGGTCGGCATCGAGCCTGAAGGCATCGCCTTCAGTCCGGATGGCAAGCATGCCGTCGCGACCTCCGAGTCAACCAGCATGGCGCACGTAATCGACACGACGACCTTCAAGCTAATCGCCAACGTCCTCGTCGACACGCGCCCCCGCGCCGTGCTGTATCAGGACAATGGCGAACGTTTCTGGGTCACGTCTGAGGTCGGCGGAACGCTCGCCGTCATCGACGCCAAGACCTATAAGATCATCAAGAAGATCGGCTTCGCCATCGAGGGCGTTCGCGATGAGCTGATCCAGCCGCTCGGCATCCGTTTTTCCAAGGACGGCAAGCGCGGCTTCGTCGCGCTCGGTCGCGCCAACCGGATTGCGGTCGTCGACGTCGAGAAGCTCGAAGTGACGAACTACATCCTCGTCGGCCAACGCCCCTGGCACATGGAGATGTCACCCGACGGCTCCAAGCTCTATACGGCCAACGGTCTGACGAACGACGTGACCATCATCGACCTCGCCACGCTGCGCGCCGAGAAGTCGGTACCCGTCGGCCGTTTGCCCTGGGGTATCGCGATCAAGCCTTGACCGCGGACCGCCAGCCGTAGGCGCGTCGCCGCGACCCGAACGACCGCGGCAGCATGGCGATCACGCGACCTGCGCTTCTGCCGCCACCGGAATCCATGCTTCCAGAGAGGCGCCACCTGCCTCCCGGTTCGAAAGCTTCAGCGCGCCGCCTGTCGCCCACACACGCTCGCTCATGCCCGCCACGCCATAGCTCGGCTTCAACGCCTCCGGCAGGCCCCGGCCATCGTCCGCAACCGTCACGCGCACGACAGCGCCAGACGGCTGCTGCATCGACGGCGGCACGTTCGGCGGCTCGACAGGCTCAACGATCACGTCGATCGCTTTCGCCTCCGAGTGTTTCAAGGCATTCGTCAGACCCTCCTGCACGATCCGGTAGATCGTCAGGTTGGTCGTCTCATCACATTCGGGCAGATCATCCGCGATGGTGAGACTGATTGAGAGGTCACGATGGCTCTGTCGCAACATCGCAACGAGGGACGAAAGTTTGGCCTTGATGCCGAACTCATCGAGCCCCAATGGCCGCAGCTTCGCTAGCACGCGCCGATTGACCCGCTGTATGGCATCGAGGCTCGCCAACAGAGTTGCACCGGCTTCGCGCAATTTCTCCTGATCGGAGCCACCGCGCTGGATCTCGGTGTCTATCACCGTCACGGCAGCACGGATCGTGAAGAGATACGGCCCCAGCTCATCGTGAAGCTCACGCGCCAGTTCCTTGCGCTCTTCATCCTGCACGTTGATGACGCGCTCCGTGAGCCGCCGGTTTTCCGAAATGGTCCGTTGTAGCGTCGCGGCAAAATTATTGAGCTTGCGGCATATGTCCGAGATTTCCGGCGGACCACTTTCGGGCACGAGCACGTCGTACCGTCCAGCCTCCAGCACCATCAGCGCATCGCCGACGTTCCTGATCGGCCGTAGCAAGTGCGAGATCATGATGCTCATGAAAATCAGCGTCGCTGTGCCGAGGCCGGCGCCCACTGCGGTGAACGTGAGGATCGAATCCCAGATTTCCGCCGCCTCGTGATCGGCGCGCGGCGAAACAACCAGCTTGCCGAAACTGCGTCCGTTGACGACAACTGGAATTTCAAGGTCCGCGATCGGCGCGCCCATCTGCGCCAGCCACTCCGGCGCCGCCCCCTCTCCTTCTTCGCCTTCCTCGCTTTCTGCTTTGGAAGGCTCAGGCGCTCCATCCTCCGCGCGGTAAATACGAACGTGACGCAGCTCCTTGAGGCCACCCAGAAGGATCTTGAGATGCTGCTCGGGATCAGCGGTCCCCTGCAGGCTCTCGATCGTCGTCTCGACGAACTCCTTGGCCAGCCGCATGATGCTGTTGTTCTCAGCTCTGATGCGGGGCCCAGCGCTGATCACCATCGCCAGCACGAACGAGATCAGCGCCACCGAGAGAAGACCAACAATCAGCGCATTGAGACGAAAACTGATGGACATGCCATCTCCCTGAGCAGAATCGCAGTTCGGGAAAAATTCCCTATTTTCCCGAGGAAAAAACGAGATGCTACGTTATACAATTGCTTGTAATGAGACGAGACATGAAGGTGCTTATCGTCGACGATCATCCGCTGGTTCTGTCCGGCTGCAGGGCTCTCCTTAAAGACACCGACGACATGGAAATGGTCTCGGCCGGGGATGCCGCCGCGGCTCATGACGTGTATCTGAGCGAGCGCCCCGACGTTGCGGTGATCGACATCAACTTGCCGGACGTTTCGGGGTTTGAGCTCGCGCGCCGTATCCTCTCCGACGATCCCGCCGCGCGCATCATGATGTTCTCCATGAACGATGACTCGATGTTCGCCGCACAGGCGATCGAGACGGGCGCCAAGGGCTACTTCAGCAAGACCGATCACCCGCAGGACTTCCTCGATGCCATCCGCGCGGTCTATCGCGGCGGCCACTCGCTGGCGCCAGAAATGGCCCAGAAAATCGCGTTTTTGCGCATTGGCGCGGGCGAAGGCGGCGCCGCCCTGACGCTGCGCGAGCGTGAGGTGCTGCGGCTCTTGGCCAAGGGCAAGAGCATGTCCGAGATCGCAGCGCTCATAAACGTCTCCTACAAGACAGTCGCCGTCATCTGCGCAACTTTGCGCACGAGGTTCGGCGCGCGAACGGCCATGGAACTCATCCGCATTGCCGTCGAGCAGAAGATCGTATGAGCCGCAAACGAAGCGCCTCGAGACCCAGGTCGGGAAAATAAGGCAATTGCCACAGGACAATGTGCACTGGCGCGCACCCGCCGATCAGGGTACGCCGGACGACGTTCCCTGCCGTGAGGAGTAGACTGCGTGGCGCATCAGGCGTACCCGCCTACCGACGACCTAATAGAGCCGCCGCCTAACGGCACCACCGGTATTTCGGCCGATCGCCCGCCGAGCGCCTTCACCCAGCCCGTCGAAACGCTGAGAAACTATTGGTACGGCCTGCCGGTTCGCTGGCAGCTCATGATCTCCATATCGGTGATCAGCATCGGAGCAGTCCTGCTTTCCATTGTCCTCGCAGTGTTGGATGCGCGAGGCCGTGTCGAGGTCGAGGTCAACTCCTCGATGTCGGTCGCCTACCAGCTCGTGACCGATGCGATCGCACGCTCCGACAACAAAACGTCCGGTACCAACCTCATGCAGCTCCTGCCGGAGCAGCTGACCTCCGTCCGCCACGCCCGCATCCTGGTGTCGGAGAATAACGGCGACCTCATCCAAGTCGCCCCCGACCAGCGTACGACCGACCTCGTCCATCACCCAGAATCCGCGCCCCAGTGGTTCGCCGATCTCGTCGGTCCGAGCGTCGGCACGCGCCAGATCAGGGTGATGCTGGCCAACGACCGGATCGGCTCGATCCTAATCGTCGGCGAGCCGCGCGACGAATTGGGAGAGGTGTGGGAGGAAGTTTCGCGGCGCGCCATCATCTGGCTCGCCATCACCGCGCTGATGCTCGCGTTCCTCTATTACGTGCTCGGCCGCCTCCTCAATCCTTTGGTCGAGCTGTCCGCAGGCATGCACCAGCTGGAAGACGGACACTACGGAGCGCGTGTCGCCGAGCCCCCGGTGCGGGAGCTGGGGGCAATCGCCGGCCAATTCAACCTGCTCGCAGGAGCCCTCGAAAAAGCGCGAGACGAAAACAACCGTCTCTACCGAAGCCTCATCGCCGTGCAGGAGGATGAGCGGCGACGCATCGCCAACGACCTGCACGATGAGGCAGGCCCCTGCCTGTTCGGCATCACGGCCAACGCAGCGTCCATCGCCCGCCTGTCGATGCTCGAACCGAACGCCCAGACGGCACCGATCAAGACCCGCGTCGAAGAGATCCACACCATCACCGAGCGCCTGAAGGCGATCAATCGCGACCTCCTGCGCAACCTTCGTCCTGTCGAGATCGGCCGCATCCCGCTGACCGAGCTTATCGGCAGCCTCGTTGCTGGCTTCGAGAGACGGCACCCGGAATGCACCTTCGGGCTGTCGTTCGGCAAAGTCGCGCGCGGCTACGGCGAGGAAGCCGACATAACGATCTTCCGATGCGTGCAGGAAGGGCTGACGAACGTCATCAAGCACGCCAACGCCACCAAGGCGAAAATCGACATTGGCGAGCAGCCTGAAGCGGTACGTTGCGCATCCGGATCACCGACAACGGCAACGGCCTCCCCGCTAACGTGATCCTGGGTATCGGCCTCACGGCGATGCGCGAGCGCATACGCAGCATCAACGGCTCCAGCTCAATCGAAAATGCTGAGCCAGGAACCGTCCTCACAATCGACATCCCGGCAAGACCCGAAGGCGCCGCAAGAGCGCCTCTTAACGACCAGCCCAAGGAAACCGCCACATGAAGGTTCTCGTCATCGACGACCACCCGATCGTATTCCAAGGATGCCGCAGACTTCTCGAGGGTGTTGGCGTAGACGAGATGCTGGTCGCCGACCGGCCGTCCAAGGGCTTTCGGCTCTACCGCCAAGAAAAGCCGAACATGATCATCGCCGACCTCTCGATGCAGGCGGCTTCGCTCGGAGGCCTGTCCTTCATCCGCCGCCTCCGCGCCCACGACGAGCACACACCGATCATGGTGCTCAGCATGCACTCCGACCGTATGATCGTGAGCCGCACCCTCGAAGCCGGCGCGAACGGTTACCTTCTGAAGGATTCCGCCTGGGATGAATTCATGACCGCCTTTCGCGTCGTCCGCGAAGGCGGACGCTATCTCTGCCACGAGCTGGCATCCCAGATAGCGTTCATGGAAGCGCGCGGTCAGCGCGATCCCCTGGCCCAGATGACCGACCGCGAGCGTCAGATCATCACGCTGATTGCCGCCGGCAAGCCTTACAGCGAGATCGCTGCACAGCTTCGCATCAGCTACAAGACCGTCGTCAACACGACCGCTCAGCTCAAGAGTAAGCTCGGCGCTCGCTCGCTGCCGGAGTTGATGCGGATCGCCATCGACCACCTGCCCGCCAACGGCATAAAGGCCGTGCAGTAGCGCTGCACATCGGCGGCATTGGAGCCTCGTCCGCCGACCATGGAGCGATCAGGAAATACTCCCGCAACAAGGGAATATTCTCCGGCGGCGGAAATGAACTTAGCCCTGGTCAGTCCGCCAGTTTCGCCCTTTGCATGACGTCCTAGCTTACGGCGCGTCTAGGTCCGCCGGGGCGCCTGGTCGTCGCTGACGGAGAGACCCGTGACGTTCAAGTCCATTGCAACCGCGCTCATCCTGCTCATCCCGGCAAGTCAGTTCGCTCACGCTGGCGACGAACAATGCCTGACGAAAAGCGAGCTTGAAGATACCGCTCGCATGAGCGCGACGATGGGATTGGGTGGTGCCTTGAAACGCTGCGGCGCGTGCCTTGGTGACCGCTATCAGGCGACCGTCGACAAGTTCGAAGGGAGCGGCATGCTGATCGACTTCCGCCGTTCGGAGGCGGCCATCCAGAGCAGCCGCGAAAAGTTCTACTATGCTGACGACCTCGTTCGCGTCGGCGCTCGCAAGTACGCCGCTGACCTCAGCGCCGACTGCACAGCCTGTGCGGCAACCGCGGAAATCGCCAACGGCCTCGGCACCGACGAAGCGCGCGCGAAACTCTACCACGAGGAATCCGAGCGACTGAAAGCGCTCTCCGCGTTCAAGAGCTGCCCATGAGCCCCGCGTTCCGAGGAATCATTCGCGTTACGCGCAAATAGACCGCCTCAGGATCCGCCGACCGAACGCTCCTGCCACTGCCGCGAAGCCCGCCCGATGTTCCGCTTCGGCCAATCCTGGAAATAGCTCTGCGACGTCGCGCTCGAGAAGCAGTAGAGCTTTCCGGTGTCCGGATCGATCCAGTTCAGCGAGCAATCGGCTTTGATCATCGCGCCCGAGGCAAGGCCGATTGGGTCATGGCCACCGAACTCGGCTTTCATTCCGACCGGGGGCACCGACGCTTTCCAGATGCCGCCCGGATGCCGCGCCGGGGCAAGGCGCACCTCACCGCCCGCGCTATCGTTTTCAGCGGCGCGGGCAGACGACAACCCGACGCTCGCACCGGCCAGAAGCACCAAAAGCACCAAGCGGCGTTGCATCGCGATCCACCTTCAATGCTGAAATCCCAACAATGGTGACAGCAAGCCTACTGCACGACCACCTTCACGCCATCGGCCGTCTTTGCTTCGCCAGCGCTCAGCTCGCCGCAGCTCTCACCAAGGTACTTGCCATTCTGAAGGATTGTGCGCTTCACGTCTACCGGCGCACCGCCCTGAGTACGCGGAGCGTTCCCGGACACCGAGCTTTCTACCTTCACCTGGAACTCAGTCGTGAAATCCCCGCTCAGCTCGGTATGCGTCGTGACCTTGCGATCATCGTAGAAGCACAGGGCGTCGACGATCGTTCCAGCCGACGACTTGCTCACGACATACTTCGGACAATTGGCGCGATTTTCAGCGCTGCTCATACGCACGGTATTCCGCTCCGCCTCTTCGCCAATGCACATGGTGAGTTTCTGATCGCGCTTGCCGTGCCCCTCGTCGGTCTGCGTGTTGACGTCCCACAGGCCGGCCTTACGCAACGGAAGATCGAGCTTCTCATCGGCCGCAAAAACGACAGCGCCGAACGACATGGATAAGGCGGCAACCAGAATGGGATAGGCGAGGCGCATGAGAGAAGCTCCAACTGATGTGGCGCCGATCTGCTGAAAGGCGCCGTGAGCCGCAAGCTATGTGAGCCCAATGGCAAATGGCATGGGAGCACTTCCCGACATCGCTCAATATGTTGTGATCCCGCGCCCAACCCGTGCCGCGCGCTCGTCACACTTTTTGGAAGAACGTTGAGGATTTTTTCCCGAACCGCGTGGCGGTGATTGCTGATTCATTGCCGCGAGTGCTACGGCCGATCGCCTTAAACAACGATCCATACGACCACCGACGAGGACGCCCTGTGAATCGCATCATTGCTGCCGCACTGCTCACCGCACTCCTGCCAGCATTGGCAATCGCTCACGGACCAAGCCGCAAGAAAGAGGTCACGACCATCGAGATCGACGCGCCCGCCGACAAGGTCTGGGAAATCGTCGGCAACTACGGCGACATGGGCTGGCATCCGGCAATCGCCAAAACCGAGGCAACGCCCGGCGAGCTGAAGAAGGAAGTGTCCAAGCGCAAGCTGACTTTCAAATCCGGCGCCGTATTCACCGACACCCTGACCCGCTACGAGCCGGACAAACGCACCATCGCTTTCATGACCAATGACGAGGACCACAAGGAGTTGCCGGTCGAAGGCTATTCCTCGACGATCTCGGTGGCCGATGAGGCTGGCAAGTCCAAGGTCGAGTGGAAAGGTGCTTTCTACCGCGGCTATATGAACAACGATCCGCCGCCGGAGCTTTCCGACGAGGCGGCCATGAAGGCAGTCGCAGCGTTCCAGAAGACCGGGCTCGATGCGCTCAAGGCTAAGGCGGAAGCCGCAAAGTGATGACGAGCATGCGCGAGAGAGTTGCCCTGCTGCTGGTAACAGCCTGCATAGCAGCGCCTTTCGCGCATGCCGACGCGCCTCGCGAGGCGCTGATCACAAGCCAGCTCGCCGACAAGGTCGACGTCATCGATCTGGCGACCATGAAGCGTATCGGCGACGTCGCCGTCAGCGGCCGCCCTGCCGGGATAGCGCTCTCCCCTGACAAGAGCACCGCTTACGTCACGGCCCCCGAGGGCAACGAGCTGATTGCGATCGACGCAAGCGCCCGCACAGTCCTTTGGCGGCTTTCCACCGGCAAAGGCCCGCTGGGCATCGCGGTCAACCCGCGCACCGGCGTGATCTACGTCGCCAACTGGTATGGTGATGAGATCGCCGCTGTCGATCCCGTGACCCACACGGTGACCGCGCGCGTACCTGTCGGAAAGGCACCATCAGGCATCGCAGTGACGTCGGACGGCGCAACGCTGCTGTCGGCCGACCGCGAAGTGGACGCGATCAGCATCATCGATGCAGCAACCATGAAACGCATCGGGGAGGTGAAGGTCGGCGAGCATCCGTTCGCCGTATCCATCGACCCCGACGGCAAGCGCGCATTCGTGGCCAATGTCGTGAGCAACGACATCTCCGTCATCGATATGGCAACGCGCGCCGTCGTCGAAACCGTCAAGGTCGGCGCGCGGCCTTACGGCGTCGCGTTCGCACGCGGCAAGGCGTTCGTCACCAATCAGGCAGCGCGCTCGGTGAGCGTGTTCGACCTCGCAACCTACACGAGCCTCGCCACGATCACCGCCTGCGACTACCCCGAAGGCATCCAAGCCTCCGCAGACGGTAAGTCCGTGTATGTGGCCTGCTGGGCGGATAACGAGCTGATCCGCATCGATGTTGATAGCCTCACCGTCGACGCCCGCGCCGAGACCAGCGACGGCCCGCGCGCTTTCGGCGCGTTCCTGCGCTGACGCCGCACTGCGGACGGCGCGCATCACTACCCTTTCACGAGCCTCACTGGCAACAAGCGTTGACATTCATTCCCGACACACGCCCGGGAATTCACGAAAACCCGCGTGATCCGGTGGCAAGTCTTTTGTGAATCAATCGGGATTAAATCCCCTCGTTGCCACGTTACCCCTGTAGTTGTGGGTTCATCAGGTAGGTCAGGTTTAGCACCTGATGCGCCCCGTGGGGTTGAGTAAGCCGCCTGGCGTTTAAGAAACAGGCGGCACGGGGGAGTAAGAGTAATGCGTTTTGCGTATGTGTCCGCCGCTTCAGCGGCGGCGATTTTGTCCGTTATCGCGTCTTCCGCGACGGCTCAAGAGCCTCCGACGCCGGCACCGCAAACTGATCAGTTGCCGCCTGTCGAGGTCATCCAGAAACAGCCGACTGCAGCGCCAGCCGCCAAGAAGAAATCAGCGGCGAAGAAAAAGTCAGTATCTCCGGCGCCTCAGCCTCCGGCGCCTGCTGCCGCCCCAGCGGAGGTCGCTCGCGACGCAAACGGGAACGTCGTCTCGAACACCGCACCGATTACCTCGCCCGTCAATGGCGAGAACCTTCTGCCCTCCAATCTGGACGGCTTCAGCAGCGCCGCGTCGCGTGTCACGCAGGCGACGATCGACGAGCAGCGTCCTGTCGATACGCACGAGGCGTTCCGGACAATACCTGGCGTCGTCGTTACCGGTGATGACGGCTATGCCCGCCACATCGGCATCGGAATGCGCGGATCGCCTTTCCGCCGCGGCCGCAAGGTCCTCATCATGGAGGACGGCCAGTCGATCAACATGGCGAGCTATATCGATCCCTCGACGCACTACACACCGCCGCTTGACCGTGTCGAAAGCATTGAGGTTCTGCGCGGAACGATCATCTCACATGGCCCACTGAACAATCACGGTGTCGTCAACTTCCGCAACCTCAGCCCATTCGGGGCGGAAGAGACGGTCATCTCGGCCTCGATCGGCACAACGGAGCACAGCAACAAGGAGTTGAATAACACACGTCACTTCCACACCCGCCAGCACGCCGGAAACGTCGGCGCCGTATTCTCGTATACGGGATCTGAAGCGGCCGGCGCGTGGGACAACGAGGTGCTGCGCTTCAACGACTTCTACGGCGCATTGGGTTGGAAGGGCGTCGATCAAGATCTTACTCTGTCGGCGACCTACTTTCGGCAGCGCGACAACTACGACGAGGCAAACCTCGAGCTAGAAGACGAGGACGCCCTCAGCGCTATCGGCTTTAACAGCGCGGACGACTACTTCTACAGCCTCAAGCACTGCCGGACTTGCTACAATCCCGGTTCCAGCTTCAATACGTACAGCGCCGACGTTGTGCTGCTCCAAGGCACGCACAACTACTACCTCGACAAAGACACGACGATTACGTCGCGCCTCTTTGGCATGTACCACAAGCGCGACCGGTACGAGAACGAGATCGAGATCGAGGATCCCGGCGACATTCCGGGTGCCATGCCTGGAGATGGCAGCGGCGATTTCGAAATGGAAGGTCGTCGGCGCACGTATCGCCAGTGGGGCGCCGAGGTGCGCGGCGAATGGGCCAACCGCCCATTCATCGGCGGCATGACGCAGGATATCCAGGCCGGTATCCGCTATCAGAACCAGTCGTTTGCCAACCGCAACTTCCTGGGTGAGGAAGACGTCGTCTACGGCTGGGGCGACGAGACCGGCGACGAGCCCCTCCTTGACGAGCGCTATACCTCTCACTCCGTCGCTGCGTTCATGCAGACGGCAATCCACGTTGCGAAGGATTTCGCTGTTGTTCCGGGTGTCCGCTTCGAGACTTACGACGTCGAGCGCGTGACCACCGTGAACGACGACCGCGGCATTGCACTCGGCGACCCCGTCGTCCGCGAGTACGTCGACCACGCGCTGGTCCTTCCAGGAATCGCGTTCAGCTACACTGGCCTGTATAAGTCGACGGTGTTTGGCGGATACCACCGGGGACACACACCGCATGTCGGCCGCGGCGAGTTCTTCCCGCTGCCAGCAGAAATCGGCGATAACTTCCAGGTCGGCATTCGCTCGAAGGCTTTCACAGGGCTAACCTTTGAAGGCAGCCTGTTCCACAGCCGTATCGAAAATTACCAGATCAAAGAAGCCTTCACGAGCCCGGCCGGCAACAACGTATTCGGCAACGTCAAAGAGGTGGAGATCAACGGCTTTGAGCTCTATTCGAGGCTCGACAGCCAGCCGTTCACCGGCGGATACCTGAACTTCTTCGGTGAAGCCACTTACACGTACACCGAGTCGGACATCGCA
The DNA here is from genome assembly GCA_030148725.1 of Hyphomicrobium sp. Lineage (GTDB taxonomy): Bacteria > Pseudomonadota > Alphaproteobacteria > Rhizobiales > Hyphomicrobiaceae > Hyphomicrobium_A. The sequence continues at coordinate 13,322 of JASBSU010000058.1, forward strand.
AACGGTGTCGATATCGACGAGGACTCTGGCGACGTGACGGTCGTCAATGGCAACCGTCTGCCCGAAGTTCCCCGCCACTTCGCTTATCTGACAGTGGGCGTGCAGGAGCGCGGGTTGTGGGATGCCAGCGTGTCGTGGAGCTACCGCGGAGACTTCTACACAGACGTCCTCAATACACGCCTCGACGGCGAGGGTGAGGTCGGTCTCGTGCCCGACGTATGGCTCCTGTCGGCGCGCGCCAACTATCACATCCCTGGCACCGGGGCGACACTCTGGGTGTCGGGCAACAACCTCACTGACGAGTACTACATCACCGACCGTGAGGATGGTGTGAAGCCCGGCATCGGCCGAAGCTACTGGGCAGGGTTCAAGATGAAGCTGCAGTAATTGCCCCCAGCACTACGCGCAGCTGCTTCACCGCCTCTACCGACAAGGTAGAGGCGGTCTTTTTTTTGCGGCACCCTGAAGCACGCGCTGCCCACTCTAATGTGATCCGTTTGCCAGACTTCCTCGCAGCTTTTGCCACGACTGTCCGTGCCGGCCTGTGCCAGCGTGCGCGCCAAAGAAACCCCTGGGAACTAAAGACATTACAGATGCGCAACCTTGCTTTTGCCGCCGCCGCACTCGCCCTCGCCTCCACCTCAGCAGCCGCTGATTGCACGTCGGACGTCAACGACGCGTTTGCCAAATTGCGCAAGTCCGCAGCCTTCCGCATGGAGACGAAGATCACCAACGCGCAGGGCTCGCTCACCATGAGCAACGACTACGTCCTGCCCGACCGCATGCACCAGACGGTCTCGATGAGCTCCGGCGGTCCCGAGAAGATGGAGATGATCCTCGTCTCGGGCAAAGCTTGGAGCAACCAATCGAACGCGGGCTGGGCCGAGGTGCCGCCCGACTTCGCATCCAAGATTGCCCAGCAGATGAAGGAGACGGTCACCGAGGCCCCGAAGGATACATCCCAGTTCGAATGCCTCGGCGATGTCGAATTCGAAGGAAAGACCTACGCCGCCTACCGCACCAAGCGCGCCCCTGCATCAGACGGCAAAACGGCCGCCGACCCGAACCCGGGAGCCACGGTGCAGACGGTCTACATCGACAAGAAGCTCGGCATTCCGGTCCGCAACGTCGTCACCTCTGAAACCGAGCCCGACAAGCGCCTGTTCGACGGCACGTTCAGCTTGCGGGATGGTCTGAAGATCGAGCCACCCAAACTCTGACGACAGAGCGGGAAAAACTCCCGCGACAATGCGTCAAAACAAGCGCAGAAATTGATCCTCTCGGAGGATCGCGCCATGCGCATGTCAAAGCTGCTTTCTGTGTCCGCGGGACTAGCGCTCGCTTTGCTCGTGGCTTCCCTACCGACACGCGCAGCCGATGACCCGTGGCCGGACATCTACAAGGGCGTATTCGACGACCGCCCGATCATCGAAAGCGATGGCGCCGTTACTCTCTACGTTCCCGAGCAGGCCGAAGACGCCGCGCTGGTTCCGGTCGCGATCCACATGTCGCCGGCCATTGCCAATACCGCCAAGTCGCTGACCATCGTTATCGACCGCAACCCAGCGCCTGTTGCCGCGACGTTCCGCTTCGGCGAAGCATTTGCAGCCTCGCCTGACATCGGCGAGCGCAAGCTCCAGACGCGCGTCCGCGTCGACAGCTTCTCCAACATCCGCGCCATCCTAGAAACTGCCGACGGCAAGCTTCACATGGCGAAGAAGTTCGTCCGGGGCGCCGGCGGCTGCTCGGCCCCCGCCTCGAAGGATGCTGACGAAGCCATCGCCAATCTCGGCAAGATGCAGGTCAAGACGGCGACCAGCGAAGCGCACGGGCCGCGCTGGCGCGAAGGCGTCATCATGATCCGCCATCCGAACTTCACCGGCATGCAGATGGATCTCGAAACGCGTGGCTACACGCCGGCGCGCTATATCGACCTGTTGGAAGTCACCCGCGGCGGCACCCTGCTGCTGCGCATGGAAGGTGGAATATCCATCTCCGAGAACCCTAACCTGCGGTTCACCTACGATGGGGGCGATGGCGATCAGCTGGAGGTCCGCGCCACGGACAGCAACGACACCAAGTTCGCTGGAAAGTCTCTTCCGAACGGCTCTTGAGACAATCGCCGCTGCTCAGCGCGCAGGTGCCGCCTCACTGACGACTGGACAGCCGAGCGCGGTGTCGAGCGCCGACGTTACCTCGTCGACGGTGTCGGTCGCGGCATAGGTGCCGCCAGTCTCGTCCGCCAGGCAGCGCGATACGAAGACGCCATCCGTGCCTATGGCGCTGGCGATCTGATAGCTGATGACATGCACGACCGTACCCGCGCCTTCGGTCTTGAGACGCTTCGCCAGCGCGCACGGATCGCCCCCGCATGTCTCTTCGCCATCCGTGAGGAGAACGATGGTCCCCGAGCGATTTCGAAAGTTGAGAACGTCGGCAGCGCGCTGCACGGCACGCGTCAGCGGCGTTCGCCCGTCCGGCTTCAGCGCGTCCACGCGGCTCATGATGCGCGAACCATTATTGACTTGAGGCCGCAGCTCTAGCGCGACATTGGCACAGACCGGGCGCGATCCCGGACCATAAGTAATCAGGCCGATCCGCCTCTTCGACGACACCCTCGGCAATACCCGCGCGAGTGCTGTGCGAACGGAATCGATGCGTCGCAGCCCCGTATTGTCACCCGCTGCTGCAGCCATCGACTTCGACGCATCAAAGACGATCATCGTGTCGTCGGTGCAAGGCTGCTGCGCATGCGCCGGGTCAGCCGCATGCAGCATGACACAGAGAGGCCAGACCGCAAGAACCCAGCTCGCGGTCTGGCTCGCCATGACTATTTGCCCTCGGCCTTCGCCTTGAGACCCTGCAGCCCGGTGGTGAAGTAGTTCTTCATCGCTTTCACCGCCGCCGCATCGTTCTTGTCCGGCGCCGGCTCGTTTCCGGTGTCTGCGCGATAGAACCGACCCATCCACTTGACTGTGCTGCCACCGTTGGGCCCAGGCTTCACTGTGATTTCGGACGTGTAAGAGCTCACCGGCAGAACGTCGATCTTCTCTTTCGAAAGCCTGTAGAGGTAGTTCATCTCCTTGTCGCTATAGTAATCGAGCCCTTCCTGCAGCTCGCCACCCGACTTGAAGGTGATCACGCGCGATGCGTTCGCATCGTTGCCCCCGGTGCCGACGCTCTTCGTGAGCGCCGGATTCCAATCGGCAATGTTTCCGAAATCCTTGATGATGCTCCACACCTTCTCCGGAGGCGCGGCGATGTCGATGCTCTCATCGACTTTTTGCGGCGTAGGCCCATGCGCCTGCGCCGCAAATGCAAGCATGAGCAACGAGATGGATGTAACGAGAAAACGCAGCGGCCGCATTCAGTAAGCTCCCTGAGATCGAGTTGATGGAAGAATTGCGATGAGAGGTCGCCGGCGATCCAGAACGCCGAGGACGTAGACGAGGACGAGCAGCACCAGTGCGAGAGTGCCCGGCACCGCGCTGACGTTGGTTGCGACGGTCAGATTTCGCGCATGGCCCGCCGCAGACAGCGGTTGCACAAGATCGCGCGGACTTGCGAGGTAAGTGTAGGTGAGCCCCGTCAGGCTCGCGAGTTTCTGCAGGTATTCCTCGCGAACGACGGCGAGGTGCTCTTTGTTATTGACGACCGCATTACCGAACGGCGCCCACTTCGGATGATAACCGGGCCGCGAGGCGGCATCCGGCGGCGGCGGGCCAGAACGGTTCTCCTGAGGCACATCCTGCTGCGCGTAGGTGCCGATCTCACGGCCATCGTCATCGTACTTGAGCAGCGGCGAGCGCTTGTGCGAGCCAACGCCAACGATCAGCCCACCGACATCCCCAGGCTTGCCCTCGAATGGACCGACGCCGCTGAAGGGCAGCGGCGGCAGCTCGTGACCATCCGTGATGAAGAGGAGATCAGCTTTCAGGCTTCCGGCGAGATCTATGGCGCTGAAAAGACCCTTGGAGACGTAGCTGTCGCCTTCCCACGCCATGCGCCAGTCTAGAAATGCGATCGCCTCGTCGACTGGCGCAAAATTCTCGCAGACCTCCACCGGATCAAACAGCAGGAACGAGCGACGCTCCGTGAAGAAGCCGAGCCCCAGTCGCGACCCGCACGGAAGCTTCGCCAGCGTGTCGCGCAGTGCGCTCTTCACAGCATCGAGACGACTGACCTTCTCCGTGCCACTTGGAACATCGCGGGTGTTCATGCTCGTCGTGATGTCGACGATGGCAAGCACGTCATAGGCATTTCGCTGCAGCGGAATACGCGGCACGAACAGCGCCACAAGCGCCAGCAAGAGCGCGCCGGCCGTCAGCCACATCCGGACATCTTTCAAAGCCGGACGGATCATGGCAGCCCCTTGGGTGCGCCAGGCAGATCCGTCCACAGCTTCTCGGGCGTCTCGAGCGGCTTCTCTTCATCCTCGCCGACCGCCTGCGGCAGGTCACGCACCAGACGCATCGCGACGTCGAGGTTGTACTTCGCATCCCAGTGCTCAGGATCGAGCCGCAGCGCGCTGCGATACTCGGCTTTCGCCAGCGTCACCAGCGGGATCGCCTTGTCGTAGTTGCCCTGCTCGATTGCTTTGATCGCCGCACGCAAGCGCGCGTTGGCCATGTTGTAGAGCATCCGAACGTTCACGGCCGCGTCCGCGCGCTCGCCCGCTTCGTCCAGCATCGGTTGCGCCTCGTCGATGCGGTTACGCCGCAAAAGATAAGCCGCCCGCGCATCGAGAACGGCCGGAGCCGCCGATGCCGGATCGACCTCGACGTCGGCGCCCGCACGCAGACGGTCTATCGTCGCGTTGATCCGCATTTTCGAGTACAGCAGCGATCCTGAAATCACGCAGCCGACCACGCCCACAGCGAGCAGCGCCTTCAGGAGGCCGCCCTTCACGCTTCCAGCTCTCGGTAGCAATTTTTGCAGCCAGTCTCTCATCACGCAGCCTCCTGCAGCTTGCGTGCGGGTTCCGCGCGGCGCGCATCCGGGGCGACGGAAGTGGTGCGTACCGCCGATCCTTCGAGACGGACCTCAAACAGTTTTGCGAGCAGCAAAGGCAGTAGCGCCGCCACGGCGATCGCATAAGCCCACGCCGAGAGAGGCCGCTCGGGGATCCGCTCCTGATAGCGAATCGGATTGCGCTCCAGCTTGTCGATCTCTGTGATCGCATCCGCGACAGCCTGCGGGTTCTCCGCCTCGAAAGCGCGATAAGGCACCTTGAGAGATTGGAAGAACAGATTGAGATGCCGCTCGGGCAGCGCCTGCGGAGTATCAGGAACATCCGCGCCTGGCGGATCGAAAATACCCGGCGCACCCGCAGTCCTGATGTACAGCCAGTAGAGGTTTATCGGCCGCTTCGCGATTTGCGCCCGCAGCTTTTCCTGCACGCGTCTGTCGATCACGCCGGCGCCATCCGATACGAGCACAATAGCCCGCGACGCCGGCGTCGGATCCATTTCCTGCATCGATAGCGCCAGTGACAGGCCGAGCCCGACATTCGTGTATGCCAGTCCCGGACGGGCAATGGCATCGACCGCTCCGAGAACCGCGTCCTTGTGACTGGTGATCGGCAAAACGTGCATCGGCATGGTCGAGAATGCGGCAACGCCAAAACGGTCGTGCGGACGACGCGTCACGAAGTCCCGCAGAAGGTCACGCGCCGCCGCGGACTTGGACGCTTCTCCTTCACCCGGCCTGCTGCCGGCAAAAGTATCGTCCATACTGCTCGAACGATCGAGCAGCAGAACGACGTGAGCGCCCTCCCCGACCCGCTCCACAGTCTGCCCTTTGAGATAGAGACCACCGATACCCGCCAATAGCGCTCCGATGGCCACCACGCCCGCTGTATGCAGCGCAATATCAACGCCGCGCGAAATGGAATCCGGCGCAACATCCATGAGCGATGGATATCCCTGCCGCCGCTGCAGCGATACCAGGAGTGGTAGCAGCATCAAGGGAAGGGCGAAGAGCACCCAAGGTGAGGAAAGCGCCAAGGAAAACGGCAAGTTCACGACGCTCTCCTTTCCGCCGCCCCGAGTTCGGAGCTGAGCGCAACGAGCTCCGAAACCGGCATCTCGCCGCGCGCCTCCTCGACATCGTTGGCGAAGAACGCGCGCCGCGACGCGACGAACAAGCGCTCAATGCCGCTCCGCAGCCTCTCGAATTCGGGGTGCTGACCGAGAAACGACGGCACATCGTCAGCAAGCACGCGCCGACCGGCGGCGACATCGAAAGCACGATGCAGTCTCAGCAGCGCGTCTCGATAGCCGCCAACTCCGTCGAGTTTGGCGGCATTCAATCTGAGATAGCGCGACGCCTCGGTGAAGGGACGGGCCGGGCGCTTGTTGAAAGGCCACCAGGCGTAATGCCACGCGAGGCCAATCAACCCGATCAGCGCACTCAATGCCGACACGAGCAGAGCCGTACGTTCGGTGCCCGTCATCAACCTCGGCGCCGGCAGATCGGCCTGCAAGTCGACCGCGCTTCCAGTGCTCTGGCTTGCGGACGCGAATAGCTGCCGGATCGGCGACGTGATGAACGAAAACTCCGGGACGGTGAGCTCGGAATCGTCCTGCAGCTTCAGCTTTACGCCCGGGATCGTCAGCCGGCGCGGATCGAGCGGCGTGTAGAAGGTCTGATACGTAAGATCGAGCGTGTGCACCGTTGCATCACCCTCGCTCTTCTCGGCGTGATCGACGCGGCTGATCTCCAGCCAGTAGTTGAGCGGTCCGGGGCGCGGCAGCGACGCGCTGTCGAGCTCTTGGCCCGCGCCCAGCCGCACGGTGATCCGGCGGCTGAGGACGTCACCGAGAAAGTACCCGAATGCGCGTGGCTCATCGACCGAGATTTGAGGCGCGCGCGCAGCCGCCGAAGTGGCGACGCTGAGCACGAGCACGATCGCTGCGAGAAGCCACCTCATGCGTCTCCGCCCATGAGGTAGCCCGCGAACCGCTGCCAATCGATGCGATCCCCGATCTCGAACGGCGCCCGCCCGTAGCGTGCCGCCAAAGTCCTCAGATCGGCCCGGCGGCGCCCGCTCCTCCTTAGCCATGCCTCCCGCAATTGTGGACGCATGACGACCAGACGCCGCCGGCCGACCTCTAGATCGGTGAGAGAGAATATCCCCCACCGAGGTAGCTTCTCTATCTCAAGGCTGTCCGAGAGATGGATAGGTGCGATGTCATGCTGAGCGAGCGCGCCGAACGTCGCCGCGATGTCCCCACTCGGCATGTAGAAATCGGAGATCACGAACACCAGTTTGCGCCGACCAGCGATCATCGCCGCAGCCTCGCGCAAACCAGCAACACTCCTGCCGCGCGGAGCGGCGTTTCTCAGACGCGAAAGCATCTCCAGCTCGCTGCCGCGCGCACGCGTGGCGAGAAAGGTCAGCTCCGGCCGAACGTGCTCATCGCATCCGATAAGCCCGAATGAATCTCCGGCGCGTCGGGCAGCCGCCGCGAGCGCTCCGCAAAGCTGTGCCGCGAGAGCGAGTTTCTCGGAACTGCCGCGAAAGCCCATCGACGCCGAGACGTCGACCAGGGCATAGACCGTAACGGCCGACTTCTGCTCGAAGCGGCGGACGTGCAATCCCTCGAACGGATCGCGGGCGCTGACGCGCAAGTCGATGCGGCGGGGATCCGGGTTGCGGACCAGTGGCACGACATCGCGAAAGAAGCCACCCGCTCCTTCGAACTTGCTGCGATGCGAACCCACGCGCGCGTGCGCGCTACGCCACGGCAGAATGTACGGAAGGTCCGTCGCATCCACCACATCGGTCATGGCGCTGGTACCCGCGCGAACAGCTGCTTGATCAGCTCCTGTACGATGGCATCGCGACGCAATTCGTAGATGGGGCTGAGGAAGATGCGGTGCGCCATCGTCTCGAAGAACACCGCGCGCAGATCTTCCGGTACGACCATGTTGCGTCCATCGAGCCACGCAGAAACGCGCGCCGCACGCAGCAGGTAGCTCATGCCGCGCGGGCTGGCGCCACCGATGACGAGGCGTTGCATGTCGACATCGTCGATCTCGATGCCAGCGCTATCCGGCGCGCGCACAGCCTGCCATAGGTCGAGCGTATAGCGCTCGAGGTCCGGGCTCGTTTCGATCGTCCGCTGGATGGCCGCTGCCACGCCCGGCAGCTCGCGGTGATCGACCATCCCTGACGGCACCGCCTCGATGAGCCGGTCGCTGTCGTGAAAGCGCGGATCGAAGGCGAGCACCCGCCGCACCTCTGGCTCGGCGGGCGTTGCGATGTTGATCTCCATGAGGAACCGGTCGCGCGCCGCAGCCGGCAGCTCGAACGTTTCTTCGCGTTCGATGCGGTTGCGATCGGCGAACACCAGGAGATAGGGGAAATGGTACTCGCGATTGAACGCGCTGATGCTCCGCTCTGCCATCAGGCGCAGAAGCAGCGAATGCACCTGCGGACGTGCGCGGTTGATCTCGTTGAAAAAGAACACCGTGAGATCACCGCCGTACCGGATCACAGGGCCCGGCTCGACACGCGGACGACCGTCCTCGCCGATGTAGGTGTGATAGATCATGTCGGCGGGCATAAGATCGATGGTGCCTTCGACGCGCTCGTAAGCGCCACCGAGCCCTCGCGCCGCGGCGCGCAACAGCGTCGTCTTGCCGACACCGACATCGCCTTCGAGCAGCACGTGCCCGCGCGCAAAGATTGCAATCGTCAGCAGGCGAATAACCCGCTGCTGTCCGACGATAACTTTGCCAACCTCTTTTTCCAGCTCGAGGGCGCGCTCGCGCCAGCCGGAAAGTTCCGCAGTCTGCAGGTTCCGGACCGCCAGAACACCTTCTTCGCGCGCCAAAAGCAAACTCCTCCAGCCAACCCTTGGCGGCCAGCCGTCGACATCGTCTCGGATGCTGAAAACGGTGCGGGGTGCAGCATGAGCCGCACCCCGATTCCTCGGGAGGAAGCAGGTTTAGCGTGGATCTGCTCCGAGGAACTGACCCCGCGCCTTAGTCCCCGATTTCTTCGACGTCGTAGACCCACTTGCCGGTCTTGACGAAGTGCGCGGTGCGCTTGGCATTGCGCTCTTCCATGGCGCGCTCAGAAGCGCCCTGCTTGGCAAGCTCGGCCGGATCATGCTTCGGGTCGTACTTGGAGCCGGCGATCTTCTCCGGGAAGCCGGGCTTCGGCTCCCAGCAGTTGCCGGGCGCGCGGCACTTGGTGCCGTCGTAGGCAAAGGCAGACGTCGCAGCGACGAGGACCGCGGCGGTCGTGCCGATGAATAGCAACTTCTTCATCACTTGTTTCCTCCTGGCTTCTTTCACTTGTAGTGCGGCGGTGAGCCCGCCTTCTTTGCTCGCGCCCCTCCGGAAGCGAACATTCGGTTACTTCGCCATCGGTCCACAGATGGCGTCAGGCGCGGCTTTCGCCTGATCGATAGTCCCGTGATCGCTGCCCTCGGGGAGCTTGTATGGCGTGTAGTTCGCCTTCTGCTCCTTCGTGAGCCACTTCGCGCCCTCCACAGGACCGGTGTAGAGATGACGGATCCATGCCATGGCGAGCAGCAGCTCGTTGAGCTGCAGGTCATTGTGCGGACCCATCATTCCTTGCGCACCGCCGAAGATCGTCTCGAACAGACCCTTGTCGGTCTTATTCTTCGGGTAGGTCCAATAGTTGTCGTTGAGACCAGGTCCAACCTTGCCCTCGGCTACGTGACCGTGACAGCCCGAGCACGACGAAAGGTAGATGTACTCTCCACGCGGGAGGCACTCCTTCAGTTCGTTGAACGGGTTGACCCCCGTTTCGAGGAACTTCTTGACCGCCTCGACGTCCCGACCCTCTTTCGGCGAGTCCTTCTCAACATCCATCACGTCTCCGGTGATGGTGTTGCGGAACGGCTCGAGCGCGACGGCTGCTAGCGGGAGAGCTGCAACGGCTACACCCGCCAGCAGAATTTTCGTGAACTTCATCATCCTTGGCGTCCCTCTGGGGTCTTTGCGATGTCGTCGAGAGGAATGCCTTCGTCTTTCAGGATGCTCTCGATTTCTGGTTGTGATTTCTGAAGCGCAGCATTCACCTGGTCGAGCAGCTCCTTGTCGTCCTTGCGCACGCCGATCGACTGATCGAAGTGGAACGGAAGATGCTTCCCGTCACTGCGGGTTGCATTGTCCGGAATGACAACAAGCTTCACTGCCCCGCCGCGCTGCTTCGCGTAGCGTGCTACTTCTGGCGCGAAGACCATGGCTACGTCTGCCTTGCCGTCGGCGACATCGTCGACGTAGCGCTTCGGCTCGACGCGGACATACTGGTTCCGCTTGCTTTTGAAGCCCGTGAGCGACTTCATGTAGTTGAAGTTGGAATTGAACAGACCGAGCTTCTCGAGCATCACCTGCGCCGGGCTATCAGCGGCGATTCCAATCTTCTTTGCCTTCAGAAGATCAGGGCTATCCCAGCTGGTGATATCGAGCGGCGAGTCGCTGCGCAGCACGAAAACGTACGGCGCCCTGTAATACGGCTTTGACGTCAGAACGCGCTCATCGCCGGTATCCAGGCCGATGACAACGTCGCAGTTCTTCTTGTCGAGCTGGTCGCGCACGAGATAGATCGCAGGCTTGTCGGTCCAAACGAACTTGACCTTGCGGCCCATCGCATTGGCCAGAACCTTAGCAACCTTGTTCTCAAATCCCTCACCGTCCTTCGACGAATAGGGCACCTCAACTTCGGAGGCACACACCCGCAGTTCCGAAGGATCTGCGGCTTGTGGAGCAGACGTCTCGGCCCAACCTGGGACCGCGAAACCTGCCAGCATCACGGACGAGGAAAGTACAAGCCCCGCTGCGTGATGAGTACGAATTCTCTTGCTCATGTTGACGCTTTGCATTCCTGAAGCAGATCTGCTCCGGCGTGCCGCCCTGCGGCTTCTTATTGTTGGGTCGGCTAGCTCAAGAGACAGCATCCTGACCGTTGGAGGAGTGGACGGATCGGGTCGCTGCAAGTCGACCGCCCCGCTGGAACACCCGAAGGCATCCCAGCGGAAACGATCATCTTGTCATCAGAGCTTCGGCAGCTGCGGCGGATACTCGTCGAGGTTCACGTCGTCGTACGGACCCTTACCATCGAGCGAGAACACCATCAGACCACCACCCATCTGCGTCCAGTTGGCGAGGTTCTTGAACGCGCCGACAGCACCGAGACCGGCAGTCGGATCGTTCAGGTCGAACACCAGACCAACTGCGGGCCAGCCACCGACGCCGTAGTAGATGGCGACGTACTGCGTGCCCTTGTGGGTGTAGGTGATCGGGTAGCCAATGGCGCCGGACGGGATCTTGAACTTCCAGAGAAGCTCACCCGTGTCGCTGTTGCGAGCCTTCAGGTAGCCGTCCAGCGTTCCGTAGAACACCAGGTCGCCACCGGTGGCGAGCGTGCCACCCCAGGCTGCGAAGCGCTCCATCACTTCCCACTTATACTTACCAGTGATGGCGTTGTAGGCCTTGACCTGACCGAGGCCGAGGTAGTTCTGACGGTCACCCTTCGGGCCCGGATACATCCACAGCGTTGCACCGACGAAGAACTGGCCGGCACGATACGGAAGCATGAACGGTTCCCAGTCCATGCAAATGTGGTTGATCGCGAGATAGAAGAGCTGACGGTTCGGATCGTAGCTGTCATGAGCCTGGTCATGGTAGCCCATGGCCGACGGACACACGTTGGTCGCCTTGTGATCCATCCGCGTGCCGTATTCCGGGTTGCGAACCGGGATACCCGTCTTCAGGTCGACGTGCGTCCAAACGTTGACCGTATCGTCGATCTTGTCGGCCGAGATCAGGTCACCGTTGGTGCGGTCGAGCGTGTAGACGATGCCGTTACGGTCAGGATGGGTGAGAAGCTTGCGCTCCTTGCCCGTCTTGTCCTTCTGCTTCGACAGCATCATGACGTTGACGCCGGCATAGTCCCACTCGTCGTGAGGGGTCTTCTGATAGCCGAAGCGCAGCTCGCCCGTGTCGACGTCGCGGCCCATGATGGTCATGGTCCACTTGTTGTCGCCAGGACGCATCGTCTCGTTCCACGGAGAGGGGTTGCCCGATCCGTAATAGATCAGGTTCTCTTCGGGATCGTAGGCATACCAGCCCCAGTTCGTGCCGCCACCGATCTTCCAGGCGTCGCCTTCCCAGGTCGCGGTGCCGAGACCCTTCTGACCGTAGTGCGGGTTGGCCTTGTTGAAGTTGTCGCCGATGCCGATTTCCTCATCGGGACCGGTCGCATACTTGCGCCACTTCATGCCGCCAGTCTTGACGTCGTAGGCCGTGGCATAACCGCGAACACCGAGCTCAGCGCCCGAAGAACCGATGATGACGAGGTCCTTGACGACATAGGGAGCAATCGTGAGCGTCGAGCCGACCTTGATGTCGGAGTTCTCGACCTTCCAGTACTCCTCACCCGTCTCAGCATTCAGCGCAACGACATGGCCGTCGAGCTGGTTGTTGATGATGAGCGGAGGCGTCTTTCCATCGCCCGGCCAGTAGGCCAGACCGCGGTTGACGAGGTCGCAGCAGGCGACCGAGCGAGCGGCCGGGTCCTGCTTCGGCTTATACTGCCACTTGATCTTGCCCGGGTTGTCGAGGTCGAGGGCAAAGACGTTGTTGGGGAATGACGTATTGATATACATCACGCCGTTCACAATGCGCGGCGCGCCTTCGTGGCCGTGCAGCAAACCAGTCGAGAACGACCAGGCAGCCTTCAGCTTCTTGACGTTGTCTTTATTAACCTGCTTCAGCGGGCTGTAGTTATTCGAGTCATAGTTCTTGCCGGTCATGACCCAGTTGTCGTCGCTCTTCGACAGCTCGATGAGCTTGTCGTTAGCGCTTGCGCTAGCGACAAAACCTACCAACGCCGCCAACGAGGCGGACGCAAGCAGGCCTGACTTGAGGTGTGGTTTCATCAACAAACCCTCGCGGTTTCGCTCCCAGATGAAAGCGGGTTGCCTGCCGCGGCCGATGTACCGCAGAGCGCGGTCAGCCACGACAATTCCGCCTTCGTTAGTTGCAGCCATGCGGGCATTGAGCGCCCGGCTGCGCGGGATAAGAGCCCTTTGGTCGGTCTGCGGACCGATCAGAAAAGCTGGCTCATCCGGGCTCGAAGCTAGAACGTCGCAGGTGGCGGGGTCTTTAGGCTCAGTTCCAAGATCGAGACGGAACAGGTGGCAACCATTTGGCATCGAGTTGCCCTCGCTGAGCTCAAACAAGCGAGGTTAAATCTCACAGCGTCTCGAAATACGCCCGCTGCAATAGCAACGAGTGGATCTCACCCGCTGTACGCGCCGGGAGGAAATGGCATCGATGAAAAGCCGGCGAAAATCCATCTTGCACTGCACTCTCCTCCTCGCTGTTTTTTCCGTCGCCTTCTCGGGTTGCAGCGATGAAGCTCAAACACCGTCAGAGCCGACAGCAAAAGAGCAGCCGACGAAGCCGCAGCTCCATCGAGCGAAATGGTTGTGGGTGACCGACGCCAATCCGCCCGAGCAATGGCTTGCGAGCCGCGAGGCCAAACGTGACCTCGCGCTAGACGAGCCTACTGTGCTCGACATGGCCCGCGTGCTCCACGTCGCCGCGAAGCGCTTCCGCGACCATCCGCGCATGATCGCCAACCGCGCTGTGCAGCTCGAGGAAATGCTGGGCGAAAAGGGAATCACCGAGAGCGCGCCGAAGCTGATCGTAACCATATCCCAGGTGCCCGGTGCCACCCGCTCTGTCGAAAGCTTCGCGTCTCTCACTCAGCAATACTATAATCTGCGCAAAGGCGGCCTGGCTCAGGCGCCTGCCATAGACGCCCTGAAACAGCAGATTGAACGAGCCCCACCCTGACACGGATCTCCCCTGAGCGGCTTGCATGGTTCGCCAGCTTGCGAACCGACCTGCACCGCCGCTGGCGAGCCCAATCGGTTCGCCGCCAGCTGATGATCTCCATATCGACGATCAGTATCTCGGCAATCCTGCTGTCGATGGCGCTCGCCATTGTTGACGCTCGCGGGCGCGTGGAGGTCGAAGTGAACGCTGCCGTCGAGCTGGCCCAGCAGCTCGTGCGCGACATGGTCAAGCATCTGTCCTCGCCGGAAGCGCTCCAGGAGCTGTTCGCATCGACCCCGGAGCAGTTGAAGTACGTCCGCCATGCTCGGATTCTGGCGACCAATTCCCAAGGTGACCTCGTTCAGATCGCACCCGACGACCGCGCCAAACAGCAACTCGACGGACCTAGAGAGGAAGTCCCGAGCTGGTTTAGGAAGCTCGCTGCGCCAAAGCAGACCATACGCGAAATGCGTCTTGTTCCCAATGCAGCAACCATCATGATCGTCAGCGACCCTCGCGACGAGCTTGGCGAAGTCTGGGAAGAAGTCTCCCGACGCGCCGTGATCTGGCTCGCCATCACGATTCTCATGCTCGCGCTGCTCTATGTCGTGCTGGGCCGTCTCCTCAACCCACTGGTTGGTCTCGCCAGCGGAATGCACGAGCTGGAGGACGGGCGCTACAGCACGCGAGTCCCCGAACCGCCGATGCGCGAGCTGGCTGCCATCGCCAGACGGTTCAACACGCTCGCCGGAGCACTGGAGAAGGCACGGCAGGATAACACGCGCCTTTACCGCCATCTCATCGCTGTCCAGGAGGACGAGCGCCGGCAGGTCGCCAACGAGCTCCACGACGAAGCAGGCCCCTGCCTTTTCGGAATCACCGCGAACGTCGGCTCGATAGATCGGCTCGCCGAACGCCTTCCCGAGGAGCAAGCGGCCCAGATAAAGAACCGGTCTGCCGAAATTCTGAGCATCGCCGAACGCCTCAAGACCATAAACCGAGACCTGCTGCGCCGCCTTCGGCCCGTCGAGATCGGCCGCATCCCCCTGCAGGAGCTGGTTGGCAGCCTGTTGGCTGGTTTTGAACGCCGGCATCAGGAAGTGGCGTTCAGGCTTGCCACTGGTTCCCTTGCCGCGGGGTACGGAGAAGCCGTAGACCTAACGTTATTTCGTTGCGTCCAGGAGGCGCTAACCAATGCTATGCAGCATGGGGGCGCCACCCGCGTCGAAGTCGAAATCCACGAGGAACAGGCAATCGGATCCGGCAAATACGTTCGCCTGAGGGTTCGTGACAACGGCTCGGGCTTCTCAAGTGGAACGCCCAGCGGAATCGGACTGACGGCGATGCGAGAGCGTGTTCGCGCAATCAACGGAACGAGCGAAATCGAAAGCTCGTCTGCCGGCACGACGATCTCGGTTTCTGTTCCGATCCCCGACAGGCTCTCCCTGCCTCGGCCAGCCTACGATACGTCCAAAGGTGTCACCGAATGAAAGTTCTCGTCATCGACGATCATCCGATCGTCATTCAGGGGTGCCGCCGCCTCCTCGAGGATATGGGCGTCGAGGAAATCCTCGTCGCCTCGAGCTTGTCTGAAGGCTTCCGCATCTACCGCCAGAAACGCCCCGACATGATCATCGTCGATCTGTCGATGCAGTCGGGCGCTCTCGGCGGTCTTTCCTTCATCCGCCGCTTGCGCATCCACGACGAGAGCACGCCCGTCCTCGTGCTCAGCATGCATTCCGACCGCATGATCGTCAGCCGTGCGTTGGAAGTCGGCGCCAATGGCTATCTGCTGAAAGACACTTCCTCAGAAGAGTTCGCCAAGGCGTTCAAGCGCGTTCGTGATGGGCAGCCCTACCTCAATCACGAGCTGGCTTCGGAAATCGCCTTCCGCGAGGCCCGCGGCGACAGCAATCCCTTGAGCCGTATGTCGTTGCGCGAGCTGCAGACGCTGTCTTTGATCGCCGAAGGCAAGCCCTATATCGCAATCGCCGAAGAGCTGCACGTCAGCTACAAGACGGTCGTGAACACGAGCGCACAGCTGAAGGTGAAGCTCGGCGTGCGCACCTTGCCGGAGCTGATGCGCATCGCGATCCAGCACCTGCCGAGCAACGCAGGCAAGCCCGGCTTCTGATCAGAAACAAAACGGATTGATGGCGGCCGAAGCGAGAGCTTCGGCCGTTTTTTGTCGCCGCGCGTCAGCCGGCCTTGCCGGCGGCCTTCGTCTCAGGCGGACAATCCGGGCCGACGTACTGGCCGTCGATCGTCACGCCCATATTCTTCCAGCCCTCCGGCGGGTCGAAGCTCATCTTCATGACGCCGCGATAGCGCGTGTTGAAATCGCCGCCGAACGCTGTGCTCATGATCTGCTTGCCGTGCGGCTTCGTGCAGACGACGTCAACGATGAACTCGCTACCTGCCTCAGTCACCTTCGGCTTCGAGCAATCACCACTTTCGGCCGGTGTCGCCAGATCGTCGTCCTTACCGACGCAGGCATCAATGGTCGTCATGCCCGTGCCCGGCGCAACGGTCGTGATCCGCCAATGGCCAGGTTTGCGCTTCGGCAGTTCGGTGGCGTCGGCCGTCACGACCGGCGCGGTAAGACCCAGCGCAAGTATTCCAAGAACCAGAGCCCGCAACGTCGCCTCCTTGATATGACTTCATTTTTTTAGGCCATATCGGCGCTCGGCGCTGGAACTGACAATCCGAATGCACCTTCTTCGGATTCCCGCAATTTTATGGGATTTTTTCCCGACGCCAGTCATTGGACATGCGGGAGCGGACGGAGGGCAACATTTCCAGTCCCAATTGCCATCTGTGGCAGTTTGCTCGTGCAAAAGTGGCAAACATCGGCGTAGTCTGAGCGAAGTCGCTGTTGATCACTTCTTGCGGAGGTGACCGTGCATCGCTTCGTCAAGCTACCTGTTCGCTACGCGCAGAGCGCA
The DNA here is from genome assembly GCA_030148725.1 of Hyphomicrobium sp. Classification (GTDB taxonomy): domain Bacteria; phylum Pseudomonadota; class Alphaproteobacteria; order Rhizobiales; family Hyphomicrobiaceae; genus Hyphomicrobium_A. Next base: position 30,091 of record JASBSU010000058.1, read on the forward strand.
TTAAAGCTCTCGCTCGCCGTTTCTGTTCTCGCAGTGGGTCTCGCCTCCGGCAGATCGAACGCCGATCCGGCTCCTGCTCCTGAACGCGTCCGCGGCTTCTTCTGCAATGCCAAAAGTCACTCGATCGACTTCCTGCGCGAACAAGCGGCCGGAGAGAACGAGGAGATCGCAGCCAACGCCGTGAACAAGCGGCTGAAAGCCTTCTCCTGCGCCTATTATCTGCCCGCGAACGCCATCTACACCGGCGAACACACGGTGATCCAGGACGGCTTGGTCTACAAGCTCCACAGCTACCTGTTCCTGCCGGAGCGGGTTGAGCGGTGGAGCGGATCGACCATTGGCTCGCTGCAGCCCTCGCCCAGCGCCAAGCACGACGTCTGAGCGTCGACGCTCGGACGAAGATGGGTGCACGTGCTCACCGCACGTGCCCGAGCTTCACTTTTGCGCGAGCCATTTCAAACGGGAATAACTCCCTTGTGACGCTGCCGGACCATCCCTAATCCAGATGCCATCCGTTGCGTCATGGGACATTGCCGAATGCTGCGCACTTCACTCATCGCTGCCGCCATCTTCGCCGTCGGCTGCACCACCACGATCGCCCACGCAAATGAGGTCGCGCTACCTCTGCGCAAGGCCGGCAAGTGGGAGCAGAAGACCGTCATGGACGAGGGCGGCAAGAAGCACGAGCAGACGCTCACGATCTGCATCGACACGGAAATGGAGCGCAACACCGCGCTCGCCAGCGCCGCCGAACACAAAACGCGGTGCTCCAAGTACGACGTCAAGCAGGACGGCGAGAATTTCGTCATCGAAGCGACGTGCAATATGAACCACCGCGACGTCGAGAGCCGCACCGAGATGAGCGGCGACTTCCAGAAAACCTTCAACGTGAAAATCACCTCGACGACGTCCGGCGTGCAAGACTCCCAATCGATCGCCATCCCGCGCGTGATCGAGCAGCACGGCACCTACGTCAGCGAGTCCTGCGGTGATCTGAAAGCCGGCGAAGCGATGGGCACCGACGGCACCCGCGTGATGGTTCAGTAAGACGATAAAGGCGCCAGCGCTCTGCAGCGCGGCGCCTTTTTCTTTTGGAGTGGCCGACCGCTCAATCCGGCTTGACCGCGACGCCCCACGGCAGCCGACCGACCGGCACCGACTTCTCCGCCTTCAGCGTTGCAATGTCGATCACCGTAAGATCGTTCGTCAGACCGTTTGCGGTGTAGAGCTTCGAGCCGTCGCCCGACAGGGCCATGTGCCACGGCCGCTGACCGGTCAGGATGTAGTTCGTCGTCTCATACGTCGCCGTATCGATCACCGCGATGCGATTGGCGCGGCCGATGGCGACGAATGCCTGCTTGCCATCCTTCGAGAACACGATCCCCATCGGCTGGATGAGCTCGGGGCGCACGCCCGCGATCTCGAAGTGCAGCTTCTTGACGATCTTGTACGTCGACGCATCGATGATCGCGACGGTGCCGCCGATCTCGGCGGAAACCCACACGTGCTTGCCGTCTTGCGTGAATGTCGCCACCCGCGGCCGCGTATCGACGAGGATGTTGGCCTTAACCTCGAACGTCGTCGTGTCGATGATGTGCGCCATGCTGGTGGCTTCGGAAGTTGCGGCGACAATCTTGTCGTCGGGGGCAACCGACATCCCCTCCGGTTCGACGCCGACTTCGATCTCGGCCAGCACCTTGCCGCTGACGCGTTCCAGAACCGTGACGTAGCCATCGTCTTCATTAGCGACGTAAACGCGCTCCCCCTTGTGATCGATGTCGAGAAGCTCCGGATCGGGGCCGGTGTCCATACGCCTCACGACTTCGAGCGTCGTCGTATCGATCACGTCGAGCTGGTCATCGTCGCCAACGCAAACCAGCACTTCCTTGAAGTCCGGCGAAATGGCGATCCCTCTTGGCCGCTTGCCGACTGGGATCGTCTTGATCACGCTGAGCGATTTGGAATCCAGCACCGTGACCGTGTTGTCCTTCTCGTTGCTGACGAAAATTGTATCGGCTGCTGCAGGCGTCCCGGCGACCAATGCGAGCCCCAGCACGACAAAAATATTGCGCATCACTCTTTCCCTTTGGACGCGTTTGCAGTCATCCGACACTTCGTCTCCGGCTGATCGAATCCCAAGGTGTCGGTCAGATATTTCGGGTGCAGGTACCCTTCCTGCGGCGAGATAGAGACGAGCGCGCGAGGGCCAGCGATGAGGATGGGCTGGCGCAACTGCTGATCCCAAAGCCGGAAGTTCATCCCCTGCCCTTTGAAGCCCGCAACCTCAAACTTCGGTGACAGGATGTAGTCCCGCAGGGTCTTGGAATCGTCGCTACTGGTGCGTGTCACGGCTTCACCGAAAATGCGCACCGCGAGCCACGCCGTGTAGTCGCGCTCCAGCATGATGCGTCCCGCCTTGCGTTCGAAGCGGTTCTGCATCTGCGTTCCGGCATATTCCTCGAACGCGCGATGCCATGCCGTCGCGATCAGACCGTGCGTCCCCGCGACCGGACGCGGCTCCGCTGTTCGAAACAGCAGGTAGTCGCCGAACACGTCGGATTCGTCAGCAACGATCACGACGTCATGATCGGGCGCGCCCTGCGTGAGCATCGGCATTTGCGACTGGATCTGCTGATGCCCGGTGTCTGTGCGCCGCGATCCGGCCTCGAAGGCGTACGGGCGCTCATCGACGATCTTCGCGCCGAACCGCTTCGCAGCGCGCCGTATCGCTTCTGCATAACCCTGATCGGCGGACGACTTCCCGACAATCAAAACCCAGTGCCGCCATTTCTTCCACATGAGGTACTGCGCCAGCGCATCCGCGCGCATTGCCCAGTTCGGCGGCACGTGAAAAACGTTCGCCCGGCACTGCTCCTGGCGCAGAACGTCGTCGCTCGTGCGCACATCGAAGATCAGCGCATCATGCGCCTCGGGGAGATCCGAAACCGCGAGCAGATCACTGGCCTCGAGGTCTGCAACGATCAACTTGTGGCCTTCGGCCAGCAGCTGTTTGGCTTTCTCGACGGGACTTGCATCGGGGCCCAGAAGAGCCTCGAGCAGATCGTAATGCTGACCGAGCAACCGGCCCGTGCGGTTGTTCTCCTCGATCGCTATGCGCGCGCCTTGGATGCCTTTGTCTTTGACCTCCTTGTCGACCAGCGACAGGGGAGGCGGCTCCCGATAATCCTTGGTGAGATAGACGATCGTCGCCGTAAGCGATGGCTTGGCGTCGGGCTCGACCCGTATCGGATCGGCCTGACCGCGGCTCGCGATTGCCAATGCAGCCAGGAACGCCATGGCGACTAAAGAGCCAGCTGTGGTGCCTCTGAAAGGCATGCGAACCTTTGAAATGTTATAACTTTTCATTTTTCTTGTAAGCCAGCCCCGGTACGCCGCGTCAACTCACAGGTTCGCGCGCGGCCCACCGAGAGGCCGCGCGCGAAAGCCGATTACCAGTTCCGCCGGTCCTTCGGTCCTGCATACACCGTGCGGATCCAGGCGATGATCTTCCATAGATCCTGATCGCTATCGATGAGCTCGCCGAACGGCGGCATCGGCCCGACGACACCTTCGGTGCCCTTGCGCGAGTAGCCGTGCTTCTTCAGCTCGTCCGTGCCGTACGCAACGAGGCGGAACAGCGTGTCGTCGTCGCTGCCGTACACCCACACGGTGTTCGTCAGAGGCGGGCACATGCCACCCCCGCCGCCACCACCGTGACAGCCGTTACAGCTCTTGCCGAAGTACAGCTTCTTGCCCTGGGCAATCGCCTCGGCGTTATCGGTGTAAGGGTTCTTCAGTGTCCCCTTGGCGGCCGAGTTCGCGCGCTCCAGCGGCTTCATCGTCTTTTTGAGCTCGTCCATCGGCAGTGGCTCAGGCGCTGGCCCCTCCGCCTGCTTCGGCGGAACGGGCGGCGCATTCTGATCAGCTGCGGAGATCGGATCGACGTATGCAACGAGCGCACCGAACGCCAGTGCCAAAGCTGCCTTGCCGAGTAGTCTGTTCATAGAGATTCCCTGTTCTGTTTCCCCAAGGTTCAGTCGACGATATCGAAGGCCACCCCTTCGACATCACAGTGCGGTTCTGTTGCCGCTTTTTCCCGAATAGAAGCCGGAGCTTTTATCCGCTGCACGCTTCCTTCGGTAACTAGGCTCGTCTTGCCATCGACCCAATACGTGGTCGAATAAAAGACTGGATCGGTTCCAAACATTCGAAGTAGCGCACAGGCAAAATACCTGCCGTCCGCCTTCGACCTTCCCACCGGCTGCTCCACATCGACGAGCGCCACAGGGCTTGCAACGCCCGGCAGCTCGATCAGTCCATCCCGCTGCAGGCCGGCAATGTGCTGATGGACCCTGCCCATCACCTGCCAGGCGGCCATGCCGGACTGTGCGCTCTGGCGCTTGATCGTCGGCAGCCACCACCACGCTTGCGGCGACCGCGTCAGGCTCATCCACCCCGATCCATCTGGACGCGGCGCCTTGTGGATGCGCGCAGCAATCGGCTTCAGATCGCTCCCCTTGCCGAGCATCCAGAAATCGATCGTGTACGTTTTCGCCGGTGTCGCCTGGTCATGAAACGCCACGTTCGCAAACCAGCCGTAGCCGGTCAGCCCACGGACCACGCGGACGTCGTCCATAACCAGAGACAGGCGCTCACCGGAACGGGGATCATCGAATACGAAGACGCCGTCGTGGGACCGGCCGGCAATCGCGGCAGTCGCCGCCGCACCGACCTGCTCCTCGGTCAATTCGTTCGAGTCGGCAGCAGCGGGTGCAACCGTCGTCATCAGCACGGTCGTCCAAACAGCAACGAGACCCAACCAACCACGCGACACTACTGGCTGCCTTCGCTCGAAACCTTGTTGATGAGGCGTAGCGCCTTCGCCGCCGCTTCCGATCCGTTCTGCTCGGCGATTTCCGCCGCCGTTTTGCCCTGCGCAGACTTGAGATCGGCCTTTGCGCCGACCTGCATCAGGAGGCCGATCATTGGCGCCACGTTGCGGGCAGCAGCGATCATCAACGCTGTGACACCAGACTTCGACTGCGCGTTGATGTCCGCGCCGCGACCGATGAGGTCACGCGCCAGATCGAGCGGACGCGTGCTGCCGGGAAGAAATATCTCGCCTTCGCTGGGCTTCACCTGGCTCGCTGCAATCATCAGTGGCGTCAGCTCGTCCGGTCCCGCTCGCGTATCTATATGCGCGCCGGACTCAAGCAGCACCTTCGCGACCTCGTACTTCGCCTCTGCGAGCGCCAACGCCAGCGGCGAGTACCCGTCGAAATTCTTGCCCTCGATGTCGGCACCATGCTCCAGCAGTGCCTTCACCGTCGGAACGTGATTGCGCAGCACCGCATGTTGAAGCGGCGTCATGCCGTCGCTGTCGGGGGCATTGAGGTTGGCACCGAGACTTGCGAACAGCACGATCAGCTCCGGATGGCGCTTGCGCGCCGCGGTATGCACCGGAGCATACCCCTGCGGATCGGCTGCGTTGATGTCCGCGCCTTTCTCGACCAGCAGCTTGATCCGATGCTGGTCGCTGGCCAGCACCGCGTTCGACAACTCCTGCGTGAGATCGGCGCCCTCGGCAAGCCACGTCTCGAGCCGCTGGTCGGTCACCACCTGATCGGGCGACGCGGCCTCCGGCTTCGACTTGTACTCGACGTTCGCCGCGTGGATGTATGCGCCGTGCGACGGCAGCTTACCCTGCACGATGCAGGCGCTGCATTCCACGAGCGGCACGCCAAAATCGTTGAGGATCTTTTCGATCTCAGGCTTGGAATCTTCCAGCGCGATATCGAGGAGGTACTTCAGGCGCGCATCGGTCTTGCGCACGCCGGCCGCCAACTCGTACTCCATGGGCACGACATCTTCCCACAGATTGACCGGCTGGATGACGAGCGGCGCGCCCTGCATCGTCTTCAGCCACCCGGCGAACGGCCCCCAGATCGCGGCGACATCGAGCTTCCCGTCGAGCACGTCCTGCACGTGCCGCCAGGGCTGGTTCTCCGACTTGAGATCGGCATTGTGGCTCAGCGTCTTCAGCTTGAGGTATGGCGCCAGCCCTTTGCGCGTCATGACCTGGCGAATGCTCGACGTCTGAAACACGCCGATGCGCAGCCCCTTCAGCGCCGGATCGTCGAAGTTCTTGAAGTTGAAGCCTCGATCATCCCGATAAACGAGCACGTAGCTCGACTTGTAGATAGGGATCGTCGTCAGAGCTGGTTCGTAGACGGCAGGCAGGTCGAGGAGCACGTCGCACATGTTGGTGTCGAACGTCTCGCGCGTCAGACCGCGCTCCAGATAAGGGCGCCAGAAATACTCCAGCCGCGCCCCCAGCTTGGCGGCGATGACCTCCGCGATCTTGTTCTGGAAGCCAGACTGATCGTTGGCCGAGAGCGGCATGTTGCCAGGGTCGGCACATACCACGAGCCGATCCAGGCTCTTCTCCTCGTACATCTTCTTTGCAGCACGCTTCGCGGCTGTCTTCTCCGCCGAAGTCAGCTCATCGAAAGTCTTCTGCATGTCCCGCGCCGCGATGGCGGGAGCAGCCGCGCCCAACAGAACAGCAACGCCGACTACGAGATGCGATAGGCCGCGCATGACTATGGCTCACCTGGCATGAACGACCCGAACGCAAAAAAGCGCCGGGTCGATGACGATTTGCAGGGAAAGAAGTGCGCCCGGCGATCTCTCGCCGGACGCACCATGCGTTGGGAGCCTAGGCTCAATCGTAGACCCGGAAGGTGAACAGCGTGCCAGCCTGCGGGATCTTGTCGAGGTTCGCAGCCTTGGTCATCGCCGTGGCACCGATCGCACCGAACTTGTCGTTGAGATCGAGACCTGCCGTCACCGGCACACCGATCCAGCCGCCGATGCCGGCGAGGATCGAAACGTACTGCTTACCCTTCACCTTGTAGGAGATTGGGTTGCCGATGATGCCCGAGGCGAGCTTGCGGTGCCACAGCACCTTGCCCGACTTGCGGTCGACCGCGCGGAAGTCACCACCCAGCGAGCCGTAGAACACGAGGCCGCCATCGGTGACCATGGTGCCACCCCAGTTCGGATACGGATCCGGGATTTCCCAATCGGCCTTGCCGGTGAGCACGTCGAACTTCTTCACCTTGCCAGTCGTGCCGGGCTTCTCGGGGAACATGTACACGTTGGCGAACACGTAAACCGTGCCCTGCTGCGTGTGCGTGCGCTCCTGAGGCTCAAGTTCCATGCACCAGTTGTTGGTGGGGCAATAGAACTTGTTCGGCTCGGCCGGATCGACGGCGCAAGGCTGCTGGTCCTTGCCGCCCATTGCAGAAGGGCAAGTCGCAACGTTGCGGCCAACCTCGAGCGGAGAGTGCTCGCGCACCTTCACTGGACGACCGGTCTTAAGGTCGATCTTCTCGGCCCAATCCGTCGTCACGTACTTGTTGGCGCGCAGCAGCGTGCCGTCCGCACGATCAAGGACGTAAGCGAAGCCGTTACGGTCGAAGTGCACGAGGGCCTTGTGGTCCTTGCCGTCCACCTTCATGTCGACGAGGATGTTCTCGTTGACGCCGTCATAGTCCCACTGGTCGAACGGGGTCATCTGGTAAGCCCAGACAGCCTCGCCGGTGTCGACTTTGCGAGCGAAGATCGTCATCGACCACTTGTTGTCGAACTCACCCGTGTTGCACTCCTCGTGCGTCTTGTCCGGGCAGCGATACTGCGGGCTCCACAGACCAGGATTACCCGTCGAGTAGTAGACGAGCTTCAGGTCGGGATCGTAGCTGTACCAGCCCCAAGCCGCACCGCCGCCGATCTTCCAATCTTCGCCGGGGAACGTCTTGATGCCGAGGTCGGTGCCGGCCACGCCGTAATGCGGATTGGCTTTGTTCGTGTCCTTGCTCAGGCACACGTCCTTGTCCGAACCCGTCGAGTGGCAGCTCCACACCATCTTGCCATCGGCAAGATTGTAGGCCGTCACGCGGCCGCGGGCCGCGAACTCGTCGCCGCCGAAGCCGATGATGACGAGGTTCTCGGCGATGAGCGGAGCCGACGTGATGGTCTCGCCGTGCTCAGGATAGGCGTGCTTGACGACCCAAGCCTCTTTGCCCGTCTGGGCATCGAGAGCGATGACGTAACCGTCGAGCGTGCCGTAAACCAGCTTGCCGTCAGCGTAGGAAGCACCGCGATTGACGGTGTCGCAGCAGGCGCGCGGCACTGCGGACTCGTCGCGATCGTCCTTCTTCACGTAGTTCCAGATCTGCTTCGGATTATCCGGATCCGACAGATCAAGACCCTGCGCAATGTTGCACTGAGCCATGTTCGGGCAGCCCGAGATGAAGAACATCATCGGCTTGCCGCCAACGTCCTCGATGAAGAGAGGCTGGCCTTCGTGACCGCGCAGCGCGCCGGTCGACTGCGACCAGGCCATCTGCAGCTTACCCACGTTGTCCGTGTTGATGTCCTTCAACGGGCTGTGGCGGGTCAGCTTGTTGTCACGGCCGGGAGCCGGCCATGTGTCTGGGTTCTGCGATCTCTTCTCGATTTCCTCGTTGGCCATGCCGGGACCGGCAAAACCTAGTAGGGCAGCGGCCAGAATTCCGCTTACAAGGCGGACGGCCCCTTTCCTTCTCGTGTGCATTGCGCTTCCTCCGTATCCACGCTCTCGCGCTTCCCGATGAGCAGCTGCAAGCAACAGTCCCCCGTGCACAAACCTCGCGGTTTGCGCTCATAGGTCTGGTCTTTTCAGCTGCTCCACCCCCAGCCGCATGCCCGTAGACTGCGACTTGAAAAGAATGCGGTGGCCCGTGTGACGAGTTCGAACACACACGCGGCCATACCCGCTCAGGTAGCGCGGCACGCCAACATTAGGTGCCGTTTTTGCCCGGAGATAGGGGATGAGTTCCCGGCGATTTCAGCAAATATTTCCCCATCACAATCTCTTGAAGTGACGGAAGCGCATCAACGCGCGCGTTCGCGACCGCAAAAAACTATCGAAATGTGCTGGGTAAAAAAAGAGCGGCCGGGCGTCGAGAAAACCTAAATGAAGGTCAACGGTTATCTCGGCGCCCAGACCGCAAAGCGTGGCACCTATGACGGTAGGGACATCGCAAGACTCCGACCAGTGGCGACGTTCCCGACGAGCCGGGAAGTGATTGCTAACACCGGTTGCCGCAAATTCCCGATCGCAAAGTTATGCCGCTAAAACCTGCATAACTTCACTCCCCTGCGAATGATCACGATCGCGTCAACGGCGAGCGCCTGATCCGACGCTATCGCGCAGCACGCCGAACACTTCGTCGGCCAGCGCATCGAGGCCTTCGATGCCATCGCTGTTGGTCAGAATAGTTACCGACAGCCACGCTCCATCACCGCGACGCTCGATGGCATTGTACGACGTATAGCCCGGCACCGATCCCGAGTGATGATAGCTGTCCCATGTTTCGTCGTGCGTCACGTACCAGCCCATGCCGTAATACGTCAGCGGATCGACGCGCGCCGCATCTGAAAACATGGCCGCAAGACTAACTGGCGAAAGCACACGCTGCTGCATCAGCGCCGTATTCCACGCAAAGAGATCGAGCGCGCTGCTTTCCATGTCGGCGCAGCCATCGAGCCAGTGCGGCTGAGCGAACGCCGGGCGGCGTCGATACTGCGGCGCCGCCAGGTTCCCATTGTCAACATGCTCACCCGCAAAGCCGGTGTCATCCAATCCCGATGGCCGCAGCAGTTTCTCACGCACGTAACCACGCATCGTTCCGCCCTCGGAGCCGGACGTCCGCAGGCTTGTCTCGATGATCTGGCCCAGAAGGAAATAGCTCGTATTGCTGTATTCGAAAGTATCCGGCCAGCCCCGCGGCACCTCACGCTTCAGTGCTGCGATGAGTTGCGGCACTTCCACCGCGCCCCATGGATCGGCACCGCGCGGCGGAGCACGTGTGAAGTTGGGAAGGTTCGACGTCATCGACAGCAATCGGCGCACCGTGATCGGCGGCTGATCATCGGCGGACCATCGCTCGGTACCCTCGAAGATCTCCTTGAGCGGCGTATCGAGATGCAAAGGACGACGCGACAATGCCGCCGGCCCGCGCTCCTCGATGAGCTTCAGCATCGCCGCAGCGGTGAACTGCTTGGTCAGCGACCCGATGTGGTAAATGGTTGATGCGGTCGCCAGCACGCCTTGGCGCGCCTCGCCATATCCCCGCGCCGTCGTCAGCTGTCCATTGATGCCAACCACGATCGACAGCGCGTGAGGAAGCGCCCGGCCCGTTCGCGGTGTCAGATAATTGCGGACCAGCTGATCGACCTGCGCGTCGAGCCGTGCATCGCCCTCAGCGCGCGCCGTGAACGCCGTGCAAAGGACGATGAGACCAAAGACGATGCCGCAAATCCTGACCATGTCACCAACCAGGATATTACACCTGCGCCCGGCGACAATGCTCCGCGACCGTTAAAGGTTGCTGTCAGGCCTTGTCTGACTGCCCGCAGCCGCAACCACTACCCTCGGCCGGCACCTCGACACGCGGCGCCTGTCCCCCGCGCAGGATGGTATTGCCATCATAGCGCGCCCGCTGGTCGACTTCGCGATTGGCCCAGTCGGATTCGCTCATCTGGCCGCTCTGACCATAGGCCGCCAGCGCATTCCCATAAGTCACCCTGCGGATGTCAGCCGGCGCGATGCCCTGCTCCGCCAGCAACATCGCCGTCTTGGGTACGGACAGCGGATCGGAGATCCCCCAGTCGCACGCGGAATCGACGATGAGCTGCGCGGCGCCGTATTCGCGCACGAGCGCACACATGCGCTCCGCCGTCATTTTCGAATGCGGATAGATCGAGAATCCGGCCCAGAAACCGCGCTCGGTGACCTCGCGCACGGTCTCCTCGTTGACGTGATCGATCACGACGCGTGAAGGATCGAGCTTGTGCTCAATGATGATGTCCATGGATCGCGACGCGCCCCGCTTCTTGTCGCGGTGCGGCGTGTGGATCATCACAGGAAGATCCATCTCGCGTGCGAGATCGAGTTGCAGGCGGAAATACTTCTCCTCCAGCGCCGTCTGCTCGTCAAACCCGATCTCGCCGATGGCCACGACGCCTTCTTTCGCAGCGAACTCAGGTAGGATCTCCATGACACCTTCGGCCAGCGCCTCGTTGTTGGCTTCCTTCGAGTTGAGGCCGATGCAGCAGTAGTGCTGGATCCCGAATTGGCTGGCGCGGAAGCGCTCAAACCCCAGGATATGCGACAGGTAATCCCGATAGCTGCCGACATTGGTCCGCGCCTGACCGATCCAGAATGCCGGCTCGATCACGGCAACGACACCTGCCCGCGCCATCACTTCGTAATCGTCTGTCGTCCGGGAAATCATATGAGCGTGCGGGTCGATGTACCTCACCGGCTCTGCTCCATTCGGATTGGCGGAATTGGCATTCATGCGAGCATCTCCCAGGTGAGCTTACCATTGCGTATGTCGCGCCAGATCTCGGGCGCCATCTCGAGTTCGATAAGTGCCTCTGGGCTGGGGCATTCCGAGAGCGCTAGTGCCGCCGCCTTGCGTTCTGGCTCCGCGCCGGAATTCAACACGCGCACCAACTCGTCGAACCCCAAACCTTGATCGGCGAACGGCCCGACGCAACGCCACAGCTCGGGCTTGACGTCCCGCCCCGCCGCCCAGCGCTCATGCGCATAGTCGACCAGCATGCGAGCCAGATCCACGTTGCGTCTCTCGTCCAGTCCTTGGATGGGCGCCAGCGTCGAACCGATGAACAGGGCTTTCACCACCATCTGGTTCCACATCGCCTCGCTGAAATTCTCGGCCGGATACGGGCTGTGATGCGCGACGGCCTCGTAGATCGGCTGCATGGCGGAGCGGACGCCCTCCAGAGCCAGCGGCAGCAGCCTTGCGGGCGCCGGAAACAGCGGCAACCCGCGAAACAGCGCGATCTGCTCGCCAATCTCGCCAGAACGCAACAGCGACTCCAGCCGCACGACGAACGCGTCTTCACCCGCGCCTGCGCTGGCCAGAAGGAAAAGCACGCGGCAGGTCTGGTCACTCGTCCACGTGCTTGCGTCAAGGCCGGGCCGAACCGAAGCGCCCGCCTCCATCTCCGCCTGATCGAGTTGCAGCACCTCACGCCCAGCGCGTCGCGGTGCAAGACCGACCGCACGCGCGAGCGCCATGCCGGCTGGTGCCTCGGCAATTCGCGTCGTCTGCTCATCGACCCACGACAACGATTCCGGGCTTAGTCTGCGCCCGAGCCAGCCGCGCAGAAGCTGTATCCGATCATTGATCTCGCTGGCCAC
>JASBSU010000006.1 GCA_030148725.1 Hyphomicrobium sp.
CGCAAGCAACTGCGATTGCTAGCATTTTTGCTGCAAGCACGGCTGCGACATGAGGTCAAGGGAGTTGGTGGCAAAAATGCACGGGAATGACACGCAATTCGCTTGGCGCGAATTGGCAATTGTCTGTCAAATTCTGAAATAGCGCCCTCAATCCATTGTCGGGCGCACTTTGTTTCACTAGCGTCCAAACATCGCATACGCGGTGACCAATATCGTCGGTCAACTGAAGAAATGCGGTCGCTTGCAAAATTTTGCAATGCGAAAAATGTCGCGGAGACAAAAAGGAAATGGGAGAACGCTCTATGGGAATGCGGTTGTTGCATGCCGCGTCTATGGGGATGGCCGTGCTTGGAGCCGTTGGAGTGACAGCTGCTGTCGCTCAGACGGTCCCGACTGAGCCTTCTCAAGTCGCTCGGCCGCCGGGCAAGCTTCCCGGTGATCCGAAGATCGCCCTCGTCAAGGTCGCAGACGGATTCAACGATCCCGTCGGCGTAGCATCGGCCTTCGATGGCTCGGGCCGCCTGTTCGTCGTCGAACGTGTCGGACGCGTCAAGGTCGTCAAGGACGGCAAAATTCTCGAGAAGCCATTCCTCGATCTGACGAAGAACACGCCGCTCGGCAGTGAAGTTCAGACTGGCTTCGTGGAGCAGGGCCTCTGGTCCGTCGCCTTCCACCCGAAGTTCAAGGAGAACGGCTACTTCTACGTCAGCTACTCCTCGCTGCCGTTCAACGGCGCGCATATCATCGCGCGTTACACGGTTGATCCCAACAGCCCCGACGAAGTGACGGTCGAACAGGCCAACAAGTCGGTCAAGGTGATCATGAACATCCCGCAGCCGTACTATAACCACTACGGCGGTGGCATCGCGTTCGGCCCCGATGGCTATCTCTACATCGGCAAGGGCGACGCGGGCTGGGAAGGTGATCCGCTCAACGCCGGCCAGGACCTCAAGGTTCTGTGGGGCAAGATCCTGCGCATCGACGTCAACACGCCGGACGATGTCGCTTACACGATCCCGCCGACCAACCCCTTCGCGAAGGCCTACCAGGACCGCATGATGTCCCTGTTCGGCATCACCGAAGAGGGCTTCTCCAAGATCCACATGGGCGCTCGCCCGGAGATCTGGGCCTACGGTCTGCGCAACCCCTACTCGCTCGACTTCGACAAGAAGACGGGTAGCCTGTTCATCGCTGAAGTTGGTCAGAACCACTGGGAAGAGGTCAACTGGCAGCCGGCGGACAGCAAGGGCGGCCAGAACTACGGCTGGAAGTTCAACATGGGCACCCACTGTCACCCGATGACCGGGCCTGACGACAAGTGCGCCATCGTTGGCACCCTCCCCGTCGCAGAGTATCCGCACCAGGAACCCTATCCCGGCGCTGAGAAGCTGAAAGACGGCTGGGGCTGCTCGGTCATGGGTCTTGGCGTCGCCAACTATGCCGGCATGAACAATGTCTACCTGACCGGCGATTGGTGCTCGGGCCGCGTGTTTGGCACGGGCTGGGACGGCAAGAAGTGGCAGATCCAGGAGCTCATGCAGACCTCGCTGCAGTTCACGTCCGGCAACGTCGATGAAGACGGCACGGTCGTGGCAGTGAACTGCGACTGCTTCTACACCGACGACAAGGGACCGCTTGCCAATCCTCCGGGCGCGCTGTGGCGCGTCGTGGCGGCTGACAAGGTTCCCGCCGGTGCAGAGGTTGCCAAGACTAAGAAGTGATCGCTCGAACGATCGCTAACTGAAGGCAGGGCCTCTCGCTCCCGTCTGCGAGGGGCCCTGCTTCGCCTTGAAATGCCTAAGGATGCCAAATCAGATGCGTGTCTCCCGCCCCGTCGCAATCCTCGCGCTCGTCGTTGCCATGGCCCTTCCGGCCCTTGCCATTGAATTCAAGAGCGCCCTCGACGATTCCCCGATCGACGTCAGCCCGATCAAAGGCGAAACTTTCACCGACGCCGTGAAGTCGTTTCACGACACCGGCAAGAACCCCTACGTGGGGAACGCCGACGCCATCGCGGCCGGCAAGAAGCTCTACAACGACAACTGCCAGGTCTGTCACAAGCCCGACGGCTCGGGCGGCATGGGCCCCAACCTCGTCGACGACATCGTGGTGAACGCGCGCGCCAACACCGACGTCGGCAAGTTCGAGATCATCCACTCCGGAGCAGCCGGCGCCATGCGCCCATTCTCCAAGCGCGGCATGACTCAGGATCAGATTCTGCAGATCATCGCCTTCATCGACTCACTGAAAAAGTGACGAGGTGGCGGCGGACGGATCCATGCAGCCCCTTCTTGTTCTCAACGTCGTCGGTCTGACGCCGGAGCTGATCGGGCCACATACCCCTAACCTCGCGCGGCTGATCGCGCGGGGCGGAATGCGGACGCTCAAAACGGTGACGCCTGCCGTCACCTGCTCCGTCCAGGCAACGTTCCTCACCGGTCTGCCACCGGGCGATCATGGTGCGGTCGCCAACGGCTGGCTGTTCCGCGATCTCTACGAAATCTGGCTCTGGCGCCAATCCAACCAGCTGCTGTCCGGCGAACGCGTGTGGGATGCGGGTAAAACGCGCGATCTGCGCTTCACCTGCGCCAACATGTTCTGGTGGTTCAACATGGCCTCGAGCGCCGACTACGCAGTGACGCCGCGCCCTTGCTACAAAGCCGACGGCCGCAAGCTCCCCGATTGCTATGCGCAGCCTTCAAGCCTGCGCGATGAGCTGACAGCCAAGCTCGGACCCTTCCCGCTGTTCTCCTTCTGGGGGCCAGCGACGAACATCTCTTCCACGCGCTGGATCGCCGACGCCACGCTGCATGTGATGGTGACGCGCAACCCCACGCTCACGCTCGCCTACCTGCCACATCTCGATTACGTGCTGCAGCGCCTCGGCCCCGATGATCAGGCAGTCGCAAACGATCTGCATGAGATCGACACCGTCGCCGGCACGCTCATCGACGCCGCAGATGCCTCGGGACGAAGCGTGCTCGTTGTGTCCGAGTACGGCATCGTACCCGTCAAGCGTCCCGTCCACATCAACCGTGCGCTTCGCGAAGCCGGCTTCCTATCCGTACGTGAGGAGCAGGGCGGCGAACTACTCGACCCTCCCCAGTGTCGCGCCTTCGCTGTCGCCGACCACCAGGTTGCGCACGTCTACATCCGCAATCACGAAGACATCCCCCGCGTCCGCGCGCTGCTGGAGCAGCTAGGTGGCATCGACGAAATCTGGGGCGAGGATGAAAAACGCGCCCACGGCCTCGCCCATGAGCGCTCCGGCGAGCTTATCGCCATTGCCCGCCCCGACGCTTGGTTCACGTACTACTACTGGCTCGACGACGCCCGCGCGCCCGATTTCGCGCGCCTGGTCGAAATTCATCGCAAGCCCGGCTACGACCCGGTCGAGCTGTTCCTTGACCCGGCCATCCGCATGCCTAAGCTGGCCATCGGCTGGCGGCTTCTGAAGCGCGCCCTGGGCATGCGAGTTCTCATGGATGTCATCCCGCTCGATGCGTCATTGGTCCGCGGCTCACATGGCCGGGCGGACTACGCATCAGATCGCTCGCCGGTGGTCATCAGTTCGGACGCCGCCCTGCTTCCGCGCGGCGAAATTCATGCGACCGAAGTGAAGCAGCTGATGCTCGATCACATCTTCCGCAATGAGCGCCGCGACAACGCCGCTCGCAACATGGAGGACGTGCTCGCGTGAACGATGCGATAGAGCAGGTCATTCTCGTCGACCAGGCGGACCGCCCCCTCGGCGTCGCCGACAAGTTGCTGGCGCATCAGCAAGGCCAGCTGCACCGCGCGTTCTCGGTCCTCATCCACGACGGCGCCGGCAACGTACTGCTGCAGCGGCGCGCACCCGGCAAGTATCATTCCGGCGGACTATGGACCAACGCCTGCTGCGGCCACCCCCGTCCGGGCGAACCGACGGATGCGGCCGCCACGCGCCGGCTTGCCGAGGAAATGGGATTTGCCTGCGAGCTGCGGCCACTGCGCCAGCTCGTCTACCGCGCGGACGTCGGCTCCGACTTGACCGAGCACGAGTATGTTCACGTTTTCGGCGGCTGCTGGACTGGCGCGGTCAATCCTGATCCCGAGGAAGCGGATTCGTACGTCTGGCGCCCGCTGAGCGGACTGCATTCGGAGGTGACGGCCAACCCCGAGCACTTCACGGCCTGGTTCCGCATTTATTTAGACCAGTCCATCCAGGCGGCCTGAGCCGTCGAGGCTAAAGAAGCGCCCACTCCTGCACGGCCACCGCCCACAGGAAGATGATCGCATTCGAAGCCATGTGCGCGGCGATGGGGTCCGCCAGCTTCTTGCTGCGATACATCAGCAGCGCATAGACCGCGCCGGCAAGCATCGCAGCAAGCCACCGCTGATGGATGAGCCCGAACGCCACCGTCGATCCGACGAAAGCCAGCGCGCTGAACGCACCCACCGGGACGGTCTCGAACCGCGAGGATATCAGCGCCCGCGCAAGGTAGCCCCTGAACGCCAATTCCTCGGCGATCGGCACCATGATGATGGTGCCAATCCCGCGCATGACGAGCCAGCTAACGGCCAACCACACCGGCAAGCTTCCGATGAAGGCGCCAAGCGAAGCGCCAGCTTCGCTCGCGGGCTCGGTCGCGATCCACAGCACGCCGACGGCAGCGCCCACGGCCACCGCAAGCCCGCTCGTACCGGAGAGCAAAGAGCGATAGGCGTCGCGGTACCACCAGCACACAGCGGCAATCGCAAACACCTTGAGCGGATAGAGCGCCTGATCGTGCGGAGCGAACGCTGAGGTTATGATACTCGCGGTCATCAACGCCATGAAGGGCGCAAGATACTGCAGGGTGACCTGCGCGCCGGCACGATCCGTATCATCCGGAGTCGCGACTGGCAGCGCAGCACCGGTCGGAGCCGAAGCCACGGCAGCCTCGCCGCGGCTTGAGAAAAAGCTGATCCGACGCGAAACGGCAATGATCCCGAGCGTGACCAGCAGGAAGCAGATCCAGCCCGCCTTCGAATGGAAACCCTGCACGGCCACGGTCGGCGAGACGTGCGCCCCAAGCTCGACCAGAGCCGCGATGCGCAGCGAATTCATGATCCAGATCGTCGCCACGCCGATTGGAAATAGGAGCAGCGCGTTCGGGAAGCGCAGCGCGCGGCGGAAGACCCAGAGGTAGGTCGCCAGGAACGCGACGACGAGCGCGATCCCCTCATAACCCGAGCACTCGTCGTTCACCTGAACGCCGAAGTCACGCACGCCGACGATACGCTCCGCAACGTCGAGATGAACTTCCGGTTCGACCAGTGTGAGGAACCAATGCGAGAGCGTCAGAGTCGCGCCTGAAAGCGCCGACCAGCTGCCTTGCAGCACCGACCCGAGCAGAACGGCAACGGTCGCTCCCACGAACGACACGGCGATTTCCGCCGGTAGAAGGCGCACGAGCCGGCGCCATGTCTCAAAGGGTGCAGCAAGCAGTGCCAGCGAGGCGCCAGCGCTCAGCAGCAGCAGCGCATAGGGAATGAGCGCATAGAGCGCAGGCGTCTGTGCGTGCGACAGAGAACTGCCGGTCAGAAGCAGCGCCGCGAAGAGAGCAAGATTGACGCCCACTCCCACAGCAACGCCCGACCCGGCGTCCGATTGTATAATCTCGAAGACTTCTCGGCGACGCGGCCAGCTGATGGCCAGCAGCAGCATGAACGCCGAGACCGCGATAAAGGCCAGCGTGTTCGCCCACGGAACCGGATTGGTCCAGGGCGCAAAACCCTCTCGCCGCGGAATCTCGATGATGTAGGTGGCCAGCAGAAACTCGCCGAACCCGAGCACCACGAACAGCGCTAAACGCAAAGCGAGCGCGCCGCCTTTCGGATCGACGCGCTTCGCAGTCGTTGTCAGCAGAGACATGTCGCCTCCGCCATCGCTTCTTGACCGATACGTTCGGCCAGCAAGCGCATCGTTACTTCGCCGAGCGACGGAGCAGAACAGCGCCAACGCTCATCAGGAGACCGATGGCGGCGATGCTGCCGGAACCATCGAACTCAGGAACGGGAGGGCAGTACCAGAACGGCTTCGCGAAAACCTGCGAGGCCGAAACGAGGCTGACGGCAATTGCCAAGCCACCGACTTCGAAACACTTACGCATGGAGAGTACCCCTTACTAACTACGCCGGCCAAGATTAGGAGACGCATCAACAACTTGCTAGATTTTTTTTACTTCTCGTAAATTATCACTAACGGTTAGCCGATCCCGCAATTGACCGACCCATCCCGTTGATTGAAAACGAAAATTCGCAGCTTTGGTTAAAATGCAAAAGGCCATCCAAGGAACGCCTCGAATGGCCTTAGCAAAGGTGCCGCAGTGTGCCCGTTTATTTCAGCGGCACGCGTTCCTCACGTGGGCCGAACTTGTAGGTCAGTCCGAGGCGGCCGACCCAGAAATCGTCTTCCCATTTGACGATCGAAGTACAGTTCACGCAGCCTGCGGGTGCCGTGTACTGCCTGGTTTGGCTGCCGAGATCGACAAAGAAGGCTTCTGCGCGGATAAGCCAGTTGGAATCGTGGACCAACTCGCCGCCAGCGCCGAGCGTCCAACCCGTCTTGGTGCCGGAGTCCGACTGGAAGAACGGCCCGCCCGGAGCGGCGGGATCGTTCAGGGTGTGATCGACGCCGGCATAGGCCAGACCACCCGTTGCATAGAGCAGCAGCGAGTCATGCACGACCAGGCCGGCGCGCGCGCGTACGGTACCATACCAATCCGTCTTGCTGGTCAGCGTGACCGTCCCATCGGTCGAGCTTGGTCCCATGTCGATGTAGTTGATGTCGGTCTCGACACCGAGCAGCACGCGATCGCACTGCCAGTTGTAACCGGCATAGCCACCGAAGGTGACGGATGAATCATCGGTCTTGTACTTGGTGCCGAAGATCTCGTTCGTCACTTTGTCCCACTGGTTCGCGTAACCCAGCGCACCACCGATGTAGGCGCCGCTGAAGAGCCCCGGACCACAGCGCGACGGAGCCGCCGAGTAAGAGGACGGCATCCCATCTGCAAGCGCATTGGTTCCCATTAGCCCGAGTGAAATCGCTGAAATGAAAATCAATTGCCGCTTCATGAAGATCCCCTCACAGCTTTTCCCCTGACTGTCCACACTGCGCAGACAGGGCTTGCCATTAGGTTGAACCGAAAACTGATTCGCGCGGTCTCGTACAATTCGAAATGCAGTGGACGTCGCTTCTTTGATCCGGCTGGTGCGCACAACACACAAGACGCGAACGAATCACTTCGTGAATACGTCGCCCGGAGCGATTGCAAGAGCTATAAGCGCCAAAGCGTATGCGGCGCGATCGTAGGCGTTAGCGTTCGCGGAATGATCGCGCAACCTGATCTTCCAGAGGCTTGATCAGGTACGACAGCACTGTCCTGTCGCCCGTCTGCACGTGCACCTCGGCCGGCATGCCCGGCATCAGCGCCAGCTTCGACTGAGACATCAACCGGCGTGCATCCTCGTTCAACGCAACGCGTGCCACGTATGCGCTCTGGCCGGACGTTGCATCCTTCAGGAGATCAGCCGACACGTGCGAAACGGTACCTTTGAACTCAGGCGTCGTCTGCATGTTGAAACTCGGGAATCGGACGTTGACTTGAGATCCCGGCCGCACCTGGTCGATGTCGCGGGGAACGATACGCGCTTCAATCACCAGCTTGTCGCCACCCGGAACGATCAACATCAGCTGCTCGCCGCGCTCGACGACGCCCCCCACCGTATGCACCGAAAGCTCGTGCACGATGCCTGATTGCGGAGCCCTCAAATCGATCCGGCGCAGCTGATCGTCAGCCGCAACCTTGCGTTCGGACAGCTCCGACCGCTTCGACTGCACCTCCCGCAACTCCTTCAGGATTTCCGCCCGCCGCTCCTGCAGATGCCCCAGGTTCTGCAGCTCCGTCTCGGCAATCTTGCCCTTTAGCTCCGCCACCTGCGCAACGAGCTGCCCATGCTC
Source organism: Hyphomicrobium sp. (assembly GCA_030148725.1). Classification (GTDB taxonomy): domain Bacteria; phylum Pseudomonadota; class Alphaproteobacteria; order Rhizobiales; family Hyphomicrobiaceae; genus Hyphomicrobium_A. The sequence goes on from JASBSU010000006.1 coordinate 7,988, forward strand.
GCCCTGCAGCCGCACCCGTTCACGGCGCAGGGAGTTGATGCGGCTCGTGGTGACGAGCTGCTTGCTCTCGAGCTCCTCGAGGCCCGCGAGCTCCTTATCGATGTACGTGAGCTCGCCCTCTTTGGCGGTGATCTGCGACGTGACACCAACCACCTGGTTTGAAAGCTGCGCCGTCCGTTCCGTGTACTGCTTCTTCTGACCGTCACACGTTTCCCGGCGCGCCGTCAGAACGATGCGCTCGGTCTCCAGAAGGGACTGAATGTTCGGCTCCGACGCGCGATCGCTCAAAATGTTCGGCAGTGGCAGCGAGGTCGCCTCGTCGAGATCGGCCCGCAGCCGCGCCTCCCGCAAAATCAGCTCATCGAGCTGTGTCGCAACGATCTGCAAGTTCGCCCGGGTCGTGGTCTCATCCAGCCGCATGACGATCTGCCCAGCGACGACCTGATCGCCATCCTTGACCTTGATCTCGCCGACCACCCCACCCGTCGGATGCTGGACCTTCTTGGCGCTCGTCTCGACGACCACGACGCCGGGCGCGATCACGGCGCCCGAAAGCATCGTCGTCGCCGCCCAGCCGCCCATCCCCACCGTCATCACGATGACGGTCACGATGCCGGCAAGGATGTAGCTGTGCGCACTCTCCGAATGGAACGGAATGGCCTTGCACAGCGCGCGGAGCTTTTCCAGCATGATGTCCTCTACTGTGCGCCGAGCTTGACGACCTTCAGCGACCGCGGCTCGTCAGCCTGCTTCGCCGTCTCGTTCACCGCCCTGCTGGGAACCGCACCGGTGACCTTCTGCAGAACCTCGTTCTTCGGTCCGAATGTCTGCACCTGACCTTTGTGCATCGCGAGCAGCAGGTCGACACTTGCGATCGCCGCCGCACGGTGCGCGATCACCACCACGATCCCACCGCGGTCACGAACCGACTTCACCGCCGCGGCAAGTGCTTGCTCACCGCGCATGTCGAGGTTCGAGTTGGGCTCATCGAGCACCACGAAGAATGGATCGCCGAACAGCGCGCGCGCCAGCGCGATCCGCTGCCGCAACCCGCCTGAAATCTTGACCCCGCCACTCCCGATCCGGGTTGCATAGCCGTTCGGGGTTCCGACGATGTCATCGTGAGCGCCCGCAAGCTTTGCCGCTTTGATGATGTCGTCGCTGGACGCACCGCTGTTGAAGCGCGCGATGTTCTCCGAGATCGTCCCGTCGAGAAGCTCGATGTCCTGCGACAGGTAGCCAATCGATGGACCCAGCGCCTCCGCTGTCCATTGGCTGATGGCAGCACCATCGAGCCGCACGCAGCTGTCCGGCTTCGAAGACTGCCACACGCCAACGAGAGCTCGAGCCAGCGTCGATTTTCCCGACCCGCTCGGCCCGATGATGCCGAGCCCCTGCCCGGCCGAGAGCTTGAAGCTGACGCCGCGCAGGATGGGCTCGCCACCGCCTGGCGCCGAAAGCGTGAGGTTCTGTGCCTCGACCGTGCGCGATGGCGCACCGAGCTGTACTGTCGGCACGACGCGCGTCTGCTCAGACTGGAACAGCGCCTTGAGGCGCGCGTAGCTCTGCCGGGCCGCCACAAAGCCGCGCCAATGCGTCAGCCCCGACTCGATCGGTGCCAGCGCCCGCGACGTCATAATGGACGCCGCGATGATCGCGCCGCCGGACATCTCCTCCATGATGACGAGGTAGGCGCCAAGCCCCAGAACGCACGACTGCAGCAGCATCCGGAACACGCGCGATGCCGTCGTCGACCCAGTCGCGGCATCGCTGGCTCGCAACTGGTCGCGCACATGCTCGGCGCTCAAAGCCGACCACCGCTTGCCCATTCTGTCGCCCATGCCGAGCGCCTGAATGGATTCGGCGCCTCCCCGCAGCGCCTCTCCCATCACCATGCGCCGGGCGCCGCTCACTGCGGCCTCCTGTGACGGCGCGCGGCTGCGCATGTCTGTGAACAGCGCCAGTGCGATCAGTACGAGGCCGCCAACGACCGCGAGAATGCCCAGCCACGGATGCAGCAATGAAACGCAGACGAGAAACACCGGCATCCAGGGAATATCGAGCAGCGCCGTTGGCCCCAGACCGGACATGAAAGTGCGGATCTGGTCGAGATCCCGCACCGGCTGCATCGCATCGGACGGCGCGTTGCTGGTCAGCGGCCGAAGGCGCGCGATCTCGAAGACGCGGTCGCGAAGCTGCCGGTCGATCCCAAGGCCGATGCGCGACATGGCGCGCGTACGCAGGAAATCCAACAGCCCATACCCGACGAACAGCGCAACCATGAGCATCGAGATGCCCACGAGCGTGGGAATGCTCTTCGAGGGGATCGCCCGGTCGTAGACCTGCAGCATGTAGATCGACCCGGTGAGCGCCAGGATGTTCAGCACACCGGAGAAGAACCCAACCGCGAGAAGCGCGCCGCGCGCGTCCCGAAACGCACCCATCAAGGGGTCATCCGTCCGAGAACGCAAACTCATGTCCTACGCCTCGACCAATTCAGACGATGAGATCCTGCGCCGTCAGGTTCGTGACGTTGCCGGCGGCGGTGTTCTCGACGAACAGGACATCGCCATTGCCGAAGTTGAACACGGTTGTGGTGCCGTCGCCGAAGGCGTGCGTGAGTGCCTCAATGGCCGACATGCCGAACGCGCTGAAGTCGATGAGATCGATGTTGCCCGCGATCCCGTCGCCAAAATCCTTGATCGTGTCGTAGCCAAAGCCTGGCGAGAACACGAACGTGTCGCTGCCTGCGCCGCCGCTGAGAATGTCGTTGCCGATGCCGCCGGAGATCGTGTCGTTCCCGGCACCGCCATCGATCACGTCATCCCCTGCCATGCCGAGAATGAGGTCATGGCCGGCTGTCCCGGTGATCACGTTCGAAGCGCCATCCCCCACGATTGGGTTGAGGCCGATGCCGCCTGTCGTGGTCACGAGGCTGAGCGCGTGCCCGGCCTCGCTCGTCGCTTCGAGACTGACAAAGCGCACCTGACCGTCGTTGCTGAGGCCGCCCGTCGCGCCGGTTACGCCGAAGTAGGCATACTGCTCGCCGCCCAGCAGCGCGCTGAGGTCGCCGGTGAACGTACCGGCAGCCTCGCCGTCGAACGTGTACGACAGCGTATTCCCGTCCCACACCAAAGAAACGGTGTGCCAGTTGCCGTCCTCGATGTTGCCTAGGTCCACGACCGGCGACAGCACTTCCTCCGTCCCCGTCGAGATGAAGCTCGTGTGGTCGTTCGCGATATCGTTCGCGTCACTCTCGTTCTGATAGGTGTCGAACTGTATCGCCAGACCGTTCTGAATGTTGAGTGCGCCCATCGCGCCACCGAGCCCGCCGAGTGCCTGATCTCCAAGCGGATCGTTGTGCAAGACGAATGCCATGCCATCGGCGCCCGCGGCATCCTTGGTGCCGAGATAGATCTGCATCGTCAGGCTGAACGCCGACGCGATCGATATGCGCTCGGCCGACATCACGCTGCCATGCGACAGCGCTTCGTCCGGCACCACCTGAAAGGCGTGCGAGACGGTGTCGACGACCGCCGCCGCTCCGTTGGTGACGAATGAGATGGCCTGGGCGTCGCTTCCGGCCACGTTGATCGTGACCTTGCCTTCGCAGCAGGCCCAGCGATCCGCCACGGCGTAATAGAAGGTATCGACGCCGACGAAGCCGGCATTCGGCGTGTATGTGAAGCTCCCGTCCTCGTTCATCACGACGGTGCCGTTGCGGGGCGAGAGAAGCACCTCGTGATGCGCCTCGCGCGCCTGATCGATCACCTTGATCGCGTTACCGTCCGGATCGTTATCATTGGCCAGCACGCCATTGGCTGCGTTGACAGTCAGCGATCCGCCGGCAGTCATTTCGTAATTGTCGTCGACCGCCACCGGGACGGCGTTGGGGCCGAGAATGTGCAGCGTTGAACCGTCCTCACTGACGGCATCGAGGTTATCGATCCGCACCTGGGCGAGTTGCGACATCCCGCCGGTGCTAGCCGTAATACCGAGGTAGGCGAAGTTCGAGCCGCCCAGCATCTCCGTAACGACCGCCGCCGGCACGCGCCCCATGAAGGCACCATCCAGCGTATAGGCCAGCGACTCTCCATCCCAGAACAGCCGCAGCGTATGCCAGTTGCCGTCCTCGATGTTGCCGAGATCGACGACCGGCGAGAGCATCTGCTCGGTCCCGGTCGAGATGAAGCTCGTGTGATCGTTGGCGATGTCATTGAGATCGCCCTCGTTCTGATAAGTATCGAGCTGGATCGCGAGGCCGTTCTGGATGTTGAGCGCGCCCATCGCGCCGCCCAGACCGCCCAGCGCCTGATTGCCCAGCGGATCATTGTGCATGACGAACGCCATGCCGTCGGCGCCGTTAGCATCCTTGTCGCCGAGGTTGAACGAGAACGTGAGCTTGAACGGGCTCGACAGGTCGATCCGCTCTTCGGTCATGACGCCGCCGTGCTGCAGCTGCTCGTCGCTCGTCAGCACAAACTTGTCGAGCGTCGCGTCGTAGGTTGCATCGCCGCTGATGACGAAGGTCGGCGGACGGGGCAGATCTGCGCGATCCGCCGAGATGACATCTCCATCCTGAAGCGTCGCATCAAGTGTGACGACCCGAGCCTTGTGCAGCGCGTGCGCACCGCCGGTTCCGCCGGTAAACCCGAAATAGGCATACTGCGAGCCACCCAGCATCTCCGTGACCGCATCCTCGTCGAGCGAGGCGATGACGGCCCCGCCCATCGAGTAGGTGAGCGTCGTCCCATCCCAGGCCACGGTGACTTGATGCCAGGCGCCATCCTCGATGTTGCCGAGGTCCGTGCGCGCCGTCAGTTCCTCGCCGCTGCCGGTATTGAGGAAGAAGGTGTTGTCGTTGGCGATGTCGGTTGCGTGAGCGGGGTTGTAATAGGTATCGAACGCGATCGCGATGCCGTTCTCGATGCCGATGGCACCAAACGCGGCCCCGGCATAACCGATAGCCGCTGCCCCGCGCGCATCGTTGTGCAACACAAACGCTAGGCCATCGGCGGAATTGTCGTCTGCCCCGGCGTTGATTTCGAAGGTTATCGAGAATGCCTTCGACAGATCCACCATCTGCGCCGACATCGCAGCGCCAGCCTTCACCGCCGCGTTCGGCGTCAACGCGTAGCTGTCGTCATAGAGATCGTACGCCGCCGCACCGGTCGTGTTCATCTTCACGCCGAGATCCAGCGGCAACTGGCTCGGCTGGTCGAACGGAACCTCGGACTCGATCTTGATCGTCGGCGCTACGGAGATCGACCCACTGGAGTCGATCGCAAACAACATCCAGTAGCCGGACGTCAGCACATTCGGATTGTCAGGCAGTTCGACGACGAGCTTGCCGTCCGGACCGACCGTAAAAGCCAGTTCGATGCGCTGCGAGGACACGTCGAACGAGTGCGTCACCGATCCGAACTTCATGAGCGCGAGCGTCGTGATCGGATTATCGCCCTCGACCTCGATCTGGAAGTCGTCGCCGACCGAAAGTACGTCAGGCGCATCGACGATGACCGGACGCTCCGCGTCGACACCGCCCGCGTCGAACAGATAGTCCGGCGAATACATCTCGGCATTGAGATTGGCGACCGGCCCCGGTGCGCCACCGGCGAGCGTCAGCACCTGACCTGTAGCAAGCAGAATGGCCCCGGAGTGATAGAGACGCGGAACCGCGGCATCCGCCTCGATGCTCCAGTCGCCCGTCGCGGGATCCCATATCTCGACTGTGGTGGCTACGTCGATCAGCTGGTTGTCGACAGCGCTGCCGCCACTAATCATCACGCGGCCATCCGGCAGCACCGTGAGGTTGGCCCACTTCCGGTTGGCGCCAACGTCGCCCGTCTGCTCCCAGACCGGAACGTCGCCGCTCATGTCGAGAATCCAGGCCGTGCCGTTGTCGCTCACCATCAGCACCTTGTCCGGTGCGTACATGACGGCAGGCACCAGCCACGACATTGGGGCTGGTAACCCGCCCAGATGTTCGACGCTTCCGCTGCCTTCTGTATTGATGGAGTAGACCTGCCCCGTGCCCTCAGTAATGGTCCAGATGTCACCCTTGGAGGTGAGCCACGAGCGCGGATAAAGCGCCGCCGAGTTCAGATCGTCGATGTAAGCGCCGGTCAGCGTGCGAAAGCCGTAGCCGGCCGTGTAGATCTCAGGATACGGGCTGTTTTTGAAATCTGGCGGCGGCGAACCATCGCGGCCACCGATCATCACGATCTGGCCAGAACCCGTCTGCACCGCCGTCGCATACCAGCGCGCGAACGCCATCGCGCCCGTCGGCGAATGATCGAGGCTCAGATCGCGGTAGTCGAAGACATTTACGTCGGCAATACCAGCGTTGTAGGCGCCCGCAGGCCGCGCATCGCCGCCTGCGATTAGGATCTCTCCGGTCGTCGGATCGATGATCCCAACGGCGCAGAAAATATCCGAATTCGTCGTATGCGTAAGCGTCGTGTGCTCGCCCGTAACCGGGTCCCACACGTCATAAATGTGCAATCCAGTTTGCTGGCCGTTGAGATCGGTGCCGAACGTCAGAAGCTTTCCGTCCGGCGTCATGGCGACATGCAGACCTATGATCGGCCACGATATCAGGTCACCAAACGAGCCAATCTCGTCCGCATTCGCAGCGACCGGCATGACGAAACTCCCCACTTACGCAAAACGCGCCCGCCTGCTCGGCGAGACATGCGGAACCCGGATACACGGGCTCCGACCTTAACAACAGTCTACGTGTTGTATCAGATGACTACAACGATGGGTTATCACGTCGCTGCACGCCAGCGAGGTTCCGTTGCCGATTGGCGGCACCTAAACGACTACTGGTTAAAGCGCCTCGCAGAAGCACGGCGCTTAACCTTTACGCTTCGTGTCTGTTGAGAAGGCAATTCGATCTTTGCATGGTGCAGGTGCGCGACACCGGCGGAATACAACCAAAGGATACAAATATCTGCTCTGACTACGGAATATCTGCGGTCGTGCGACTCAACGTCTGCAACGCAACATTTGCGTTGCGTTAAGGTAACGCGGCAGTAAAGTCGCGTTAAGAGTTGATAAATGTCAGATTTATTTCGGGACGAAGTCATCCCGAAATCAGCGGGCGTACGGACATGCGCGCAGTTTTGAAAAGCGCTTCCGATCAGTACAGACATGCATTGGCAGGACCGGCACGTAGCCTGATCAGGCGCGCGACGGGGGTTGCGCAAGGCGCAACCACGCTATTCACGGTATGGCGCCACGACTTGCGCCGGATCACGTCTGGCGCCTTGGCCTTCGACAAGTTCGCAACTACGCCGCCGGCACCTCCGATGGTCCGGCGCACGCTCGAGACGACAACCCGTACGGCGACGATCGTCTCTCAGCGCCTGCGCAATCGGCGCGAACCGACGTCGACATCCCAGAGCAGGCCATCTGCGTCAAAGCCGGCACGCAGCATGGCGAAGCGGGCGATCGACGTTTCGGTTAGCGCGCTCGCGATGTTCTTTGCAGCGCCATTGCTACTCCTCATCGCGCTTGCGATCAGACTGCATGACGGCGGCCCCGTGTTCTTTGGTCATCGGCGCCTTGGCATGGGCGGAGCAGAGTTCATCTGCTGGAAGTTCCGGACGATGGCGGTTAACTCCGACCAACTCCTCGCCGACTATCTGGCGAGTGATGAAAGTGCCCGCCGCGAATGGGAAGCATGCCGCAAACTCAAGAACGACCCGCGCGTCACCCCGGTCGGGCGGCTACTGCGGGCGACCAGCCTCGATGAAATTCCTCAGCTTTGGAACGTGCTGCGGGGCACGATGAGCCTTGTCGGGCCACGTCCCATCGTGACCGAGGAGATCAGCCGTTATGGGTCCGACTACGCGCACTACGTCTCACTCCGACCCGGCATCACTGGCCTTTGGCAAGTGTCCGGCCGCAGCGATACGACCTACCGCGAGCGCATTTCATTGGATCGCGATTACGTCATGCGCTGGTCGCTGACCCGCGATTTGAACATTCTTGTGCTAACCATACCGGCTGTGTTCTTGCAGCGCGGCAGCTATTGATCTGTACACACCGGCATCCAGAGCAGCACGTTTCTTGCTACGCTTAGTTCTTCGGACGAGCGGTACGCATGCCGTGAGATTGAGGGGTGCCTGATGAAAATATTGCACGTGGCACAGTCCCTGAAGGGCGGCTCTGCCAGCTACTTCAACGAAATGCTGCCCGACCACATCCGTGCGTTCGGCGGGCGCAACGTCGGCCTCGTCGTGCCTGCGACGGACGCGGAGTACCTGCGCAGCGAGATCTCACAGTGCCGCCTGTTCTGGTTCAAGAGCCGTGCGCGCAGCGTTCCGCTGCTGGCGAACTTCGTCTGGACCGTCGCGGACGCCTGCCGGCGCTTCAAGCCCGACGTGCTTCATCTCCACGGCATATACGCTGGCACGGCCGGACGATTGGTGGCTCCGCTTCTCTCGCGCAAAACCAAAATCGTTTACTGCGCCCACGGCTGGGCGCTGGAGCGCGAGACGAGCCCTTGGGTCAAGAAGGTCACGCTGCTTGCGGAGAGGTCCCTCGCCCCGCTCACGGACGTCATCGTGAATATTTCGCACGCCGACGCGAAATGCGCTGCCGACGCTGGTATTTCAGGGCGTGATAACGTCGTCGTCTACAACGGCGTCGAGGATGTAGCGCCAGCGGACACGGCAATGCGCGAGGCTCTCGCGCGCGAGCGCGGCTTGTCTCCTGCCAAGGTCAATGTGCTGTTTGCCGGGCGCCTTGACCATCAGAAAGGGCACGAGATTGCCGAGGCAGCATTCGCCGCGCTGCCCGCCGACAAATACCACCTCTACGTCCTCGGCGATTCCGTAGTCTCGGCGCCCGGCTCTGCCGCGGCGCTCCCCGCCAACGTCACACGCCTTGGATGGCAATCGCGCGATGAGGTTGCCCGCTTCATGCAGATCGCCGACGTCCTCATCATGCCGTCCAAATGGGAAGGCTTCGGACTGACCGCGATCGAAGCAATGCGCGCGGGCACGGCGGTGCTCTGCTCCAAGGTCGGCGGACTACCCGAGGTGGTCGACGACGGCGTCACGGGCGTCGTGGTAGGCGCCAATACGCCGGAGGCTTACCGCGACGTTCTCCTGCGCGTGCCAAAGAGCCAGTGGCGCGACTTCGGCTCCGCCGGGCGAGACCGCTTCGAGGAGCTGTTTACCAATGCGCTGTTTACAGCACGCCTGCGCGAAGTTTACCGGACTTTAGAGGACCCGGCCTCACGCACGGATAAGGGTCCGGTTCCAGCAACTCGCACTGCCGCCGCGCGCTCGGTTCGCTGACGCTGCCCTGCCCGGCTGGTGGCATGCTTGTTGCTCCCTGCCCGTTGTCCCTGAATGGCGCCAATAAGCGCCGACATCGGCCGCGAACGCAGCAACGAAAGACCTGTCGATGGATGACACGCCGACCAGCCTCGCGTCCCGATTTGAAGCTGACCAGGCGGCCGGTGCCATTCCGCTCATGGTCAACGCTCGGTTTACCACGCGCCCTTTGACCGGCGTCGACCGCGTTGCCGCCGAAACCATCCGCGCCCTCGCCCGTATCGCGCCGACCAATCTGGTCGGCGCCATTCCCAATGCCGATCCGATCACGCCGATCGACGGCATGAAGCTCGTGCGCGGGCGCCTCAAGGGCCACGCATGGGAACAGCTCGAGCTGCCGCGTGCCGTCGGCGGCAGATGGCTCTACAGCCCGTGCAACACCGGCCCCGTCTTGATCGGCCGCCAGATCGTCGTCATTCACGATGCTCAGTTCATCACGATAGGTCATACCTATTCGCGCGCCTTTCGCACCTGGTATCGCGCCCTGCTGCCCGCCCTCGCCCGCCGCGCCCGCATCGTCGTCACCGTCTCCGACTTCTCCCGCCGCGAGCTGGAAAGCTACGGCATCGTCCCGCACGGCAAGGCCAAGGTGATCCACAACGGCGCCGATCACATCCTGCGTGTCCCGCAGGATGACCAGGTGCTTGCCAAGCACGCACTGACGCCCGGCGGCTATATACTCGCCATCGCGCACCTCGCGCCCCACAAGAACCTCGCGACGCTGATCCGCGCCGCCTCCAAGCGCGGTCCAGGCGCCATGCCGCTCGTCGTCGCCGGCGGAGTCGGCAATGCCAAGGTCTTCGCCGACGGCACGCCGCTGCAGGCCGAGGGCGTGCGCATGATCGGCCGCGTGACCGACGCCGAGCTGCGGGCGCTCTACGCCAACGCCTCCGCCCTCGCATTCCCCTCGCGCACCGAAGGTTTCGGCCTCCCGCCCGTGGAAGCGATGCTCTGCGGCTGCCCTGTCATTGCCTCGACCGGCGGCGCATTGCCCGAGGTCTGCGGCTCGGCCGCGCTCCTGCTCTCCCCCGACGATGAGCAGGGTTGGACCGATGTCATGCTCCGCATCGCCGCCGACGACGCCTTGCGCGCCGAGCTGAGCGACGCCGGCCGTCGGCATGCCGCACGTTTCACCTGGGACCGCGCAGCCAGCCAACTCGTGCAGATCGTCGAGGACGAGATGCGCCGGGAAGCGGCACAGCAGCCAGCATTGAAGGGCTTCCGTGCGCATCCTCTACATAAGTAATCTCTACCCGACGCCGCTTCACCCCAAGGTCGTCGGTGGCGCCGAGATTGCAGCCCGTGCGCTCGCGGAGTGGATGGTCAAGGCCGGCTGCGAGGTCGAGGCGATCCGCGCTCTGCCGCCCGGCGAAGCGCCAACCGAAGAGACCGTCAACGGCGTGCGCGTGTTCGCCGCCCCGATCCAGAATATCTACTGGCCATTCGCTGGCGCGAGCCCCAATCCGCTGCAACGTCTCGGCTGGCACCTGAAGGACGACATTGGCAGGGCCCCACAGATCGTCTCAGATCGCCTCCACGAATTCCGCCCCGACATCTTGCACTCTCATACGCTCGCCGGCCTGACGACCGACGTCTGGGGCCTCGCGAAGGCGCAAGGCGTGCGCGTCATTCACACCATGCACGACTACTACCTGCTCTGCCCGCGATCGACGCTCTACAAGGGCGGCCAAGCCTGCGAAAAGCGCTGCGCGTCCTGCAAGATGCTGACGAACGTCCGCCGCAGTCGCACCAGCGCCATAGACGCCATCGTCGGTGTCAGCGGCGCCAACCTTGACCTGCACCGCCGCAACGGCCTCTTTGGCGACGTCGCCCGCAGCGCCGTCATCGGACCATCCGTGGTCGCCACCGCGAACCCTCTCCCCCCGCGCGACCGCAGTGCCGATCCGCGCATGATCTTCGGCTACATCGGTCGCATGACCGAAGAGAAAGGCGTTTTCGATCTCGCACGCGCCTTTGCTGCGCTGCCGGAGGATCGCGCGGTGTTGAGGATGGCAGGGAACGCAGCCCCTCAGCTCCGCGAGCAGTTGCAGGCCCTGGCGGGCGGACGCATCGACTTCATGGGCTTTGTCGATCCCATCCGTTATTTCAGCGCCATCGACGTCACGGTAGTGCCCTCCCGCTGGCACGATCCAGCGCCCCTTGCCGTAACCGACAGTCTGTTGCATGGACGGCCGGTCCTCGGATCACGACGCGGCGGCATACCCGAATACCTCGGAAGCCCGCCCTACGGCTGGATCTACGACCCCGAGCAGCCCGGTGCACTCGAACGCGCCATGCAGAAAATCATGGATGAAGGCATTCCGTCTCTGACGGAGCCCCATCTCGCCGACAACCCATCGAAGTATCTGGCGCTCTATCATGAAGCCACGAGCTAACGGAGCACACATCGCGCTGGCGTTGCTCGCGTTGAATGCCCTATGGGCATCCTTCGCGCCGACGACGCTCAATGCTGCGATCGCCTTCTTTACGTTCGTCGGCCTGGCACTGACGATGCTGCGGACCGCACCCGCGTACGTCGTCGCGATGTCGCCGCTGCTCTTCTACTGGACCACCGAGCTCATCTCCGGCATCGCCATCGAGGGCGGCGCGTTCATGGTCGAGACGGATGTCATCGGCACCCCGACCGGTGCCTTCGCCCGCATCGCTCTCGTATACGCAGCGTTGTTTATCGCGGGTCACTTTGTTTGGCGCCGCTCGCCACTGAAGGCCGGCTTCGCGAAGACCAGCGGAGGCTTTCCCGGCGAGCTTTTCATCGTGTGCGGCGCCTTCGCGCTGATTGCGGTGTTCTTCCTCTTCGGCGCCGCCAACGGCTTTCCGCTGCTCGAGGGCGTCGACCGTTACACTTACAGGCGGGGCGCGGGCTCCGATGCGCTGATCTCGTTCCTCGACAATCGGACGATCTACTTCAGCCTCGTCGGCATGGTGGCAGCGAGCGGCCGCTATCGACGCGCCGGATTTGCTCTGTTCGCTCTGGGGATCATCATCTCGCTGCTCTATGGCGAGAAGTTCACCACCATCGTCGAAGGCTTCCTGTTCTTCTTCATTCCGGTACTGATCCAGCGCCTTGCCGAGGGCCACGCGCTACCCGTACGGCAGCTTGCGTATGCGGGCGCCGCCGCCGTCGTCATCACCGTTCTCGCCATCCTCGTGAACTATGGCGCCTTCTACTCGTTCGACGGCTCGCTCACCATGCTCGCCGAGCGCGGTGCACTCCAGGGCCAGCTCTGGTTCCTCGCCGACCGCGACTATGGCCACCTCTTCGCCTACAATGCGGACTCGATAGCGGCCGCCCTGCGCTCGATCTATGTGCTCTCGGAGCAGTCGCAGGTCATCGCCGGCACGAGCCATGGCATGTACTTCGTCATGGAGCCGTACACTGATCCCGAAAAGCTGTTCTGGACCATGGATGCCGGCGGCGGCTTCATCTTCGCCCACTTCCCATATTGGCTGATGGTGAGCGGTTACGCCGGCATGGCACTCATGGGGCTGCTGACGGTGCTGACGCTGTCATTCGTCACCAAGCGCGTCGTGCTCGCCTACCGCCACACCGATGCGATCTCGCTGATCATCTGGCTCAAGCTCTTGGTCTGGATCTATGCCGGCTTCGTACTGGGCAATCTGTGGTTCTTCTTCGGCTTGAAGTCGCTGTTCCTGATGCTGGCAGCATATCTCTGGGACCTGCTAGCCGCGCATTTGCGCAAAAAGGGCAACCGCGAGCAGCCTCGTCCGAGCCCTACCCCGAGGTCACGACCGGCGAGGATCGTCATCCGACGCGCTTAAACGGTCATCGTTCAGGCCAGCTCAGGCGCGGCGAAGCCGCAGCACTTGGCTGAGGGCGATCGTCAGCAATATTGCGCAGATCGGCGCGATCAAAAGCTTCTCCGAGTGCACATCGAACAAGCTGCCGGCGACCAACAAAGCGCCACTCGTGGTCAGAAAGTCCGTCGCCGCAATCGCTGCCAGCGCCCTGCTGTGCGTCGCCAGATGGAACGGCGTAGCAACGACTGCCGTCAGCGTAATGCGCAGCCCCATCAGCACGGCCGTCAGCGGCAAAGCGGCATGGAAGGCGGACCGCAGGCTCGCACCGGCAGCATACTCGCTGATGATGCCGCTGAAACCGATCAGCATGAGGCTGAGCGCGAGAATACCGCCCAGCTCCAAACTGTAGAGTGCCTGCAGCGCCGTACGCTCCCCGCGCGTGTCCCCCCGATCGTGAGCCGCCACCACCGAAGGGTAGATCACATCGTTCAGCGCGGTCACGGCGAGTGCGAACGGCCGCTGCACGAGGTCGATGGCGAGCAGCATGCCCGGCACCAGCGCCGGCGACGCGAATGCGGAAACCGCATACCGCAAGGCCACCGTCGATCCCAGATGCACGACAGAGGCGCCCGCCGCCGGAAACCCGTAGCGGGCATACGAGCGCAGCGACAGAGGCGAAGCTGATTTCAGGTCCGTCTGCAAAAGCATGCGGTCGGTCAGCGCCACGAAGCCGATGGTCAGCACATAGCCGCCGATCACCCCCATCATCGCCCCCAGCGCCGTGCCCGTCAGCAATGCCCCCCCGATGCCGCCGACGCTGAGCAAGGTCGCACGGACGAGCTGCGTGCGGGCAAAGAGTGAAAACCCGCCACGGCAGCGCGCCATCGTCAGCTGGAGATCCGTGCCGCCCTGCGCCGCCGCGATCGTGGCCCCGCCGATGGTGATGTCCGCGGGAACGCCCAGCGCCAGGCAGATCAGCGCTGCGAGGAATCCCAATCCGGCCATGCTGAGGAACGAAGCCGCAAGCGTCGCCTTCTCACGGCGCTCCGCGTCCTCCCCGACCCCCGGGTAGAAGCGTGTTGCCGCAAAACGCACCCAGTCGAACGCCCCGAGGGCCGCGAGCTGAGCCGTCGCCATGACGAGCGAATAGGTGGCGTATTCGGCCGGCGGCAGCAGGCGGCTGACGACCAGAATGAGCCCCAAAGCTGCGACAGCCTGGTAACCATAAGCGGAGAGTGCGGCAAGGCGGGCCTTGTGTGCACGCAGCCCGTTAATGCGTACTAAGCTTAACCGCGAGATCAACGCGCCCTCTCCGAGACCATGGGGTATCCCCGAACTGGACCGCCGATGCATGAAACAGGCCGACGCACCTTGCAGGGAGCACCTCGAGCAGAGGCTCGATGTTGTGGTCGCGGCCCTTATTTGCCGAGCAATCAGATGGCTCTAAAGCCCGACGCCTCGGTTTTCCTCACTCGCAGAGCGGCCTTGCAAACCCTCCTGGCCGTCACGGGCGCCGGCCTGCTTGCCGCCATTTTGCCAGGAGCAAAATTTAATCGAGCCCAGGCTGCAGGTCGATCAGCCAGCTTGTCGCTCAACGCGCGCGCCTTGACTCTCGGCGGCAAGCGCATCGTCCTGGAGACTGCCAGTGACTGAAATCGACCTTCTGCATCCAGGCGACTCCCGAGCCGCTCTCACCAAAGCGCTTGGCGACCTCGTCATTCCCGAACTCGGCGCCTGCTACCCCGAAATGTACGGAGCTGTTGGCGATGGCGTCGCCGACGATCAGCGCGCGCTCCAGGCAACGGCGGCCGACGCCGCCAAAACCGGGCGCCCGATAGCCCTTAAAGCCGGCGCCACGTACGCCCATTCAGGCGTCTGGGAGCTGAACGGCGTCGCCGTCTACGCGCCCATGGGCGGAGCCACCCTGCTGGCAACCGATGCCCGCAGCTACCATCCCCAGCACGCCATCCGATTGACCGGCGATAACCCGCAACTCGTCGGCGTTAACGTGACGACGACCTGGGCCGGCTCCCGACAGGACAACCCTCAGTCGGCCGGCGTCGTGATCGAAAAAGCGACCAATTACGTCGTCCGAAACTGCCGTGTCTCGAAATCGGCCAGTGTCGGCATCTTCACCCGTCTTGCCTCGATCCGCGGCAATATCGTCTCGAATTTCGTCAGCGACACCCTCGCGGACGGCATCCACACCGTCGATGCCTCTCGGCACATCCTGGTGTCGATGAATACGGTCTGGGATACCGGCGACGATTGCATCTCCGTTGTTTCCTACGTTCCCAACGGACCACCTGTCGATTCCGTCCAGATCGCCCTGAACCAGGTCAGCGGCGGCGCGGCGCGCGGCATTGCCGTGGTCGGTGGCACGAATGTTGCGATCAACCATAACCAGGTCTTCGGTGCACGGATGACCGGCATCTACGTGGTTTCGGAGGATTCCTACCAGACACATGGGGTGGACCAGGCATCCGTCGACCAGAATTTGATCGTCGACTGCGCCCGCGATGACGAATGGAAGGCACTCAACGTCCAGGGACGGGTCGGTTATCCCATTTTCAGACCAAGGATTACGAACAACGTGGTCAGATTTTCCGGATCGAAAAAGACGTCCTACTTCGGCGCCATCATCGTATGGCGCGACGTCGTCGAGGCGGACGTTCAGGGGAACCAGGTGATCAATTCGCCGGGCCGCGGCTTCACGTTCAACTGCCGCGGGCTGACCGCCTCCGGAAACAACGTCGACGGCGCCGCCCTCGACGGCATCCATATCGACGCCGATAGCGCGGGCATCGTCCGCATCAGCAATAACCGGCTCAATGGCTGCAACAACCACGGCATTGCAAGCGAGCCGCTTGAACTCTCCGCCGACAAGGGCGCCTGCAATGGCCTCATTATCGACGGCAACGATATTGCCACGCTGCACAATCCTGGAAACCCGATAGATATACAGGCAGGCGGCAAGCGCCTCCACGTGCGTAACAACACTCTGGATGGTTTGGAGCTGTGATGAGCCAGTCGCGTAATCAGTTGGGCTCGACTGCAAAACGAGTATCGGACTTTGCCGAGCTGCGGCCGGTCGGAACCACCCGCGCGCCGACGATGAGGGTTGAATCCCTTTCGCAGTCCAAACGCGGCCATCAGAGCGGAAAGCCGGGCGCCCGTCGTGCCCGCATCCGCGACCTGGAGCCAGTCGCCCTCTTCTTCCGCCATAGCGGACTGATCTTCCGCTGCGTCGGCATCGCCGGCGCGCTGAGCCTCCTTCTCGCCTGGCTGATGCCCGTCAACTACACCGCCAAAACCGCCGTCATCGTCGGCGGCGGCCTCGGTCAGGTGGCCACCATCAGTGCCCGCGGCGACGCGCAGAACTATCTGGAGCGAACGCAGGAGTTGCAGGCCCGCAACGTGCGCCTGCTGGCGGAAATCAATGGTGATCCCGAGCTGACGTTCCCCGCCGAGTTCGACCAGTCGAAGGACAAGCCCACGCTGGCCAAGATCCTGGACGGAGAGCGCATGTTGTTCACCTCCCGCCGGGAGTCCCTGCAGGAGAACGTCGACCAGCTCAAAGCCGAAGCTGCGCTCTATGATGAGCGCAGCACGCTGCTCGGCAAGCAGATTGATCTGATCGGCAAGCAACGCGAGATCGCCGACAAGGAAGTCGCGGAGACCCAGGCCCTTGTGGACCGCAAACTGGCTCCCATCCCGCGCTTGCGCGAGGCGCAGCGCACGAGCGCGCTGCTGGCGAGCCGCAACGTCGAGGTCGAGGCAGAGCTGCTGAAGGCGAAGCAGAGCGCCAACGACGTCCGGCAGCGCATCACCACTTTGAAGACCAAGTACCGCACTGAGGCTCTGGACGAGCAGGCCAAGGTGCATGCGGAAATCCGCGAGATGTCGACCAAGGGCAATACGTCGAGGTCGATCGCCGAAACATCCGGCAACGACTCCCGCGCCGACGCAGGCTTCATTGCCAACCAGTCGGACATCATAACGTCCGACCAGTTGGTGCGCGAAACGGTGCGCCGCCTCGGGCTACAGTCCGACAGCTCGTTCCTGGCTAAAGCTGACGAGTCCATGCCGATCAAGACCGAAGAGGATCGCCTCAACGCGGTGACCGCCGTGGTGCAGGAGAATCTCGCCGCCGGCCGCATCGGCCCTGGCTCGCGCATCGACATCAGATACACCTGGAGCAAGCCGACCAAGGCCATCGAAATCGCGAACACGCTCGCTGCGGTGTATGTCGAAAATCAAGCCAAGGCCGAGTATCTGCCGAGCGTTTCGATCCTGCGCGCAGCGTCCATGCCGCTGAAGCCGAACATCGCGCCGCCGATCATAGTGATCGCTGGGCTGCTCGCCGGACTGATCTTTGGCTATGCACTCGCGCTGATCTTGGATCGCTGAGCGCGGCGAGGCACGGCCCCGCTCAGCGCTGGCGCCCCATCACCACGCCGATGACGAGCCCGCAGAAGAGCCCGATCAGCGAGCCGATGAAAATCGACGTGCTGGTAGACATGCCGGTGAACGTCGAAAGCAATATGAGCACGAGGCTCCAGAACGCGCCGATAAAGAGTGCGACAGATAACAGCCCGACAATGCGCGCAACGCGCACCCGCCGCGGAACAGCGGTCGACCTAACGAGCTTGGTTTCGATCGCAGTGGGCACAGCTCGTCCTCATCGTCTCCGGCGTGGCGCTGCATGAACCGTCCGAGATGGGCCATACATCCGACAATTCGGCAGATGGCTCGCAAGACCACCCAATTGACATGACGATCGAGCGATTCCGCCACTGCCGGCAACCGGTGTCCCGTGACAGGTTGGAACACCGTGACAAATGACTTGGTTAATCGGCCGCATCATTGAGTCGCTCGATCGGCTAAGGTTTTCTTTTTGCCCCAGTTTGAAACATGTGTTAGTTGCTGAGACACCACTGCCGTTCTGGGTGTCAGTATGTTCTCAGTCGCCCTCTTCCGAAACGGCCTGTCGCCCTCCGCGCTCGCTCCATGGGGAGACGGACTGGCCGAGCAATCGCTCGCGGACTGGTGGTATCCGGCAACGTGGGACAATGTAGCCCCTGACGAGCTCGTTGTCGTCAATCCATCGCTCGCAGCGCGATCGTCGAGCGTGGACAGCGGACCGGAAGCTTTACTGCGCGGCGTTCTCGTCAATCGTTTGACGTACGCACGCCAGATCTTCTCCGACCCGGCATTGGCATTTCGCACCCGCGCACGCGACGCGGCCCGCCTGAACGATGCCGAACTCGCCGAGGCTCCGCCGTCGAGATCCGATCCGTACTTGCGCTGGCTCGCCCACGGCGAACGCGCGAACCCAGGCTCACGACAGCTCGACTTTGAGCTCGCAGTTATCCGCAGCATCGCCCGGCTCCGCGACGCCGCAAAGCCGCACGCAGCGGAAAAAGAGTTCATCGATCTACCAGGGGCGGTCATCGCTTCGCTGCATAGCGGCGTGAACGCCGCCAACGTCACAACGGCTGTAGGCTTTGCGCACGAATTGCTCGCCGCCGCCACTTGGCTCGGCCACCTGTTGCGCGGCCGCGCGGCCCTGATGCCGGCTTTCATCGCCGACACATTGGTTGATTGGCTTCCGGAAGGCTCCGCGGCCGATCCCTGCACCGCCATGCTGCAAACCCACGCAGAGATAGCAGTCGGCCGGCGGGCACTGCGCAGATGCGCCGAACGTGTCCGCAAAACCCGCCGCCCATACTTGCTCCACCCCCGCAGGACGATAGCTGCGATTACGGCGCCAGCACCTCTGTTCGATTTGGGTGAGTGAGGCAGCCGAAACAAATTCGGCCGGTCAGCGCTTGAACGCTTGCCGCCAAAACCGCCACGCCAACGTCCCAGCCGTTCCCGCGGACCACCTGAGCATAAGTCCCCGCCATGCAATGCGCCTGTAAATAACCTCCGACGATTCCATCAGGGTCGACATAGGCTCGATGAACAACAGGGACTGCAAATACGTTGCAGTAGGCAACGCATCCACTTCGTCGACGACCACAACCAATCGCGGCTGACGTTCGACACGCAGGCAATAACGAGCAAACTGGGCTGCCAGATTCTCGACCTGATCGCGGGTCCCATTTCGGGCATCGATCAGAAGGATGGAGGCTGCGCCGGAGGCGCATTTTAGCGCATCATCCACTAGGTCGAGGTCCAAACGGAACTCTCGTCCATGAAGCAACTCCCTGAGCCCAACAGGGACAAACTTCGCGTCGCCGGTGTCAATTGTCGAATCCATTGCGCGACTGACATCTGCAGCCCGAACGACAGCCACGCTATCGCACGAACCGCAAACCGCAAGCGCGCACAACGCCAGCGCGACACTCTCCGACCGTTCAACACCCGTCGCCGATACGACTGCCACAGGCATCAGCGACGGTACTTCAAATAAGGCGTACTCGCCAAGATAGCCCTCACGTAAGCTAGGTAGCCACCTCGCAAATACAGATACTGCCCATTCCGCAACACCAGCATCAAAGCCGAAGCGAGCGTACCTGGCAGCACAAGGGCTAATCGTACTGGAAAATACTCGTCCACTGAATTAAAAAACCACCGTCCCTTTGGTCGCAGCGCCCACATGCTCGCAAACTCGGGACTGAACTCATGAAAATGCGCCATAGCCAACTGCCGACGCCTCAGAAGCACCTCAATTAAATATTCCTTACGCACCCAAGAAACCTGATCCAAAACCAATAGTTTTTCATAGTCCTCTACGTAACGAGCAATATCTAAAGCCGAATAACGGAACCGCGACAAGTTCAAACACAGAGCGACAGCGGAAAGCCACGATCTAACGGAAGACGCTGCCGACGAAATAAATGTACATTCCACGCCAACGGTCGAAACGTATTTACTCACAAACAATGCCAGCCTGCGCTGTGCTTCCAATGTCGACACCTTGAGAAGCGGCTTTCGGCGAAACGGATGCTGACTTAGCGGCTGCCCATAGGACCGCGTTCGTCCGTCGAGCGTCTCAACCGTCACTCTTCCAGCATAAGATAAGATAGCACGCCCGGTCATCGACTGCGTCAAGGCGTATGGATTGACACGGGTTGGAACCCCAACTTGCGCCGCCCTCAATCCGTGTTCGACATCCTCGAACTCAGCCCAGCGCAGCGATGGATTCTGCGGGCAAAACCTCCACACATCCCGCTTGGCTAAGCACAAGCTGCCGGTGGCGTACGAGCGCAGATCAGAATATCGCCGGGGGTTTGCATAAACGAAGCCTCCACGCTCCAAATCCGCAAAGACACTGGGCGAGAAATGCGAAAAAGCGAGATCACGAGCAGGAGCAACAACGCCCCCAACGGGTGCACTAACCATATTGACGTCCGAGTATCGACGAGGCGAAATATTATATCGGTCGTCGTAGTAAATCGATTGAAGAGTCACAAATGGAAATCCATCACCAAAGCGATCGAGTGCTCGGCAGAAATCGCGCGGCAGGAATACGCGATCGTGGAGGATACAAATGTTCGGGTGAGCCGCCTCATCGGCCAGGCAATTTTTCTTTTCGGAGATTCGAACCGGCGACCCCTGTATATCCTCACCAACGACACGGACATGCTCAAGATATTTAAAATCCGGGTGGGGCCGGCCACACAGAAGTATTTCCTTGCACCGCACCGGCAACTCCAAGATTCGAGCCACGCACGCATTTAAGAACGCTGGATCATCCGGCCCAGTGGGAATGCCAAAAGTCCACCGATCGAGACCGGCGCAGGCTTCAGCCCGAAGAGGCCTAACCTTCCTGAATCGAACAGAAGTGTCCGTACGGTGCTCCAGCTCGATGAAGCCCGCATAATAGGCGCGCTCAAGGTAGGACTGACCGGGGTGCCGCTCAGTGAACGTCACAGTTCTACCGACCGGCAATCGATGCACGGCATCCCAGATCAGCAAAGGCGAAAGCGGTGAGTCCGCTTCAACACCGTAAAGGACGAGATCTCCGGAAAAATCAGGGAAACGCGTGCATCCGGTAACCGAGCTGATGCGCCTGTCCGCGCGGCGAGGTAGTTGGCGAAACGTTACGAACGTCTCCCCGCGCAACATTTCAAGAGCCGATAAGGGCACAGGCGGCAATGACGTTGCGTCTGGGTAGCGCAGCGCCTTCTCGTGAACAAGCTGAATGGTCGCCATGGCTCAACACACCTAGGATGAAGGCGTTTGCTTGGGTCCACCGAGCCCGCCACGGAAAACGTTGCCTAGAAGCGCCCTTGCGTAAGCACGACGAAGCGGCGCGACCAAACCCGGAGCCATCCGCCGCAGCAGCAAGTGTCCTGCCACAACCCACCAATAGCCGGACGTTGCAAAAAGAACATACTTTCGAAGCCAGATCGCAAGCAGCCGACGCCGAGGTTGCTCGAACGCTTGCCAAGCAATGCGCTCGACCTCCGATGATCGATACACCGTGGCAATCGCTACGCGCGACCGCAGAAGATGTGGCGGAATAAGCACCCCAGCATCTCGCGCATCCATGAGACGGAAATTTGCTAGCAGCATCTGTTCCGACATCTGCGCCCCCTCCACAGACACCGCCGTTGGAGAAGATAGACTGGCGCTCAATCCATTCGACGCCAACCAGCGAAGCATCAGAGCCTGCTCAGGCACGAGCCGCTGGCGTGTGAACCCCAACCACCCACGGATCAGCCCGAACCGAGGATCCTCCCCGAGGACATCACTGCTTCTGAATGGCGTCCCCGACCAGAACGCTTTCATATCTTCCGTCAGGCCGAATTGGATGATGTCAGACGGATGAAACAGGGCTGGCGCGCGCGCCGGATCACGACTGTAAAGCGTCAAAGCTGCAACCGGCGATTCAAACAACCGGCACTCCGCAGGGACACGTTGCCCGTGGAGCAACCGCCGCAAGAACCCTGCATGCTCCAGAATAATGTCGGACCTCATTTTGAGTGTCCACCGCCGCGTCGCGAGCGCAAGACCAGCCCGCGTCGATCGGTCCTGACGTTGGAGATTGATCACATTACCGCCAATATCCGGCCAACCACCAGGGTCATCGATTGCTACAACCTTGTGAGCACGAACACCGGCCACATCCTCATCGCTCCAGGTGGCAACGATGATTTCGGCATCGGGCAGAACGCGCTTCACAGCATCTAAGCACACGTCAATGTTCGGGCGCCCACCATCAGTCCGATAAAGAGGGCCCTGCACCACAACCGATATGTCCGCTGACATGACTCGCCCAGCGTCAACAGGCACATAGCCGAACTCGTTCACTGGATTCCCCGCTCCTCCAGGACCAAGCCATCCGAATGAAACATCTTTCCGATCGCTCTGGCGTTCTGAACGAAAGGCGCCCTGACCTCAAGCCCCTGGGCCAAAACACCATTCATCGAAGGACACACGAAGAATAAACCGCGATATGCCATGGCATCACGATTTCTAAGCGAATGCGCCGCAGCTTCGAGGAAAACGGCGGAATCCCGAAACATATATACGCCAGCGGAGGCATGCCGCGAAATGACACGCTTCTCCGCGGCAACGCAGACCTTCCCAATCTCGCTGAACCCAATATACGAGAAACTTGGATCATCCGAGCTGAAGCAAGGAACAATGGCGCCTACCGAACCGGACCATTCAAT
The DNA here is from genome assembly GCA_030148725.1 of Hyphomicrobium sp. GTDB lineage: Bacteria > Pseudomonadota > Alphaproteobacteria > Rhizobiales > Hyphomicrobiaceae > Hyphomicrobium_A. The sequence goes on from JASBSU010000006.1 coordinate 30,747, forward strand.
TGATAAGTCTTGAGGCCCATCGAATATAATATCGGCCAAGTCGATGCATATTGTTTGATCATGCTTCGCCAGGGCGACGCCAGCCAACGCAGAGAAAAGTGCGCCGTCGGTCACACGGGACAACGTCACTATCGCACATCCCGGCCACTCAGATCGCAGGTAGTCTGTTAGTGCCTCAATGCCAGCAACCTCGCGCACCACGAACGTATAATTGCCCCCAGACTCTTCCCGTGCCCAGCAGCGCGACTTCAGCGCATTGCGCAAGATGCTATCGCCATTACGCATTCTATAGAGAGGTCGAAGCCCCCAGCGTTCCGTCGCGAGGTCCGGACCAGCCAAAGGCACAATATACCTCACTGGTAGCGTCCCCTCAGATACGCCTTTAAATCATCCGGCGTGCCAATGCCATGCATCGACTGTTCCGAAATCTCGTAAACGCCGATGTGCTTGCCTGCACCAATTGCGTAATTATAGACTGGACAGACATAGTACTCGTTATTGACGCGATCGCTGCGAGCAATCATATCCACGGCAGCATCGATGAAATCCTGCCCCCTACGAAAATAATAAAGGCCGACCGTGGCTAGGTCAGATATCGGCTGTTTCTCTTTCGCTTCCAGCACCAAACCAGTAGGGCCAAGCCGAACGAACGACCACTTGGGGTCTCGACGAGTGTCACGAAAGACTAGTATTGAGCCATCCAGACCACGCTCGTCGCTATCCGAGATAAAATTACTGCAGTCAAAATCCACTATTTGATCGCAATTCGCGATGAGCAACGGCGCTTCCGGATCGAGGCAAGGCCTAGCAAGCAGAACCGTGCATGCGGCACCCTCCGTGACCTTGTCAACCGGAACGAACTCGACATTGCCGTTCCGACTGAGCCGCTCGACAAGATCGGGCTGATTCTCGATATGCTCGCGTCGCGCTAGCAAAATGTAACGAGCTCGTTGGCAAGCCAAATTCTCCATTACGCGCTGGATCATTGGCGCTCCACCGACGTCTATGAACGGCTTGGGTCGGTCATAACCCGCACTACTAAACCGGCTTCCAAGGCCCGCCATCGGGATAACGATAGCTACCTCCTTGGCGGGGACAGACTTTTTCCAAAGTCCGGCGGCCTCGGGCGGTCCACGTCTCTCAAAATGCTTAATCCGCTGCGGCGAGTACAAGCTATGATAGCGCTCGGGCGCGATATCCACATACCCGACGCGTCCACCAGCCAAAACGATCTCGTTCAATGTCGGAGCGATGTAATAGGCACCATTCACTGATCGCCCGTTGCGGATCGAGTCTTTAGCGGCCCGTACGAATATCGAACCTTTGGCGAAATAGTAGAAGCCCGCAATCGCTCGCCTGCTGATCACCCGCTTTTCTGCTGCCTCGATGACCTGCCCCCGCTCCCCCTCACGTACATAGGACCAACGCGGATGAACGGACGCGAAGGTCACTACTCCGGCATCCAGATCGCGGTCTGCAAAATCCCGTAGAATGCTACCACCGAGTCCCTCGATGATTTGATCGCCATTGCAGATTACGAGAGGATCATCGTTATCAATCTGCTCCACCGCGAGCAATGCGCTGCACGCTGCTCCAGCTGTAGCCTTGGTCAACTCAACGATTGAGCACCTATCACCTGTGGCAATGCGCAATGCCGAATCGAGGCTAAAGGCTACGGAGTCGCAACGCTGGACGATAAATATAAAATGCGCGCCTGGGTCCGCTTCCCTTATGTTATCGATAACTCTTTCAACCATAGGAATACCGCCGACTTCAATCAACGGCTTGGGGAAATGGTACTCGGAACGCGGAAAAAGTTCCTCCGAGCTTCCAGCCAAGGGAACGAGGAACCTCACCGCTGCAACCCTTCCACGCGATGCACCTCTTGCACGATCCTTTCAAGCGTCACGTCATAGACACTACCAACCATCATCACATGGCCACCGGATGCACGTGCGGCCTGAATGCCGTGCTCATTATCCTCGACGATGAGACACTCCTCAGGCTGCACCTGCAGCCTTTCCATCGCTGCGAGGTAGATGTCCGGATGCGGCTTTGCGCGAGACACGTCCTGATTTGAAAGCATCAGATCAAAATATGATGCGAGACGGGAACCCTCCATCATCGCTTGGACGGTTGCACGTATGGAATTTGAACAGACCGCCAAACGAAATCCACCAGCCTTTAGTTGGGCCAAGGCGTACTGATGCTGGAAGATCGGTCGACATCGGGTCAGCGTAAGCTGGATTGTAATCGCCTGCTTGATTTCGTTGATGAACTCATGCAGCGCCGGCGGCAAGCCGCGACTACGCGTCAATATATCCAGCTTTTTTCGAGTCGGCAGGCCATCGTAAACTGCTAAATGCTCGTCACGGCTAATCTCCATTCCGAACAGCTCAAGCGCCTCGTTCAGCGCAAGATAGTGCCAATCCTTGGCGTCGATAAGCACACCATCCATATCAAACAAGATCGCCGATACGCATCGGGGCTGTCGGGCTGGAGCGACACTCGATGCTATTCGGCTACAATTCACTGGCAGCACGTTTGCGCTTAAAGACATGAAGCGGCCTCATTAGATGCAATCGCAGCCATCGCTTGATACGGAAGGTCCGTGCACAGCATCAGTTCTTCCGCACCAACGATCTCCCTCCACCTGTCCCACGCAGGGTAAGGGTCACGCCCGTGAAGTTCGGGCGAAACAAGCGCCACCTGTTTCCCTGCGCGGCGATGCCCGCGGACCGTTGTTGCGGTAATCCAGTCTCGTTCGAAACAGTCGAGCCACACCCCCGAAGCCGCGCTATAAAAAGCAGGCTCCCACTCAATTTCCGATTGGCGCGTGAAGACAGTCATGCCGTGAGATAGATATCCACGCGCATCGGGAACCGACATATCGAACACAAACGTTCTCTTGAGATCGTGCTTAGTAATTTCGCGCTTCAGCGGAACGTGCAGGCCATCGGCCTTGATGTTTATGGCGAGTGCGCCGGGACAACCGTGTTTTGCAAACAATTCGAGTACGCGCTCGAAAAGAATAAACCGATCTCCCGTGGGCATGTCATGCGACAGCACGAGACGCCCGTCGTGGTCTCGGACATCTGTTTCCACACCAAATCCCGCGGCAAATGCGCGTTCGATCGCTTCCAGAGAATTCTTTTCACTTGGTTCGGTCCACAAGCCGCGATGGGCAAGTACCGTCAGCCCTGATGCCATGCAGCCCCCACACCGTGCCCCGAAGCCCGCCAAACGTCTGCGGACACTTAGATCATAATAATTGCATCCTGTGGATGAATGCAACCTATGCGTGTATTATGGTTGACGCAGATTGCCGCATCCTGCTAAGCGGCGCTCCGCTCGTAGGTCCTCAGCACGTCATCGACGCCGCCATAGGCAGCAACCGTGCCGTTGCGGAGGTAGAGGGCTTTGTTGCACCACTGCCGGATAACCTCGGATGAGTGCGAGGCCAGAACGAGAATCT
>JASBSU010000008.1 GCA_030148725.1 Hyphomicrobium sp.
AGACTAGCCCGCTTCGGGGGCCTGCGGCAAAGTTTGGTGGTGTTCGTCCCCGGGCCGGGGCTATATCAGTACCAACAAACGAGAACCTGGAAATCGCCTTTGGCCCAGATCATTCCCCTCGACGCCGCCCGGAACGGTCCTTCCGGCCTCACGCCGCTGCTCGATCTCGTGTCGGCAGACATGGAGGCCATCAACCGCATCATCCTCGACAAGGCTGTGTCGGATGTGGACCTCATTCCGCAGCTGGCCCACCACCTGATCGATTCCGGCGGCAAGCGCCTGCGCCCCATGCTGGCGCTCGCAGCCAGCAAGCTTTGCGACTACCAGGGGCAAGGGCATATTCGCGTGGCGAGCGCCATCGAGTTCATGCACACGGCGACGCTGCTGCACGACGACGTGGTCGATGAAAGCGGCCTCAGGCGCGGAAAGCAGACGGCGCGCATGCTGTGGGGCAATCAGGCGAGCGTGCTGGTCGGCGACTTCCTGCTCGGACAGGCTTTCCGGATGCTGGTGGACGTCGGTTCGCTGCCGGTGCTGAAGATCCTCTCAAACGCCGCCGCGGTGATCGCGGAGGGCGAAGTAATGCAGCTCGCGGCCGCCAACAATACCGCGACGACCGAGGACGAATATCTCGCCATCATCAACGCCAAGACGGCGGCGCTTTTCTCAGCAGCCGCGGAAGTCGGCGCGGCAATCTGCAACCGGCCGGCGGCCGAGCAGACGGCGCTGAAGGCGTACGGCCGCAACCTCGGCCTCGCCTTCCAGCTGGTCGACGATGCGCTCGACTATTCGGGCGACAGCTCCAACCTCGGCAAGGCCGTGGGCGATGATTTCCGCGAAGGAAAGATCACGCTGCCGATCATCCTGTCGTTCCGGCGCGGCTCGGAGGAGGAGCGCCGGTTCTGGAAGCGCACCATCGCCGAGGGTGACATCCAGGACGGGGACCTCGAGCAGGCTGTGGCGCTGATGAAACAGCACAAGGCCATCGAGGCGACGTTCGAGCGCGCCCGGTCGTATGGCGCGGTGGCGCGGGATGCCTTGGCCATCTTCCCGGATCGGCCCGAAAAGGCGGCCATGCAGGACGTGATCGGGTTTTGCGTGCATCGCTCGCATTGAAAATGCTGCCGGCAACCTGAGCCATATTGCCGGCAATAGTCCGCCATCCTAGGATTCGTCGCTTCGCAGAGATCGGGGAACGCCGGTGCATTCGTTTCAGCAGATGGTCGGACGCAATGCCGGCATAGCCGGCTACGTCATCGCAGCGCTGTGCCTGCTCGCCGGTGCGGGCGCCGCGGCACAAACATTCGAGCCGTCGACCAAGCCCGGCATCGTATTGGTGAAGCTAGGCATCAAGGACATGAGCAAGGCCGAGCAGACCAACCTGTGGAAGCTCGTCGACGAATACGCGACCGTCGATGCGCTGCAGGAGTTCTGCGGCACGAAGCTCAACCTGCAGCGCCGCGCATGGATCGCCGTCAGCGCGTGCGTCGAGCCGGCGTCGCTGAAGCAGGTGTTCGGAAAGTTCAAGACCAAGAAGGCCGAATACCTCAAGCAGTGGGAGACGCTGCACGGAGAGGCCGAGGCGAAAAAGACGGTCTGCGAGCGCTTCAAGGGCAAGCTCGGCGAATACTCCAAGATCATGAGCACGCAGATCAATCAGGCCGCCACGGCGTGCAGAAATTGTTTCTTCTGTTAGTGACGCGAGCGGCTTGAAGCGTGATGTGCGGCCAGCATTGCACGAACTGATAGCCGGCGCTCGCGCCGGGCGCCCTTGGCGCCTTCCGCCTGCGGCGGCTTCGTTTTTAACTGACACGCGCTGAGAGAAGCTTGGTATGCGGCGAACGTCGCGCGAGCGGATAGCCGCGCCACTGGACGCTCGGCCCGTTGGGCCGTTGCCGCCTCCGGCGGCTAGTGCTGGAAGCTTGGTGTGGCGTCAGTCGCCGAGGGTTGTGGAGACGATCCACCAATCGGGATGCTGGCGGCGCAAGTGCTCTGCGGCGGCGTGTGCATGCAGCGCGTCGGCGAAGATACCGAAGGTGGTCGGGCCAGCGCCGGACAAGCTCACGTAGATGCAGTCAGGCGATGCCGCGAGCGCGGTTTCGGCGAGCGCGCTCGACGGCAGAACCTCGCGTGCCGGCACACTCAGATCGTTTCCGACGCTGCGCATGTAGTCGACGAGGGCGCGCGCATCGACAAACTGGGGCAGCGCTTGCGGCGCGTGTGAGCCGGACGCAGCGGGCGCTGCGAGTTGGCGGAACACCGAGCGCGTCTTTTCCAACGGCGCTGCGGCGAGCGGGCATACGAGCACCGCATCGAGCCGCGGCAGGCCAGTCGCGGGTTCGATGTGTTCACCGACACCCCAGACGAAGGACGTGCGGTCAGCGAGGCAGACGGGTACATCGGCGCCCAGGGATGCCGCGATGGCGCGCCAGTCGATATGACTTTCAGGGTTGAGACGACGAACCGCGCGCAGCACCGCCGCGGCATCGGCCGAGCCGCCACCAATGCCGGCCGCGATGGGCAGTGACTTTGCCACCTCTACCGAACCGAGACGCAGCGTCGGGTCGGTTGTGGCCAGCCTCTCCAGCGTCGTGTCAATGAGGTTGGGACCGGTGAGGGCGCCGACGTAGGGACCAGACATGCTGACAGAGGCAGGCTCGCCCGGCAGGAAGGTGACGTCGTCGCCGACGTCGGCGAAAGCGATGAGGCTTTCGAGCAAGTGATAGCCGTCGGGCCGGCGGCCGAGTACACGGAGCGTAAGATTGATCTTGGCGCGCGCCCGCTCGACGATGGGCTGCATCAGATCAACCGGCACGACCGCACGCGCTGCAGCGCGTCAGTTTCCGCCCAGAGTGCGTATTTCGCGGGAGTGGGTGAAGGCGGCAGGATTGACGGTGCCGACATAGATGCCCGGCGCCGCGTAATAGCCGAAGCCATCGCGTCCGCTGTCGGCCTCTGCTGCCTCGATGTAGGGCGTGCAAAGCAGATGCCCTTCCATCCAATAGCAGCGGCGCAAGTCGACCCGCTCGACAAAGGCATCGGCTTCTTCCTGCGAGGCGATCGGCAATGGCTTGGCGGTCGCAAGGTCGGCTGCTCCGCAAAATGCCAGAGCCACGACCAGGATAACGGGCTTTACTTGGAACATTGTGAACTCCGCAAATCAGCCCGCACAGGCGGGCTGACAAGCGAAATTCGCGAAACGCGGTTGTTGTTCCCGAAATCAGCTCCGGGGACGTGCCAATCCTGCGCGCCTTACTCGACGAGCGCGGGGTTCAACTTCGTTTCCTTGCGGCGCTTCATCTGCACCTTGCGCATGGTCTCGCGCACGCCGGCACGGGCGTTGGCGCTCGGCGGCAGGCCTTCGACCAGCTTCTTCTTGATCTTGTCGAGCTCTTCCGGCTCGGGATCGAGCGTGAGCGCCTGATCCCACTGGAACTTGGCCTCACGCTCGCGTCCGACGCGCCAGAGCGCATCTCCCAGGTGGTCGTTGAGAACCGGATCCTGCGGCTTCAGCTCCACCGCGCGTTCCAGGAAGCGGACCGCCTCGGCATAGTTGCCGATCTTGAAGTGCGCCCAGCCGAGGCTGTCGACGATGTAACCGTCGTCCGGCTTCAGAGCGACGGCCTTCTCGATCAGGCTCATGCCTTCCTTGAGGTTGATGTTCTGATCGATCCAGCTGTAGCCGAGATAGTTCAGAGCGAGAGGCTGATCCGGATAGAGCTCCAGGGCCTTCTTGAGATCGGCCTCGGCCGCCGGCCAGTTCTTCAGGCGCTCGTAGCATGTGCCGCGGGAGTAATAGACGCTCCAGTGGCGCTTGTCGGGGCTCGGGATCAGCTTGATCGCCTGCGTGTAGATTTCCGCGGCCTCGCCGTAGCGCTTGCGCGCGCGCAGGATGTTACCCAGCGCATCGAGCGGCTTGAGGTCGGTCGGGTTCTCCTTGATGAGCTTCTCAAGCAGAGCCTTCGACTCGTCCACCTTGTCGAGCGAGTTGAGGTCGAACGCCTTGCGGATGTCGATTGCCGACTGCAGCGCGCTGCCGGGCGGGATGCGATCGTAGGCGGCGATGGCGTCCTTGTAGCGCTGACCCGTCTCGTAGCCGCTGGCCAGAGCTGCGAGCGCGAACGCATGATGGGGCTCTGCGTAGAGGGCGAACTGCAGATAAAGGATGCCCATGCTGAGGCCGCCCTCGCTCGTCAGGGCTTCACCGAGGCCATAGAACACCTCGGCCATGCCCTGCGCCGGCGTCGTGACGAGCAGTGCCGTCTTCTTGCCCGGACCGATCTCCTCGCGAAGCTCCTTCACCAGAACGTGCGGCTCTGACTGATTGCGGTCGCTCTGCTGGTCGAGGATCTGATTGGCGAGCGTCAGGTTGCCCTCGCGCGCGGCATGGCGCGCATAGGCAAGCGCGATGCGCAGCGTCGTCGCGTCCTGGCGCATCGAATGCTGGTAGGCCGCTTCGGCCTCCTGCGTGCGACCCATGACGTCGGCAATCAGAGCCTTGTGGTAATTCAGATAGAACTGCGCCCACTCGGCCTGTTTGGGCATGTCGAGCAGCTTCATGGCGCGCGCCGCGTTGCCTTCAGCGGCGGCGGCCCAGGCGCGTGCGAGCGCGCTCGTCAGCTCGCCGATCGGGCCGTCGCTCGCCTTGCGGAACTCGTCGTCGGCTTTCTTGTAGTCGCGCGACTTGAAGGCTTCGAGGCCGAGCAGAAGGTGCGCCATGCGGTTGTTGGCGTCCTTGGCGACGAGCTGGCGCGCGAGAGGAACGGCGCGATCCCAGTGGCCCTCGGTGGCCTCGGTCTGGAAGGCCTGCTCGATCAGCACAGGGTTGGCGGGATCGAGGCCCAGCGCGCTGCGATAGAACGAGGCAGCGCTGTCGCTGTCGTTGACGCTCTTGGCCACGTTGGCGGCGAGGTAGCTACCGAGAAGCGAATGGGAGTCCGTCTCGACGGAGAAATCGTTGGCTGCTTGCGCGGCGCCAAAACCGAAGGTGAGAAGAGCGATGGCGGTTGCCGATGTGTGCAACACCTTCCGAAGGCTGGCCCGCATTCACAATGATCCTTCTAGGAGACCGGGGGCTGATTCCCGCAGCAGCCCAACCTAGCAAATATCGCGGCGATTTGGCGACATCTGCTCGGTGGGTAACGTTGAATCTGCTTATTCCGGCGCGCTCATATTTCGCCCGCTGGTGACGTCCGGCCGTTCACATGCCGGCGTAGTTCGGCCCGCCACCACCTTCCGGGCATACCCAGTTGATGTTCTGGCTCGGATCCTTGATATCGCAGGTCTTACAGTGCACGCAGTTCTGCGCGTTGATCTGGAATCGCGGGTCTCCACCTGGCTCTGCCACGACCTCGTAGACGGCAGCCGGACAGTAGCGCTGAGCAGGCTCGGCAAATTCGGGCAAGTTGATGGCAATGGGCACGCGGGGGTCGGTCAGCTTAAGGTGAACAGGCTGATTTTCCTCGTGGTTCGTTCCAGAGAAAGACACGCTGGTGAGGCGGTCGAAGGTCAGAACGCCATCGGGCTTGGGGTAGTCGATCGGCTGGGCATTGGCGGCCGTTTTCAGGGTGGCGTAGTCCGGCTTGCCGTGACGCAGCGTGAACAGGCCGCCCGGAATGAGCGTGTTGATCCACATGTCGACGCCGCCCAGCGCGATGCCGAGGAACGTGCCAAAGCGCGACCATAGCGGCTTGGCATTGCGCACCGGCTTCAGGTCGCGGGCAATGTCGCCTTCAAGCACGGCCGTTTCGTAGGCGGTGAGTTCGTCCTGTGCGCGTCCCTCAGCGAGAGCCGGGAATGCCGCCTCGGCGGCGGCGATGCCGGACAGGATGGCGTTATGGCTGCCCGTGATGCGTGGCACGTTGACGAAGCCCGCTGCGCATCCCAGGAGAACGCCGCCGGGGAACGTCAGCTTGGGGATCGACTGCCAGCCGCCCTCGGTGATGGCGCGCGCGCCATAGCCGATGCGCTTGCCGCCCTCGAAGGTGCCGCGGATCGCCGGATGCGTCTTGAAGCGCTGAAACTCATCGTAAGGCGACAGATACGGGTTCTGGTAGTTGAGGTGCAGCACGAAGCCGACGGCGACAAGGTTTTCGCCGTAGTGATAAAGGAAGGAGCCGCCGCCGGTGCTGTTGTCGAGCGGCCAGCCGAAGGAGTGCTGGACGAGACCCGGCTGATGCTTCTCGGGCGCGATGCGCCACAGCTCTTTCAGTCCGATGCCAAACTTCTGGGGATCGCGATCATCCGAGAGACGGAACTGTTCGATGAGGCCCTTGGTCAGCGAGCCGCGCGCGCCCTCCGCAAAGAACGTGTACTTGCCGCGCAACTCCATGCCGCGCACGAAGCTGTCGGTCGGCTGGCCTTCGCGGCTGACGCCCATGTCGCCCGTCGCAATGCCGACGACGGCACCGTTCTCGTCGTAAAGCACCTCGCTCGCAGCAAACCCCGGATAGACCTCAACGCCCAGCTCCGCCGCCTGCTCGCCGAGCCACGTGACGAGGGCGCCAAGGCTGACGATGTAGTTGCCGTGGTTGCCCATCAACGGCGGCATGAACATGTTGGGGAGCCGCAGCGCCTTGGTTTTCGTGAGGAAATAGAATCGGTCGTCTTTGACGGCCGTCTCGACGGGGGCGCCCTTCTCCTTCCAATCCGGAATGAGGCGATTGAGGCCGCTCGGGTCGATAACGGCGCCCGACAGGATGTGTGCGCCGACGGCTGAGCCCTTCTCGACAACGACGACCGAGATCTCGCTGCCGGCCTCGGCGGCGAGTTGCTTCAGCCGGATTGCCGCGGCAAGACCTGCGGGCCCAGCGCCGACGATAACGACGTCGAACTCCATCGCCTCTCGGGGCGGCAGCTCGGCTGCAATTTCGGCCTCGGCCATGTGGGGGATCACCTCGTTGTCGGGGGATTTTCAAATTTCTCTAAAGTGGTCGTAGGTCTCAAGAGGCAGCAGCGTCAAGCGCCCCGGGGCCGCGAAATTGCCGCTACTAACCTCGAAGCGTCTGCCAGGCCGCTGTCGGGGAAATGCGTCGTGCTGTAGGGTGCGCCCATGATCGAGGACGAGACAGCACGCAAGACCGTGGGACGCATCCTAGCCTGGTATGGGGCTATGGGTGCCGATGCAGCGCTGGCCGACCAACCGATCGACTGGATGGCACGCGGCGACGTCCCGCCCGGCGCGGGGTTTTCGGTTCCCGGTGCAGAGCCGGCTCTCGCATCCTCTCCCGCTTCCGCTCCCATTCCGGCATCCGGGTCGGCGCCACCGAAGCGCGCGCCGCTTGCGCCAACGGGTGTGCAGCAGCGCGCGCCTTCGCCGCCAGCAACGGCGCGGCCGGCGAGACAGTTCCCGCCGCGGGCTCCTGGCGCCGCCGAACCGATGGGCGATCTCGCCAGTGTGCGCAGCCTTGCCGAGCTGCGCGCGCGCATCGAAGCTTTCGACGGCTGCGGCCTCAAGGCGACTGCCAAGAACCTGTGCATGTTCCGCGGCGCCGAGCAGGCCGATCTGATGATCGTCGGCGAGGCGCCGGGCCGGGAAGAGGACCTCGAAGGAAAACCCTTCGTCGGGCGCGCGGGACAGCTACTCGACAAGATGCTCGCCGCCATTGGAATGGGCGAAGCCAACGTCCACATCACCAACATCGTTTACTGGCGGCCGCCGGGAAATCGCACGCCGACGCCGCAGGAAGCGCTGGCGTGCCGGCCATTCCTCGAGCGCCAGGTGGCGCTCGTACGGCCGAAGGTGGTGCTGGCGCTCGGTGGGGCGGCGGCAAAAGGACTGTTCGACCTCGCGGACGGCATCATGCGGGTGCGGGGCAAATGGCGCGACATCGAAATGGGCGGGCACAGAGCGAAGGCGATGGCGACGCTGCATCCCGCTTACCTGCTGCGCACGCCGGCTGCCAAAGGCATGGCGTGGCGCGACCTGCTCGCTGTCAAAGCGGCGCTGAAAGACTGAACCAGCAAGGAATCTGGCGAACACCCACATGGCAAGGATCGACGAGACCATTGCGTTCAAACCACTGCGCATCGCGACGCTGACCGTTTCCGACACGCGCGACAAGGCGACGGACAAATCCGGCGACGTGCTGGAAGAGATGATCCGCGAGGCGGGGCACGCGCTCATCAAGCGGGAGATCGTAACCGACGACATCACGCAGATCCGTGCCAAGGTCGAAAGCTGGATCGCGGATGCCGGCATAGAGGCGATCATCACCACGGGCGGCACTGGCTTCACCGGCCGCGACGTGACGCCGGAAGCAGTGAAGCCGCTGTTCGAGAAAGAGATCGAGGGTTTCTCGGTGATCTTCCACATGCTCTCGTTCAAGAGCGTGGAGACGTCGACCATCCAATCGCGCGCGTGCGGCGGCACGGCCAACGGCACGTATATTTTCTGTCTGCCGGGATCGCCGGGTGCCTGCAAGGATGCCTGGAACGGCATCCTCAAGTGGCAGTTCGACAGCCGCCACAAGCCGTGCAACCTCGTCGACATCCTGCCGCGCCTCAAGGAAGGGCGCAGCTAAAAGGGCGTGTCTAGGCGGCGCGACCGCGGTCTATAGCTGCCATTTCGAGCGTCGCGTTGGCGCTGTCGAACAGCGCGGCTGCAAGCTGCCCGCTGACCACGAGAATGAGGCCGAGCAGCACCGCCGGCACGCCGAGCATGACGCCGAACGGCGCTCCGAGCAGGGCGATGGCGGAAAGCTCGGCTGCCATGCCGGCCAAACCAGCCACGGCGGCGAACAGGCCCGAGAGCAGCGTCAGCCAGCCGATGGCGCTCAACGCGTGGGCTGCGAATTTGCTGAGGCGGAAGCGGGCCTGAAACGCCGGATACGTCTCAGCCGGCGCATGCTGGCGCGAAATGATCTGCGGCAATCCCACGGGCCCGGGAGCTGCCGGCTGTTCATCGGCGGCATAGGGGCTGCCTTGCGCGTTCGCCTGCGGCTGCTGTCCCCCGCCAACGTTGTAAACGCGCTGGCCGGACGGGGGAGCGGGCGGCGTCTGGGACTGCGGAGGCTGCTGTGGCTGCTGAGCGGAGCCGCCGTTGGCAACTTCGCGGTTGCGCGCGACGCGCGCCTCACCCCAACGCCATTCAGCGATGCGGAACAGTCCCTCGCGCGCTTCCTGCGCCTCGGGCGCGCCGCCATGCTGCTCGACGAGATGGCGATAGAATTGGAGGGCGTAGTCCATCTTGCCCTCGGCTTCGGCGCGGCGTGCGGCCTGAAGCACTTGGACGGGTGTGAACTGCACAGATGTCTGCACCATGACGCAACCCCCTGAACGCTCTTACTCGAGCGGTGCAAGACTACCACTGTCAACCGGCATTGTCCGCACCATCACTTGCGGCAACGCTGGCGAACCACAAACTTTCCTAATGTCGAGGACCGGCAATTTGTCGCGGCCTCGCCATCAGCATCTTCAAAGTGCGTCGGGCGTCTCGATACGCTCGACGTGCAGTCCCGGAAATCCCACCAGCGTTTCCGACAAACGAACGCCCGTCGCGGCGCGCGGCCGCGCCTGCAGCTTCACGAGCCAATAGCCGCGCGCGCCACGCGCTTTCAGCGCGGCGCTCACATGCTGAACCTTGAACGAGGGCACGCCTGCGTCGACGACCAGCACAGGAAATTCGAGCGGCATGTCGCTGACACGCGGCAGCGCGCCATTTCCGCCGGCGACTTTTTCGGCGGTTTCCTTGTCCATGTAGATGAAGCGTCCCGAAGCGGACTTCGCTACGGGCTTGCGGCGGCGAACCGGCAGCGCGCGCGGCGGCAACGGCATGGACGACAGACGCAGAGAGAACGGAACGGACACAGCATTTACCCCCGTAAAGCGCTGAGCAGGCCTAAGTCACCTAAACCTAACGGCAAAATTACGACCGCGCGAGCGTGCTCGCGACTTTGAGGCTCAGGGACCGCAGCTTTCAGGTGCGCAATTCGCGCGGCGCGAGATGCAGCGTGTAGCGCAGTCGCTGGGCGAGATTGCCGAGGGCGCCACGAAGATAGCCGTCGCGGCGGTAGTGCGCGGCGTTGGACACGGCACGCGCGGACAGCAGCTTGACCTTGCGCCCGCCGAGGCGGCGCACGAGGTCGATGTCCTCCATGATCGGCAGCGGGCGATGACCGCCGATGGCGTCGTACTCACGGCGCGAGATGAGCAATCCCTGCTCGCCGTAAGGCGTGCGCAGCACGGCACCGCGCACACGCACGATCCCTTCCAGGGCGCGTGGGGCAAAGCCGTCGTCGTCGAGAGCAAAGCGGAACGCAGCTGCCACGTGGCGCGAGGCGCCCCGACCGACGCGCTCCATGAAGTTATCGGCTTCGCGGTCCCAGCCGGCGTCGAGAACCGTGTCGGCGTTGAGGAAGAGCAACCAGGGATGGCGCGCGGCATGGGCGCCTGCACGGAGCTGCGCCCCGCGGTTGGCCGGCGTCGTGATGAGCTCGGCTCCCGCGTGATCGGCGATTTCGCGCGTCCGGTCGGTCGAACCGCCGTCAACGACGATCACCTCGCGCACAACGCCTTCGAGAGCCGCCGGCACGAGCGCGGTGAGCGTCGCGGGCAGAACCTTCTCGGCGTTGAGCGTCGGGATCACAACTGAGATCATCGGGCATCTCTCTGCCATGGGCGGCATCGCCTCAACAACTGCAAATGCGGGATTGCCTGGAAGGCGCGCAGTTTTTGACTTTGTTCTTTCTTTGTTCTCGATCGTCAGCTAGGATTGTCAGCACGGCGAGCAGCCCGAGGACGAGAGTGCAGAAGCGGCAGCGCGAAATTCCGAAGGTCGAGGCGACACCGGGCGGTCTTGTCGAAGATGAGCGCCGGCGGGGACGGGGCGCGCGCTCGAACCACACGGGGCGTTTCGAGGGCGAGCGCCGCGAAACCTTCGACGATGGCTGGGAGGGCCTCGGGGACCTCGATGCCTTCAAGACTACCGTATTCGACGATCCGGCACGCACCATCATCACGCGCAACGACAGCCCGGACATCTCGTTCGACCGGTCAATCAACCCCTACCGGGGGTGCGAGCACGGCTGCATCCATTGCTTCGCGCGGCCAACGCACTGCTTTCTGGGCCACTCGGCTGGGCTCGACTTCGAGACGAAGCTCTATGCGCGCACCAACGCGGCCGCGCTGCTTGAAAAAGAGCTGGCCAATCCGCGCTATCAGCCGGCGTGCATGGCGATCGGGACCAACACCGATCCCTATCAGCCGATCGAACGCGAGCGGCGCATCATGCGCTCGATCCTCGAGGTGCTGGACCGGACAAATCACCCGGTCGGGATCGTCACGAAGTCGGCGCTGATCACGCGCGACATCGACATCCTTTCCGGCATGGCGAAGCGCGGCCTTGCCCGCGCCGCCATCTCGGTGACGACGCTCGATCCGAAGATCGCGCGGTCGATGGAGCCTCGTGCGCCGACACCCAAGCGACGCCTCGATGCCGTGCGGCAGCTGGCGGAGGCTGGCATCCCGACCACCGTCATGGTGGCGCCGATCATTCCCGGCCTCACCGACGCGGAGATCGAACGCATCCTCGAGGCCGCAAAGGACGCCGGCGCGAGTGGCGCCGGCTATGTGATGCTGAGGTTACCGCTGGAGATCAGCGTGCTGTTCCGCGAGTGGCTGGCGTCGGAGTTCCCCGATCGTGCCGACCGCGTGATGCATCTGATGCAATCGATGCACGGGGGGCGCGATTACACCTCCGAGTTTGGCCTGCGCATGCGCGGGTCTGGGCCATATGCCGAGCAGATCGGCGCGCGATTCCGGCTCGCCGTGCGGCGGCTGGGGCTCGACGGCGAACGCGCGGCGCTGCGCACCGACCTCTTCCGTCGCCCCGTGCTCCACGGGCAACAAATGCCGCTTTTCTGACGGTTTTCCTCAAGCTGGTGATGATGGCGCTTTGACTTGGCCACACGGCGGGCCGAACCTGCGCGGCCATGAGACAACCTGCTGCCGAACCGAGACCGAGGCCGACCTTCGAGTTGGAAGCCGCCGAGCTGCAATTGCATGGCGGCCCGGTCGCGGGCGTGGACGAAGCCGGACGGGGACCGCTGGCCGGTCCGGTTGTGGCCGCTGCAGTAATCCTCGATCCAGAGCGCATCCCGGACGGCATCGACGATTCCAAAGTGCTCGACGAGGACGCGCGCGAATTCCTCTACGGCCGCATCAAAGCGACGTCGATCATCGCGGTCGGCATCGCGGACGTGGATCGCATCGACGAGCTCAACATCCTGCACGCCACGATGTGGGCGATGGCGCAAGCAGTCTCGCGGCTTCCGCAGCTGCCGAAACTCGTCGCCATCGACGGCAACCGCGCTCCGAAGCTGAAATGCCAATCGCGCACGGTCGTGAAAGGCGATGCCCGCTGCCTGTCGATCGCTGCGGCCTCGATCATCGCCAAGGTCACGCGTGACCGGCTCATGGTGCAGCTCGCGGCGAAGCATCCAGGATACGGCTTCGAGCGTCACAAAGGCTACGGCACACCGGAGCATCACGACGCGATCAAGCGGCTCGGCGTGACGGTGCATCACCGGCGCTCGTTCCGCGCCGTTCAGCTTGCGCTCGGCCTCATCACCGAGGACGCGGGAGTTGTATAGATTCCCAATCACGCCAAGTGCTTGATTGGACTCGACTCTGCATCGGCAACAGAGAAATCGCTGGTCAAGGGACTCCGCGCTTCGCTAGAGTCCCCTCGTTCCGGCGTGCTTTTTTGCGCGGCGGGACGCGTAAAAGCCCCCCTGTTGCGAGAGTTGCGTACATATGGTTCTGCGTCGTTCGCCTGAGGCCAAAACGGCCAATCGCGTCATTGTCGGCGATTGCATCGCTGCCCTGAAGAAACTGCCGGATGCGTCGGTAGACCTCGTCTTCGCGGACCCGCCTTACAATCTGCAGCTCGCCGCTGATCTCATGCGTCCGAACAATACGCGCGTCGATGGCGTCGACGACGATTGGGACAAGTTCGCGAGCTTTGCGGACTACGACAAATTCTCGCGCGCCTGGCTCGCGGAATGCCAGCGCATCCTGAAGCCGGATGGCGCGATCTGGGTGATCGGTTCCTACCACAACATCTTCCGCCTCGGCGTCGCGCTGCAGGACCTCGGGTTCTGGATCCAGAACGACGTGATCTGGCGGAAGGTGAACCCGATGCCGAATTTCCGCGGCAAACGCTTCACCAATGCACACGAGACATTGATCTGGGCGGGGCGCGATCAGCGTGCGCGCGTGACCTTCAATTACGAGAGCCTCAAAGCGTTCAACGACGATCTGCAGATGCGGTCGGACTGGCTGCTGCCGATCTGCTCGGGGCCGGAGCGTTTGAAAGACGAAGGCGGGCGCAAAGCGCATCCGACGCAGAAGCCGGAGTCGCTGCTGCAGCGCGTGATACTCGCGTCGACGCGTCCCGGCGATGTGGTGCTCGATCCATTCTTCGGTACCGGAACGACCGGTGCGGTCGCCAAGCAGCTCGGGCGTCGCTTCATCGGCATCGAGCGCGATCGCGATTATGCGAAGGCCGCCGAAGAGCGCATCGCCAAGGTGCAGCCGCTGTCGCCTTCAGCACTCGAGACGGTGCGCAGCAAACGCGCCGAGCCGCGGGTGCCGTTCGGAACCATCGTCGAGATGCGCCTCCTGACGCCGGGAGCGACGCTGCTCGACGCCAGGAAGCGCATCAAGGCCGAGGTGAAGGCGGACGGAACGGTTGCATGGGCCGGCAATCAGGGGTCGATCCATCGGCTGGGCGCCATCGCGCAAGGCAAGAGCGCGTGCAACGGGTGGACGTACTGGCATTTCGAGGCCGATGGTAAACTGAAATCTATCGACCTCTTGCGCGAGGAAGCAAAGCGGCAGCTCGGCCTTGGAAGCACACAAGCCGTTATTGCTGCTGAATAACTGCTTCTCGCTGTTTTCGCTGGCGCGACGGGTGGTTGAGAAACCTTTGCCACCCGTCGCGTTCTAGCGCGCGCAGGTTCTGACCTAAGTCGCCAGGGAGCATATTTCCCCGCTGCGAGACGTGACGCCGCAGTGGACGGGGCGCGTCGACGGGCGTAATCCAGATCCCCGTTGATATGCATATTATCGGGGCAGGTAATGCGTCGCATTTCGGTGAGAACCGACCGCTTGCTCGTTATTGGAGCGGGCCCAGTTGGCTTGGCGATGGCCGACGCTTTGAAGCGCCGCGGTATCGCCTACGATCAAGTCGATGCGAGTGACGGCGTCGGCGGACTGTGGCGCCATGGTGTGTACCAGGGCGTGCACATCGTCTCCTCGAAGGCATCGACCGGGTATACCGATTATCCGATGCCTGCTCACTATCCGGACTTTCCGTCCAGTGCGCAGATGCTGCGCTACCTCGAAAGCTTCGCCTACGATCGCAACCTCGATGGCAACCTCGAGGTGCGCCGCAAAGTCGTGCGCGCGACGCCGCTCGCCGACGAGAGCTGGCAGGTGACTTTCGAAGACGGCGAGGAGAGGACGTACAAGGGCGTCGTCGTCTGCAACGGGCATCACTGGGATAAGCGCCTGCCGCAGTATCCCGGCCGTTTCACCGGAACGACGATCCACTCCGTGGACTACAAGGAACCCAAGCAGCTCGCCGGCAAGCGCGTGCTGGTGGTCGGCGGCGGCAACTCGGGTTGCGACATCGTCTGCGAGTCGGCGCGCGTCGGGGCATCGTGCGACTGGAGCCTGCGTTCGGGCTACTGGTTCCTGCCGAAGACGGTTTTCGGTACGCCGCTCACCGATCTGCCGATCTGGAACCTGCCGGTGGCGCTGCAGCGGCTGATCCTGCGCGCCATCGTGAGCGCCTTTATCGGCGACTACCGCCGATATGGCTTGCCCAAACCGAGCTACAGGCTGTTCGAGCGGCATCCGGCGTTCGGAACGGACGTGCTCAACTATCTTCGGCAGGGCCGCGTCAAGCCACGCCCGGATATTGAGCGCTTTTCGGGCACGAAGGTGCATTTCGTCGACGGCAGCGTCGGCGAATACGATCTCGTCGTGACGGCTACGGGCTTCAACAATTCCATTCCGTTCCTGCCGAAGAGCCTGGTGCCGATCGAGAACGACGTGGTGCACGTCTACGGCGGCGCATTCCCGGCCAACGTGAAGAACCTCTACGTGGTCGGCTGGGCGCAACCGCGCAACGGCTTCGGCACCATCATCTCGCCGGCCGCAAAGCTCTATGCGGAGATGATCGCCTTGCAGGACGAGATGGAGCTGCCGATCGGCTTCATCCTCAAGTGGCGCGGATTCAAAGTGCCGCCGTCACAGCTCATCGATCCGGGCGCCACGCGCCGCACGATCTGGATCGCGCATAAGATACTGCCGCTGCTCAAGCGGCGCTCGCGGATGCTTGCCGCGAAAGGCGTGCGGCCGCCGTTCGATCCCTCGCTGTACCCATTCGAGGGCGACGGCGAGCCGGTGGCGGTTAATCAGTAATTCTGACTGACGCAAGCTGAGGGAAGCTTGGTGTGCGGCTGAAGTCGCGCGAGCTGAGAGCCGCGCCTTAGGCGCGGGGCGGCCAAACGGAGGCGCTCCCCGGGACGGGCCCGGGGAGACGATCCGGGCCGTGAGGCCCGGTCATGCAAGACGGAAGACTAGCGCTGGACGCGCTCGCGATGCGGGACGTCGGTCGGGCGCACCTCGCCAGTGCGCTCGCGGTAGGCGAGGCCCGGATAGTACGGATAGGCGTAGCCCTTGTAATAGAAGTAGTAAGGGCCCTGGAAATCCTGCGGCAGGCGGCGATACTTCACGTCGCCCGACGGGGTCCGGTAGAACTCAGCCTGCGCCGGAAGGGCGGCAAGGGTGAGCGCAGCAAAGGCAGCCGAGCCGAGCGCAAAGGTGATCCGCATGTTCTCCTCGTAGATCCTCTCAAGGACCACGGAAAACATGTCGTTCCCCCCCGAGGTCCGCCTCATTTCGAGAAAGTAACAACGGTCGCTTAACTAAGGGTGACTGCAATGCCACGCCTTGTCCCCAATACGCAGCGGAAAGGTCGTCATAGAGGCTAGGGCGCGTGCCGACCGGTGGCGGAGGGGCAAGTCAGCGGAGGCTGGTTCCAGTACCCCTCGAAGTTCAGGCAAACCGAAGACCGGTCGTTGGCCCCGCCTCGGGGTCCGGACCGGCAGCTCACCTCAGAGGGTCCTGAGCCGCTCAATATGCCAGCGGGCGCAATCGGGAGAAGCCGCAGCCCATCAGCGCGAGCGAGGCGCGACTTGCGATCGTGCGCACACCGATGTTCTCAACGCGACAGGAACTTTTCTGTTATCATTGGCGTCATAAGGTGGGGGCTGCGTTTCCCCCTGAGTTGCGGAGCTTACTATGGCCGCGCGTGCATACTGGAAGGGCTTCCTGCGCCTCTCCCTCGTCTCGATCGCTGTCGAACTCTACAACGCCGTCGAGTCGAAATCCGAAATCTCATTCCGGCAGATTCACAAGCCCTCCGGCCGCCGCATCAACTACACAAAGACGGTGCAAGGCATCGGCGAGATCAAAAGCTCCGACATCGTGAAGGGGTACGAGGTCGGTCAGGACACGTACGTCACGCTGGAGCCCGAGGAGATCGAAGCGGTCAAGCTGGAGAGCAAGAAGACCATCGACCTCGTGAAGTTCGTCGACGTTGCGGAAATCGATCCGCGCTATTTCGAGCGGCCGTATTACGTCGCTCCGGCCGACAAGCATTCGGCCGAAGGATATGTCGTCATCCGCGAGGCTTTGAAAAAGACCGGCAAGGCTGGTCTTGCGCAGCTCACCATCGGGGGGCGGGAGTGGCTGGTCGCGATTACCGCGCTCGGCGACGGCTTACTCATGGAAATGCTGCGCTATGCCGACGAGCTGCGCGAGCCGGCCGACTTCTTCGACGAGGTGCCGTCGCTGAAGCCGGACAAGGAGATGGTCGACCTCGCCGTGGAGCTGATCGAGCGCAAGGCTGGCGACTTCAAGCCGGACGCGTTCGAGGATCACTACGCGACAGCGCTGCGCGAACTGGTCAACAAGAAGATGAAGGGTCACAAGATCAAGGCACCGCAGGAAGAAGCAGCGCCAGGCAGCGCCAAGGTCATCGACCTCATGTCGGCGTTGCGCAAATCGATCGGTGAGAGCGGCGGCAAGGAGAAGCCGGCACGCGCAACGAGCCGTCGCGCTCCGGCAGCGGGGCGGCGCACTGCCAAGCGGCGCGCCTAAGTCCGCGGCGACGAGCGATCATGGCGCCGAAGAAGCCCGCCCAGCGCGCCGCAACGAAGCCGTCCAAATCTGCGGCCGAGAAGGATGTTGCTGCACCCAGCGTTACGCGCCGGCTGATCGGGTTCGCGCCTCAAACGCTGCAGGCGCTGCTTTTGCTCTCGCACGACACCGGCAAGGGCATGCAGGCCCTGGCTGACGAGGCGTTCGGAGACCTCCTGAAGAAGCATGGGCGTCCGCCCAACCTCAAAGAGGCCCTGCGGCAGTCTACGCGGCAAATCCCGGCCAATGACAGAACGCCGACGCGTAGAGCGAAATCTCGCTGAAGGTTGTTCGGCCGGCGCCGCGAACAGCGCTAAGCGCCGCCCTGGACCGTTAATGACAAGCGACAAGTTGAAGCG
Source organism: Hyphomicrobium sp. (assembly GCA_030148725.1). Classification (GTDB taxonomy): domain Bacteria; phylum Pseudomonadota; class Alphaproteobacteria; order Rhizobiales; family Hyphomicrobiaceae; genus Hyphomicrobium_A. Next base: position 17,571 of record JASBSU010000008.1, read on the forward strand.
CTCGCTCACTCGTCAGACAACTGACTAACTCCGACTTTGCAGGGATTTGGCTGGTTAATTTTTGGTATATTGCAAAGCGTTACAACTCTTTGAAAGAACGACACATTTCCCTCCGCGTTGAGCTATGCAACGAAGCCCCCGTCTGCAACAACCGAGGGAAGATCCCATGCAAGCCCTACGCGCTGGAATGTTCGCCGCCGTGGCCCTGCTGCCTTTCGCAGCCGCCAATGCTCAAACGGGCGTTGCGTCCCACTATTCGGACCTGTCCGTCACCGCCAGCGGTCGCTCTTACAGCTCGGGCGCAATGGTTGCCGCTCATCGCTCGCATCCGTTCGGCACCAAGCTGCGCGTCAAGAACCTGCGCAACGGCCGCTCGGTGGTCGTCACCGTGGTCGACCGCGGACCGTTCGTGAAGGGTCGCATCATCGATCTGTCGAAGGGCGCTGCCAACGCGCTCGGCTTCTCGGGCCTGCAGCGCGTCGAAGTCGCTGTGATCGGTAAGGGCGGCAAGTAACGCCGCCAAAAAGCGTCCGCACGACTGGCTCCGGCCTCAACAGACCCTTCCGACAGACGTCGGGAGGGTCTTGTGCTTCGTGCTCCCCAGCGTCCGGGGAAAATGTCTATTATTTAAAACAGTATACGCCCTTTCTCATCTTATCTTTATCCGCCCCGCGTTAGCTTGCGGCCTCTTTCGGTTGGGGCCCTATCGATGAATGCGCTGCACGGTCCGCTCGGTGGTCGATCCAGAAATCGCATACGCGCCGTGCTTTTTGCAGTGATGTTTCTGCTCGTCGCGGGCGTTGGTATCGGGCTCATTCGCTGGGAGTTCGGCAATCACATAGCAAGAGAACAGAAGATCGAACTCGAGCGCGTCGGCGCGCTCGAGGCATCGGTCGTTACTGCGCTGAAAATGCTCGCCGTGGCGCGCGGCGCCCCCTGCTCGAGCGAGTTCCTGGAGGGGATGCGCACCGTCGCGTTCCTCCCCGACGGCTTGAACGAATTCATGTTCTCACCCGGCGAGAGCGTCCATTGCAGCGCAGACGGGACGCGGTACGCCCCCCCCATCCAACTTGGCCCCCCGGACATACCTTCGACCGACAGCAACCATTTGAGCTGGCGTATCGGAAGGGACCTCGCAATCGTCCGACACCCTGGAGCCACCGGAGCGATCGCGCAACTCGGCGACTTCGCGGTCGCTATCCCCCAAAGAGCTGCAGCCGCCGCCGGCAGCAGCTGGCTCGAGCATGAGGTGCTGGCTCGCAGTGGAGATAGAACCACCATCCCCTTGAACAGCGACCGAAGCCGCCTTGCGTCAGCCGATTCCGGCGCATTCGGAGTTCTCAGGCGCACCTCCTGCCTTACAGACAGCGTGTTCTGCGTAACCTCGCACGCCGATCTCGCCGCGGGGGCCGGCGAGCGCCCGCAGCTTATCGCGTTGGGCCTTCTTGCTGCGGCGCTCGTCTCCTGGCTGCTCGCAAACAGCACCCTATCCTGGATCGCCAAGCACTGGTCGTTCGAGGAGCGCTTCCGTCGCGGCATGAACGCAAAATCCGTTGTGCTCGCCTATCAGCCGATCGTCGATGCGAAAACCGAGAAATTGGTCGCCGTCGAAGTGCTGGCGCGCTGGCGCGATTACGACGGCAGGATCCTGCCGCCAAGCCTGTTCCTGCCGCTGGTCATAAAGAACGGTGTCACAGGGGCATTCACCCAGATCGTCATCGATCGGGCGTACGAAGAATTGAGCAGCCTGCAAACGTACCCGTCGCGGCTCGGCGTGAACTTCAACATCTTCGCATCCGACTTCGACAGCTCGCTCGTCCTGCACTGGCTGAGAAAATTCCGCAGCGACGGAAGATTTTGGCCCGGCGTGGAGCTCGTCGAAGAGCAGGACATCGACATGGTCAAAGCGCAGCAGACCATCGAGACTCTCTCGGACGCCGGCGTGCCCACGTTCATCGATGACTTCGGCACCGGCTATTCGAATATCGAGCGGATCGCTCGCCTTCCGGTCAAGGGCGTGAAGCTCGACAAATCGTTCGCAATGTCGCCGCCGGACAGCGTGATGGGCCGCATGCTCATGCAGATCATCGAGATGATCAAAACGTCCGGCAGGTTCATCGTCGTCGAGGGCGTCGAGACGAGCGCGCAGCTCGATCTTCTGCAATCGACAGGATCGGTCGATCTCGTACAGGGCTACGTCATATCGAAGCCGGTGCGGATCGAGAACTTGCGCTCTTTCCTCGCTCTTTATCCCGATCGCATGGCACCGCATCAAGCTGAGGACACTCCACGCTACCCCGCACAGAGCGGAGCCGCAGGCGCCTTTAGCTTGGTGCAATGGCCGATGTGGACGACAATGAAATAGGTGTCATGCTCGTAGCGCGATCCCTTGCGGCTGCGGGTGATCGACTTGCGCGAGGCTGCGCCGTCACCCCACTCGACTGTCGTATCGTTGAAGATCATCGGCGTGATCCAGCCGGAAGCAAATTCGGGATCGCAGACTTTTTTCGTCGTCTCGTCGATGGCGATGAGGCTTTGGGCGTCCTCGTTGTCGGCGCGGCAGGCGACGTAATGAATGACGTCGCCCGAGCGAGCCTCCTGGGGCAGTGCAAGCAGCAGAACAGGAATGAGCGCCGGCAGCGCTTTGACCAGACTGTTCATGGTCGATCTCTCGCAGGGCTGATAGCTTCGCGCTGGAGCTAGCTGGTCCGACCGCCGGGATTATGGCGCCCCTCGCCGACGGGCATCCGCTCCCCTGAAAAGGCACATTGCGCTCAGCATTTTCACAGTGTCTGCGTTGTCTCCACAACAGCGCGTTAAAGCCCCTATGCGACCAACGCGGGCGGTGAGCTGGCCAGACACGGCCGGTGAAAAATGAACGCGCCACACCGTTCAGCCCGAGGCATCGCCTCGAGGGGGTGAGCGTCAACGCCTCAAAGGAGCGAACACCATGTCGAGCAACCTTATCGCGACCTGTGCCAAGTACCTGACGCCCGAGCTTCAATCGAGGCTCGCTTCGGTGCTGGGGATCGATCAATCGACAATAGAGAAAGCGGTGTCAGCCGGCATACCGGCTGTGTTGGCGTCCTTCCTCTCGCTGATCAACAAGCCCAGCGGCGCCACACGGCTTGCGGATGCCGTGGCGCAGCAGCAGCCCGGTATTCCTGCGGGGCTGGCAAGCGGCGGACTTTCGGAACAGAAGGACATGCTGAGCAACGGCTTCAGCGCTCTGTCTTCGCTGCTTGGCGGCGGGACCGTCTCGACACTGACGCACGCCATCAACCGCTATGCCGGGACGGGTGAAGCTGCCTCGAAGGGCCTGCTCGGGTTGCTCGGTCCGCTCGCACTTGGTGCGCTCGGTCAGCAGCAGAGGGCCGGTGGCCTCGACGCATCGGGGATCGCCCAACTTCTTCAGTCGCAGGCCGGTAGCATCACACGCGCGCTGCCGTCCGGCATGGCGCGCCAGCTCAGCGAAGCGGGGATCGTTGAGCAGCCTCCGGCAAGTTCGGGCCGCATGCGCGGAGAAGCGCGCTCCGACTGGGGCTGGCTCGCGCCGGCGCTGGCGGTCGTCGCCCTCGGCGCTCTCGGCTGGTACCTGTTTGGGCGCTCGCATCAAGAGAACGTCGCCACGGCTCCCACGGAAATCTCACAGCCGGCAGCTCAACCGATGATCGTGGCCGAAAACGAAGTGGCCAAGTGGATCGGCCGGCCCGTCTATAGCTCCGACAACGTGAAGATCGGCGAGATCGTCGAGATCAACCGCGGGCCCGACAACAGGATCGTCGACATCATCTTCGACAGCGGCGCTGCCATGGGCATGGGTGCGGTGCGTCACCGGGCTCTCGCCAGCCAGTTCCAGGAAGTGAAGCCGGAGTCGGTCACGCTTACTGTGAAAGAAGCAGAGGTCGCGACGGTGCCATCGCCGCAACCTTGAGCGTCAATTCTCCCGCAGCGCATGCGCAACGATCTTGCGCATGACGCTCGGGAGCGCGACGGCGTGTAGATCCCGGCGGGGGACCCACTGGCAGCGATCCGGATCGGCCCAGAAGGTCAGGCTCGTATCGTTCGCAACGAGAGCGCGGTAGACGACGACCTCAAGCCGGAAGTGCGTGAATACGTGCACCACGGTGCCAGGGACGGCCCACCAATCGGCGCGCACAGGCGCTGTGCGCAGGGCCTCTTTCGATTGCGGGAGAAGATCGCCCCAGGCCGTGCCGGGCACTTCCAGCATGCCACCGAGAAGGCCCGCCTCAGGGCGTTTGCGCAGCAGGACGTGACCGTCCTCACGCAAGGCAACGAAAGCAAATCCGACACGCTGCGGACGCTCGGCGCGGTCGAGCCGCATTGGGAGCTGTTCCGCGATGCCATGCGCTGACGCGGCACAATCCTGCTGTACTGGGCATACCAAGCATGACGGCCGGCGCGGCGTGCAGATGCCGGCGCCAAGATCCATCATGGCCTGCGCGAAATCGCCGGCGCGGCGTTGCGGGGTGAGCGTGGCCGCGAGGCGCTTCAGCTCGGTCTTGGCAGCGGGCAGCGGCTGGCGCACCGCGAAGAGACGGGCGACGACGCGCTCGACGTTGCCGTCGACGGGCGTCGCCGATTCGCCGAATGCGATGGCCGCAATCGCCGCGGCTGTATACGGGCCGATGCCCGGAAGCTTCTGCAGCTCTGATTGTGTGGAAGGAAATTTGCCGCCGTAGTCTGTCGCGACGGCGATCGCACATTTGTGCAGGTTGCGGGCGCGGCTGTAGTAGCCAAGCCCGGCCCAGGCGGCGAGCACGTCATCGAGCGGGGCCGCGGCCAGATCACCCACGGTCGGCCAGCGCGCGAGGAACTTCAGGTAGAAGGGAATGACGGCCTTCACCGTCGTCTGCTGCAGCATGATCTCGCTCAGCCAGACGCGATAGGGATTGGCACGCTTGCCGGGCGCCATGCGCCAAGGCAGATCGCGGCGCTCCTCGTCGTACCAGGCGAGCAGGGCGTCGACCGTATCCGGTCCGGCCGGCCGAAGCGGCAGTTGCTTTCTCGCAACAGCAGTCAAGGGATCATCTCCCGGCGCCCGCGAATCGATCCCCCGATGGTAAGCGTCGAGGGATCGTAAGGAAACTCTCCGCGACGGTATAAGCCAGATGGCCACAAACGCAGCCCGCATTCGTACGTCATCCGGCATGCCACAGCGGCAGAGCGGCTTCATATCGGCGCGCGCCGTCGGCAGCTATGTGCCGAAGCTCACGCATAAGGCCTTCGAGAAGTACGGTTTTGCAGCAGCGGCGTTGATCACCGACTGGGCGGTGATCGTCGGCAAGGACGTGGCCGGCTATACGGCACCGGAGCGGCTGAAGTGGCCGCGCGGCGTCGGTTTCGAAGACGTCGAGGACGGGGATGCCGGACGGCCCGGCGCCACGCTGATCGTGCGCGTCGATCCGGCGCGTGCGCTCGACGTTCAGTACCGCGCGCATCAGCTGATCGAGCGGATCAACCGGCATTTCGGCTACCGCGCGGTGGGAGAGCTGCGCCTTTTGCAGGCCCCCTTGGCCGAGCGGCGGCAGGGCACCGGAGCGGCCGAGGTCGCCAAGCCTGCGGCTGTGTTGCCGGCCCCGGAGCTTTCCGGCATCGCCGATGAGCGTCTGCGCCGGGCGCTGACGGCCCTGAGATCGGGCATGGCACGTCGCGGCCAATCCCTCTGAACGAAGGCCAATCTTCCACCGAGCATTAAGCTTCCTTCACTTGGAGGGCGCTGTTTTTTGCCTTATTCCGACGCCCGAGAGCGTGCTACTCGGGGAGCAGAACCCGACGCCGCCCAAAGGCGCATTCTGGAATAGTCGCAAGGAGCACCGACGTGTCCTCATCGAAGTCCCTATTCGGCCGTTTTGAGCTTTCGCGGCGCGGCATGATCGCGGTGCTGTGTGCCGGCGCGATCGGCGCGGCAGCGGCGCTCCCGGTCGCCGCCCAGCAGCAGAAAGGACCTTCCGAGGTTCCGGTCGAAGAACTGATGAAGCCGGTCGGCCTGCCCGATCTGGCGCTCGGACCGGTCGATGCCAAGGTGACGGTCGTCGAGTATGCATCGATGACGTGCGGTCACTGCGCCCACTTCACGAAGGACGTGTGGCCCGAGTTCAAGAAGAAGTACGTCGACACCAACAAGGTCCGGTACATCTTCCGCGAGTTCCCGCTCGACAACCTCGCTGCCGCCGCCGCCATGCTGGCGCGCTGCACCGGTCCGGACAAAGCATTCCCGCTGATCGAGGTGCTGTTCGAAAAGCAGAACGAATGGGCATTCGGCGAAGGCAATCCGGTGCCGCGCCTGTTCGAGATCGCAAAGCAGGCAGGCTTCACGCAGGAATCGTTCGACAAGTGCCTCACCGATCAGAAGCTGCTCGATGAGATCACCGCCGGTCGTACGCGCGGTTCTGAAGTGTTCGGCGTCTCGGCAACGCCGACGTTCTACATCAACGGCAAGAAGCTCGATGGCGGGCCGACGATGGAGAAGTTCGACGCAATGATCGAGCCGCTGCTGGCCAAGAGCTGAGCATCTCGTGAAGACGACAGGCGTCATCGCCGCGCTGCTGCTGCTGGCCTCGCTCCCTGGGTGCGGGGGCGGCACGCTGATGAATACGACGGCGCTGACGCCTGACAAATCTGAGGCCGGCGCCGGCTCGGCCTATCCCTCGACAGAGGATTCCGCCAAGGCGGGGCCGGAGCGGTTCAACCCGTTTGCCGATCCGACCGAGAAGCCGGCCGGCGGGCGCGAGGTGATCGAGAACCCGACGTTTGCCGACGTGATGCTCGCGGGACCGCTGCCGGAGATGTCGTTCGGGCGGGCGGATGCGCCGGTAACGATCGTCGAATATGCGTCGCTCACCTGCCCCCACTGCCGCAACTTCCATCTCAAGACCTACCCGCAGTTCAAGAAGGAGTTCATCGACACGGGGAAGGTCCGCTACATCCTGCGCGAGTTCCCGATCGGCAAGGCTTCCGGCGCGGCGACCGTTGCCCTGCGCTGCGCGCCGCCGGATAAATACCTGACGCTGTTCGGTAAATTCATGGAACAGCAGCCCTCCTGGGTGTCACAGGAGGTGCGTCTCGACCCCATATTCAAGGTGGCTGCGCAGGTGGGGATGACGCGCCAGCAGTTCGACGCCTGCCGTGAGAATCAAGCCATGATCGACGGGCTGAAGTGGGTCAAGGACCGTGGACGCAAGCTTGGCGTCGTCGGCACACCGAATTTCTTCGTCGGCGACAAGCTCGTAAAGAAAGAGCTCTCGATCGAAGATATCCGCGCCATGGTCGGTCCGCTGCTTGCGGGGGCCACTACGGCGTCGGCGGGAGTGCCGCGCTAGAGATCCGGCACCCGCATCTCAGCGAGGAGCGCAGATGTCCTGCGCTTAGGAGCCGCGATGAAGATCACACGCCTGAGGCTCTTGGGCTTCAAATCGTTCGTAGAGGCGACCGAGCTTCTGATCGAGCCGGGGCTGACGGGAGTCGTCGGTCCAAACGGCTGCGGAAAATCCAACCTCCTCGAAGCTCTGCGTTGGGTGATGGGCGAGTCCTCGCACAAAAGCATGCGCGCGGCGGCCATGGACGACGTCATCTTCTCGGGCACCACGGGAAGGCCGGCGCGCAACTCGGCCGAGGTGACGATCTTTCTCGACAACACGGCGCGGCTGGCGCCGGCCGAGTTCAACAACGCCGACCACATCGAAATCACACGGCGCATCGAGCGCGAAGCGGGCAGCGCCTATCGCATCAACGGACGCGAGGCGCGGGCGCGCGACGTGAAGATCCTGTTCGAGGACGCGGCAACGGGCGCGCGCTCTCCGGCGCTGGTGCGGCAGGGGCAGATCGGCGAGATCGTCAACGCAAAGCCGGAGCAGCGGCGTCGCATCCTGGAGGACGCAGCGGGCATTGCGGGGTTGCATAGCCGCCGGCACGAGGCGGAACTGCGGCTGAAGGCGACGGAGGCAAACCTCGCGCGGCTCAACGACGTACTGGGGCAGCTCAACAGCCAGGTCGAAAGCCTGAAGCGGCAGGCGCGCGCGGCACGGCGCTACAAGGAAATCTCTGACGAGATACGTCGCAAGGAGGCGCTGTTGATGCACCTCCAGTGGACCGACGCGCAAGCCCTCGTCGATGCGGAAGAGACGCGGCTGCGCGATGCGCTGGCGACGCTCGCCACCGCGACGGAAGCGGAAGCGCAAGCGCTAGCGGCGGAATCGCAGTGTGCCGAGCGCATGGATCCGCTGCGCGAGCAGGAGGCCAAGCGCGCTGCAGCCCTCGCACGGCTGCGCATCGAGCAGGAGAACTTCGAGCGCGAAGCGCAGCGGGTCGCGGAGCGTGAGAAGGAGCTCAAGGCGCGCGCCGAACATCTCGCAGCCGACACGGCGCGTGAGGAGGCGCTCGTTCTGGAGGCGCGGCAAATCCTCACCGATCTCGCGGCCGAACTCGAGACATTGACGGCAGCCGATGCGGAAGCGGGCGACGTCGAGAGCGACGCGCGCGAACGGCTCGAGGACGCGCAGGAGGATCTTCGCGAGACGGAAGGCAAGCTTGCCGAGCTGACGACCAAAGTTGCCGAGCTGCGGGCCCGCAAGCAAAGCGCGGAAGCCAACCTCAACGAGCGCGACAGTGCGGTCATCAAGCTGACGCGGCAGCTCGCCGAATTCGATGTGCAGACGCGGGAGATCGCGGGGCGCGCACCCGATGCGCACAAGCTGCAGCAGATCACCGAAGCGGGGCAGCAACTCGCCGACCAGATATCGAAGTTCGAGATTCAGGCGCTGGCCGCAGAGGACAACGCGCGGGCGCTCGTTGCGGCCTCGGATGCGGCGCGCGACGAAAGCGGCAAGGCGCGGCTGCGACTAGCAGCACTCAAGACCGAACGCGAAACGCTGGTGAAGCTGCTGTTCGGCGCGCGCCCCAAGGAATATCCGCCGATCCTCGACCGGCTGCGCGTTGCCCCGGGCTTCGAAGCTGCGCTCGGCGCGGCGCTCGGGGACGATCTCGACGCGCCTGCCGCGGAGGAAGCCGCGGTGCATTGGCGCCACGTCGACGTGCCACGTTCAGATCCGGCATTGCCGGCCGGTGTCGATCCGCTCGCCGCGCACGTCGAAGGCCCACCCGAGCTCGACCGCAGGCTTCGGCAGACGGGGCTCGTTGCAGGACGCGAGCAGGGTCACAAGTTGCAGGCCAGTCTGAAGCCGGGGCAGCGGCTCGTTACCCGGGCCGGTGATCTGTGGCGTTGGGATGGGTTCACGGCGGCGGCCGAAGGCCTGACGCCTGCCGCACAACGGCTCGCAGAGCGCAACCGGCTGTCGTCGCTGGAACTGGAAGAGGCGGAAGCGCGGACGGCAGCCGCCTCCACGGCCGAAGCCGAGCGCAAAGCCGCGGAAGCGCTCACGGCGGCGAGAGCGGAGGAGCAGCGCCTGCGTCAGCTCGGCCGCGAGGCGCAGGCGATGCTGGCGAAAACGCGCGAGAGCCTCACCACCATCGAGCGCGCGGCGCGCGAGACAGAAAGCAAGCTCGCGGCCGTTGCCGGCGCCCGCGCACGCGCGGAAGAAGAAATCAAGCTGGCGCAAAAGGCGCTGGAAGAGGCCGAGGCAGACGTGGCGGCTCTCGCGGCTGCGGAGAACCCGGAGCCGCTGCTGTCGAGCGCGAGGAGCGAAGCGGAGATACGGCGCATCGCGCTCGCGGAGGCGCGGGGCAAGTTGGGAGATATCGAGCGCGAGCGGCGTACGCGCGCTGACCGCAGCACTGCCATCGCCGTCGAGCGCGAGCGCTGGCTGACACGCTCGTCCGGCGCGGAGCGTCAGGCCGAGACACTGAAAGCACGTCTCGCCGAAACGCAAAGCGAACTCTCGAGCCTCGCCGATGTGCCAGCATTGATGGAGGAGAAGCGCGGCCAGCTGATGAGCGCGCTTTCCGATGCCGAACGTGAGCGTCAAGACGCAGCCGACGTGCTTGCCGAAGCCGACACGGCGCTGCGCGCAAGCGTGCAGGCATTGCGAGCCGCACAAGGCGCTGTCGCAGAAGCGCGCGAGGGGCGGGCACGCACCGAGGCGAAGCTGGAATCGGCGCGCACACGGCGGCAGGACGTGTCCCGGCACATCCGCGAGACGCTGCAAATCGCACCGGAGGGTTGCCTCGAGATTGCGCAGCTCGCGGCCGATGCGGCGCTGCCGGCACTCGGCGACGTCGAGCGGAAACTCACCAACCTCAAAACGGATCGCGAGCGGCTCGGCGGCGTCAACCTCGCAGCCGATGAAGAACTGGAGCAGATCAGCAATCAAGCTGCGGGGCTGGAGGCCGAGAAAGCCGACGTCGAGAGCGCGATCGCGAAGCTGCGCGGCGCCATCGGGCAGCTCAACCGCGAGGCGCACAAGCGCCTGCAGGAGGCGTTCGAAGCCGTGAACGCGCACTTCGGGCGCCTGTTCACGACGCTGTTCGGCGGCGGCGAAGCGCGGCTGGAAATGATCGAGGGCGAAGATCCTCTCGAAGGCGGACTGGAGATCATCGCCAAGCCGCCCGGCAAGAAGCCCGCGACGCTGTCGCTGCTATCGGGCGGCGAGCAATCGCTGACGGCGATGTCGCTGATCTTTGCGGTGTTCCTGACGAACCCGTCGCCGATCTGCGTGCTCGACGAGGTCGATGCGCCGCTCGATGACGCGAACGTCGACCGTTTCTGCCGCCTTCTGGAAAGCATGGCCGAGGATACGGCCACGCGGTTCCTCGTCATCACGCACCATCCGATGACGATGTCGCGCATGAGCCGACTGTTCGGCGTCACGATGGCCGAGAAGGGTATTTCCCAGCTCGTGTCCGTCGATCTGCAAACCGCTCAGCGCTTCCGCGAGGCAGTCTGACTGCTCGTCCATCGCGGACGAGGTGTCTTCGCGTCATCATTCAAAGAACATTGGAGCGAGCATGCGACGGGCGTGGATGATTTTGGCACTTGCGCTTCCGGCTGCGGCATCCGCTGAGGGTTACGACAGAGCACTCAGAGACGTTACGCCGGCGGCGGAGGGGTTACTGCAGGGCAAGGCTCACGACTGGCGCCGGGCAGCGGAGATCGTCAAGGATAGATCCGGCGATATGATTTTTGAGCGCAACTTTCCCTATAAGGGCGAGATGAGCCCCGATGACATGATCGCCTGCATCGACGATCTGGCGCTGAAGTCGGATCCGGCGCGGCCCGTGGACACCATGGTCGCCGAATGCGGCGGCATGCCGGGATATGCAGACGCTGACTAGTTCGTCGATCCGTCAGGCTCGCGCGCCGCGGGGTCGGAGGCGGTGATGTTGTCGCGAGAGGCGGTCTCGCGGCGAGCTGGCGCTGTTTGCAGAATGGGCTTGCGCAGCACGCGCGCTTTCGCAGGCTTGCCGATCGGAGCGACGAGTTCCTTGCTTGCCTCGACGATCAGGACGCCACAGAACGCCGGTGACACACTGGAGCCAACGCGCTCCCAAGCCGTCGAGGATCGCAGCAGCATCCGGTGTCCGAGCGGGGGGAAATAGAGCGCGCCGCCCCAGTCGAGCGGCGAGAACATCGCGCCCAACAGCAGTTTCTCGAGCTGGCGGCGGCTGTACGGATGCCCTTGGCCAAACGGCGAGTTGTCGAGCCTTGCCCAGACGCCGCGGCGGTTCGGCACGATGAGGATCACGCGGCCTTCAGGCGCCAGGACACGCCACATCTCGCGCAGCAGGTGTCGCGTGTGCTCGGCGACCTCAAGACAATGAACGACCAGAAGCCGGTCGACAGAACCATCGGCGAGCGGCAGCCTGTCGTCGTCGACCAGAACGCTCTGAGAAGGGCCTTCACGCGGCCAGCGCGTCGCCCCTTGGCTGTCAGGCATCAGCGCGCCGAGACGGCGGGCCTCGCCCCTGAAGGCGCCGAGATAAGGCGACGCATAGCCGAGACCGATGAGCGTCGACTGCTGCAGGCCGCGCCAGCGCGCGCGAATGCGATGCGTCAGCAGACGGCGCACCGTCTGTCCGAGCGGTGTGGCGTAGAATTCCAGCAGATCGTCAACGTCGAGCAGCATCGGGCGTTGCGGTTCTCTTTCTGTTGCCGGTCAATCTGACGTCTTCGCGCAGCATTTCAAGCCTTGGCTGCGCTCCTGCGTTGTCTAAAGCAAATCGCGCAGCTACGATTCAGGGATCGTAGCGCCTTTGCCAGAAAAGAGAGCCGGCCCCATGCCGAAGCTCGAAATCGAGCAATTTCCATGTCTTTCCGATAACTACGGCGTGCTGATCCATGACGCGGAGGCCGGCGTCACGGCGTCCATAGACGCGCCGGACGCGGACACTATCCTGGTGCGGCTGGAGGCCAGGGGCTGGAAGCTGACGCACCTCCTCATCACGCATCACCATGGCGACCATACGGGCGGTAACCTCGCCCTCAAGGAGGCGACCGGCTGCACGATCGTCGGGCCGAAGGGTGAGGCTGAGAGAATCCCCGGCATCGATGTCGAGGTGGCCGAGGGCGATGTCGTGAAGTTCGGCAACTTCGATATCAATGTCATCGAGACACCCGGCCATACGCTGGGGCACATCGCCTATTGGATACCGGAGGCGCGCGTCGCTTTCGTGGGCGATACGCTATTTGCAATGGGCGCTGGCCGCATCTTCGAAGGCTCAGCCGAGATGATGTGGACGTCGCTGCAGAAGCTGATGCGTCTGCCGCCGGAGACAGAGATCTACTGCGGGCACGAATATACGCAGTCGAATGCGCGCTTCGCGCTGACGCTGGAGCCGGACAACCTCGCTCTCGTCAATCGGGCGAAGGAGGTGGACCGGCTGCGCGAGAGCAACAGACCGACGCTGCCGACGCGCCTCGACCGCGAGTTGGAAACCAATCCGTTCCTGCGTCCGCACGTTACGGCCATCCGGGCGAAGCTCGGCATGCTCTACGCGTCGGATTGGCACGTCTTTGCCGCCATACGCGAACGAAAGAACAAGAGCTGAGACATGGCGGAACTCGACGCGCAGGAGATCATCCGGGTTCTCGAGCTCAAACCGCATCCGGAAGGCGGCCATTATCGCGAGACGTTTCGCGATGAACGCGGCGATGGGAAACGCGCCGCATCGACGGCGATCTATTTTCTGCTCGCGGAGGGTGAAGCCTCGCACTGGCACCGCGTCGATGCTGTGGAAATCTGGCATTGGCACGCCGGCGCGCCGCTGCGCTTGTCGATTGCACCGCCCGACGGGGTGAGCAGCGATGTCATTTTAGGCCCCGACCTTGCAGCCGGAGCCCGTCCGCAAGGCATCGTGCCCGCGGGCTACTGGCAAAGCGCTCGAAGTCTTGGTGCGTGGACGCTCGTTGGATGCACGGTGGCGCCCGGCTTCCAGTTCGAAACATTCGAACTCGCTGAAAAGGGATTTGCTCCGCCGCGTGCTTAGTGTGTGGCTCAGGCCGCGGCGCTGTTGTTGCGCGCAAAGCTCACATCGGAGTTTTCCACCGCAATCGCAGGACACAAAACACCCCTAAGAGGCCGTCCTGTCAGAGTTTTCCCCTAGCGACGGGGCCGGCGCGGTTGCCGCGTCGGGCCGACTCACCAAAAAGTGCCGGAAACCTGATTTCACGGCCACACGCGGGGGATGCCGGTTATGAAGCGCGAGTCATCTGGGCCAATTCTGACCACGGTGTTCGTCGACTACGACAACGTCTACTTGTCGTTGAAGCGAAAGAACGAGGAAGCGGCCAAGCGCTTCTCCAAGGATGCCGGTCTTTGGCTGAAGGAGATCGCTTCGGGAGCGCTGATGACGCCGACGAACGCGCCGGCGATGGAAACCGATCGGCGCATCGCGATCAGCCGCTGCTACGGTAATCCGGTGCCGCGCCGGAACCAGAGCGACAATTCCACCGACATGAGCTCGTTCCCCTTCGTGCGCCATCACTTCCTGCGTTCAGGGTTCGAAGTCGTCGACTGCCCCCCGCTGACGCAGCAGCTCAAGAACTCCGCGGATATCCGCATGGTGATGGACGTTCGTGATCTGCTCACGCACGAAACGCACTTCGACGAGTTCGTCATCCTCTCCGCCGATGCCGACTTCACGCCGGTGCTGCATCGCCTTCGCTCGCACGCCCGTCGCACGGTCGTCTATTCGAACGATCACACGGCGAGCCCCTACACGGCGATCTGCGATGCGGAAATCCGCGAAGCCGATTTCCTCACGCTGCTGATGGATGGCCAGCTTCCGAACCGCAGCCAGAATGCGCGCGGCGAGCCGCAAGCACTGCCGAGCGCGATCTCGATCGAGACCGTGCGCAACGAAATCCTCGACGAAGTGGCGAAGGCCGTGCGCACGGCCGACCAGCCGCTCGCACTGGAGTCGCTCGCTGATCGCTGCGTGCGCGTGCTCGGGCACGAAAAGACGGCCGGCTCGGCCTGGGGTGGCATGGGAAGCTTCCGTGATCTTCTCAGCCGTGGCCTTCCGGACGATGTGAAGCTGACCGCGCAGCCGCCCTACTTCGTCTATGACGCGAACCGCGCGATCCAGGATGATGCTCCGCGCATTGAAACGCGCCCGGCATCGCGCATGGACGCGCGCCCCGAGCCTCGCCAGGAGCCGTCGCGGCCGGAGCCGGCCAACCCCGATCCGGTGCGCGGCGACATGTCGATGATGCAGCGTGCGCTGGCGCCGCTGCTCGGAACCCAGTCCGTACAGCGGCCGCAAGCTGCGCAGCCAGGGGCGCCTGCCCCTGCGCAGCGTGCTCCGCTCGCCCCGGCGCAGCCCGACACCCTCTCGGGTCAGCCGGGGCAGTCCCGTCAGCCTGCCGGCGCTGGTCCGCAGCGTACCGCTCAGGGTGCTGCGGCCATCCAGCAGTCGATCGCGCGCATCCATGAAGCGAGCCAGGCGCCGACATTGTCGCCGCAGGACTACCGCACGCTGTTCGATGTCATGGCGCAGGAGATCGCTGCTAACGGCCTTGCGGGTCAGCAGACGCTGGCGAACATCGTGAAGCGCGCGGAAGCTGTCGGTATCGACATTCGCCGCGATGACGTGCGCTTCGTGCTCGACGTGGTGAGCGAGGCCGACCCGTGGTTCGACCAGGGTGCTTCGCCGAGCCTCTTTGCTTCGCGCTTCCGCAACTTCGTGGTCGCACGCTGCCGGGGACAAGGGCTCAGCCTGTCGGCCGACGAGCTGGATTTGATCGAAGCCTGGTTCGCTGCTCCGACGCAGCAGCAGCAGCGTGGTGCAGCCGCTTCCGGTTCACATCCTTCGCGCCAGCCGCAGACCATGAGCGCGACGGTGCCGCCGCAGGACAACAACGCGCCGCAGTTTCCGGCAGGCGATCAGGAGCGCTGGTGGAACTACGGCGATGGCCAGCAGGCTGGTGGCGCGCAGGGCGACGACTATCCGCGCATCATCCGGACGCGCCTGCGGGGCTGATAAGCGCCGTATCAACGCCAGATACAAAAATGGCCGGGCAATGCCCGGCCATTTGCTTAGGAGATGTTCGGGCGATCAGGTCGCCATGTAGTGGCCGCCGTTGACGTCGAGGCAGGCGCCGGTCACGAAGCCGGCGTTGTCGGAGGCAAGGAACGTCACGGCGCGCGCAATCTCCTCGGACTCGCCGAGGCGGCCGACGGGGATCTGCGGAATGATCTTGGTGTCGAGCACTTCCTTCGGAACCGCGGCGACCATCTCGGTGGCGATGTAGCCCGGCGCGATGGTGTTCACCGTGATGCCCTTGTTGGCGCTCTCATAGGCCAGGGCCTTGGTGAAGCCGTGCGTGCCGGCCTTGGCAGCCGAGTAGTTCGTCTGGCCCATCTGGCCCTTGCGGCCGTTGATCGACGAGATGTTGATGATGCGGCCGAAGCTGCGGGCGCGCATGCCGTCGATGACGTGGCGGCACATGTTGAAGAGGCTGTCGAGGTCGACGTTGATGACCTCGTTCCACTGCTCCTTCGTCATGCGGTGGAGCATGGCGTCACGCGTGATGCCGGCGTTGTTGACGAGGACGTCGATGGGGCCGACCTCCTTGGTCACCTGGGCGATACCAGCGGCGCAGGCGTCGAAGTCGCCGACGTTCCACTTGAACACCGGGATACCGGTCTCGGCCTGGAACTGCTGCGCAGCAGCGTCATTGCCGGCGTAGTTGGCGGCGACGCGGTAGCCCGCGTTCTTGAGGGCGACGGAAATCGCGTGACCGATACCACGCGTACCTCCCGTCACCAGGGCGACACGAGCCATGAAAAACCTCCCTAGGATGGTCTCTTGTTGGTTGAGTGAAAATTGGTGGGGTGAGATCGAGAAAGCTCCGGCCGGGTGGCCGGAGCTTCAATATGAGTTGCCTTCGATCAATCGCGCTCGAGGCACATGGCAATGCCCATGCCGCCACCGATGCACAGCGTGGCGAGGCCCTTCTTAGCGTCTCGGCGCTTCATCTCGTGGACCAGCGTCGTCAGAACGCGGGCGCCGGAAGCACCGATCGGATGACCGATGGCGATGGCACCGCCGTTGACGTTGACCTTGTCGGTGTCCCAGCCAAGACCCTTGTTCACGGCGCAGGCCTGCGCGGCAAAAGCCTCATTGGCCTCGATGAGATCAAGGTCCTTGGGGTTCCAGCCGGCCTTCTCCAGCGCCTTCTTCGAAGCCGGGATGGGACCGGTGCCCATGATGGAGGGATCGACACCCGCCTGCGCCCACGACACGATGCGCGCGAGCGGCTCGATACCGCGCTTCTTGGCCTCAGCGGCCGTCATCAGCACGACGACAGCGGCGCCGTCGTTGATGCCGGAGGCGTTGGCGGCGGTGACGGTGCCTTCCTTCGGATCAAAGGCTGGACGCAGCTTGGCGATGCTGTCGAGCGTCACGCCATCCTTGATGTATTCGTCCTGGTCGACGACGGTGTCGCCCTTCTTACCCTTGATGACGACAGGGACGATCTCGTCCTTGAACTTGCCGGCCTTGCGTGCGGCCTCAGCCTTGTTCTGCGAGGCAACAGCGAAGTTGTCCTGATCCTCGCGCGTGATCTGCCACTGGCGCGCGACGTTCTCGGCCGTCGTGCCCATGTGATAGTCGTTGAAGCTGTCCCACAGGCCGTCCTTGACCATGGTGTCGACGAACTTCACGTCGCCCATCTTGGTGCCGTTGCGCATGTGCGAGGCATGCATCGACTGGCTCATGCTCTCCTGACCGCCGGCAATGACGATCTTGGCATCGCCCGACTGGATCTGCTGGGCGCCGAGCGCCACGGCACGAAGACCCGAGCCGCAAATCTGATTGACGCCCCAAGCCGGCGCGTCGACAGGAACACCGGCGCCGACAGCGGCCTGACGCGCAGGACCCTGACCCTGGCCAGCCGTCAGCACCTGTCCGAGGATGACCTCCGACACGTCGCCCGGCTCGACCTTGGCGCGCTCGAGCGCGGCCTTGATGACAATCTCACCCAGCTTGGAGGCGGGCAGTCCGGAGAGGGCGCCGTTGAACGCGCCTACGGGGGTGCGGGCCGCGCTGGCTATGACGATGGTGTTGTCGTCGCTCATCCGTTAAGGCTCCTCCTCGAGCATGCGGATTTGTAGACCGGGCTGGCACGCCGTAGCGGCGGTGCCCGTTGCTGGGCCCCGGCTGGCCGCGGTCCTTTGTAAACCACGTATTACCAAAGCTTAGGCTTGCCGCCAGCTAATGCGCCAAATGCCTGCGCGGGTCAACACAAACGGCTGGCACCGACCTTCCGGGGTGTGTTACGCTGCCGCAGTGCAAAAATCTTCTGCAGCGGCCGAGCAATGTTGAACAAACCAGACGCGCCAGTCGACAAAAGAGAAGCGGTTGTCATCAAGAAGTACGCCAACCGGCGGCTCTACAATACCGAGACGAGCACGTATGTGACGCTCGAGGATCTGGCTGCGATGGTGCGATCCGACCGGGACTTCGTTGTCTACGACGCGAAATCCGGCGACGATCTCACGCACTCGGTCCTGACACAGATCATCGTCGAGCAAGAGAACCGGCAGGGTGGGCAGACGCTGCTCCCGGTGCCGTTCCTGCGCCAGCTGATCCGCTTCTACGACGACAGCATCGGTCGCATGGTGCCCGGATACCTGCAGTTCAGCCTCGAGAACCTCGTCAAGGAGCAGGAGAAGATTCGCGAGCAGTTCGCGACCGCGTTCTCCAATCCTGCAGCGGCGTTCGAGGTCTACCAGGACCAGGCGCGCAAGAACATGCAGATGTTCGAGCAGGCGCTTTCGATGTGGAGCCCATTCACCGGCAAGCGCGGTGAGATGGGGCCGAAGCCGGAAGCGAAGGCCGGCGAGGCGAATGAGATCAGCGAGCTCAAGGCTCAGCTCGCCAACATGCAGCAGAAGATCGACAAGCTTTCGCAGGGCAGCTGATAACAGCGCGCAGCGTCAGGAATAGAAAAAGCGACCGCTTTGACGGTCGCTTTTTTTGTTCGTCAGGCCGATGGCGCGGCTCGGATCAGTCGACGGCGCCGCCGATCGCGAGATCGCGACGGGCCACGCGGATGCCGATCGTAAAGCCAGCCACAACGTCGATGGCGGTTGCCACCATGATGAGGAAGAACGTCGATGTCGCCGCCTGCGGCACGAGCAGGAACTCGACGATGCAGGCGATGAAGACGATCATCGACAGCCCGTGATCGACCAGCGAGGAGGTCGAGGTGTACGTCGATTTCACGATCTCGGCGAACAGCAGGAACAGCGTCAGCAGGATGATCAGGTCGCCGACCGTAAACTGCCAGATACCGCCGCTCAGCATGTTCAGCTCGAACAGCGAGGACTTGAGTACATCGGGACCGCCCGAGACGAAGACCACGACGTTGTAGAGGATGAACGCCAGGACAATCGACGGAAGCGACCTAAGCGACATTACGCAATCCCCCTGTTCGGCCACGCGGGCCGGCTAAGACACAATCTTCTGCCACGGGGGGCTTGCGCCTGCAACGCCGAACGCCCGTGACAGGAGTTATGCTCCCCCACGCGCCGGGCGTTTTTTAGACGTCGGCCTTCGGTGCAAGAATCTGGCGACCGCGATACTTGCCGGTCTTCAGATCGATGTGGTGCGGGCGGCGAAGCTCGCCTGAGTCCTTGTCCTCGACATATGCCGGGGCGCTGAGCGCATCGTGTGCCCGGCGCTGTCCGCGCTTCATCGGCGACACTTTCTTCCTCGGAACTGCCATCGTCGTAACTCCGTGCTTTAACCGGGGAAACGGGGTTAAATCGACCCCGCTCGGGCCCGTCGGGCCCGCTGAAACCCCGTTTGTGGGAATTTTCCAGCCAACGCCCAGGGCGCGAGCCGCCGGGCACATTGGCGGGCCTTATACCCACATTCTGAAGGGAGTGCCAGAGGCAACGCGTATCTTAACGGCCCAGCCCTATGCAGGCAGATGCAGCGCGGGCCCGTGCAGCCCGGGACTGGATGATCGAAGCCTTCTGAGCCGTCCGTGGCCCGGGCGCGCCAGCATCCCTCACGATGGGGTTCGGGAGGACCGCGGCGAGCAACGCCGCTTGGCGAGGCGTCAAACCGGCGGCCGAGCGATTGAAATGGGAGCGGGAGGCCGCTTCGGCGCCGAATACCCCCGGCCCCCATTCGACGATGTTCAGGTAAATCTCGAGAATACGCCGCTTCGACCAGGCCAGTTCGATCGCAAAGGTGAGTGGGATCTCGACGATCTTGCGAAGGTAGCTCTTGGCGGGAACGAGGAACAGGTTTTTCGCCACTTGCATGGTGATGGTGCTGGCGCCGCGTGGGTAGCTTGTCGATGAGCGCCGGATGGCGTTCGCGGCTTCGACGAAATCGACGCCCCAGTGTTGGCAGAAGCGGGAATCTTCGGCGGCAACGACGGCCCGCACGAGATTGGGCGAGATGTTCTCGATGGGCACCCACTGTTTGTCGATTGAGGTGCCGGTGAGAAAGCGCTGCGCCATCAGCATCGAAAACGGCGGGTCGACGAAGCGATAGATCGCAATCAGCATCAGGACCGCGACGAACCAGCCGGTGAAAGCCAGCACCAGCACCTTGAAGGCGCGGCCAGCGATGTCGCGCCAGCTCTTGCGCGGCGGCTCCAGTGACTTGGCACGTGAAGCCTCGCCTGCCTGTGTGGCGGGCGCTGGCACCACGGTGAAGTCAAAGCCCCGCGTGTTGGCGGGCGGCGGAAGAAGCGAACCTTCCGGCTGAGGGAGCGCGGGCGGTGGTTGCGGCGGCGCAGAAGGAGCGCGCGGCGGCTCGAATTGCCGGGGCGGTGGGGGCGGGGGCGCTGCGGTAGCGGGCAAGGTGGGCGGCACGTCGGGGCGAGCCGGCGGCGGGGCGGGCGCATCGAGGCGGGGCGGCTGCATTGCAGCATATCGCGGAGGGGAAGGAGGCACCGGAGGCGGAGCGGAGAGTGGCTCGGCCTGTGCCGCTGGATATTCAGGCGACGCTGCGAGCCGCGCGGCTGGATAGGGCGGGGGCTCGTTGCGTGGGTTTGTGTCCTGCGAAGCCTCGGGCAATGGAGGGGGCGCGGGCTCGGGCGCTGGCGCAAAGTGTGGAACAGGCGGCGCGGCGTCGGGGGTGGACGATGAGGCGGCCGACCTATTCCATTCGGTTGCCTCTGCAGGCTCAGCAGCCGGCTGGCGCGCCGGGTATGGCTCCGCTGCCTCTGCCGGCGCTACGGCCTCAGACGGCTGCGCTGCGCGTTCGGTCCACAGCGGCTGGGGAGTCCAACCGCCGGCCGGCGCTGGCGGCACCGGCCCGGAAGCCGGCGGACGATCAAGTGCAGCTGGCTCCGCATTTTCGACGGGGCGAGGTTGGGGCGGCTCCGGAGGCGGACTCGCAGAGGCAACGTCGGGCGCAACCGGTGGCGTCGGCGTAGCGTCTGCGGCGGGTTCGGGGCGATGAACCGGAACGACAGGCGATGGAGCAGGCGCGCGTTGGGGCACCGAAGGAATTGGACGATCGGTCGGCCGAGGCACGTGAAACGGTGCAGGCTCGAAGGCGCGCGCCTGCGTCGGGACGTCGGCGGCGGGGGCCGGCCGCGCTTCCGGCGGCAGCGGCTGCGGCGATGGCGTAGCGGATGACTGCTGTCCAGGCGCCGCATTTTGCGCGCCGTAGCGGTGCACCGGCTGCGTCGTCTCGCGCTCGATCAGCTCGAAATGCGCCTGCTCGATCGCATCCGCCTCATCGGGCATGAGGTCGGTTTCGGCCGCGGCTGGAGGGAGCGTGCTGTGCGACAGCGTTTCTGCGGCGCGCTCCTTCGCGGCCTCAGGACGTGGCGTCTCGTGTTGCTGCGTCTCTTGACGTTGCGCCTCTTTTGCCGCGGCGGGATCGACTGCGGCTGGGCGTTGAGGGTCGGACCTGTCCATACTTTGCTTGCATCGCCCCGATGCTGTATCCGCTCGCTGGTCGCCCCGTCGCCCGAAGTGCGCCAGGGCACCCCGTCGGCGGTACTAGGTAATCCGAGAATGACGTTCGTGCAAAGACTGGGCGCTGCGGCAAGGCTAATCGATCAGCGCCTATCGGAATTGCTCGCAGAATGCGGGCCGGAAAAGGGCGAACGGCTGGCGGCAGCCATGCATCACGCGGTGCTGGGCGGGGGAAAGCGTTTCCGCCCATTCCTGGTCGTTGAAAGCGCAGCACTATTCGGCATGGCGCCTGAGGCAGCACTCGACGCGGCGGCGGCATTCGAGTGCGTGCACTGCTACTCGCTGGCGCACGACGATCTCCCAGCGATGGACGACGACGACATGCGCCGCGGGCGGCCGACGGTGCACAAGGCGTTCGACGAGTGGACGGCGATCCTCGCCGGCGACGCGCTGCTGACGCTCGCCTTCGAGATCGTCGCGCGACCGGCGACGCATCCCGCTCCCGCCACGCGCGCCGAGATTGCGCTTGTGCTGGCCCACTCCGCCGGTGGCCGCGGCATGGTGCTCGGCCAGATGCTCGATCTCGCGGCGGAGAAGCGCGGCGAGCCGGCCGTGCCGTCGGCGGAACACATCCGGCGTCTGCAAGCGCTAAAGACGGGCGCCCTGCTCGCCGCCTCGTGCGAGGCGGGCGCGGTGCTGGCAGGTGCAAAGAGCGATGAGCGCGCCATACTGCGCCGTTACGGAGAGTGGCTGGGTCTGGCCTTCCAGATCGCCGACGATCTGCTCGATGCTGAAGGCGATGCGGCGGTGGTCGGCAAAGCGACGGGTAAAGACAGCACGGCTGGAAAAGCGACGCTGGTGTCACTGATCGGCATTGCGGCGGCGCGCGATGAACTGGCTAAGGCCGTTCGCGAAGCGGAGCGCATCCTGGCGCCGTTCGGCGACCAAGCTGCAACGCTGGTAGAGGCTGCACGCTTTACGGCGAGCCGCGGAAACTAAAAGGCGCCCCAAGGGGCGCCTTTTCCATGCGTTCTATGCTTCGATCAGAAGCGGAAGTTCAGACCAGCACGCACCGTATGGAAGTCGGTGTCGGTGGTGTAGGTGCCGGCTGGCGAGGACAGCGTCTGCTCGCCGAGATCGACGTAAAGGTATTCGGTCTTCAGAGACCAGCTCGGCGCGATCTGCCATTCGAGGCCGCCGCCGAGCGTGTAGCCGGTCGCGACTTCCTCTTTGCTCATCGAAACGCCTGGTGCATTGACGCTCTGGTCGATGTTGGCGAATGCCCAACCGCCGGTGAAGTAGATGAGCGTCGGGCCAGCAGCATAGCCGACGCGACCACGAATCGTGGAGAACCAGTCGATGTCGGTCTGGACGTTGGTGAAACCCATCGAACTGGAGTCGTTGATGTCGGCGCCCTGAAGATCGGCTTCGAGACCGAGCACGAGCCAGTTGAACTGAGCGTTGTAGCCGACCTGGCCGCCGCCGTACCAACCGCTCGGGCTGAGCGAACCGGCGCCGCCGCCGAAACCGTCGTAACTGGCGGAATTGTCATTGCCCCAGCCGTAGCCGGCGTTGACGCCGAAGTAGAGGCCCTGCCAGTTCCAGGCGTTGCGCTCACGGACCGGCTCGTAGATCGGCTCGCCGCGCGGTGGCGGGTTGTAGGGGCCGAGATCGGCCGCAAGAGCACCACTCGTCCACGCACCAGCAGCAAGGCCGGCGAGCATCAGCTTTTTCATGGCTTAAATCCCCGTTCGTCTCCGATGACGACTGCGCCCACAACGAACACATGGGCGTGCAGGTTCCCGTCGCGTATGCGGGTGTGGCCAAATAGCTATGCCGGCTCAATGTTCTAAGCTTGGCCGCGAAGAGTCCAAATCTGGGAGCGAATGGGGCGGGGTTGTAGATTTGTTGCCGTCACCAGCGGAGAGAGACTTCGCGTTCTCCTACGCTGTGCAAGTGGATGGCCGGCGCTCGCGCCGGGGCGCCTTGCGCCCTGAGCATGGCGTGATCCCGGGCCGCGCAGTCTGCGCGTCAGCTGTCAATCAGCATGCCGTCGACATCGCAGATAACTGCATTACGGCAATGCGGCTGCCTGCCTAGTTCGGTAGGCCAGGCGTGTTCTTCTCACGCGGGTCGCCCGACTGCGGCTTCTTGGAATCGTAGATCTGCTCGGTGTTGGCGCGGGCGCCGGCGACCTGACTCGCAGACAGCTTGCACTCGTTGTTCTTGTCGAGCAGCGCGAAGGCGCGGTTGGGCTTGTCGACGAACTCCTCGCGCGTGAGCTTGCCGTCCTTGTTGGCGTCGTAATAGCCAAACTCGACCGTCTCGAACATACGATCGGTGGAGACGACCTTGGCGTACTCGGTGCGGTCGAGCGTGCCATCTCGGTTGGTGTCGGCGGCGTCGAACAGCTCGGCAGCGTACGCCTTCCATTCATCGCAGGTGACGATGCCATCGCGATTGCGATCCCAGTTGCCAGCGGCGGACAGGAACACGCGATCGACCTCGGGGACAGCAGAACCGGAACAGGCGGCTAAGGCGAGCGCCAGAGCGCCCACGGGGGCCAGGCGCAGCATAAAGCGCGCGGCAGGCGATTCTTTTTTCATTGGTGTTCCCCGATCCATCGGCCTCGCCTCTCAGGCCGACTGTACTTCTTGTTCCGTTGCGGCGACTGGTTCCGTCAGACCGACAGGGCTCCCGTTCCCGAATCGGCGCTCGATATAGTCCTCCACGAGTTGCTGGAATTCAGCGGCAATGTTTGTACCGCGGAGAGTTGTCACCTTTTTTCCGTCGATGAAGACCGGTGCGGCGGGCGCCTCGCCCGTGCCGGGCAGGGATATACCGATGTCGGCGTGCTTGGATTCGCCGGGGCCATTCACGATGCAGCCCATGACAGCGAAGTTCAGCGTCTCGACGCCCGGATAGCGGGTCCGCCATTCGGGCATACGCTCGCGGATCATGGTCTGAACGTTGCTTGCAAGTTCCTGGAAGACGGTGGACGTCGTGCGGCCGCATCCGGGGCACGCCGTCACGATGGGCATGAACGAGCGCAGGCCCATCGACTGGAGGATCTCCTGCGCGACGCGCACTTCCTGGGTGCGATCACCGCCCGGCTCGGGCGTCAGGGAGACGCGAATGGTATCGCCGATGCCGGCCTGTAGAAGCAGGCCGATGCCGGCAGTCGACGCAACGATGCCCTTCGATCCCATGCCGGCTTCGGTCAGGCCGACGTGCAGCGCATAGTCGGCGCGTGAGGCGAGCAGATTGTAGACGGCGACGAGATCCTGCACGGCAGAGACCTTCGCCGAGAGGATGATGTCGTTGGCGGTGAGACCAAGCTGCTCGGCGCGCGCCGCGGATATGAGCGCTGACTGCACGATCGCTTCGTGCATCACCGCGCGCGCATCTTTCGGCGAGGGAGACTTCGCGTTTTCATCCATCAGGCGCGTGAGAAGCTCCTGATCGAGCGAACCCCAGTTGACGCCGATGCGCACCGGCTTCTTCCAGCGCAGCGCCGTATCGACGATGGCGGCGAACTGGCGGTCCTTCTTGTCCTTGAAGCCGACGTTGCCGGGATTTATGCGATATTTGTCGAGTGCCTCGGCGGCGGCGGGATTGTCAGCCAGAAGCGTGTGGCCATTGTAGTGGAAGTCTCCGACGATCGGCACGCGCACGCCGCGCTTCAGAAGGCGGTCACGGATGTGCGGCACGGCCTTCGCCGCTTCATCGCGATCCACCGTGATGCGCACCAACTCGGAGCCGGCACGGGCGAGCGCCGCGATCTGCGCCGTCGTCTTGTCGATATCGGCAGTGTCGGTGTTGGTCATCGACTGAACGACGACGGGCGCGCCGCCGCCGACCGTCACACCCGCGACGACGACGGCATGGGTGGTCCGCCTGGGGGCGATGAGATCAGTGGCCGATGCCCGCATGGGTGCCGTTCCGTCGCTTGAGCCCAAACGATCCAGCTTCCTGATGCGACCCGAGTTTTTCGGTCCGCAAGGTCCGAAGAGATCACGATCGAGAGCCAGACGTCTACCTAATCCAGCGCCGGCAAGTTGGCCAGAGGGCGGCAGCCAATCCTAGCTACCGCGCCGCCCCGGCCTGCCGATCGCCGCCCAGCTTAACGATAACCCCGCCACGATCGACATAATAAGCACGATGCTGGGGCCGCCGGGGCTATCGAACGTGGCGGACAGCCAAAGGCCGGCAACGACGCTCGCTGCCGCGATGAAACCGGTGAGGACCACCATGCGCTCCGGGGTGCCGGAGAGCGGGCGGGCGGCAACGGCCGGTACGACCAGGAACGCCATCACCAGGAGGATGCCCACGATTTTCATGGCGACCGCGATGGCCACCGCCAGAAGCACAATGAACACGGTGCGCACCATCTCGCGGTCGACACCTTCGGCAGCGGCGAGATCCTCGTGGACGGCAAGGCGCAATAGCGGCTGCCATAGCCAGGCGACGAGCGCGAGCACAACGGCGCCACCGACAAAGATGACGACGACATCAGCCTGCGTGACGGCGAAGACGTCGCCGAACAGAAAGCCGGTGAGATCGACGGGGGCGCCCTTGACCATCGAGGTGGCGATTACGCCCGCGGCGAGTGCGGCGTGATGCAGGAGCCCCAGAACCGAGTCCAGCCCGACGAGCTTCTGACGCCCGAACCAAACGAGCAGCGCGGCAACCGCGAGCGCCACGATGAGCACGCCCCAGGTGACGTCCATCTGCATGGCGAGCGCCAGTGCCACGCCGATGAGGCCAGCCTGCGCGACGGTCTCGCCGAAATAGGCAAGGCGCTGCCAGACGATGAAGCAGCCGAGGGGCGCAGCCACGACTGCGAGGCCCAGGCTCGCGAGCAGCGCGCGCAGGAAGAACGGTTCGAACACTACTTGTCTCCGCCGGCGCTGCGGGTCACGTCGCCATCGGCGGCTTGCGGCATTCCCGAGAGGTCGTGGCTGTGGTCGTGATCGTGGCGGTAGAGGGCGAAGGCACGCGCAGCATCGGCGCCGAACAGCCGCACGTATGAGGGGTGCTGCGCAACCGTCTCCGGCACGCCCGAGCAGCATACGTGATGGTTGAGGCAGACGACGCGGTCGGAGCGGGCCATGACGATGTGCAGGTCGTGAGAGACCAAGAGCACGCCGAAGCCGGCACTGTCGCGCAAGCCGCCGATCAGGTTGTAGAGATCGGCCTCACCCATGAAGTCGACGCCCTGCACCGGCTCGTCGAGAACGAGGAGATTGGGTTTTCGCAGCAGTGCACGGGCGAGAAGAACACGCTGCAGTTCGCCGCCCGACAGCTCACCGAGCTGCTGGCGGCGCGCCTTCGCGGCGTCGACCAGACCCAGCACCTCGGCGATGCGCGCCTCGCCGTAGCTGCCGCCAAGCATCAGGAAGCGCTCGACGGTCATCGGTATGACGGTGTCGCTGTCGAAACGCTGCGGCACGTAGCCGATCTTGAGGTCGCGGCGGCGATGGATGGTGCCGCGGTCGGGCTTCTCCAGGCCGAGCAGCACGCGAACGAGCGTCGTCTTGCCGGCTCCGTTGGGACCGATGAGCGTGACGATCTCGCGCGGTTCGATGTCGATGTTGACGTCGATGAGGATGTCGCGTCCATGACGCGTGACGCCGATGCCGCGAGCCGAGATCAAAGCGTTCGCATCGATCGCGGGATCGGCGCTTGCACACCCGCCGCGGTGCGTGCAGCCATGCTTGGAGCCGTGGCCGCACGTCTCAGACGTCGGGGCCACTCCATCACTATGCGGCATCGACGGATCAGTCCTTCTTAGACTGGCAGTTGCGGCACAGTCCGGACACCTCGACGAACTTCACCCGCGGCTGAAAGGACGCGTCGCGGGCCAGGCGGTCGATTGTATCGAAGATGCCCTCGGAGTCGACCTCCTGGACGGCATTGCAGTTCTCGCACGAAAGGAAAATCGGACGACGGCCGGTCCGGTGGTCCATGCGCCGGCAGGCGAAGAATGCGTTCTTGCTTTCGAGACGGTGAATGACACCGGCCTCGAGCAGCGCATCGATGGCGCGGTAAACGGAGATCGGCGCGAGACGCGTGCCCTTCTCGGCGAGCTTGGCGAGGATGTCATAGGCGCCGATGGACGCGTGTGTTGCGGCGATCTCCTCGAAGACGTCCTGGCGAAGCTTGGTGAAGCGCAGATTTTTCTCGGTGAACGCCTGATTGGCTCTTTCGACGGCCTTAGCCAGTTTGCGTTCCGCCTGGGTCACTGGCAGCGCCGGCTGTTTGGCGGTGGCCTCGGTCATCGTTTCATCCCAAGCGTTTTCTGTTTGGAGGATATTATATCAAAGGCTTCGCGGCGCATAGAAGGAGCAGTAGCCGGGATCATAAACCCACCCGAGGATGATCCCTTTTCCGCCAACTTCATATGGTTGCTAGCGCTCACCGGACAATGGAAGTCGGGAGCCGGTGCCGAAAGTCGGCGCCACCTTTTGCTCTCTCGCGTATCAATTTTCGAGAGCCCTCAGCCGCATAATGTCTTCTCAATCCGCGTACATCATCGCGGCCCGACGCACCGCTATCGGTCGCATTGGCGGGCTGCACAAAAATCGACGCCTCGATGAGCTATGCGCACCCCTCATCGGTGCTGCGCTGCAAGATAGTGGCGTAGATCCGTCGCGGATCGATGAACTCATTGTCGGGAACGCGTCGGAAGGCGGGAATCCGGCGCGGCTCATTGCACTGGCTGCCGGACTGCCGGAGACCAGCCCGGCGGCGACCATCGACCGCCAATGCGGCTCGGGGCTCGACGCCATCGTCGCGGCGGTGCGCGCCGTATCGCTCGGGGAACAGAGCGCCATCGTTGCCGGCGGCGCGGAGGCCATCTCCATGGCGCCGTGGCGGGTCGCCAAACCGCGGAGCCTGCAGCAGCTTCCGAGGTTCATGAGCTTTGATCCTGGCTCCGGTGAGGAGCATGAAGGGCCGGCACACCTCGAATCGACCGAGGCGCTTGCCTCTCGGCTCGGCATCAGCCGCGCAGACCAGGATGCCTACGCGCTGCGCGCCTATCTCAAGGCCGAGCAGGCGCGGGATAACAAACGCTTTGTGGGCGAGATCACGCCGCTGCGGTCGAATGCGGAAGAGGCGCGCGACCAGAGTTCTTCCGCGCCCGACTTCAAAGAGCTTGCGCAACTGGCCCCCTACATGCCGCAAGATGGCACGCTGACGCCCGGCAATACCGCTCACATGCACGACGGCGCTGCCATTGCCGTCGTCGTATCGCACGACGTCTGGGCATCGCTTGGCAAGCCGCGCGGACTGAAGCTTCTGGCGCACGCGACGCGCGGCTCGGCACCGGACGACGAGGCCTCGGCGCCCATCGAAGCGATGCGAAAATTGAAAGCGACGTTCGGGGGTTACAATCCCGCCGACATCGGCGTGATCGAGATGAGCGAGAACTCGGCGGCGCAGGCCATTGCACTGATCCGCAGCCTCGAACTCGACGAAGACCTCGTCAATCCGGACGGCGGCGCGGTTGCACGCGGTCATCCGTTTGCGGCGGCAAGCTCAGTGCTCGTCACGCGGCTTTTCACCCGACTTGCGCGCGGCGAAAGCAAGGGTGGATCGCTGGGTATCGCTACCCTCGGGGTTGCAGGCGGAATGGGTAGCGCGGCATTGTTCGAGGCCGTCTAACGACACGTTTTTGCCGGACAAATGCATAAGCCTAAGGCGCCGCTGCGTTTTAACCCTGCTCTTGCATTCATGCTGCGAGAACCCAATTCTCAGCTCCACGCACGCTGAAGATCGTCCCGTCCCACTCTTAAATCCGCTACAAAGCAGAGTGCATGGGAATGCCGCAATCCTGCCGCGAAGCGGACAGGACCTGTGGACATCCTGCATCGTCGCGTGACCTTTGCGCCGCTGTGTCCGAATGCGGCCCGAAGTTTCCGACTGCGGACGGTTGAGCGGGAAATGCAGATGGACCTCAAGCAAACCCTCGATGCGGTGGTGGCCGACCCGGCCTCATATGCACGCAGCATCCTGATCACCGTCCTGGTGATCTCAGCGCTGATCGCGCTGTTCAAGGTGGGCCCCCGCCTGTGGCGCGTGGTCGAGGAAGTGTTCTTCACCAACTGGCAGCTCGCCATGCTGGGCACGGCCGCCATCGTGCTGTCGCTCGCGGGCGGATGGACCACCTGGGACGGCATGACGAACTTCACCGGTGAGCCGGTGCTGTCGCTGATGTTCACCTTCGGCATCCACGGCGTGATGCTGATCGTGGCATGGCTGATCGGCGAGAGCTTCGCTACCGGAATGAGCACCGTGTCGCGTGGCGGCTATGCGCGGGTCACGGCACCTCTGGTGGTGGTCATCGGTCTTGCGGTGGTGTTCCTCGTCGCTGCCGTCAGCTTCTATCAGTGGAAGCACGGGATCGCCGTCGACTATTGGATCGAGGGCCTGGCTGTGGCCGGCGCTCTGTTCGGCATCCTCGGCCTCATCACGGTTTTCTCGCGCACGGACATCGTCGCGCCCTACGCGCAGGCGCTGCGCATCATGGTCAAGAACTCGATGCTGTGGGTGATGTTCCTCGCCTGCATGTCGACGTCGGTGTTCTTCTCCTTCGACAGCCGCTTCAACGTCGTGTTCCCCAAGGATCAGCGCGAGCGCGTTGCGGAGCTGCGTGCGACCAACCAGGTTTCGGCCATCATCGCCGACATCGGCGCGACCATCGCCAATCAGGAGCAGGAGCAGACCTCGGCGCTGTTCCAGAGCGAAGGCTGGCATGCCTATGAAGCACAGCTCGATCGGCTCGCCGCGGCGGCGCAGGGTTCGACGGGCGAGATCGAGAAATACTTCAACGACCAGATCGAGGCGCGCAACCGCTCCATCAAGGAGCAGCAGGAGCGCATCACCACGGCGCAGAGCGGACAGGCCGGCATCGCCGGCAAGAAGACATCGCTCACGGACGAGCTAGCGCGCCTCGAAGGCGACCGTGCGACGCTTGCGGCAGACTATGCCGCAACGAAGACCGAACTCGATGCGCGGTCCAAAGCAATCGACGCCAAACGCGTCGAAGCCATGGCGGAAGGCCAGGGCGTCGAAGGCACGCTGAAGGAAGGCCGCGGGCCGGTCTATCGCCAGCTCATGGGCGACCTCAGCAAGATGCAGGCGGCGTTCAAAATTCAGGACGACCGCGTCAAGGACGCCAAGAAGCGGCTCGATACGGCGGAGACGCGCATCTCGCAGATCAAGCGAGAGTTGGCGTCGATCGACGGCGAGCTCGCCAAGTACAAGGGCGAGGAGGAGACTGCCGCCCAGCGCATTAAGATGACGCAGGACAACGGTGCCGGCGAGGATCAGAGCCAGCGGGTGGATCCGGGCCGCGTGCTCCCGGCGTTCGAGACAGCACGCGCCGAATTCCGGCAGGCCCCCTCCGCGGAGCGCTTGGCAGAAGTGCAGCAGCGCTGCTCGCAGCTCTATAGCGCCATGTACTCGGCCGACGTTACGAAGCCGAAAGTCTCGGGCATCGACTGCGATCCCAAGCAGGCGAGCGAAGCCGCGTCGACGCTGTTCACGCTGCAGGCGGGCACGAAGACGTTCAACGCCAACTGCGTCGGCGGCGACAAGCTTGCAGCGCATCGCTCCACCGACGCGCTGTTCGGCTTTGCTGTGAAATGCCTTTCGGACAGTGGCCTGCCGAGCAAGCAGACGGACGAGCTTCGCACGACGATCAGCTTTGCGGAGATGAACCGCGACGACAAGGCTCACCGCTTCGTCGTGTCGTGGAACGCATTCCAGGACGGCAACCGTCTCGCATATCTGGCGCTGGCCATTGCCATCGGCATCGACAGCCTGATCTTCATGACGGGTCTGTTCGGCGCCAATGCCGTGCGCTCGCCGCTGGCTGACGTTCCTTCGCCGAAGGGCCGCAACTCGCAGCAGCTGGAAGCCATCGTCGAGAACGCGCTGCTTCCCGATACGTTTGAAAATGCGCGGGCAACGCTGAACGCGATGCGACCGATCACCAATGCATCGGGATTCATGGCGGAGGTGCGTCCGGAGATGCTCGACCCGCATTCGGGGCAACGTGTGCTTGGCGTTCTCAACGCCGGGGCAACGATCAATGCCGTGGAGTACGACGAGAGCCGTGGGCGCTATCTCGTACGCGCCGAGCTGTTCGAGTTCCTGTCGATCGTCGCCAAACGCGCCTTCGAAGCGGACAAGGCGAACGTCGATCTCGCGGAGCTGGAGAAGATCGTCGGCGTGGCGCTACTGCCGAACATCAACGAGAACGCCGAGACGGTGCTGCACTACATGCACCCGATCGACGAGGATCGCGGCTTCACGGCCGAGATCAATCTCGCGGAGGTGATCGACGAGCATCGCCGCACGGTGCGCTCGACGCTGAACGCCGGCGCGACGCTCGGCCGGGTGCAGCGGCGCGGCAAGAACGCCGACGAGTTCTGGATCCATCGCGACCTCTATAAGACCCTGGCGCGCATCCGTGCGCGCACGCTGATGACCGACTACGCAGCACCGCGCATCGCAAGCGCGCGGCCGGCAAGTGTGACGGCGCTCAAGGCCGAAAACCGGCCGACGCTGGCGATCGGCCACGCGGGTGCGGCGAGCGAGGACACGACCACGGAGATCCGCAACGGCTTCATCGGCCAGTTGCTCGCCGCTCTGAACCTCAAGATGGAGGCGTGGGAGCGCGTGTCTGGCAATGCGCACATGGCGGCGATCGCCGCCAATGACGCATTCAACCGCGCGCGTCGCTCGAATGCCTCCCTGGACGCCATGCTGCGCAAGCGGGATGACGAGGCGCGGCTGGCCTTCGACGAAGCCTACTCGCTGATCAAGAATACGCTGCCGCCGCATTCCAGCTGGGACAAGCAGATGCTGGATGACTCCTACCAGGAGCTCGACCAGCATTGGCCGGTTCTGATGCTGCTGCCGAACGGACCTTACGAGCTGGTGCTGCGCGAGATCGTCGAGAGCCTGGAAGCCGATGCCGGTGCAGGGCGACTTTCGAGCGATCAGCAGACGCTGTTCGACATCAGCCGCGCGCTGGTCGAGGCGTTCCAGGCGAACTCGCGTGCCGACGAAGCGGCTTGGAGGCGACTTGGCAACAGCATCGCTGCCGCTCAGCACGTCGAAGCGCGTGCCTCCTCGTCGCCGGGATCGATGCTGCAGTAACCGACGAAGCCGAGCCAATCATCGAACGCCCCGCGTTGCCAGCCAGCAACGCGGGGCGTTTCTCATTTTTCAGCCATTGCGCCGACGCCGTTTCGCCATCGACCGCTCCCGCTTCCGCCGCGCACCGCCCTTAGGTTGCTCCGACATTTGAATGACCAAGGAGATATTTGCGATGTC
Organism: Hyphomicrobium sp.; assembly: GCA_030148725.1. Lineage (GTDB taxonomy): Bacteria > Pseudomonadota > Alphaproteobacteria > Rhizobiales > Hyphomicrobiaceae > Hyphomicrobium_A. The sequence goes on from JASBSU010000008.1 coordinate 50,228, forward strand.
GGTGATGATGCGATGCGCGGTGCTCGCCGTTGCGCTCGGCGCTTCTCTTTCTCCCCTGTCGGCAGCAGAGCTGAGGCTCGATGCCGATCTCGGACAGAATGTTCTGACGGCCGGAAAGAACGGCACCGTCTACCTGCGGCTCAGCCTCAAAAGCCTCGGCGCTGAAAAACGCGCACGGCGGACGCCCATCAACGCGGCCATCGTCATCGACCGTTCGGGCTCGATGGACGGGGACCGCATCGAGGCCGCCAAGGAAGGGGCGCGGGTGGCGCTGAAGCGGCTCGCCTCCGACGACACGATTTCACTCATCGCCTACAACCACGGCGTAGAGGTGCTCAGTGCCGCCGCGCCATTGCGCAATTCCCAGGAGCGGCTGATCAAGGCCATCGATGCCTTGCGTGCCGACGGAACGACGGCGCTCTATGCGGGCGTGAAAGAAGGCGGCAAGCAGGTCGAGAAGTATCTCGCGGACAACGCGGTCAACCGCGTGGTGCTGCTTTCCGATGGGCTCGCCAACGTCGGTCCATCGTCGCCGGGCGATCTGGCAGAACTGGGACGCGCCATCGCGTCCAAAGGCATATCGGTTTCGACCATCGGCCTCGGTCTCGACTACAACGAAGACCTGATGCAGCGTCTCGCTGCAGCGTCGGACGGCAACCATGTCTTCGTCGAGCGGCCGAGCGACCTTGCCGAGATCTTCGACCGGGAGTTCGGCGACGCGCTGTCGGTTTCGGCGCGTGACATCACCATCATCATCGAATGCAAGACCGGGTTCACACCCAAGCGCATTCTCGGTCGGGATGGCACGATCGCGGGCGACAAGATCACTCTGAAGCTCAACCAGCTGCAGGCGGACAACGAACGCTACATCGTCGTTGAACTCGACGCGGCGGATGCGCATGGCGAAGGCGCCGCGGACGTTGCCGACGTGCGCGTCACCTATACCGACCTCGACAGCAATAAATCGGCGGAGGCGCAGGCAAAGCCGACGGTACGGTTTTCGAGCAGCGTGAAGGAGGTCGACGACAGCCTCAACAAGTCGGTGATGAGCCAGGTGACGGAACAGATCGCGACCGAGCAGAGCGAGAAGGCCGTCGATCTGCGCGACAAGGGCGACATCGCCGGGGCGCGCAAGGTGCTGGAGGACAACGTGCTCTACCTGAAGAAGTCGCGCGATACCTATGCGTCAGGCTCGGCGCCGGCTGCTCCAAAATCCGTAGGCGCCCTCTCCGAGCTGGAGAAGCAAAACGAGGAAGCCGCAAACAGCCTCGACGCCGGGGCATGGGAGCGCACTCGGAAGATCATGCGCCACGACCAGCACAAGGCGAAGGTGCAGCAGAGTTATTGATTGGTGACACGAGCTGAGGGCGCCGTTGTTAGCCGCGGGCCTAGCGCGAGTGGATGGCCGCGCCTAAGGCGCGGGCGCCCTTGGCGCCTGAGCATGGCGGCAAAGCTGCCATGCTGAGTGGATACGCCTAAAGCTGGAAGGGGACGACCTTGGAGCGCTGCTCGCCGAGCCCTTCGACACGCAGGACCAGCTCGTCACCGGCCTTCAGATATTCCGGCGGCTTCTTCGCGGAGCCGACGCCGGGCGGCGTGCCGGTGGTCACCACATCACCCGGCTCCAGGATCATGAACTGGGTGATGTAGGAGAGCAGGAACGGGATCGAGAAGATCATCGTGGACGTCGAGCCGGTCTGCTTGCGGTCACCGTTCACATCGAGCGACATGGCGAGGTTATGGACGTCGGCAATCTCGTCCGGAGTGGCGAGGAACGGTCCCAAGGGACCGAAGTTCTCCGCCGACTTGCCCTTCACCCACTGACCGGCGCGCTTGACCTGAAACTTGCGCTCGGAGACGTCGTTGCAGAGACAGAAGCCGGCGATGTGCGCCATGGCATCCTTCTCCTCGACGTAGCGAGCACGCGTGCCGACGACGAAGGCGATCTCGACCTCCCAGTCCATGTGGCGGGAGTCTTTCGGGTACATGATGTCGTCGTTGGGGCCGCAGATGCAGGTCGGCGCCTTGTTGAACAGGATCGGCTCGGCCGGGATCTCCTGGTTCGTCTCCTTCGCGTGGTCGGCGTAGTTGAGGCCGATGGCGATGAAGTTGCGCGTACCAGCCACTGGCGCGCCAAGCCGTGAGCCGGCAGGGGCGAGCGGCAGGCTCGCGGGATCAATGGCGCGCAGCTTGTCGAGGACAGCCGGGGCTAAGTTCGCGCCGACGAAATCGGAAACGTGGGCAGATAGGTCGCGGATGTTGCCCTGACTGTCGAGAAGGCCCGGCTTTTCGGAGCCCGGTTGGCCAAAACGCACAAGCTTCATGTGTCGGCGCTCATTGGTGGCTGAAGGACGAAGGCGAGTAGGGGCTACTCGCTATCGCACTCTGCCGCCGGCGGCAACTTGATCGCTTGCGAACGTGCCCGTCAGGCCCTGATGCGCGCTCCCGTCGGGTCGTAGAGCGGATCGAGGAAAACCGCGGCCGGCACGCGCTCGGTCGCGACTTCCAGCTCGTAGGTGCCCGAGAGCACGTCGTCTCGGTCGACGCCATCAGGGTTGCGGACGTAGCCGTAGCCGATGGAGCGGCCGACCGTATAACCAAAGCCGCCGCTCGCCAGCCAGCCGACGCGCTTGCCGTCACGGTAGATCGTCTCGCGGCCGAGCAGGACGACGGAGGGATCGGTGGTGAAACCGGCGAGCAGACGGGGCAGCGGCTTTGCGGCTTGCGCCTCGAGTGCCTCGCGGCCGAGGAAAGGCTGGCTCGTCTTGAGCTTGGCTGCCCAGCCGAGGCCGGCAACCAAGGGCGAATGGTCGGGGCCGATCTCGGAGCCCCAGGCGCGATAGCCTTTTTCGAGGCGCAGGGATTCGATGGCGCGATACCCGGCGTTGGCGATGCCATGCCCGGCGCCGGCCTTCATGATCGCCTCGTAGACGGTGACGGCAAACTCGACCGGTATGTGCAGCTCCCAGCCGAGCTCACCAACGTACGTGACGCGCAGGGCGAGCACGGGCGCGCCGGCAAGACAGATGCGCTTGGCACGGGCAAAGGGAAACGCGGCGTTCGAGAGATCATCATCGGTCAGCGTCTGCAGAACATCGCGCGCGCGCGGGCCCATGACGGAGAGGACCGAATAGGCCGGTGTGACATCGATGAGCTGAGCGTTGGCGCCGGCAGGTATCGCGCGCGAGATCCAGTCGAAATCGTGCGTCGCAAAGCCGGTGCCGGTGACGATGTAATAGTCGTGCTCGGCGACGCGGGCGACGGTCAGGTCGCACTCGATGCCGCCGCGGGCGTTGAGCATCTGAGTGTATGTGAGATGCCCCACGGGCCGCGAAACATCGCCGGCGGCAATGAAAGACAACGTCTTCTCGGCGTCGGGACCGGTGAGGCGGAATTTCGCGAAAGACGTCTGATCGAACACGGCGACACGCTCGCGGCATGCCTGATGCTCGCGGCCGACCGCGTCGAACCAGTTTTGACGGCCGTAGCTGTAGCGGTCCTCTGGCGTCTCACCGGCTGCCAGATCGGCGAACCAGTTGGGGCGCTCCCAGCCGAGCTTTTCGCCGAACACGGCGCCCTGCGAGAGCAGGCGATCATATAGCGGGGAACGGCGGAGTGGGCGCCCTGAGTGGTATTCCTCGAACGGCCAGGCCATGGCGTAGTGCTTGGCGTAGGCTTCGAGGGTGCGCGTGCGCACCCAGTTGGTATCGAGGTGGTTGCGTCCAAAACGGCGGATGTCGACCGGCCACAAGTCGAAGGGAGGCGAGCCTTTTGCGACCCATTCGGCGAGTGCCATGCCGGCGCCGCCGCCGGCGGCGATGCCAAAGGCGTTGAAGCCGGCGCCGACATAGATACCGCGCACCTCGGGCGACTCGCCGAGAATGAAGTTGCCGTCCGGTGTGAAGCTCTCAGGGCCGTTGAGGAACTGCTTGATGCCAGCGTTCTCCATCGCGGGGACGCGTCCGGCGGCCAGCTCCAGCAACGGCTCGAAGTGCGCGAGATCGTTTTCGAGAAGCTGGAACTCGAAATCGCTCGGCAGGCCATCGACCGCCCACGGGATCGGGTTCGGCTCGTAGCCGCCCATGACGAGGCCGCCCACTTCCTCCTTCCAGTAGGTGAGGCGATCGGGATCGCGCAGGGTGGGGAGATTGGGCGTCACGCCGTCGATGCGGTCGGTGATGAGATACTGATGCTGCACCGATACGAGCGGGATGTTCACTCCAGCCATGCGACCAAGCTCTCGTGACCATTGGCCGGCGCAGATCACGAGCTTGTCGCAGGCAACGCGGCCGCTGGTCGTCAGCACGGCGCGCACGCGACCACCTTCAACCTCGATGCCGGTGACGCCGACGCCTTCGGCAATCGTGACGCCGCCCATGCGCGCGCCCTTGGCGAGCGACATGGCGATGTCCGACGGCGATGCCTGCCCGTCGGAGGGAAGGAACGCTGCGCCGACGACGTCGTCGACCTGCATCAGCGGCCACAGCTCCTTGGCTTCGGCGGGCGTCAGGAGGTGCATCTCGAGGCCGAACGAGGTGGCGGTCGTCGCCTGCCGCTTCACCTCGGTCCACCGCTCCTCGTTGCAGGCGAGGCGCAAGCCGCCGTTGCGCTTCCATCCCGTGGCAAGCCCGGTTTCGGTTTCGAGCTTGCCGTAAAGCTCCACCGAGTAGCCGAGAAGCTGTGTGATGCCGGCGCTGGTGCGCAACTGACCGACGAGGCCGGCGGCGTGCCAGGTGGAACCGGACGTCAGCTTACCGCGCTCCAAGAGCAGAACGTCGGTCATGCCAAGCTTGCCGAGGTGATAGGCGACAGAACAGCCGACGATGCCGCCGCCGATGATGACGACTTTGGCAGAGGATGGCACGTCAGTCATGATTACTCCGGGGCGTTGAAGGCATTGTAGGCCGCCTCGAAGCGGCGCAGGTTCTCGGCGGTGTAGGCGCCATAGTCGAAGTCGACGTCGGAATGGATTTCCGACACCATGCTCCACATCGTCTCGCGCAGCAGCGAAGCTGCGGTCATCGCGGCGGCGCGGCGACGCAGGTCATCGTCCACCGGTTTTCCGAAGTAGAGCGCGAGCAGCTCGTCGGTTGCTGCCGGCGTCAGCTCGCTGTTGGAAGCGAGGCCGCCGAGGTCGAACAGCGGCGAATTGAAGCCCGCGTAATCCCAATCGACGAGCCATAGCCGACGGCCATCATCCATGAAGTTGGCGGCCAGCAGGTCGTTATGACCGAACGCCACGTCGATTGGGCCGACAGCGCGTTCCAATGCTTCGGCGCGTTGCAGGAGATCAGGAACGATCGGGAGGTGGCGGCTATGGCCGGCCTGCAGCGTGTGCGCGTAGTCCCGCACCACGTGAAACACCCAGAACATGAAGCCGGGGCCACGCAGGTGCTTTGGTATTTCCTGATGGCAAAGGCGGAGCAGGTCCACCATGCGTGGCAGGTTGGCGGGATCGCGGACATCTTCGGGCGTGAAGGTGCGGCCGTCGATGAAGTCGAGGACGAGAACTCCCGGCTCTGAATAGGCCACGCGTGGGCTGACGCCCGCCAGGTACGCGGCGCGGCTTGCAGCAAGCTCGTTGGCGCGCACGATGCCGTGCACGGGGATGTCGGCGCCGACGCGGACGACATAGCGCTGCCCGCGGTCCAGAACCGCGAAGTTGTGATTGGTGATGCCGCCCTTCAAAGGCTCGGGGTCGACGCGGCCGAACCATATCGGCAGAGCGGCAACGCGGGCTGCCTTGTCGGCTGCGGTCTCGGCGCTCATGCGGTCGCCCCATTGCGCACGACACGATCGATCCTGAGCCGGAGATCGCGCGAAAAGAGAGCGCGTTCGTCGCTGCCGTGCATCGCGGAGCCCCACCCCGGATGACGCGCCGCCGCGCCATCGTCATCCAGCAGTCTATTGGCGTCGGCCGCCAACATGCAATGGCAGGAAAACTTCTTGCCGTGCAGCGGACTGCCGCAGCGCGACTGACGGTGGGGGGTGGTAAATGCCGCACATGGCGAGATGGCTGCACACATGCATCGCCCTGGCGATGTTCGCAGCGCTGCCGGTCGCTGAGGCATCGGCCAACGACGACCTCATGCGCAGACAGGCCGACCCAAGCGGGTGGTCGATGCCCGGTGGCAGCTATTCTGCCCAGCGCTTCAGCACACTCAGCGAAATCACCACGGCCAATGCGCACGAGCTGCGCGCTGTGTGGAGCTTCTCGACCGGCGTGCTGCGCGGGCACGAGGGCGCACCGCTCGTCGTCGACGGCGTGATGTACGTCCACACGCCATTTCCGAACGTCGTCTATGCGCTCGACCTCGATCACGAGGGCCGCATCCTGTGGAGGTACGCGCCGCGCCAGGATGCTTCGGTGGCGGCGGTCATGTGCTGCGACACCGTCAATCGCGGGCTGGCCTACGGCGAGGGCAAGCTGCTGCTGGCGCAGGCCGATGCGACGCTGGTGGCGCTCGATGCGAAATCCGGTGCCGTCGTGTGGACCGCCAGGAATGGCGATGCGGCGCGCGGCGAGACGATGACCGGGGCGCCCCTCGTCGTGATGGACAAGGTGATCGTCGGCATCGGTGGAGGCGAATACGGCGCGCTCGGACGTCTCACGGCCTACGCGCTCACAGATGGCAAGCGACTGTGGTCCGCATCGTCGGCCGGTCCCGATGCGGAGATGCTGATCGATCCGACGGCAACGACCGAACTCGGCAAACCCGTTGGCGCCGATTCATCGCTCAAGAGCTGGGAAGGCGATGCGTGGAAGCTCGGCGGCGGCCCGACGTGGGGCTGGCTCTCGTACGATGCCGACCTGGACCTCGTCTATTACGGCACCGGCAATCCCGGCACGTGGAACCCGCTGCAGCGTCCGGGCGACAACAAATGGACCGATACGATTTTCGCGCGTTCAGCCAGCTCGGGCATGGCGCGATGGGTCTATCAGATGACGCCGCACGACGAGTGGGACTTCGACGGCGTCAACGAGATGATCCTCGCGGATATTCCGGTTCACGGCCGGCAGCGCCACGCGCTCGTGCATTTCGACCGCAACGGATTCGCCTACACGCTCGACCGCGCGACGGGGAAACTGCTCGTGGCAGAGAAGTTCGATGCGTCGGTGAACTGGGCGAGCGGGGTCGACCTCAAGACCGGGAAGCCGATGCGCGTCGACGGCTTCAGCACCGAGAAGGGCGGCGAGGACACGGCGACGTCGGGGATCTGCCCTTCGGCACTCGGCGCCAAGAACCAGCAGCCGGCGGCGTTCTCCCCGCAGACGCAGCTCTTTTACGTTCCGACCAATCACACCTGCATGAACTACGAGCCGTTCCATGTCTCGTACACCGCCGGTCAGCCATACGTCGGCGCAACGGTGACGATGACGGGCGTGCCCGACGATGACAGCCTCGGCGCTTTCGTTGCCTGGGACGCCGGCAGCGGCAAAATCGTCTGGTCGGTTCGGGAGCGGTTTTCGGTTTGGTCGGGTGCGCTGGCGACCGCGGGGGGCGTCGTTTTCTACGGGACGCTCGAGGGATATTTCAAAGCGGTTGATGCACGGACGGGGCGGGAGCTTTATCGCTTCAAGACGCCGTCCGGCATCGTCGGCAACCCGATCACCTACGCGCACAACGGCAAGCAGTACGTGGCCGTGCTGTCCGGGCTCGGCGGATGGGCGGGGATCGGTCTGGCGGCCGGATTGTCGAGCCCAGACGACGGCTCGGGCGCTGTGGGGCTCAACCAAGCGTTGGCCGGCTATACGGCGCTCGGTGGGGTGCTGACGGTGTTCGCGCTGCCTTAGCGGCTGGCGGAGAGGGTGGGATTTGAACCCACGATACCCTTGCGAGTATGCCGCATTTCGAGTGCGGTGCTTTCAGCCACTCAGCCACCTCTCCATTCGCCTTTTCTTACAAGGGCTTAGGCACAATCGTCAGCGGTCTCGAAAATCCGCCGTCGACCATTGGAGTGGCCTTCAATCCCTCGCAACCCCCAACAAAACGGCTCTCGTGGCAACGCCTGAAATGCCCTGATGTCGGGGAGCGAAGCGGCGTATTAGGTCAGGCTCGCGGCGCTGGCAAGAGGCTCAATCGCCCGTCTCGCCAAATCGGCGCAAAGAATGGACTGACCAGCCGGACGATGCGTGTGGATACAGTCATGAGCCGCGGTCCAGGGGTCGTCCGTCGGACCGCGGCACTGCCGGGCGCGCTCAATGCGCAAAGCCGAGCACCAAGTTGGCAGTCTACGCGGCCAGCCGTTCCAGCTGCTCGGCCTCGACGTAAAGCTCGCGCAGCTCGCTGCGGGCCTCTGACACGAAGACAACCGTGCGGTCGCCACTCGTGATCTGCTCCAGTTCCTCGATACGCTCGCGCACGACTGCCAGGCGCCGCTTGAACCGCTCAGACATTGGCTAACTCCTACAAGCTTAGGACCAGCCATGAATGCCCCCGCTCTTTGGCAAAAGCGGGTTGGTCCCGTGGCGGCTTGAGGTTATCCACAGGGCAAACGTGCGGTCGTTCGCCGCTCATGGGGGCCGTTCGTCGCGCCGTCTCGGCCTGCTCGTACCGTTTGGCGGGGCTGGAGAAAGAAGCCCGGATCGCTCACCAAAGTCCGGATGCGGACGATCGCGGCAATGCTCATCGCAATCGGCGCCGAAATTGAAATGGGTGGACAAGCGCAACACGGTTGTTGCTGCAAAGTCACCTCGGGAGCATTTCAGGTAGACATATTGTCGGAACACGGCGGGGGGCCGTTTTTCATGCGTTTTTCAGCGCTCATTGTTTTGAGCATTTTTGTTGCCGGGTGCGCCACGATCGTCAAAGGCACCACGCAGGTTGTGGCGATCGATACGCCTGGAGCACCGGGAGCTGCGTGCGAGCTTTCCTCGCCCGGCATCGGTTCGCGGAGCGTCGTCACGCCTGCAACCATCGAACTCGACAAGAGCCAGCACAACGTCGCCGTCACCTGCCGAAAGCCTTGTTTTCAGGATGCGGTGGCTATGATCCCGTCCTACACGGAGGGCATGGCCGCTGGTAACGTGATCGCGGGTGGTGTGATCGGATTGGGTGTCGATGCTGCGACCGGCGCCATGAACAAGTACGCCGATCGCACATCGGTCACGATGATCCCGGTGCAGGGGTGCCGTGCTTGAACTAGTTGATCCGGAGCGATCCCAGCAAGCCAAGCCCTTGCAGCAGCCAGATGATCACGAAGATCACCACGACGATATTGAGTATCTGTTTGATCTTGCCGTCCATCGGCACGTAGGTGTTGACGAGCCACAGCAGCACGCCGACGACAATCAACACGACGACGATATTCACTAGATCCATTTTTCAATCCCCGAACCAATCAGAATGCGACTTGGTGGCTGTCAGCGAACAAGCAGCAGCGCGAAGACGAAACCCACGCCAGCTGAAATCGCGACCATTTCCAACGGCGACAAACGGATAGCCGCGTCGTCAGCGGCGCGCTTTTCGCGCGCCCTGGCGATTTCGGCCTGCGCCGCTGCAGCTATGTCGGGATGTTCATTTTGTACTTTGGACATCGCTCGCCCCTGCTAATGCTCCCACAATGAACAGCGGCGGCGACCTTTGGTTCCATAGAATGCTATCTGCGGCGCCCGTCCTGCTTCGGCAGAACGTAGATCTCGCCGTTGCGCAGCTCGATTGTGTAGCCGCCGGCGTCAGCCAGAAAGCCAATGAACTCAGTCATGGTGGTGCTCTCCCTCTCAAACCTTGGGCTGTTCTAGCCACAGGCGCGCAGGCGCTTTGTTCCACAGGGAACCCGATCATCAGGGGATTGCGGGGATAAGGCAGAGCTGCAACTGGCCGCCTCTGCGCCTCGGACAGCAGAATGCCGCAATCGCAAATGTGGGAGGGCATTCAGATGCTGGATACGCAATCGCTCGAATGGCTCATGGCATGCGAGCGGCTGAAGGACGAGATTACCCAGGTTGAGCAGCAGTGCGAGAGCATCCTGCACCGCTTCGACGGGCTCGATCGTGAGCCGACCTCATCGGAGAGAGACGAGCGGCGGCAGGACTATCTCGATAACAGGGCGCGGCTCATTGGGCTGCAGAGCGAGATCAACAGCATCGAGCGGCGCGTCGCAGCGCACGGATAGTTTTTCCGGCACATAATTGCATTCAAGGCGCGGCGATCAACAGCCGCGCTTTTTGTTTGTCGTAACGCGATTTTTCAGGCGCATTCGCCATCAAATCATCGGCGTTCCTACGAGGCGCCAGACTTCGCCCACGACATTTCCGAACAGAAATGCCGACCACAGGTAAAGGCCGACGCCGGCCCACCAATGGCGGTCATGTGCCCGCGCGACGCTTTCCACCTTGTCCATGCATACGGCTGCGTACTCGGACGCAACCAGCTTCAATGCCTCGGTCATCGACAGCCCCCTGGCGCAAAAACCCACCACCAAATCTCATCCGAGACTGGTTAACGCATTGCAAATAGGTGATTTGTTTTCGTCCGTCGAGCTGGATTTCGGGGGTGCATATGCTACCGCGAAGACAATTCTTCGTTGCATGCACAGTTTCGTTGGCCATGTGCAAAGCGGGCAAAAGACCAAGCGCTCATTGGTTGCCCAGATCCTGCCATGCTAGCAAATGGGGGTCGCCGCTTGAATGTAATGAGGTGGTAAATTGAAAGCGTTTTGTCTTGCTTTTGCATTTCTGCTGGCATCGCTCCCAGCGGTTGCCGAGGAATTGCCGCAGACAAGTAATGCGTGGCGTGCAAGTCAGCCCGAGTTGGCAGAGCCGGGCAGTTATCAGTGGTCAGTGATCGATGATGCAGCGGGCGGGCGCAGAGCCCCGGCCGCAGCCAATGACAACGAGATTGTGAACAAGAGCGCTCCGGCGCGCGCAGCCCTCGCCCAGATCCGGGCAGAGACCCAGCGCATCATGGATGAAGCTCGCAGGACCTCAACCAGGGTTTCGCGGATCCGCTACGACCTGCGTGTCCGTTGCCTCGTCGAGGAAGTGGACACCGAACCGGAGGCGATCACGCCGGCCGCCATGCCCTACATCTGGGGCTCGCAGGACGACGCGGAGCCAAGCCGTGGCACGGTGGAGCTATGCGAAGTCGACTACTCGCAGCGGGTTCGCGCACAGCCTGAGCAGCAAGAGGCGGCGGCGCCTGCTCCAGCACCGGCAGCGCAGCCTGAACTGGTCGACTTCAACGTGGCCTTTCCGGTCGAATGATTGCATCGCGATCCTCCCGTCTCTCAGGATCGCGAATTGAGAAGCGCGTCGGGGCCCGCGGGGTGTCCCGGCGCGCTGCTTTTTTTAGGCGCCAGGGTTTTGGGCCGGCCGGTATTACGAATTAAATGCGTGGCCGGCTCTAGGAGCGGCGACGGCGGCGCGACCAGTAAATCGCGAAAATACCCATCCAGAGCAGCAGGGCGAGGACGTCCAACAGCGTTGACAGCTCCTGCACCGCAGCCTGCCAAGGACGATCAGGGGCGCCGAGCCACACCGCAGCGCTTGCGATTACGCCAGCGACGAGGCAGAGGCCCGTCAGAACCCAGATCAAGCGTATGGAGCGGCGTGTCATGGCGCAATCATAGCGTTGATGATTCGGGCGCGCACGTGGCTTCTCGCGGCGCCGCGGCTGGCTTCGACGATCCGAAGCCAGCATCTCCATCAGGGGTCGCGGAAATAGGCGATCTGCTCCACCAGCTGCCCGGCCAGGCGATGCTTCACTTCGAGGGTGAAAGCGAAGGCGCCATCGCCGAGATCGCGGTGAGCGATCGTCATGCCGCCGGGGTGCAAGAGGCGCGGTATAGGGAGGCGCCATGCGCCGAGCGCCAGGAAGTAACCGGCGGAGCGGAAGATCAGCGCGCCGTCTTCGACCGTGACCCGCAGCGCCATGCCGATGCCCCGGCCGACGTACTCCTCGAGCCCAGTCGGGCCGCGAAAGCGTTTGGCGGAGTGGATCGCCTGCGGGAAACGCCCGGGCCGGCTGTATATGCGCAGCCAGCACTGGCCGCCCAAGCGCTCATCCTCCGTGACGACCACCAGCGCAGGGCCGGTCGCGCCGTCACTTAGCGGCAGCGGGGCGCCGATGGCGCGCGCAAGAAAAGCCAGCACGCGGCCGGCGCGTGACAGGCGCGTGCGGAGCACCTCGCCGCGGTAGATGATCGTTTCATTCGGCGCGAGGTGACGCGAGAACCGGCATCGCACGGCGTCGGGCAGCTGCGCCCAGGCCGCCTCACCCACAAGCGTGCGGAAACGGATGTCCTCAACGGACGATGGGGCCGGGTGAGGCAAGCCAGCGTCGCTGGGAGTGGCCAAGCGCGATGGCTCATTCTTCAGTTTTCCGACGACAGACATGGCGCACCTTTTGGTTCAAGGGGAGCGGGCCGCGCGTGGCGTTTTGCGGCTCGCCTTGCCGACAAAGCGCGCGATCGTGCCCCCCATGCGGATGAGAGCGGTCACGGTCGGCGCCGGCAGTCGCATGATCTCGCCGAAGCTGCGGTCGACGGTTTCGGTGAATTCCAGCATCGCTGAGAGACGCTTGCGCACGCCCGGCGGGACGGCCGCATCGGCTTTTGCGTCCGTCGCGCAGGCGCGAAGTACGGCGATTGCCGGGTCGATCTCGCGGGCTTTGCGGGCCAACGCGATACGGCGAACCATTTCGAACACGTCGGCTTCGGCTTCGTAGAAATCGCGGCGGTCGCCCATGGCGTGAACGCGGCGGATCAGATTCCACGCCAGAAGCTCGCGCAGGCTGTTCGACACGTTGGAGCGGGCCATGCCGAGGCTGTCGGCAATATCCTCGGCCGAGAGGGGCTGTTCGCTCAGGTAGAGCAGGGCGTGAATCTGCGCCACGGAGCGGTTCACACCCCAGTTAGAGCCCATTTCGCCCCAGTGAACGACGAAGCGCTCGACGGGGCCAGGCATGCTGCCATTTCTGACGGTTGTTTCTGTCATTACAGAAATATGCGACAGAGTTGGCGCGACGTCAACCTTATCGGCCGGAGCGATGACGCAATTTGAGGCAGCACACTGCCTGCATTTGGCGCGTTCGTCGGGACGTCCGGGTGATAAGGTTGCCTTCGGCGCTCAGATATTCGTTGGACCCGCGCATCGCATTTCGGTTGCGCCCGTCCTTTCCGTCGAATGCACCTGGCATTGCAGGAACTGTGCAGCCTGAGCGTGCGTTATTGCCCTCGCGAAGAGGAATTCCCGACATGCTCATCAACTACGGCTTCGAGATCGCTATCACCGTTCCGAGAGCGACACCGCTGATCTGTCTGCTCGACGTGCACCCCGAGAGGCGCCCCGACATCAACTCGGAGACGCCGTTCCTCGTCCAGCCGGCGACGTCGTCGATGACGTATCTCGATGCGTTCGGAAACCAATGCCGCCGCCTTCTCGCCCCGCCGGGGCAGATCAAGTTCTGCATCGATGGCACGATCGTCGACAGCGGTAAGCTGGATGAAGTGAACCGGGGCGCGCGGGAAGTTCCCGTCGAGCACCTGCCGCATCATCTTCTGACGTTCGTCCTCGGCAGCCGGTATTGCGAGACGGACCGTCTCGGCCAGATCGCGTGGGACCTGTTCGGCGGGATGAAGCCCGGCTACGAGCGCGTCGAAGCCATCTGCGATTACGTGCACAACCAAATCACCTTCGGCTACAAGCACGCGCGTTCGACGCGCACGGCGCTCGAGGCGTTCGAGGAGCGCAAGGGCGTGTGCCGAGACTTCGCGCATCTCATGATCGCGTTCTGCCGGTGCCTCAACATCCCGGCGCGCTACGTCAACGGCTACCTCGGCGACATTGGCGTGCCGCCCGATCCTGCCGCGATGGACTTCAGCGCCTGGGCGGAAGTGTACCTCGAGAACCGCTGGTACACGTTCGATGCGCGCCACAACAAGCCGCGGATCGGGCGCATCGTGGTGGCCCGAGGGAGGGACGCGACGGACGTGCCCCTCTTCAACAGCTTCGGACCGCATACGCTCGATACGTTCAAGGTCTGGACGGACGAGGTCGTCGCGGAGACACAGGCGGCCAGCGCCTGAGGCGCCGGTGCGCTGCCGCAAATTCGCGAACTTCCCGGTCGCGCGGCCTAATTGCTGACTTGTTCGCGCCACCGGGCTGCGCTTGCCTCCGAGCGACTTGCTCGTCTCGGAGGTATTTCCTTGGAAAGCTTTTCTGACATCGTCCGGCGCTTGCTCGGCAGCCCGGGCTTCAAATTCTTTTTGATCTGCGGACTGATCCTCATCATGACGATACCCCTTCTGCTGGTGTGGGGGCTCGTCAGCGAACGGGAGACGCGCGCGGCGAGCGTGCGTCAGGGCGTTGCCAGCGAATGGGGGCGCGAACAATACATCGACGGCCCGTTGCTGATCGTCCCTTACACGGTGAAGCGCGTCACGGGCGAGGGCGATAAGCGCATCGAGGAGATCGTGGAACGCCGCGCCGTTTTCCTTCCGCAATCACTGAAGATCAGCGGCAACGCGGCAACCAAGGTTCTTCACCGCTCGATCTACGATGTCGCGGTTTATACCGGGCTGCTCGACTTCGAGGGGAGCTTTTCTGCACCCGACATGGCGGAAGTCACTGCGGACGTGCAGACGATCCGATGGCGGGATGCGGTTCTGGCGGTGGCGATCAGCGATGTCTCGGGGCTGAAGACCGCCGCGTCGCTCACCATCGATGCCGCGCAACAGCTCAACTTCGAGCCAAGCATCGGCGTGCCGGCCATGCGTGGCGACGGCATTCATGCGCGGCTCGCGCCGGTCCGAGAGATTTTCGAAATGCCGGCAGGCGCCGACGGCGCGGCTTCCGGCATCAAAGGCTTCAGCTTCAAATTCTCGCTGACGCTGAATGGCTCCTCGGAGCTGACATTCGCCCCGGTTGCCCGCGAGACGAGCGTTGACATCACCTCGGACTGGAGCGCGCCAAGCTTCTGGGGCGCGTTCCTGCCAAACGATCGCGACATCAAGGCGGATTCATTTACGGCGCGTTGGGAAATTCCGCATCTGGCGCGTAGCGTCCCGCAATCCTGGAGCCTTGCAGACCAGCCTCTGGAGCGGATGCAGAACTACGCTTTCGGCGTCCGCTTCTTCGTGCCCGTCGACTTCTACCAGCTCGTCACGCGCGCCGCCAAATACGCGATGATGTTTCTGGCGACCGCGTTCATGGCGGTGTTCCTTCTGGAGATCGGCGCCAGCCGGCAAGTGCATCCCGTGCAGTATCTCTTCGTCGGACTGGCGATGACGTTCTTCTACGTGCTTCTGCTGTCGTTCGCCGAGCACATCGGATTCTTGCTGGCCTATCTCGTTGCGGCGGGTGCAACCGGCGGCGTCATCTCGCTCTACGTTGCGAAGGTGCAGGCCAGCGTAACCAAGGGGCTCATCATGGGCGCGGTGTTCTTCGTCCTGTATGGCCTCCTCTACATGATCCTGCAGCTCGAGGACTATGCGCTGATCGCCGGCGCCATCGGAGGGTTCGTGATGCTGGCTGTCGTGATGTTCGCAACGCTCAACGTCGACTGGTCAGGCAAGGCACGCACCGCGGGCTGAGCCTGGGCCACAGCAAACATTCGGCGAAACAGGCCGCGCGTTGTAACGACCGGAACAACGCTGCGGCCTGCATTTTTCTAAACTTTCCCTCAATCGCGCCAACGATGCGCGGGCGAAAAGTGCAGGGAGAGTCATCATGAGCGCATCCGTAGATACCCACTCGTTCGAAATCGTCGCTCCGTTTCCAGGACATCCGTTCGGCGGTCTTTGCCGCGAGGATCGCGCAGGCCGCAGCGTCGAGGCACCACAGCCGCCAAGCGATGCCGATTCCGGCGCGGCCGGCGACACCGACGACGCCGGCTTCGACTTCCACCTCGGCGTCTATTCGCGATTTTGAACCGTTTGCGCTGTCAGTCGCGTGACCAGGAGCCCCCCATGAACATCATGCCTCACACGATGAACAAGCTGCGCGCGAAGCTCGACCGCAGCCTCGTCGCCAGCTCGTTCTCCGCGTTGCCGGAATACAAGGCGATCAAGCAGCACGAGAACCTCGGCGCTCTGCTCGGCATCAAGAACCCGTTCTTTCGGTCGACCGAAGGGCCGCAGGGACGGCACACGCTGATCGACGGCAAGCCCGTGCTCAACTTTGCGTGGTGCGACTATCTCGGCCTCAGCCAGCATCCGGAGCTCATTGCAGCTTCCAAGGCGGCCATCGACACATACGGCACGTCGGTATCGGCGAGCCGCATGGTTTCGGGCGATACACCGCTGCATCGCGAACTGGAGCGCGAGATCGCAGAAACGATCGGCGTCGAGGCGGCGCTGGCGTTCGTCAGCGGACACGCGGCGAATGTTTCGACGATCGGCACGATCATGACGCCCGACGACCTGATCATCCACGACGAGTTCGTGCACAACAGTGCGGTGGTCGGTATGCGGCTGTCCGGCGCCACGACGATGACCTTCAAGCACAATCGGCTGGACCAGCTCGAACGGATCCTGCGGGAGGAGCGCGTCAAATATAAAAACACGCTGGTGGTGATCGAGGGGCTCTATTCCACCGAAGGCGACGTGCCCGATCTGCAGCGGGTGGTCGAGCTGAAGGAGCGGTATGGCGCGTGGCTGATGGTGGACGATGCGCACGGCTGCGGCGTTCTGGGTCGTACCGGCGCCGGGCTTGCCGAGCATACGGGTGTTCCCGGCGATCGCGTCGACATCTGGATGGGCACGCTCAGCAAGGCGTACGCATCGTGCGGCGGCTACATTGCCGGCAATCATGACCTCATCAATGCGCTGCGCTATTCGGCCCCGGGCTTCGTTTTCTCCGTCGGTCTTCCACCGAGCATGACGGCAGCGGCGCTCGCAGCGCTGCGGGTCGTAAAGCGGGAACCGCATCGCGTGGCACGACTGCACGCAAACGGCGCGCTGTTCCTGCGGGAGGCGAAGCTGCGCGGGCTCGATACGGGGCGCGCGGTCGGCATCGGCATGCTGCCGGTGATCGTCGGGGCGACCACTCGCGCTGCAAAGGCCGTGACGGCGGTGCTCGAACGGGGCATCAACGCTTCGCTGATCATGTCGCCGGGCGTACCCGTCAACGCCGCGCGCCTGCGCTTCTTCCTCACTTCGGAATTCACGCCGAGTGAAATCCTGCACGCGCTCGACTTGACGAAGGAAGTGCTCGGCTGACGACCGGAGCCGTGACGCTTAGACGGTGAGTTCCAGCGGCGCTGTCGCTGGAGCCGCCGTGTGGCCTACGACCTCGTAACCGCGGGCAACCAGCCTGCCCTCGGCCGCGTCGGCGATCATCGCGAGGCGCGTGTTCCAGTTGAGGATCGGCCGCTTCATCCAGGCGAAACTCGGATCGAGCTCGGTCGACACAGCGTGCATCTGACAGGCGCGGCCGGCGCTATCGAGCCCACGCGTGTGCCCGCGCCATCCCGGCGCCTGCCAGTGGTTCGCGACCGCGTTGCAGCCATCATGGACGTGCGCTGCCGTCTCGGTGCGTTCGATCACCGTCGTCTCGTGAGGCTTTATGCCGGCCAGTGAGAAGATTGCAGGCGCGGATATTGGCCGCTCGCGCAACATGCGCTTGGCCTCGGAGAAAGACGGGGCCGTCTCGAAGACCTCGCGCAGCAAGTGCGCCGGGGTGATGTGGGTCATGCGCCAGACGCGGTGGCGATTGAGCGCCCAATCGAGGCCGAAATGACCGATGCGCGGCCGCATCGGGGCCTGGTTGAGTGCAGCCGAGAAACGGCCCGGCGCCATGGCCTGCAGGACGCCCGTGTAGCCCGGCCAGGTGAGGGCGACGAACGGACCGGCTGCCCCGGAGACGCGTGCCGCGATGACGTATCGGCCTAGCCCGTGCGTCACCCAATCGAGAACGCGGATGAGGCGGGCACTCTTGCCATCGGGCGAAGGCGCGACGCGGCACGTGCAGCCCCACTCGTAGTTGACCGACAGGAAGTAAGCGCCCGGCCGGGCCAAGCGGCTCGCGATGGCGTCGATCTCGGGGAGGTGGATGCTGTCCTGCTTTGCCAGCCAGCGGCGCGAAACGGCATCGAGGGCCTTCAGCGCTGTTCGGGGTACGCCGTGGGTCGCCCCATCAATCAAGGCGTGGGCGCGCGCCTCCTCAAGCTCCAACGTCTCGAGCGGGAAAGCCCGCCCGACGTCGTGGACGGGGATGGATTCGAAAGAGGGCATGCCAACGCTCCAAAAAGGCCCAGCGGCGCCAGGGGAGATGTATATAGTGGCGGCATCCCCCTGGGCTGCCCGCTCATCTCATGTTGCCTCAGCCGATTGACAATATTCGGGGCTTCGACGATAAACCCGCCTTCTCGCGCCCCCTTCAAACGGGGCGCGCAATGCGCTGCCCGAGGCCAGATCTCCCTTATTGAGGCGATCCATAGAAGTCCGCAGCTCGACTGCGGCGCCATAGGGCGCGGAAAACATTGAGGATTTACAATGTACGCTGTCATCAAGACGGGCGGAAAGCAGTATCGTGTTGCTGCCGACGACGTCATCACCATCGAGAAGATTGCCGGTGAAGCCGGCTCCAAGGTCGAGTTCGCCGAGGTTCTGCTGATCGGCGGCGACAACCCCAAAATCGGTAGCCCGTTCGTCTCCGGCGCCAAGGTCGTCGCAGAGTTCGTCGAGGCCACCCGCGGCCCGAAGGTCATCGCCTTCAAGAAGCGCCGCCGCAAGAATTCGCGCCGCAAGCGCGGGCATCGCCAGGACCTGGTCAAGGTCCGCATCAAGAGCATCGTTGGCGCCTAAAAGGCCGCCCGGCACACAATCGAGGTACTGACCAATGGCACAAAAGAAAGCTGGCGGCTCAACGAAGAACGGCCGCGACTCGCACTCCAAGCGCCTCGGCGTGAAGCGCTTCGGCGGCGAGCACGTCATCCCCGGCAACATCCTGGTTCGCCAGCGTGGCACGCAGTGGCACCCTGGCTCCGGCGTCGGCATGGGCACTGACCACACGATTTTCGCCGTCGTCGAAGGCGACGTCGAGTTCAAGACCAAGAGCAACGGCCGCGTCTACGTTTCGGTTCGCGAAACCGAGACCGTGGCCGCCGAATAAGCTGCATCCGGCAGCGCAGAATTGCGAAGGGGGATGTCGCGACATCCCCCTTTTTCATGGCAAACACGGCAACGATATCTTGCCTCAAGGAACCGGACCCGCGGGGCAGATGCACTCGCCACGACTGACCTACCGTCCGATCGACGCGCGTGACGCCAGCCGCATTGCAATGCTCGCCGGCGACTGGGACATCGCGCGCATGACGGCGCGAATCCCGCATCCTTATTCGCTGGTCGACGCGGACCAGTGGATCGCCTCGATCGGAAGCGATGAGTTCGTGCGTGCCGTCGAACACAACGGCGAGCTTATCGGGGCCGTGGGTTATATCGAGCGGGACAGCACGCAAGCCGAGATCGGTTATTGGATCGGGAAGCCCTGGTGGGGGCACGGGTTTGCCACCGAAGCCGCGCAGGCACTCGTCCGATACTGCTTCGAGGACGTACGCTTCAAGCGCCTGACGTGCGGCCATTTCATCGATAACGCCGCGTCGGCACGCGTCATTCGAAAGCTAGGGTTCCGCCGCGTGGGCAGCGGATCCAACTGGTGCGAAGCGCGCAAAAGTGAAGTCCCTACGATAAAGTACGCGCGCCGGCGTCCGCTTCTGGGCCGGCTGCGGTGGAGCGACAGGCGATGAAGTTTCTCGACCAAGCCAAAATCTACATTGCCTCGGGAGCCGGCGGCGATGGGTCGCTCAGCTTCCGGCGCGAGAAGTTCATCGAGTTCGGTGGACCGGACGGCGGCGATGGCGGCAAAGGCGGCGACGTATGGGCCGAGTGCGTCGACAATCTCAATACCCTCATCGACTATCGCTACCAGCAGCACTTCAAGGCAAAGCGCGGCGGTAATGGCTCTGGCCGCAATCGCTCGGGCGCCAACGGTGACGACTGCATCATCAAGGTACCGCCCGGCACGCAGATCTTGGCCGAGGATCAGGAGACGCTGATCGCCGACCTTGAAAAGCCGGGCGACCGCGCGCTGCTCGCGAAGGGCGGCAACGGTGGCTTCGGCAACGCGCACTTCAAGAGCTCGACCAATCAGGCGCCGCGCCGGGTCAATCCGGGCTTGCCGGGCGAAGAGCTGACGATCTGGCTGCGGCTGAAGCTCATCGCCGACGCCGGCATCGTCGGCATGCCGAACGCGGGCAAGTCGACGTTCCTCGCTGCGGTGAGCGCTGCGAAGCCCAAGATCGCAGCCTATCCCTTTACGACGCTGCATCCCAATCTCGGCGTGGTCCGCGCGGGCGATGTGGATTTCGTGCTCGCCGATATCCCGGGCCTCATCGAAGGCGCTAGCGAAGGCGCAGGCATCGGCACGCGCTTCCTCGGCCACGTCGAGCGCACGAAGGTTCTGCTGCACCTCGTCGATGCCACCGAGGAAGACGTCGCGGAGGCCTATCGCACGGTGCGCCGCGAGCTGAAGGCGTACGGCGGCGGCCTCGACAAGAAGAAGGAGGTGGTGGCGCTCTCCAAATGCGACGCGATCGACGAAGAAGCACTCGCCCAGCGCGTCGAGGCGCTGAAGAAGGCGGCGCGCAAGAACCCGCTGGTTCTGTCCGCGGTTTCCGGGCTCGGGGTCAAAGAAGCCCTGTTCGCATTGACGCGCGAAATCAAGAAGGGTGCGAAAGCCGAGGCTGACGCGGAGGCGCCGCCGACGGGGGCGTGGCGGCCTTAAAAGGAGCGAACGACCGCAGGTGTGCGGCGGCCGGGCACTCAACCCTGGGGCGATTGTCTCGTTTATGAGCGCACAACCTTCGGCATTTTAACAAACTGGCTACTTCGTTCTCGGGAATTGCCCGAACATTACAGGTTCTTCAGCGCTCGGGACGCACATTGGCCATCGACATCCAGTTCGATGCGTTGAGTGAGCCGGTCTGTTGGGACAGCCGACCAAATCATTCCTGACCTTGCCGATCGCGGCGCTTTGCGTCGCGACGATCGTCGTCGTGCTCGCGTCCTTGTTTGTCGGCGCTCGGGAAGTCGACAGGGTGGCCCTGGCAGGCCAGCAGACGACCATCGCGCACGCCGTCAATCAGCATGGCCTCGCCCACGCGCGTGAGCTTAGGCTCATGACGGTTTGGGACGAGGCATACGACAACGTAACTGCCGTCGACCTCGATTGGATGGACAAATATCTCGGGAGCTACCTCAACGAAGTCCTCGGGTACGACCGCCTCTACGTCATTTCGGGCGACGACAAGCCGCTCTATGGCTCGATCGGGGGCGCGAAAGGGACGGTGGGTATGCCGCTGCCACCGAGCGTAGAGAAGCTCGTGCAAGCGGCTCGCTCCCCAAAGCCTGACGTACCCGCGGACCATATCCAAACGACGCCGATAACGCTCGACAACGGCAAGACCGTAGAGCATCGGTCGATCGTCGATGTGCTGCCCATCGATGGCAAGCCGGCATCGGTGATCGCCTCGACGGTGCTGCCCGATCACGGCTCTCAGCGCGACGGAAGCGGGCAGCCGTCGCTGATTATCGCCATGACCAACCTGGATGATACCGAGATCAACAGGATCGGGAACGACTTCGGATTCCGCGGCTTGCATTGGGTGCAGGACGGCACCCGCCCGGGATATGATTCCGCAGCGATCCGATCGATCGACGGCACGCCGGTCGGTGCGCTCGCTTGGCAGGAACACCGGCCCGGCAGAGAGTTCCTGAGCCGCGCCGCGCCGGGACTGCTGCTCGCCCTGCTGCCGATCGCCGCGATCGCATACCTGCTGCTCGCGTGGGGGAACCGGCAGGTCAAGCAGTTGATGGAAAGCGAGGCGCACGCGAAGCGCGCCGCACGCACCGACAGCCTGACTGAGCTTCCCAACCTCGTCGCGCTCCGCGAGAATTTCGAACGCCTTCTCGATGAGGCCAAGCGCGGAGGTTCGACGCTCGCGGTGATCAGCATCGATATCGACCGGTTCAAGGCCATCAACGACGCATTCGGGCACGCCGTCGGCGACGCGGTTCTGAAGGCGTGCGCGGTGCGATTGAAGAGAATGATGCCGGAGAACGGCTGCCTTTCGCGTCCGGACGGAGACAGCTTCGTCATGCTCGCACCGGCCGTCGATGCGCCTGCGGCCGCCGAACTCACCAGCGATATCATCGCGGCTCTGAGCGAGCCGTTCGACCTCGACAGCGGCACACGCGTGTTCATCGCCGCCTCCATCGGCTACGCACTTGCGCCTCTCGACGGCGTCACAGTCGGTGAACTCACGCGCCGCGCGGAGCTTGCATTGCGCAAGGCCAAGGCGGACGCCGAGGGTGAGGCCGTCGCATTCACGCGCGACATGGATGCGGAAGTGACGTTCCGCTTGATGCTCGAAACGGCGCTGCGTGCGGCGATCGCGGACGGATCGATCGACGTGATGTATCAGCCGGTCATGGATGCGAGCGGGCAGCGCGTCCTCGGCGTGGAAGCGCTGGCACGCTGGACCGACTCCGATCTTGGACCCATCTCTCCCGTCGTGTTCATTCCGCTGGCCGAGGAGACGGGCCTCATTCAGCACATCGGCGAGTTGGTGCTGCGCCGCGCCGTCGAAGACTGCAAGGCGTGGCCAGGTGTCCTCGTTGCCGTGAACGTATCGGCGTCGCAGATCCATCACGGCGATATCGTCGAAGTGGTGCGCGAGGCGCTCGAGGACAGCCAATTGCCACCGGAGCGCCTGGAAATCGAGATCACGGAGAGCGTGCTGCTGGCCGACGAAAAGCGCGCCAACGAGCAGATGCGCGGGTTGCAGTCTCTCGGCGTCAGGATTGCGCTCGACGATTTCGGTACCGGCTACTCGAGCCTGCAGTATCTTAGCCGCTTCGGCTTCGACAAACTGAAGATCGACAGAAGCTTCATCGACGGCGCGGGAGATCCAGCAGGCAGCTCGGTCGTGCTGGCGTCGATCATCAGGCTCGGGCAGGATCTCAAGATGACGATCACTGCAGAGGGCGTCGAGACGGAAGCGCAACGCCGGTGGCTGCAAACGTCGGGATGCAACGAGCTGCAGGGCTACCTTTTCTCACGGCCGTTAACGAGGGCGGATATGTCGGCTTTCATCGCGTCCCGCCGCGCCGAAGCCAAAGCGGTCGCGAGCTGAGCCGTTCCTCCCTGAAAGCAGGAAATTGCGCGACGTGCGTCGGTTGACGGGCTACCTTCTGCGCCGACAGCCATGGGGCACGTACATAGTAGAATGACTGCGCAATATGACGTCATCATCGTCGGGGCGGGCCTGGGTGGCCTCACCGCTGCGGCCCGCCTGGCGCAAGCCGGATGCAAGACGCTGCTCATCGAGCGCAATACCAGCGTCGGCGGTGCGGCATCGACCTATAAAGCCGGCGATCTGGTGATCGAGGCGTCGCTGCACGAAACGTCGGGACCGGAGAACCCGCTCGACGCCAAGCACGCGGTGCTGAAAGACATCGGCGTCCTCGACAGTGTCACCTGGGTGCCGACCGGCTCGGTGTACGAGGTGCGCGGCGGTCCGCTCGGCGTTCCGTTCGTGCTGCCGGAGGGCTTTGCAGCGGCTCGTGAGGCATTGTCCGAGCGGTTCCCTGCGCTTCGCAGCGGCATCGTGGAGATCGTCTCGGAAATGGAGCGCATCACGAGCTGCCTCGGGACGCTCGGCCAGGGCGGCGCGGCGCTCGATGATCCGCTGGCGGCCCTTTCCGCTCTGCCGAAGCTGGCCGATCTCGCCAGCGGCTGGCGGCGCTCCGTGTCGGAGCGTCTCGCGGCGGCATTCGGCGATGACGAGGGTGCAAAGTGCGCGCTCGGGGCGAACCTCCTTTACTGGCACGACGACCCAGATGAGCTGTGGTGGATCCTGTTCGCCGTCGCCCAAGGCGGCTACATCGGATCAGGTGGGCGTTATGTGCAGGGTGGTTCGCAGCGCCTGAGCAACGCCATCGCGCGAGCGTTCAAGGCGGCTGGTGGCGAGTTGCTGATGCGCCGACGCGTCAGCGAAATTCTGATCGGCGCGGATGGGTTGCCGTCTGGCGTCGTGCACGTGGCGAAGGACGGCAGTGAGCGCACCGAGGTGGGTGCCCGCGTCGTGGTCGGCAACGCGGCTCCCACGGCACTTGCAAGCATGCTGCCGGAACCACAGCGGGAACGCTTTATCGCGCCCTATGCGCAACAGCCGCTTTCCATCTCGCTGTTCTCCGCAACGATCGGAATGTCGCAACCGCCGCAACAGTTCGGCCTCTCGTCGTACGCGACGATGCTGCTCCCGGAATGGATGCGGACGCTCGCAGATTATGGGCGCGCGGCAGCCATCATGGCGGACGCGCCGGGCGAGGCGATGCCGCCGCTCGCGGTCGTCAACTATGCCGCCATCGACAGCGGGCTCGGCGGGCCGCCGTACCCAGTCTCCGTGGTCGGTGTTGACAAGATCGCGAACTGGCAGGGGCTCGATGCCGACGCGTACGAGGAAAAGCGTGCGCTGTGGCGCTCGGCGCTCGTTGCCCAGCTCCACCGGACGTATCCCGGGTTTGCGGACGCTGTGGTTTCGACCGTGCTGAGCACACCCGTCACCATGCAAAGCTATCTCGGCACGCCAGATGGCGCCGTCTACGGATTTGCCCCCTTGCCACCATCAGGGCCGCTGTGGCGCGGGCCGGGCCGTTCGCCACGGACGCCAATCGACAGGTTGTTCCTCGCCTCGGCCTACGCGGGTTGCGGGGGCTACACGGGCGCCATCCTCAGCGGCGCCACGGCGGCCAAACAGGTGCTTGCGACGCTGCCGGTTAGCAAAAAATAGGCAGATGGCGTGCTACTCCGGCGGCGAACCGAAAGCGCATTGCCGCGGGGATACAATGGCCGAAACCAAGGGACTGCGTTCGAAGCTGCATCAGAGCTGGGGCTGGCTGCTGGCACTCGGCATCGTGCTCATGCTGTTCGGCTTCCTCATCCTGACGACGCCGATGGGCGTCGTGACCGCATCGCTGACGACCGAAATCTGGATCGCGGCGGCGATGGTGGCGGCCGGCGTGTTCCAGCTCATGCACGGCATCAAGGCCTCCGACTGGAGCCATTCGAGCTGGCAGATCCTCGGCGGCGCGATCTTCATCGTCGGAGGCATTCTGATTTTCGTGTACCCGACGCTCGGCCTGCTCTCGCTGACGATGATCGTCGCGGTGACACTCGTTGCGCAGGGCATCACATCGCTGATGGTCGGTGGTGGCGTCGGCGATGCCGCCAGCCGCCGCTGGCTCATTCTCTCGGCGGTGATCTCGATCGTCGCTGGCCTGTTGATCCTGTTCGACCTGCCGTCGTCGGCGGGCTGGACGCTCGGGACCATCGTTGGTGCGGCGCTGCTGTTGCAGGGCGTCAGCCTGACGCTCTTGTCGCTGGAAGTGCGCCGCGCGATCGACTAAGTCAGCGCGATTGCGCGAGCCAGACAGTATGGCCGCCGCATTGCGCGTCCTCGACGGTGTGGATGATGACGTCGAACCCGCTGGCATCGAGGCGTTCGCGGTATTCATCGGCGGACAGGCTGGCGTGGTAGAGCCGCTCTCCGTAGATCTCTCCGATCGCCTCGCCGTGCGCCGGGCCGGATGTGAAGAGCAGCAAGCCGCGCGGCGCCGTGTGATCGGCGAAAACCGGAAACATCGCGCGCTGTTCCTCACAGCGCAGATGAAAGAAGCTGTCCCACGCGACAATAGCGTCGAAGCGCCTGCCGAGCGACAGCGTCCGCATGTCGGCCGCGATCCACTCCATGCCGGGGAAGCGGCGCGCGCATAGTTCGATCATTGCAGTGGCGCCGTCGATGCCGGTGATGCGGCATCCGTTGTCAATCAGGTAGCGGGCGATGGGCTCGCCGGTGCCGCAACCCACATCCAGCACGTTTCCGCCATTGGGAGACAAGCGCGTCATAAGCGCGTCGAGGTAGGGTTTCTCCGCAAGCTGCCGGCCGCGGTCGCGGTCGAACGCTTCGGCATTATTTTCGTAGATGTGGAGAACTTCGGCCATGGTCCGTGGGTGCCTCAATGCGGCTGATAGGCGGCAACGTCCCAGATTCTGGCGATGCCGTCGAACGACGCTGCGAGCAGCCGCTTGCCGTCGGGACTGAAGGCGACCGTCTGCACCTCGCTCCCGTCGGTCGGCAGCATGACGAGGAGCTGGCCGGTTGCGGCGTCCCACAGGCGTACGTTCTTGTCGTGCGAGGCAGTTGCCGCGAGCTTGCCGTCGGGACTGAACGCGCCGTCCATCACCGGGCGGCCGTGGCCACCAAGCGTGAAGAGCAACGCGCCGCTGCCGGCATCCCAAATGCGCGCCGTGCGGTCGCTCGATGTGGTGAGGATTTTCGACCCATCCGGACTGAACTCGACGTGCAGCACGCCGCGTTCGTGACCTGTCAAAGTTGCGAGGCGTTCTCCCGTCTTGGCGTTCCAGACTGCGCCGGTTTCATCGCTGCCGGCGGTCGCCACGCGCTCACCCTTCGGATCGAAGGCAGCGCCCAGCACCATGCGCTGATGGCCCTGCAGGGTCTCGACCGCGGCGCCGCTCGCAGCATCCCAAATGCGCGCGGTCTTGTCGGTCGAAGCGGTGACGACACGCGTGCCGTCCGGGCTGAAGGCGGCGCGCATGACCGGGCTGGTGTGGCCGAGCAGCTCGGCGATGACCTTGCCAGTCGTTGCATCCCAGACGGTCGCGCGCTTATCCCGCGACGCGGTCACGATGCGCGTGCCGTCAGGGCTCCAGGCCGCCTGCTCCAACATGCCGGCGTGGCCGTCGAGCGTAACGAGCTGCTTGCCGGACGCCGCATCCCAGACACGCGCGCTGCCATCGCGCGACGCCGTCACGATGCGCTTTTCATCGGGACTGAAGGCGGCGCTGCGAACGGCTTCGGCATGGCCCTCCAAAGCCGTGAGCTGGGTGCCGGATCGGGCGTCCCAGATGCGCGCCGTATGATCGCTGGAGGCGGTGACGACCTTCGATCCGTCATGGCTGAAAGCTGCGCCGGCGAGGTCGGCGGTATGGCCTTTCAGTACGAGGATCGGCTGGATCGCCGCCGGATCGGCGGCCGGTGCGGCAGCGCCTGCCAGCGCCACCGGGCCGATGGGTGCGGCGAAGCTTCCAACGAGCAGAGCGAGAGCGAGCCGGCGCCGAACGATATCCATGAGCTTCCCCGTGCGTGCTTGCACCACCCCGGTCAGGAGCGGCTATTCTGTTTGCCAATGCCACGCACCGGGGCCGATCGGCCCTCGTTTTTTGGGCTGAGGCTACCGCTTTTGCCGCGACTGGGCTATCAGGCGTGCCTTGAACCCGTGGCCATCAGCCGGCTGACAAGCGCAAACCATGACAACTGAAGCAAAATCCGCCCCCGCGACCGCAGTGCGTGCCGAATGGACCAACGCCCGGCGGATCGTCGTGAAAATCGGCTCGGCGCTGTTGACCGACCGCGCCACCGGTACGCTGAAGGCGGACTGGCTGGCCTCGCTGCTGGATGACGTCGCTGGGCTCACCAAGGCGGGCAAGCAAGTGGTGCTGGTGTCGTCGGGCGCCATCGCGCTCGGACGGCATACGCTGAAGCTGCCGAAGGGACCGCTCGAACTCGAGCAGAGCCAGGCGGCGGCAGCCGTGGGACAGATCAGCCTGGCGCACGCCTATCAGGAGATGTTCGGCGCGCGCGGACTCGTCGCGGCGCAAATCCTTTTGACGCTCGGCGATACCGAGGAGCGCACGCGCTACCTCAACGCGCGCCACACCATCGAAACGCTGCTCGACCTCAAGGCCGTTCCGGTGGTGAACGAGAACGATACCGTCGCGACGGCGGAGATCCGTTATGGCGACAACGACCGTCTGTCGGCGCGTGTGGCGTCGATGGTGTCGGCGGACTGCCTCGTGCTGCTGTCGGACATCGACGGCCTCTATACGGCGCCGCCGAACGCCAATGCCGATGCGACTCGGCTCGACATCGTCACGGCCATCACACCGCAGATCGAGGCGATGGCCGGGGACGTCGGCACGGAGTTGTCGAAGGGTGGAATGAAGACGAAGGTCGAGGCCGGCAAGATCGCGCTCGGCGCGGGCACGCACATGGTCATCGCCAGCGGCAAGGTCATGAACCCGTTACGCTCGATCGGCGAGGGCGCGCCATGCACGTGGTTCCTTGCGCATTCGGACCCGATCACCGCGCGCAAGCGCTGGATTGCCGGGCAGCTCGAGCCGAAGGGCTTCGTCTACCTCGATGCGGGGGCCGTGACGGCACTTGCCGCCGGCAAAAGCCTGCTTCCGGCCGGCGTCGCGCGGGTGGAAGGCCAGTTCGAGCGGGGAGATGCGGTGGTCATCCGTGCGCCGGATGGCCGCGAACTGGGGCGCGGCCTCGTCGCCTACGGCCGCTTCGACGCTGAGCGGATCATGGGGAAGAAAAGCTCGGAGATCGCCACTATATTAGGGGTGTCGCGCTGCGATGAGCTGATCCACCGCGACGACATGGCGCTGCACCGGAACACGAGCACATGAACAAGCCCGAGCGGATCGACACATCCACCGAGAAAGCCATGCTCGCCATGGGACAGCAGGCGCGCGAGGCGGCGCACCAGCTATCGCTCGCCAGCCCGGGCGCCAAGGCCGAAGCGCTGCATGCCGCGGCCAAAGCGTTGCGCGAGGCGAAGCCCCAGATCCTCGCCGCCAACGAAAAGGACCTTGCGGCCGCGCGCGCAGCAGGGCGACCCAGCGCGTTCGTCGATCGCCTGATGCTGAATGCGGCACGCATCGAGGCCATGGCGACCGGCATCGACGAGATCGCCGAGCTGGCCGATCCCGTCGGAACGGTGCTCGCGGAGTGGGTACGCCCGAACGGGTTGCGCTTCCAGCGCGTGCGCGTGCCCATCGGGGTCATCGGGATCATTTTCGAAAGCCGCCCCAACGTGACGGCGGATGCCGGGGCGCTGGCGGTGAAGGCCGGCAATGCGGCGATCCTGCGGGCCGGATCGGAAAGCCTCAACTCGGCGCTCGCGATTCATGCGGCGCTCGTCTCAGGCCTCAAGAGCGCGGGGCTGCCGGAAGCTGCCATCCAGATCGTACCGACACCGGATCGCGCGGCCGTCGGGCATATGCTCGCTGGCCTCAACGGCAGCATCGACGTGATCGTGCCGCGCGGAGGCAAAAGTCTCGTAGAGCGCGTGCAGCAGGAAGCGCGTGTCCCGGTGTTCGCGCACCTGGAAGGCCTGTGCCACACTTACGTCGACAAGGACGCCGACCTCGACATGGCCGTCAGCATCCTCGTCAATGCCAAGATGCGCCGCACCGGCGTTTGCGGCGCGACGGAGACGCTGCTGGTCGACAGGGCAGCGCCCGACAGCTTCATGCCGACCCTCGTTTCGGCGCTGCTCGATGCGGGCTGCGAGGTACGCGGCGATGCGACGGCGCAGCATGCTGACGCACGCGTCAAGCCGGCCACCGATGCCGACTGGGCGACGGAGTATCTCGACGCGATCATCTCCGCGAAGACCGTCGACGGGGTTGCCGGTGCGATCGCGCATATCGGACGCTACGGCACGCAACATACCGACGCGATCGTAACCGCCAACGAAGAGACGGCGGAGCGCTTCATGCGCGAGGTCGATTCCGCCATCGTGCTGCACAATGCATCGACGCAATTCGCCGACGGCGGCGAGTTCGGGTTCGGCGGGGAGATCGGCATTGCCACGGGCAAGCTGCACGCCCGTGGTCCGGTCGGCGTCGAGCAGCTCACGAGCTTCAAATACGTCGTGCGGGGGAACGGCCAGACGCGGCCGACCTGAGTAGCCTGTAAGGAGTCTAGGTATGCACGCCTTCACAATTTGTTTGATCGCGGTGGGCGCCGTCCTTCTCGCGGCCACTGCCGCAGACGCCAAGCGCCGGCCGTCTGGAACGTGGCAGCCCGCTCCGGCAGTGAAAGATTGCACGCGTCTCAACGGTCGCTTCGGCTACTACGGCAATCCGTGGTGCACGAAGGCGGAGCAGGACGCCTTCGACCGCGCAACGTCACGTCGGTTGCGCTGATCCGCGGTCCCAAGCGCTTCGGAATTCGAGCGCAAGAAACGGGATGCGCGCGCTAGAGCGGGCGCTATGCTGCGGCCATGAATGCAAACGTCCGCAATCTTTTCCGGTCTCCCGACGTCGCCTGCGAGCAGGATGAGCGCTGCTGGAACGCGATTTTATCGCGCGATCCCTCGGCGGACGGGACTTTCTACTATTCCGTGGCGAGTACGGGCGTCTATTGCCGGCCGTCGTGCGGAGCACGCAGGCCATTGCGCCGGAACGTTGCGTTCCATGCAACGTGCGCCGACGCGGAGGCGGCCGGGTTCCGCCCCTGCAAGCGATGCAGACCGGACGTTGCCGCAAGTGGGGGCGCGCACGCGGAAAAGGTTGCAGTGGCCTGCCGCCTGATCGAGACGGCCGAGACGCTGCCCGATCTCAGCGAGCTCGCGCAGCAGGCGGGCTTCAGCCGATTTCACTTTCAGCGCGTCTTCAAAGAGGTCACCGGGCTGACGCCAAAAGCGTACGCCACAGCACATCGCAGCCAACGCATGCGCACCGCGCTGCAGGGTGGCGAGACAGTGACCGACGCCCTATATGGCGCCGGCTTCCAATCGAGCAGCTCGTTTTACGCGGGGGCCCGAGGCGCACTCGGAATGGCACCGCGCTCGTTTCGCGCAGGAGGCGCGGGCATGAATATCCGCTACGCGATCGCAGATAGCTCCCTCGGGCGCGTACTTGCCGCTGCGACGACAGAGGGCGTGTGCGCGATCTTGCTGGGAGACGACGATCGCAGCCTGCGGCGCGAGCTCGCCGAGCGGTTTGTGAAGGCTGACATCGCCGAAGATGCCACCGGCCTCGGTGCGCTTCTCGCAGACGTGGTTGCTGGCATCGAAGTGCCGACAAAGGCCGCTGCTCTGCCGCTGGATATACGCGGTACGGCCTTCCAACAGCTCGTCTGGACCGCGCTGCGCGATATCGCGCCGGGAGAAACGGCGACGTATTCCGATATTGCGCGCCGCATCGGGAAACCGAACGCGGTGCGGGCAGTTGGCGCCGCTTGTGGGGCCAATCCCATTGCGGTCGCTGTGCCGTGCCACAGGGTCGTCGGCAGCGACGGCAAGCTCACCGGCTACCGCTGGGGTGTCGAACGCAAGCGGGCGTTGCTGGCGCGCGAACGCAAGCCCAACGACTAGCTGCGCGCCTCAGGCGACGCGGCGCTGCTTTTCCTCGAGCAGCTTGATGACCTCGGCTTGCGGGCGTGCCTCGCTGAAGTAGAATCCCTGGCCTTCCTTGCAGCCTTCGGCCGCGAGGCAGGCGAGATCGGCTTGCGTCTCGATGCCCTCGGCGACGACTTTCATGTCGAGCCCGGAGGCCAGCCCAAGGATTGCGCGCACGATGGCGAGTGTGTGCCGGTTGTTCGGCAGGTCGCGCACGAACGAGCGATCTATCTTGATCTTGTCGAACGGGAACGCGCGCAAATAACTGAGCGATGAGTACCCGGTGCCGAAATCGTCCATCGATATCCTCACGCCCAATGCGCGCAACGCGTGGAGATGGGCGATCACCTGGTCGGTGCGATCAAGCAGGACGCTTTCTGTGATCTCAAGATCCAGGCGGTCGGGCTGGAGCCCCGACAAAGCGAGCGCGTTCTTCACATTGGCGAAAACGTTGCCTACCCGGAACTGCATCGGTGACAGGTTCACGGCCAGCTTGATGTGCGACGGCCACGCAACTGCGTCGGCGCAGGCGCGGCGCAGCACGAAGTTTCCGAGCGCCGTGATCATCCCGGTTTCCTCGGCGAGCGGCACAAACTCTGAAGGCGGAACGTAGCCGCGTGTTGCGTGTGGCCAGCGCAGCAGCGCCTCAAACCCGATGACATCATTGTTCGTCAGGTCGACGAGCGGCTGATAGTGCACCTCGAGTGAATCGTTGGCGACGGCGAAGCGGAGATCGGCCTCGAGCTGGCGGCGCGCCTGAGCCTTTGCGTCCATCTCCTGTTCAAAGAAACGGAACGTCGACTTTCCGTCCGACTTGCCGCGGTAAAGCGCCATATCGGCATTTCTCAGCAGGCGGTCCGCGTCCTCGCCGTCGGTCGGAGCGACCGCGATGCCGATGGTTGTGCCCACCGTGAGGGCATGCCCCTCGACCATGTATGGCTCACTCACGGCGTCGATGAGCCGCTGCGCGAGAATCGCCAGCTCCTGGGGAGATTTGGTTTCCGGGACGAGGACGGCAAACTCGTCGCCACCGAGGCGCGCTGCCATGTCCCGCTGGCGCGTGACGCGCTTGATGCGCTGCGCGACGTCCTGCAGCAGCCGGTCACCGATCGGATGACCGAGCGTGTCGTTGACGAGCTTGAAGTTGTCGAGGTCTATGCACAGCACACCGACAAAGCCGCCGGTCCGATCGCGCTGTGCGAGGGCGTCGCCCATGTGCTGGCGGAAGAGGACGCGGTTGGGCAGCTCGGTCAGCGCATCGTGATGTGCCATGTAGGCGATGCGTGCCTCCGCCTGCTTGCGCTCGGTGATATCGATTACCGCAAGCAGGATCGCCGGCATACCTTCGTAGTCGAGCCGCCGGGAGAATGCGACGACCTCGATCACGCGGCCATCGCTCGTCGTGTGCTTAGAGGTTACGACCTCACTCGCAAACGGCGTTTCGCCATCTTCCACGAGCTCGTCGTGCTCGATGCGCAGATCGTTCAGGTTCATCGCAAGGAGCTTGGCGCGGCTGTAGCCGTAGTGTGCCTGAGCGGCGGCATTGGCGGCGAGAAATGCTTGCGTGTCCCGATGCAAAACGAACATCGGTACGGGGTTGTCGTCGAACAGCAGCCGGAAGGACGCTTCGCGCTGTTTGAGCGCCGTGATGTCCATGCGCAGGCCGATGACACCGCCATCGCTGGTCCGGCGCTCCTCGATCAGGATGCAGCGGCCGTCGGAGAGATTCTGCTCGTGCGGGCCGCGCGGATTGTAGAGCAGCTCAAGGCGCTCCTTGATCCACGCTTCTTCGTTGCCCTTGGCTTCCGGGTAATCGCCGCGCGCCACGCCAATTCGCAGCGTATCTTCAAGGCGGACGCCGACTTTGAACAGATCGGCGCTGCGCTTGTAGATGTCGGCGTACTTCTGATTCCAGAGAATGTAGCGGCCTTCGTCGTCGAGGAAGACGATACCTTGCGGGAGGATTTCGAGAGCGGCGCGAAGCCGCTCGTGCGCCGCCGTTGCATTGGCAATCGCGGCATCCGCCACCGCGCGGGCGTTCTCGATCTTGGTGCGGCCGCTGGTCAAAGTATCGACAGCGCTTCGGCAGCGTGCCGACGCCCTCTGCATCAGATTGCGCGCCGGCTGCCAAAGCTTGCCGCTCCGCTTTGCGTGTATAGGCTCTTCTGCAGTTCCAGACATGTTCTTTGCCACCCGGTGATCCAGCGGCAAAGGTGCCCAGGCGGCACTAATAAACGCTTGCCCTCATGCGCGACGGGCAAAATGCTCTGCACTCTGAAGGACCACTTACTGAGCAGTATTTTCGTAGATTGTTTGTGTTCGGAGGTTTGCTCACACGGCAAGCGCCCAACGGGTGTTCATCTGCACGCAAATGAGGCTGCGATGCTCGAATTTGTGGCACCTGCGAATATACCTAAGACCGCGTTTACTGCGAGGTTGCAAACGATCGCGCGACGTCATGCGCCGCGCGATCGAAACGTTGCAGGTCAGTCCTTCCAGGCCGGGAGACGACCCAGATCCTCTTCGGTCATGTCGACGACGATGTTGCCGTCCTTGGTCTTCATCTTGTCGAAGGTGACGACAGCGCCCTTCTGACCAATTCCGAGAAAGCCGCCGTATTCGATCGCGACGCCCTTCACGTTGCCGTCTTTATCTTCGAGCACCGCATCGACCTCGGCGATCTTCTTGCCGTTGGCATCGTAGACGTCCATTTCCTCGACCTTGTCGACGGTCGCATTGAGCGGCGACACCATCTTGTTGTCGTCCTCGGTCTCGCGCAACTCGGTGATCAGAACTTCGCCGACCGGGGCAGGCGTCGCAGCCTGCTGTGAGCCCGCCTTGTCGAGCGGTTCAGGCGATGCGGGATTGGCCGTGGTCGTTGCCTGACCGGCGGGCGCTGTGCCTGCGTTATCAAGTGGTTCGGGCGTCGCGGCGGGTGCCGGTGCTGGCATGTTCTCCGTGGTCGACGGTTGCGTTCCGGATTTCTCCAGCGGCTCCTGGGCGAGTACCGGTCCTGCCAACAGCAAAGTGGATGCGACGACAATAAGTTTGGTCTTCATTGGGACACCTCTTTCATGATCAAACCTGCACAACGCTTTCGTCCCACCCCAAGTTTCTATTCGTTCTGAGGCAGCGGTCGCTGCGGCTGTTCGTAAGCGATGTAACGGATGATCTTCCAATCTCCGCGCGCATCCTTGCGCAGCACATCCATGCCGGGCTCGACTGTCGTAACGACCTGACCGTTCGGCAAAGTGACCGTCAGCGTCCAGGTGAGGCGTACGACAGCCAGATCGCCGGAGACGAGGATGTCCTTTATTTCCAAGGCGTATTTGTAGGTCCGGCTGGGATCGCGCAACGAGCGATGCAACAGGTTGCAGATGTCGTCATAGCCGCGCTCGGGATAGCCGCGAAAATCGTAGCGCAGATCAGGCGAGAACAGATTGCAGACCGCTTCAGCCTTGCCGGCGTTGAAGTCGCGCGTCCACCGGCTGAGCGTCCCGTGGATGGCTTCCTCGGCGCTGTCAGCGAGTACATGGCCTGCCGGTGCCGCGAACAGCAGCAGGGCGAGGGCGCCCGACACCAGTATGTTGTCGCTCGCCAACACCTAGGATCTGGTCTCCACCAACCGCTTGTGGACCTTGCTCAGCACTTCCGCGACGGCGTCCTTGTAGCCGGCGGTGATCGTCTTCGCGTCGCCGTCGGCGTCCGTCCAGTTGAGCAGGAAGGCCGCCGTCACGGGGATGTCGCGCACCACCATTTGCCCCGCCAACGCAAGACAGTGGAAGCCGTTCCAGTCGATCGAACCGCCCTTCATGTATGCCGCCGTGTTCGCGGGCACGACCAGGGCGATAGCGTCCGCCATCGCCTGCACGCGCTTGAACTCGGTGAGCGTCTCCGGCTTCTTGAAGTAGTCGCCGGCGAGCGCGCGCTTGTAGTAGGCGACGAACTCGGACGCCGGCACAGCCATCGTCTCGACGTCATTGAGCGCAGGACGGAATTTCGTCGTGTCGGGCTTTTCCGCGTCGGCGATGGCTTTGACAGCCTTCCATCCGAGATCCTCGCCCTTCGGTGCGCCGGCGATATAAGAGAAGAAGGTGCGCGTCGAATCCGGAATGCGCGCCTTTGAAAGGCCAGCCTCGGCGATGAAATCGCGGACCTTTTGCGGCGTCACGCGCTTCATCGCCATGTCGGTCGCGGTGTTGTCGCTGTGAGCGATCATCGCTTCGAGGGCGCTGCGGGCCTGCGTGGTGCCGGTGAGATTTTCAAACACGGGGCTGACGAGTGAGCGAATACCGTCGTCGAGCGGGAGCTGTTCCAGCTCGTCGAGGCTTCCGGCCTCGACCTCACGCAGGTAGGTCGCGAGCACGAACGTCTTGAAGCAGCTGCCGCAGAAGAGTTCGGCGTCCGGCTGATACTTGACGCGCCATGGGTCTGCCGACTCCTCGACATCGACCTGCGCACTCTTCTTTCCCGGCAAGGCGAGAAAGCTATCGAGGAGGTGGGGAACTGCATGCGCCTCGCTGCCATCGGCAGCCTGTGCGGGCATTCGCGCGACGCTCAGCGCTCCTGCCAGCGATGCTGCCGAGGTCAGGAACTGCCGTCTGCGCATGTGTCACTCCCGACGTGCGCCGCAGGCAAAGGCGAGCGGCCTCACCTGAGAAATGACAGAGCAATCATAACTGCCGCGTTACTAGAGTTGCATGTCGCATGATGCGGCGTCGTGTCGGCCATCTCTGCCGCTCACTTTCGCTCCGAAATTTCCAGCTGGTGAAGCAGGGAGCGTCTACAATCGGACCAAGCTACCAACGGATGACGATGCCCGCTCCGCCTCCCAACCCACTTCGATCGCATGCGCTGCTGCCGGCCGCTTCCGCGGGCCAGCGCATCGGGCTGATGGGTGGCACATTCAATCCGCCGCATGAGGGGCACGCGGTGTGTGCGGTGACGGCTCTCCGGCGCATCGAACTCGACCAGCTGTGGTGGATGGTGACGCCGGGCAATCCCCTGAAGAGCGGCGAAGGCCTGCCGCCCTTAGCGGAGCGGATGGCCGCGAGCCAAACTCTCGTCACCGACCCGCGCATAAAAATCACGGGGTTCGAAGAGTCTCTGGGCACCCCTTATACGTACGCGACGCTGCAGTACCTGAAACATAGGATGCCCGGGATCGACTTCGTCTGGGTGATGGGCGCGGACAACCTCGCCGGCTTCCATCGCTGGCGGCAGTGGCGGGCCATCGCCGATCTCGTGCCGATCGCCGTGGTCGACCGTCCGGGCTGGCGGCATAAGGCGCTGGCCTCTCCGGCGGCGATGGCGCTAGCCCGTTTTCGCATCCCTGAGGTAGAGGCCAAGCTGCTGCCGGGATTGTCCGCCCCGGCCTGGACTTTCCTCAGCACACGGCTATCCGACGCCTCATCGACGGCAATCCGCACCGGCTCCGCTGGTTCTAACGCCCAGAAATAAATACAATTTTTGACAGCAACCTGTGGCCTGCGGGAATGCTTAACACGCATTAACTATTGCTGGACGGCACCCTGAGGCCTTATGTTTTGCTTCGGTGGTGGGTTGGTCCGCCACCGGAGACGAGCGTCGCCAAGGCGTTGAGTTTGTCGACGACACGCGGCGCAGGCCCCAAGGGGTACATGAGGAAGGGACAACCAGCACACGATGCGAACCGCACTTGAGGGTGCCCGTAGGGGCGCGCCTCACGCCGAGCTTTTGTCAGACGGACAGAGATCGGCAGCCCTGGTCCAGGAAATCGTCCACTGGCTCGACGAAGCCAAGGCCGAGGAGATTGTGACCATCGACTTGGCGGGTAAGACCTCGATCGGCGATTTCATGCTGATCGCCACCGGTCGCTCCGACCGTCACGTCGGCGCCATCGCCGAGCAGATCAGTAAAAAGCTGAAAGAGCAGGGTCTCGGACGTGTCCGCGTCGAGGGCCTGGAAGCTTGCGACTGGGTGCTCATCGATACCGGCGACATCATCGTGCATGTGTTCCGCGACGAGGTTCGCGAGTTCTACAACCTCGAAAAGATGTGGTCGGGCGACAGACCGGTCGAGCCGACGGCACACTGACGCCGGTCGGCGTTAATGCGCCGATGAACGAGGGCGCGGGAAGCGCCCTCGTAGGATGAATTGTTGATGCGCCTCATCGTTGCCGCCGTCGGGCGCCTCAAAGACGCCGAGAGCGATCTGTGCGCCCGGTATGCGAAACGCTTCGATGCCGCCGGGCGCTCACTGGGGCTCGGACCTCTTTCCATCAGCGAGATCAACGAAAGCCGCGCGGCCAGCGCAGACATGCGTAAAGCTGACGAGGCTTCGCGCCTGCTCAAGGCCGCTGCCGGCGCGGCTCACTGCGTCGTGCTCGACGAAGGCGGCAAGGAACTCTCGAGCGCGGCGTTCGCCAGTTGGATCGCGCAACGGCGCGACGAAGGCTGCAAGGGGCTGGCGTTTCTGATCGGCGGGCCGGATGGGCACGGCGCCGAGGTTGCATCCGCCGCTACGCTGAAACTTTCGCTCGGTCCGATGACCCTGCCGCACGGCCTCGCGCGTGCGGTGCTGATCGAGCAGCTCTACCGCACGGCGACGATCCTTTCCGGACATCCCTACCACCGCGCCTAGTCGGCACGCGTCGGCACCGCTTAACGCCGCGTAGCCGACGGCACTCAAGCGTTAGCGCATTATTTCAGCGAGTTTTCATCGCTCTCAGCCAATGTGGTTCAGCGTCGGCACGTTAGCCGACATCTGATTGTGGAGAGTGACCCATGAAAACGCTGCAGCCTGTACTGGCCGCCGGACTTGGCGTTCTGATCGGCCTGACGGCGCTGAGCTCCATCGCTGATGCTCGCGGCGGTGCAGGCGCCGGGGGATACGGCGGCGGCTATGGCGGTGGCGGTGCTTTCGCCGGCGGCGGACGCGACGGCGGAGGATTCCGGCCCGATAGCGGAGGCGGCTGGGGTCCTGGCAGCCACAACTACGGTCCACCGAATGGCGGTTACGGTCCCGGTGGCGGCGGTTATGGTCCGGTTCCAGGGCGCCGCAATCCGTGGGTCAACGGCGCGGTGCCCTTCATCGACATGAACTACAATGACCTGCTGCAGCAGCCACCGAACAACTCGGGCTCGCAGCTGCCGAACGATTGCGATTATCTCTTCAAGAAGGCGATGGACGAAGGCACGCCGCAGATGTGGCGGCTCTTCAATGACTGCGCGCACAATCGCTAATTCAAAGGTGACGCACGCGCCTGTTTGGTTCACGGAATGAATTCGACGCCTGCGCTTTCTCCGGCGCGGGCGTTTCGCGTTTCTCGCTCGGTATGCGCGCCTCGCGGACCGAAGCTGTCTTCGGCTCACGCACGCTGAATCAGTTCGGGAGCCGGCGCGGCTAATCGCTTGTTAGCACTACCCTCCTATAGTCCCGAACATGGCAGATTGGATGGCCCTCGCGCGCCGCCAAAGAGCATGATGCCGCTCTGCCATGCCGGTGCGAGCCCGGTATGTCGTCGCTAACAGCGGACAAGAGGCTCGCCGGTACAATGCTCGCCAATTTGAAGGTCTCACGCAAACTTGCGTTGGGGCTCGCGTCGATTCTCGTCGTGTTTGCCGTCACGGGAACCGCATTCTTCTTCACGCTACTGTCGATTGATCACGCCAACGTGGGCGTGGCGTCGGCGACGACACTCAACAAGCATCTCGTGAGCGCGACGTCGGACATCCACGACGAACAGCGCGCGCAAGGATCGCCTGCTACCGCTGCGCAGGCCGCGCAGCGATTTGCTACTCAGATCGCAGCCGCGCGGATGATCGTCGATGCTCATCCAAACGTTGCCGCCATCGGCTCAGACATAGATGCCATGCAGAGCGCTGCCGGCGCCTGGCGGCGCGATGCAGAGCGTGGAGACGCCAGCGCGATGAACGCTGCGTTCGATGCCTTCCGCACTGCCGCCGACAGCGCGCAGGCCAAGGCCGACGCGTGGATCAGCTCGGCGATGACCCAGCTGAACTCGGCACTTTACTGGTCGCATGTCACGCAGCTGCTCGGTAGCCTGCTGGCCATCGGCATGGCGCTGATGGCGGGCTGGTGGTTGTCTCGCATGATCGCCCGTCCACTCGGAGAGATCACTGTCGCCGTGAACGGTCTTGCTGCCGGCAACAACGACATCAACGTTCCGTCTATCGATCGCCACGACGAGATCGGCTTGATGGCGAAGGCCGTCGAGACGTTCAAGCAGGCTGCGCTCGAAAAGCAGCGCCTCGAGGCGGAGGCTGAGGCCGCCCGCATCGCTGGCGAAGAAGCGCGGCGCAAGCAGGAAGCCGAGAGCCAGTTCTACATCGATGCTCACAACACGTTCATGCGCGACTTCTCGGCTGCCCTCGAGCGCTTGTCGAAGGGGGACCTGACGTTCCGCCTCAACACGCCGTTCACCGAGGACCACGAGAAGATCCGTCACGACTTCAACACGACGGCATCGAGCCTGCAGGACGCACTGGTGACCATCGCCTCCAGTACCCAGGCGATCCGCTTTGCGACGACCGAGATCTCTACGGCTGCCGACGATCAGTCACGCCGCACGGCTCAGCAGGCCGCAAGCCTGGAGCAGACGGCTGCTGCACTCGACGAGATCACGGCCACCGTCAAGAAGACTGCGGACGGTGCCGGCCACGCTCGCGAGGTCGTTGCATCGGCGAAGTCAGATGCGGAGAAGAGCGACGAAGTCGTGCGCCAGGCCATCTCGGCCATGGGCGACATCGAACGCTCCTCGCAGCAGATCAGCCACATCATCGGCGTGATCGATGAAATCGCCTTCCAGACGAACCTTCTCGCTCTCAACGCGGGCGTCGAGGCTGCACGTGCCGGTGAAGCCGGACGCGGGTTTGCCGTCGTCGCCTCCGAGGTTCGGGCGCTGGCTCAGCGCTCCGCCGAGGCGGCGAAGGAGATCAAGGGGCTCATCTCCGCTTCGACGAAGCAGGTCGAGCAGGGTGTCGATCTCGTTGGGCAGATGGGCAAGGCGCTCGAGCGCATCATGACCGAGGTCACGGAGATCAACACGATCGTCTCCGAAATCGCGTCTGGTGCCAAGGAGCAGTCGGTCGGCCTGCAGGAGATCAACACCGGCGTCTCGCAGATGGATCACGTCACGCAGCAGAACGCGGCGGTCGTCGAGGAGACGACGGCAGCGAGCCACGGCCTGGCGCGCGAAATCGAGAAGCTGCTGGAACTCGTCAGCCGCTTCGAGACCGGGCACGAACTGGCGGCTGATCCCGCTCCGCGCGACGCACGTCCTGCGGCGACGCAGCCGAAGACTCGCACAGCCCTGAAAACCATCTCCATGCGCGGCGTTCCGTCCGCGGTGCGGAAGCTGGAGGCCATCGCCAATGAGCAGGACTGGGAAGAGTTCTAAGGCGGGCGAGCGGCGGGGCACGAGGAAAAAGCTGCAGCTGCCCGAGGTCATGGACCTCACGGCTGCAGCGCCACTGGCCCAATCGCTCCTCACACGCCGCGGCAGCGATCTCAGTATCGATGCCAGCCGTGTTCGCCGCGTCGGCGCGCAGTGCCTGCAAGTTCTGCTTGCGGCGTCGGCGACGTGGAAAGCGGACGGCGTGAACCTCGCTCTCGAAAAGCCGACCGAGGAATTCCTGGCGGGCACCCGGCTCCTTGGAATTTCTTTCGATCAAGACATGACCCGACCGGAGTCCGCGTGATGAGCAAAACGGTACTTACAGTCGACGACTCCCGCACGATGCGCGAGATGCTGCTCCTGGCGCTCCAGGATGCGGGCTTCAATGTGCTGCAGGCGGAAGATGGCATGCACGGGCTCGAGGTTCTGAAGGGCCGGTCGGCGGATGTGATCATCACCGACATCAACATGCCGCGTCTCGATGGGTTCGGATTCATCGAGCACGTGCGCCGGGACACGACGCACCGCGCGACGCCGATCCTGGTTCTGACCACGGAAAGCGATGCCGAAAAGAAGGCTCGCGCCCGCAATGCCGGGGCTACCGGCTGGATCGTCAAGCCATTCCATCCCGTGAAGCTGGTGGACGCCGTCCGCCGGGTTTCGGGCTAGGTCAAATCGGGGGCACTGGACCGTGAGCGAGATGGACGCGCTGCGCCAGATCTTCTTTCAGGAATGCGAGGAGCAGCTCGCGGAACTGGAAACGGGTCTGCTCGAGATACAGAGCGGCGGCTCCGATCCGGAGATCGTCAACGCCGTATTCCGTGCCGTGCATTCGATCAAGGGCGGCGCCGGAGCGTTCGCACTCGAAGACCTCGTGCGGTTCGCGCACGTCTTCGAGACGGTGCTCGACGAGGTTCGCAAGGGTAAGCTGGCCGCCAGCGAGCACGTGCTCGCGATCATGCTGCGGGCTGCCGACGTTCTGGCGGATCTGGTTCGCGTTGCACGTGACGGCGGCTCCGTGGACGATGCCCGCATCGGCACCGCGACGGACGAGCTTGCTTCCTTGAGCGGCGCGCCGGCTGCGGCGCACGGTGGGGCGTCGGAAACGGAGGCTGAAGAGGAAGACTTCGCCTTCACACCGGTCGCGGTGGCGTTCCCCGCATTCGACGAGGTCGCGACCGAGCCGGAGCCGGCCGTCAACGAATTCACGATCACCTTCAAGCCGCACGCCAGCCTCTATTCGAGTGCGAATGAGCCGGTGGTGCTGTTGCGGGAGCTTGAGCGTCTCGGTGAGATGTCCGTTGCCTGCGACGTGACCGAGGTCCCGTTGCTGACGGATCTCGACGCGGAAGGCTCCTACCTCGCCTGGACCATTACGCTCAAGACGACGCACTGCGAAGATGACGTTCGCGGTATTTTCGAGTTCGTCGACGGCGACTGCGATCTCACCATCGAAGGTACAGCCGGGGTCTCCGCGGCTGGAGAAGACGAGATCGAGGCGCTGCTGCGCCGCATTCGCGAGGAAGCCGAAGCTCCGGTCGAGGACGCTGCCTCGGAGACGATCGCGGTTGAAACCGCCGTCATCGAAGCCGCAGCGGACGAATTCTCCAGCACCGACGAGGCCGTGGCCGCTCCAGCGCCGGTGCATGACGCCAAGCTGGCGATCGTGCCAGCCGAGCCGCTCCCCGCCGCACAAAAGGCCGAAGCGCCCAAGGCTGACAAGGCCGCAAGCGGCGAGGCTGCACAGCAGACGATCCGCGTCGATCTCGATCGCGTGGATCGCCTGATGAACCTCGTCGGCGAACTCGTCATCAACCAGGCGATGCTCTCACAGAGGCTTGCGGAAGCGGGTCTCTCACGTTCGTCGGATTTCGCGACTGGGCTCGACGAATTCGAGCAGCTGACGCGCGACATCCAGGAAGGCGTGATGGCCATCCGCGCGCAGCCGGTAAAGTCAGTATTCCAGCGGATGCCGCGGCTGGTGCGCGAGGTTGCGGCGGCGACCGGCAAGAAGGTGCGCCTTGTTACAGAAGGCGAAGGCACCGAAGTCGACAAGACCGTCATCGAGCGTCTCGCCGATCCGCTGACGCACATGATCCGCAATGCCATCGACCACGGCCTCGAAAAGCCCGAGGTGCGCGCTGCCAACGGCAAACGCGAGGAAGGGCTGGTGCGCCTTTCCGCAACGCACCGGTCGGGACGCATCGTGATCGACATCGCCGACGACGGCGCCGGCATCAATCGGCCGCGCGTCAGGGCGATTGCCGAAGACAAGGGTCTCATCCCTGCGAACGCGCAGCTGACCGATGAAGAGATCGACAACCTGATCTTCCTGCCGGGGTTCTCGACCGCTTCGACCATCTCCGACATCTCGGGACGCGGCGTCGGCATGGATGTCGTCAAGCGTTCGATCCAGGCGCTCGGCGGCCGGGTATCCATTTCCTCACGTCCGGGCGAGGGCTCGACGTTCACGCTCAGCCTGCCGCTGACGCTGGCCGTTCTTTACGGCATGGTCGTCACGGTAGGCGATCAGACGCTGGTCGTGCCGCTCACCTCGATCATCGAGACGCTGAAGCCGAAGCCGGGCGACGTGCACGGTTTCGGCGGGGATTCTCGCGTCATCGCGCTGCGCAACAATTTCGTGCCGCTGATCGATGTCGGCCGTGAGCTCGGCTATCGCACCCAGATTGTAGATCCAGGTGCCGGCGTGGCGCTGCTGGTTGAATCGGACGGAGGCGCCCAAAGTGCGCTGCTGGTCGATGCCATCCAGGGCCAGCGTCAGGTCGTCATCAAGAGCCTCGAAGAAAACTACGGACGCGTGCCCGGCATCGCCGCGGCGACCATTCTCGGCGACGGCCGCGTCGCGCTGATCCTCGACGTCGATGCCGTCGTGGCAGGCGCACGCAACGGCGGTCTCGCCTCCGACAACCTTCTTGCATTGGCAGGTTAAATCCCATGTACGAATTGAGCGCTGCAGCCATCAAGGAACCAAGGGGCGGAGCCGCACGCGAGCTCATCGCTTTCGCAGTCGGCAATCAGGAGTTCTGCATCGACGTGATGTCGGTGCGGGAGATCCGCGGCTGGACGCCGGCGACGGTGCTGCCGCATTCGCAGCCGTTCGTGCGCGGCGTGATCAATCTACGCGGCGCGGTGCTGCCGATCATGGATCTGGCGGTGCGTCTTGGATTTCCACCGACGGAGCCAAAGGGTCGTCACGTCATCATCGTTGCTCAGGTCGGAAGCCAGGTCGTCGGGCTGCTGGTCGATGCCGTGTCCGATATCCTCACGGTGACGGATGCAGAGATCCTGCCGCCGCCGGACGTTGCGTCGGAGATGGCCAAGCGATTCGTATCCGGCCTGCTGGCGCAGGACGGCAGAATGGTCAGCCTGCTTTCGGTCGATCAGGTCCTGCCCGAGCGCGAGCGGAGCGAGGTGCAATGAGCTCGGCGCTCGCAAGCTCCGGCCGCAATCGGGAGGCATCGCTGATCGACGGCGAGTTTCCGCTTACGCGCGACGACTATCAGCAGATTGCGGGCATCGCATACGCCGACGCGGGGATCGACCTCGGCGAGGGAAAGGCGAGCCTCGTTTACTCGCGGCTTGCCAAGCGCCTGCGTGCGCTGCACATGGAGAACTTCCGCAGCTACTGCCAGCTGCTTTCCCGCGAAGAGGGCGTGGAAGAGCGCCAGCAGATGGTTGCCGCGCTGACGACCAACGTCACGCGGTTCTTCCGCGAGCCGCATCACTTCGAGCACATGCGCGCGAACGTCCTGCCGCAGCTGGCGTCACGGGCGCGTTCCGGTGCTCCCGTGCGCATCTGGTCGGCGGCCTGCTCAAGCGGCGAAGAGCCTTATTCCATCGCGCTTTCTATTTTGGCGGTCATGCCCGACGCGGCCT
The DNA here is from genome assembly GCA_030148725.1 of Hyphomicrobium sp. Taxonomy (GTDB): domain Bacteria; phylum Pseudomonadota; class Alphaproteobacteria; order Rhizobiales; family Hyphomicrobiaceae; genus Hyphomicrobium_A. The sequence goes on from JASBSU010000008.1 coordinate 94,743, forward strand.
CGCGTAACGTCCGGGTGCTGGCGACCGACATCGACCCCAACGTGCTGCGCAAGGGCGATGCGGGCATCTATGGCGAATCCGCCATGGAGCCGGTGCCCAAAGAGGTGCGGCAGCGCTGGTTCGTTCCGCATGGCACCGATCACAGCGGCAAGACTTGGCGCGTCGGCGATGACCTGCGCAAGCTCGTGGTGTTTCGCAAGCTGAACCTGATCGGCCCGTGGCCGATGCGCGGGCCGTTTCAAGCCATCATGTGCCGCAACGCGCTCATCTACTTCAAGGAAGAGACGCAGGTGGAGATCTGGCGGCGCTTCGTGCCGCTGCTCGCGCCTGCCGGACGGCTTTACATCGGCCACTCGGAGCGCCTGTTCGGTGCCGCTTCGCCGTTCTTCACGAATGAAGCGATCACCACGTATCGTCTGAAGGAGGGTCCTTCGGCATGACGACACCTATTCGCGTGCTCGTGGTCGACGATTCCGCCACCATGCGCGGTCTCATTTCGCTGGCGCTGCGTCGCGACCCGGAGATCGAAGTCGTCGGAACCGCCAGCAATCCGCTGACGGCGCGCGATGCCATCAAGGCGCATAATCCGGACGTCATCACGCTCGACGTGGAGATGCCGGGCATGAACGGGCTCGACTTCCTGGAGAAGATCGTGCGGCTGCGGCCAACGCCGGTCATCATGGTGTCGAACCTCACCGGCCAGGGCACCGAAACGGCGATCGAGGCGATGCAGATCGGCGCCGTCGACTGCATTGCCAAACCGGCGCCCGGCGATGCGCAACCGTTCGCCGAACTGCCGCGGATCGTGAAGTCAGCCGCGGGCGCTCGCGTGCGCTCTCGTGCGGCACCGGTCGTCGAGGCCAAGCCGCGTGATGCGCAGCGTCGCCCCATGCTGGCTGCCTACGAACCAGACGGACGCGTGGTGGCGATCGGATCGTCTACCGGTGGCGTCGAGGCGCTGTCGGCGTACATCTCACAGCTCCCGGACAATTGTCCGCCGACGGTGATCGTGCAGCACATGCCGCCGGATTTCACCGCAAGCCTAGCTACTCGTCTCGACCGGCTGAATGCTCCGAAGGTCGTCGAGGCCAGCGATGGCATGCCGGTTGAAACCGGCTGCGTCTACATCGCGCCAGGTGGCACAAAACACCTCGAGATCGAAGATGCCAAGGGATTGCGCTGCCGCCTGCGCGCTGGTCCTGCGGTCAGCGGTCATTCGCCCTCGGTCGACGTGCTGTTCAGCTCGGTCGCCCAAGTCGCCAAGCAGAACGCCCTCGGCATCATCCTGACGGGCATGGGCCGCGATGGCGCTCAGGGGCTTCTAGCCATGCGCCAGGCCGGGGCCAAAACAATCGGACAGGACGAAGCTTCCAGCCTCATCTACGGCATGCCGAGAGCCGCTTTCGAGATCGGAGCGGTGGAGCGACAGCTGCCCCTCGACCGGATCGCAAATGCGGTCCTGGTCATGACCAATCTGCGCGGCCGCTGAACCAGGAGAATAACAATGTCACTCGCCGATCAGCTCAAAGTTCTCATCGTCGACGATACGACGACGAGCCGCATGTTGGTGCGCGACGGCCTGCAGGAACTCGGCATCAAGAACATTTCGTTCGCCTCGGACGGCGAGCAGGGCCTCAAACATGTGATGTCGACGCAGACACACCTCGTCATCTCCGATTTCAACATGCCGAAGCTTGACGGTCTTGGCCTGCTGCGTGCCATCCGCCAGAACGGCCCGACGCAGAAGACGCCCTTCATCATGCTGACGGGCAAGGGCGACAAGGAGCTGGTTCAGAAGGCGGTCCAGTTCGGCATCAACAACTACCTGACAAAGCCGTTCACAGTGCCCGCGCTCAAAACGGCGCTGGAAGCCGTCGTTGGCAAACTCAAATGACGCAGCCGACCCTCGTCCGAAAACACGTGATGGAGGGCCAATACTTCGTCTCCGACGATCCAGATCTCGTCATGACGACCGTCCTTGGCTCATGCGTTGCTGCCTGCCTGCGCGATCCCGTCGCGCGTGTCGGCGGGATGAACCATTTCCTGTTGCCGGGCGAAACGAGACGAGCGGACCTGCGCGATGCTGAACGCTACGGCGTTCATCTGATGGAGCTTCTGGTCAACGGCCTGATGAGCCATGGCGCTCATAGGGGGCGGCTGGAGGCCAAACTCTTCGGCGGGGCACGCACCATCTTCAAGAGTTCGGACGTCGGCGACATGAATGCCAAGTTTGCTGAACGATTTTTGAAGAATGAGGGCATTACAATCGTCGGGCGCAGTCTGGGCGGGGCGTCCGGGCGGCGCGTCGAGTACTGGCCTGTCACGGGCCGGGCACGACAGATCTTCATCGGTGAGGCTTCGACGGTTGCAGCTCCAAGCGCTCCGCCAAAGCCGCTGCCGGAAGGAGATCTGGAGCTTTTCTAAGGGGGCCGGCGCGTATCTCTGCCGGGATCAGTTCAGTCATGTGTGCGCAATCAGCGTCCAATTCAGAGACCACCCCCATACCGCTGCTGCTGAGCGCGGTCGGCGAGGAGCTTGGCCATCTCGCCGCCGATGTGGAGCGGCTACACGCCATCGTCGAATTGCCCGGGGTGCGCGAGTCGCTGCGTAAGGCGCAGTGCTTCGACGTGCTGCAGGGCATCGATCACGTCACGCAGCATCTCGCCGGTCTCTCCGAATTTCTCGCCACGTTGTCCGCGACGACGCCGGAGCACTGGGTTCTCGACACCCGCGCTGCCTGCGACGTGCTGCTCATCGCATCTCTTTGTGAGCGCCTGAAGCAACCCGCGGCTCCGCGAGCGAAGGCTACGGAGCAAGACGAATGCGAATTTTTCTGAACAGCGGCGAGCGACGCATGAACTTCTCCGATGTCCTGGATGACGTGTCGCGTGCTGCGGGCGTCGATATAGACTTTGAGCCGAAGCGTTCGCGGCCTCGCAGCGTGCGGCCGTCGCGCCTGGATAAGATCAGCGAGATCGCCCGCGAGATCCGGATGTCGACGTTGTCGTCGCTGCTCGAATCCTATCTCGAACATCATCGCGAGCGGAAGGTGCAGCGCGTGCGACGCACCGCCGATCCGCAGGCTGTCGCCGCGGAGCTCGCGATCACCGAGCAAATGACATCTGCCGAGCTTGCGCGCCTGCGCCGGCGGTTTGCCCTCGCCAATCATCCCGATCGCGTTGCACGCGAGGAGCGGGACGTTGCGACGCGCCGCATGATGGTGGCCAACATGCTGATCGACGGAGCAATAAAGCGTCGTATCGGCGCTTGAGCAGACCTGACAAAACGCCACGCCGAAGGATGCAATTCGAACGATTGGTTTGAGGGGAAGCGAACATCTCTCGCATAGCATCACCTCCCTCGACCGGAGCGATGCCGCAGGTTGAACAGATGCGGTGGCGAGTTGGTCGAGGGGAGTGGCGTCAGTGGGGTTGGTTCAGAGTATGTCCGCCGAGAGAAACATGGCGCTCCTCGTGGAACGCAGGGACAACATTCGCGAGTGGCTGGAGCAGCAGGGCGAGCCGGCCGATCTCGAGCAACGTCATCTCGACCAGGGTTCGTCCGAGCAGACCTATTGGCATCACGGTTATCAGGCGGCGCTCGACGACATATTGAAACTGCTCAAGAGCCAGTCTTGAATATCTTGCAGCGCGGACACTCCCAGTTCGTGCCTTTGGCACGCCCGGGATGGATGCGGTTGCCAGGCGGACTGAAGTCGTGGAACAGCTCGCACTCCTTCTCGAAGGCGGCACGCGCCGTTGCGAAGAAGCCTACCTTGAACAAGACGTCCGATCCGATGCGCTCGCAAAGCGTCGCCCGGATATCGGAATCTGCGCGGCCGACGTGCTTGACGCGGAAGTTTCCGTGCGGATCCATGCTGCCGAGCGCGTAGACGCCGGCAGACTGGCGCGCGACGGCACTGTTGATGCCGTCGAACGTCAGGCGGTACGGGCCGAGCAATCCTGTCTTTGTCGTCATTGTTCAACAGCCGTTCCTGTTCGATTCATCTGCCCGTGGAACGCCGGGCTCACTCAATTTCCGCAATAGGCGCGTGCATCGTCCGTCCACTCGCCGAAGCCGGACTTCACCATGTGTCCGATGACGCGGCAGACGTAGGTCTTCTGGGCCGCCGTATTGGTCGGGCCGGCGTGATAGCGCGCGATGGCCTTGGTCCAAGTTCCCTCGCGCTCTTTCAGCTCGCTGAGAAATCGCGCGGCGTAAGCGACGTTCTTCGCCGGATCGAACATGTCCTCGAGCCGATCGAAGCTTTCGGCGTGATAGCGGTGGTTGATCTGCATGCAACCGATGTCGATGAATTTCGCGCCGGCGCGCTGCGCATCCTTGAAGGCGTGCAGTGCTTCGTCCTTGGTCATCTCGTATGTGGCGCGCCCATCTATGTTGAGCGCGTACGGACGCAGCGAGCCGTTGCGGCCCGTTTCCGACAAGCCGATGGCGTACAGCATACCCAACGGCACGTTGTGCATGGCCGCGGCGCGCACGAGTTCCTGCTCGCAGGCGTTCTGGAGCGCGTCCCGCGCGTCGGCGGCGACGGCGAGTCCCGCGCTAAATATAGAGGCCGCGACCAGCGCGATCAGGCGTTTCATGGACTTCGGTCCGGTTCGTTTGGGGCCGGGACTCACCACCACTCGCATTGGCGTTCCCGCGTTGCTGGTTGCCTTGGCGCTCGGACGCGCCGGGATGGGACTGCGGCGAAGATTGGAAGCTCGTCTGCGTGCCGTTCTGTCCGGTTTGCTGCGCGGCCGCCGTGCGATCCGCGTCGGTCACGCGTACGGAGGCAGGGTCGACGTTATAGCCAGAGGCACGCAGCAGCTTCGACAGGGTGTCCTGGTCGTTGCGGATCAATTCGGCTGTCTCGGGCCGCTCCGCCTCGACATGAAGAGACAGCTCGGCGTCCTTCAGCTCCATTCGGACGGTGACTGTGCCGAGGTCGGCGGGCTGAAGCTGGATGTGCAGGATCTTGAGCACCGACTTCGCGGCGGGCTGTCCGGGCACGCTCACCGTGCGATCAGCCAATTGGGTGTCAGCTTGTGTCTCGGCGAGGATGTGGTCGGCGATCTGGTTGGCTGGACGATTGCCGGCGGCCGCCAATTCGTCAAAGGAAGGCTGCGTTTCGGGCGGCGCGCTGACGCTTTTAGCATCTGCGGATTGCGTGCCGGAGGCGGCTGCGTCGTCGGCGGTCGGCTGGGATGCGCCTTCAATCGCCGGCGCGAAATGGGCCTCCTGGGAGAGCACCTTGGCGGCGTGGCGGACTGTCGTGTCGGTATCAGCGGCGGAGGCGGATGGCGTACGCGGCAGCGCTGTTCCGGAATCAACCTCGCCCGGCTTACGGGATTGCTTGCTCTTATCCAGTCCGTTCGTCTGCGGGGCGGCATCGGTCGCAGCGGCGATGTTTTGCACGACCGTCGCTTGGTCAGGGGTGGCCGTCGCGACCGGTGGAGGCACATCAGCCGTCGCCTGGTCCGTCGTGACCTGCACATCGTGCGGCTGGGGCGCAGAGACGTTCGGCGCAGGCGTCGTCAATGCGGGCGCTTCATTTGCTAGCTTCGATGCGCCGTTGTTCGATGCCACGGCGGCATGCATCGCGGGTAGCGCAATCGCTGCGATAATATCGGTTACAGCTCCCGCCTGAGGCGTTGCACGCGTATCATCGTCGGCAGGTTGCGCGTCCGCCTGTACGAGGCTTTCGAGCACGGAGTCGATGCTTGTCAGGACGGCAGCTTCGTCGCGAAGCTGCTGGCCGTTACCCTGCGCCTGGGGGCTCACTTTGTCGGCTTGCTTGGCGTCTCCGGGGGCGCCGCGCATCTTCGTCAGCACGTCGCCGAAGCCGGCCTCTGCGTCATCTGCGTTCGCTCCGCCCTTGGCCGCAGCATCGCGTTGGCCACCGACCGTTGTGCGCGTCGGAGCCGGGCCCGGGACATTCACCGCTGTCGTCATCTCGAACCCTCCTTCAAGAGACCATCGGCTTGCACCAAGGCCTGCTCGGCATTCTTGAACAGGCGGGCGCTTTCGCCATCGACCGACGGCGCTTCAACGGGCGATCCGCCGCTTTCGGCGCTCGGCTGAGCGGCCGAGGGCGGACGCGCGATCTCGCGCGCGACGGCAAGGGCTGCGTCGAGCAAAGGCTCATCGCGCACGCCGAGCTTGGCGCGGTCGATTGTGAAGAGCGCTCTCGATGCCTCCTCGTAGTCCGGCGTTACGAGCAGCGTAGCGGCCTCATAGAGGCGCATCCGGGTCGCCTCGTATGGGTAAGTGCGCGCGTCAACGGCGGCGAGGCGCGCTGCGAAGCGAACCATGTCGACGTTGCCGGCCTCGACTGCTTCCTCGGCGATGGCAAGGCATGTTTCGCGCCGTTCCGCTTCCGGGAGCCCGGTGAGCTGCGTTTCGAGATGAGCGAACCTCCTCTCGTCGGCCGCATAGTTGTGTGCGACGACCTCTTTAGCGAACTGGTGCTCGAAGGTGCGCGCGAATATCGAAGTCGCAAAGCGACGGAAATACTGCGATGAAAGCTGATCGAATGCGTCGAGCTGCTTCATCTTCGCAGCCAGTATCGCCTGCCGACGAAGTGCGGCCTCCTCGACGATCGTGCCTGGCGAGATGACGCGGGCGCGGTCGAGCAAGGCATAGGCCTTACGCTGATCGGTCTTGGATATGAGCATGGCACGCACCAGGGCGACGTGCCCTCCGATACTGCGATCGAGCGCCTCGACGTCGACGCCATCGAGAAGCTTGGTCGCCTCCTCATCGCGACGCTCGCTGTACGCCAACGCGCCCTTTGCCAAGCGCTCGTCGAGCCCGGTGACAGCTCCGGAGGCCAATAGGCTGCGCAGTATTCGAGGGTCGCCGCCGCTGAGCGCATAAATGATGGCTGCGCGCATGTTGCGCGGATCGCTCCAGACTTTTGGTCCAAAGCTCATGAGCTGGGAGGCAACCTTGGCGATGCGTTCGCGCTGCTCGCGCTGCTCTGCGCGGGCGCTGGTCGCCTTCAGGGCTGCCTGATCCTGAAAGATCTGAAGTTCGCGCACGAGTTCATACGGCTGCCTGGCAAGCTCGTCCGCTGCCGCCGGCACGCACAGCGCACCAAGACACAGAAGATTGAGCCGCAGTCGACGCATCACGGCTTGCCCTTTGCGAGCAGGATCTCGATGCGGCGGTTTTCAGCCGCGAGCGGGTCGCCGGTGTTCTTCAAGCTGTGATCGGCGTGACCCTCGATGCGTGCGACCCTCGTCGGAGGAATGCCGCTGCGCATGAGCATGTAGTAGGCCATCTGGGCGCGCGCCGTCGAGAGCCGCCAGTTGTCATAGTCGCCGCGGTAAGGCCGACCGTCGGTATGACCACGGATCACCACGCTTTCGGGGCGATCCATGAGGATCTTGCCGATCTTTTCGAGCAGCACCACGACCTCAGGCTTGGGGCGCGCGGAGGCGATACCGAACATTTCGAAATCCGGCTGATCCGAAATGCTGATGAGCAAGCCTTCGTCTGTCGTGCGGACGTCGATGCCCGGTATAGGATGGAAGCCCGTCGCCTTGACCGCGTTCTCGATCGGCTGGCTGAGATCCGTCGATGCATTCGATGCCGGCGCGCCATCAGCAGGCGGGGGGACCGGCTGCGGCTCCGCATGACTGAGACCGTTTACATTCGGTGCGCCGCCAGCGGCGGCGTCCTTGCTGCCGGCGCCAGCGTCCGGCTCGACGCTCTGGCGCGGATCAAAACGCGAGTCGGGGTCGAACGGGTCGCGGAACGCTTCGCCGGTGTGGTGCCCAAGCGGGTTGCCGCGCTCCGTCAGGTGCAGAGCCGGTGGCCCTTTGCCGGCTTCGGCGGCCAGCTTGTCGAGCACCTCGTACGGCTCGCCGAATAGCGCGGCCTCGGCGTTGTTCGGCCCCTCTGTGCCCTTGCCCGTGCGCGATCCGCTGTGCTTGCCCGCGTCGGACGTTCCGGGCGAGCTGCCTTCCTTGCTGCTGCTGCCGGGCTCCATATTGTTGATGCCTTTCGGCCGAGCGTTGGAGTCACTCAACCGCATCGGATTGAAGTAGTTCGCGACGCCGGTGATCGTCTTGTCGTCCGTCGCGGTGATGAGCCACATGACGAGGAAGAAGGCCATGAGGGCGGTCATGAAGTCGGCGTGCGCGATCTTCCAGACGCCGCCCTTGTGCGGCGCTTCTTCGCCGTTGCTACGACGACGGATGATGACCAGCTCGTGTTGATGCGTGTCGCCGTCGCCCTGGGCTGGGTTCATCGAACTTGCGCCTCACAATTGTTCAGCCACGCCGCGATGCGCGTTTCGATCAGCGACGATCCGGCTTTTATTTGCACGTCGGTTGCTTCGTTGATCACGAACGAAGCCGATGCCATTGCGGCAGGCAGGCTGCCGCGAATGCTGTCCAGCAGGTCCTCGGGTCCGGAAATGTCGAAAGTGATGGCCGGGTTGTTCGCGATCAGTTCGTCGAGGGTCGCACGCAATTGCCGCAGCGCCTCTCTGCGCGCTGCGTCCGCTATGAACGGCCGAAGGGTTCTGTCGACTGCGTCAGCGATGCGGTCTTGCATGTCGCCCACGGCAGCGACGATCTGTTCGGCGATGCGCGGTCCGCTTTCCAGCACCCACGCTTGGCGCGCCGCTGCGATGCCCTGTTCCATCGCGGCCTTCTGATCATCGAGCCGGATGGCGGCTTCGGCTTGCATAGCCCTGCCGCCTTCCTCGACGCCGCGGGCGTACGCCTCGTCAATGCGCTCAGCCCAGTAGGCCTCGCTGAACGCGGGTGTTTGCAAAAGCGGCGCGTCAATGATCACGTCAGCCGGCGGCTTGCTGTCGAAGTCGACCAGGAAGTGGGCGACGGGCAATCCGCTCACGCCTGCACCCCACCGCGCAGCCACTGCTTGAGGATGGCTACCGCCTGCTCTTCGTCATAGTCGACCATCTGCTCGAGCCGCTTCTGCGGGCCGCGGTTGATCTTGCTCGTCAGGTCTCCGATCAGGTCCTGGGTCGACTCTGAAGAAGCAAACTGTGGCTCCACTGCGAACGCCGGCGCGATCTGCGGCTCAAACGGCAGCTCGATGTCTGCTCCGGCGGCCTGTGGCAGCGCCTGCGGCTGATACTCTAGCAGCATGCGGGTTGCCGGGCGCAGGCCGAACCAGACCAGCACGATGGCTGCGGCGATGATCGCCAGCGCCTTTACCACGGTGTCCATCTGATCGAGCAGGTAGTCGCCGACGCCACGCGAGGGTAGCGGCTGCATCAACTCGTCGTGGGCGAGGAATTCGACGGCCGCCACGGTGATGCGGTCACCCCGCTTCTGGTCCGTGCCGGTCGCCGATGCGACGAGGCTCTCGACCTCCTTCAGCTTGGCATCGATCGCCTCCTGCGAGGCACCGGCGCCCAGCAAGGCTTCGAGACGGCGCTTGTTGATGACGACTGCGACCGTCAGCGCCTCGACGCGGTAACCGTCGCTCACGGTGGAAATTGTTTTGGAGTTGGCCTCGAAGTTCTTCAGCTCCTCCTTGCGCTCGCTTGCGCGCATGGAGCTGTTGTCGCCACTGGCGTTGGCTCCCGGCTCGGCGGGCAGGTTCTGGTCGACGCCAACCGGCTGCGTGTTGCCGGCGTCCTTGGAGTTCGTCTTTTCCTTCACCGTGCGGCGCGAGCGCTCGAACCGGGATTCCGGATCATAAGCCGTCTCGTTCACCTGCCGCTTGTCGATGTTCAGCCGCGCTGCCACGCTGAGCTGGAAGTTGTCGACGCCTATGTAGGGCGCGAGCGTCTCGCTGACGTTCTGCTTCAGCTCGTTCGCTATGGAGCGCTCCAGCTCGAGCATCTTGGTGGGGGCAGCGCTGAATGTGCCATCGCCCGAAGCGAGGACGGTTCCGTCGGTGCTGAGCACGCGAACCTTGTCGATCGTCAGTCCCGGCACGGCCGCGGCAACGAGATGCCGTATCGCCTGGGCCGAGGAGAAATCCGATGAGGCATCGGTGCGGATCACGACCGATGCGGATGGCTGCTGCGTGCTGCGACGGAACGAGCCGGTGTCAGCCATCACGATGTGGACGCGCGCTGCGCGCACACCCTTCATGCCTTGAATCGTGCGGCCGATCTCGCCCTCGAGCGCGCGCACACGGGTAATTTCCTGCATGAAGGAGGTGAGGCCGATGGCGCCCATCTTATCGAAGAGCTCGTAGCCGGCACCATTGCTGCTCGGCAGGCCCTTTTCTGCCAGCAGCATACGCGCCTGGGAGGTCTGGCCCGGATGGACCAGGACGGAGGTGCCGCCAGTGCTGACGTCGAAGGAGATGCCTGATTCCTGCAGCGTGGCGCCGATGCGGGCGACGTCCTGCGCGTCGAGCCCGGTGTATAGCGTCTCGTAGCTCGGCCGGCTCATGTAGTAGCTGCCGAGGCCGATCGAGACGAATACTGTGAGTCCTACAAGCGCCAGCACGGCAAGCCGCTGTGCCCCGAGGGCGAGCAGATTGCCCCACAACTGCTTGAGCTGATCGCTCCAGACCATGCGCCTCCCCGGCAATTCGAATCCGGCTTATGGGTTATGAGGCGATCTTTGGTCGGGAACCTTGTGCGAGAATTGCCAACAGAAAAGCCAAGCCCTCTGAGAGAGCTTGGCTTTTCGGAATATCGTCGATTGTGGCCTTAACGGAACAGGCTGAGGATGCTCTGGCTCGACGAGTTGGCGATCGAGAGAGCCTGAATGCCAAGTTGCTGCTTCACCTGCAGAGCCTGAAGGCGCGTCGATTCCTCGTTCATGTCGGCGTCGACGAGCTGGCTGATGCCGCCTTCGATGGCATCCATGAGCGACGTCACGAACGACTGCTGGATGTCGATGCGAGCCTTGGCAGCGCCGAGGCCGGTCGCGCCGGCGGCCATCTCGGTGATCGCGCGGTCGGCACCTTTGATGTAGCCGTCGAGGATGGCCATATCGGCGGTGCTATCGGTGAGCGCGGAGATGTTCAAGCTGCCGACCGTGAAGGTGCCGGCGGCGTCGACGACACCCGTCGTGGCGTTACGCGAGGAATCGAGGATGCCGTTGGCGGCTGCGTTGGTGTCGAACAGCACCATCGAGGACGTGTTGATCGAAATCGTCTGCACCGACACCGAACCACCGGCGCGGCTGATCGAGGACACGACCTGCTTGGTCGCGTTGTAGCCGGCGGCCGAAGAGTCGACCGAAAGCCAGTTCTGACCCTGCAAAGTTGCAGAGGCGGCCATACCCGAGAGCTGGGCCTGCAGCTCGCCGATTTCGGTCTGGATCTTGCCGCGGTCGAGGCCGGGCTGAGCGGCGGCGACCAGCTTGTCCTTGATCTTGGTGACGATGTTCTTGGCTTCGTCGAGTGCGGTGTAGGCGACGTCAATGACGGCGGCGCCGAGGCCGAGCGCGTCCTGCACCGTGGAGAGCGACGACTTGTCAGAGCGCATGGTCGTTGCGATCGACCAGTAGGCGGCGTTGTCGGAAGCGGTTGCGACGCGCAGGCCGCTCGAAATGCGGCTCTGGGTCTGGGTGAGTGCCTGGTTGGTGGCCGTGAGCGACCGCAGCGCCGTCATGGCGGCGACATTGGTATTGATACTAGACATAAAGGTTTGTCCCTTGGCTACGCAGTACAAAACGGGGGACATACCGGGTCGCGGCCGGCACGACAGCTCGGCATCATGCCCTTGAGCACGCGCCTGGCGCACTCAACCTGTCGTCCTCCAGATTTAGCCGGGGAGCGGTTGCAACAACGCTAAAATGCCGGGGCCAGTCTTATCTAAGGGCGTCGCGCCATCGCGGCTGTGGGAACGCACCTAAGCAGAGATTAATAGCGGGCCTGACTCGTTAGGCTGCTGGCCATGCCCGCCGGAAATGGAAAAAGCCAAGCCCCCGGGAGAGGAGCTTGGCTTCCTTGCGCGCTATTCCGACGATTAGCGGAAGAGGCTGAGAATGCTCTGGCTCGAGCCGTTGGCGATCGAGAGCGCCTGAATGCCGAGCTGCTGCTTGACCTGCAGAGCCTGAAGGCGCGTCGACTCCTCGTTCATATCGGCGTCGACGAGCTGGCTGATGCCGCCCTCGATCGCGTCCTTGAGCGAGTCGACGAACGACTGCTGGATCTCGATACGGGCCTTCGCAGCACCGAGAGCGGTCGCACCAGCGGCCAGCTCGGTGATCGCACGATCGGCGCCTTTGATATAGCCGTCGAGGGTCGCCATGTCGGCGGTGCTGTCTGTCAGCGCGGCGATGTTGATCGTCGCGACCGTGAAGTCCGTCGCGGCGGGCACGGCCGGCTGAACAGCGTGACGGATACCCGTCGTGCCGTCCCGATAGGCGTCGAGGATGCCGACGCCGCCGACAGCGGCGTTCGCGTCGAACAGCACCATCGACGAGGTGTTGATGGAGATGGTCTGGACCGAGATCGTGCCGTTGGCGCGGCTGATCGAAGAAACGATATTCTTGGTGCCGTTGTAGCCGGCGGCCGCGGAGTCGACCGAAAGCCAGTTCTGGCCCTGCAGCGTCGCGGCGCTGGCGATGCCGGAAAGCTGCGCCTGGAGCTCAGTGATTTCCGTCTGGATCTTGGCGCGATCGAGGCCGGGCTGCGCGGCGGCGACGAGCTTGTCCTTGATCTTGGTGACGATGTTCTTGGCTTCATCGAGCGCGGTATAAGCGACGTCGACCGTCGCGGCGCCGAGGCCGAGCGCGTCCTGCACCGTAGAAAGCGCCGAGTTGTCGGAGCGCATCGTGGTCGCAATAGACCAGTAGGCGGCGTTGTCGGCGGCGGTTGCGACGCGCAAGCCCGTCGAGATGCGATCCTGCGTCTGTGTCAGTGCCTGGTTGGTGGCCGTAAGCGACCGCAGCGCCGTCATGGCGGCGACGTTGGTGTTAATACTCGACATTGAGGCGTGTCCCTAAAATGTACTTGTTGTTCCGGGGGACATACCGGATCACGCCGGCACGACAGTTCGGCATCATGCCCTTGGGCCTAATGACCCAACCTGTCGTCAAACTACATTAGTGACGGCGACTTGAGGTTTGGTTATCGCCGCGGTGACTTGGATCACTCGGAGCGACGTTCCGTCAGGCGCAGTCTCTCGTTCCGGGCCCTCGTGAGAGGGCCCGGGTGGTACGTTATCAGTTCATTTTGCCGTTATTGCCGGAAGAGGCTGAGGATGCTCTGGCTCGAGCCGTTGGCGATCGAGAGCGCCTGGATGCCGAGCTGCTGCTTCACCTGCAGCGCCTGCAGGCGCGTCGATTCTTCGTTCATGTCGGCGTCGACGAGCTGGCTGATGCCGCCCTCGATCGCGTCCATGAGGGCATCGACGAACGACTGCTGAATTTCGATACGGGCCTTGGCGGCACCGAGAGCGGTCGCACCGGCGGCCATCTCGGTGATCGCGCGGTCAGCGCCCTTGATGTAGCCGTCGAGGATGGCCATGTCGGCGGCGCTGTCGGTGAGCGCAGAGATATTCAGCGTTCCAACGGTGAACGTGCCGGCGGCGTCGATAACGCCGGTCGTAGCGTTACGCGTGGAGTCGAGGATGCCGTTTGCCGCCGCGTTGGTGTCGAAGAGCACCATCGAGCCGGTGTTGATCGAGATCGTCTGCACCGAGATCGTGCCGCCCGAGCGGCTGATCGAGGAAACGATCTTCTTTGTCGCGTTGAAGCCGGCGGCTGAAGAGTCGACCGAGAGCCAGTTCTGGCCCTGCAGCGTCGCGGCGCTGGCGATGCCGGACAGCTGTGCCTGAAGCTCGGTGATTTCCGTCTGGATCTTGGTGCGGTCGAGGCCGGGCTGAGCGGCGGCGACCAGCTTGTCCTTGATTTTGGTGACGATGTTCTTGGCTTCATCGAGCGCGGTGTAGGCGACGTCGACCGTCGCGGCGCCGAGGCCGAGAGCGTCCTGCACCGTCGAGAGCGCCGAGTTGTCAGACTTCATCGTGGTCGCGATCGACCAGTACGCGGCGTTGTCGGCAGCGGTCGCGACGCGCAAGCCCGTCGAGATGCGATCCTGCGTCTGCGTCAGTGCCTGGTTGGTGGCCGTGAGCGACCGCAGCGCCGTCATTGCGGCGATGTTGGTATTGATACTGGCCATGATGGCTGTCCCTGGATTTTCGAATCGGTCGGGGGACATACCGGATGTTGCCGGCACGACAGAGCGGCTTCATGCCCTTGGGCCTCGGCGGCCCAACCTGTCGTCACTCGATTTATAGTAAACGCTTGATTGAGGATTGGTAAACGCGTCGGTTACGTTCACGCGAAAGATCGGATCAGACCTCCGACGAGCAGGTTCCAGCCGTCGATCAGGACGAAGAACAGGATCTTGAACGGCAAGGAGATGACAGTCGGTGGCAGCATCATCATGCCCATCGACATCGTCAGCGTCGCGACGATCATGTCGATGACGAGGAACGGCAGCACCATCAGGAAGCCGATCTCGAAGCCGCGGCGCAGCTCAGAGATCATGAAGGCGGGGATGAGAACGCGAAGCTCGATGTTGGCCCCATCGGCGGTCGTCGGGGCGGGCGGCGGAGGCGGTGCCGGCGCATCGGTCTTGGTCTGCTTGGGCCACAGATATTCGTGTGCCAGGTCGTTGAACAGCTTCAGGTCCTTGTCGCGGACGTTGGCCAGCATGAACGTGCGGAAGGGCGCGGAGATTTTCTCAAAGGCCTCTGCCTCGTTGATCTTGTTCTCCATGAGGGGAACGACGCCGCCCTGCCAGGCGCGATCGAAGGTCGGCGCCATGACGTAGAGCGTCATGAAGAGGGCGAGGCTGATAAGAATGAGATTGGCTGGCGTGGTCTGCAGACCGATGCCCGCGCGGAGGAACGACAACGCGATTACAAATCGCGTGAAGCACGTCACCATGATGAGGATGCCCGGCGCCACCGACAGCACCGTGATCAGGATGACGAGCTGAACGATGCGGCCAGCAGCACTCGTATCGCCCGCCGGCATCAGCTGGTCGAGGCCGGGGATCTGCTGTGCGGCGACCGGCGCAACGCTCAGCAGCAGCGCGCAGACAATGAGCAAGGCTCGCTTCATTCGACGATCAGCCCCTGAATGATCAGCTCGCGCACAACGCCGTCGCTGCGGGCGCGGACGCGCTCGTTCAGATCCTCCGACAGGTACTGAAATCCGGTAGCGCCCTCGATCTGCTTCATCGACAGGGTGCGCAGGTAGCCGAGGATGTCCTCGGAGATGCGCGCCGCCAGCTCATCTGCGTCTTTCGGGATTTCGTCGAAAACCAGCGCGGCCTCGATGCGGATCCAGACGGGTGTTGCCTCCGCGAGGTTGGTAACGATCGGCGCCAGCGGCCGCAGCTTGGCGCTCTCCATGCGCTGGCGTTCGCCGAGGTAGCCGGCGTGCTGTGCCGGTGCGGCCTCGGGCGTTGCCTGCATGCCGGACAGAATCTGCTGGCCTCCGAGAAATCCGACAGCGGCGGCGACGAGCGTCAGCACGCCGACGATGAGCGTGAAGGTCATCGTCGACAGCGGCCGAGATGTCTGACCGCCTTCGCCCGCTCGTCCGTCCTCGGCAGCCGACGCCATCGCTAGAGCCCCATCACCAAGGCAGCACGTTGTCGACGAGCTGCTGTCCCCACGGCGGCTGATTGACTTCCATTAGCCTGCCGCGGCCGCCGTAGGCGATGCGCGCCTCGGCGATCTTCTCGTAAGCGACGGTGTTGTCGGAGGAGATGTCCACCGGACGCACGATGCCGGCAACGTTCAGGACGCGCACCTCGTAGTTCACGCGAACTTCCTGCGAGCCGCTGATGACGAGATTGCCATTGGGCAGAACGTCGGAAACGACAGCGGCGACGAGGAGGTCGATCCGCTCGTAGCGCTCGATGCCGCCTTCGCTCTTCGTCTTGGTTTTGGAGGCCGCGCTCGCGCCGAGGTCGCCGCCGTTGGCGATCGTAATGTCGCTCGACGTGGCGCCGTAGGTGAAGCCGACGTCGACGGAGTTGGAAGCGTCGCGCTTGCGCTCGGAATCGTTGGTGATCGATGCGCGGTCCTTCATCGAGATCTTGACCGTCACCGTGTCACCCATCTTGCGGGCGCGAAGATCGGAGAAGAGATCGGCGCGGGAATCCTGCCAGATCGAGCTGTTGCCGCGATAGACGGGGGGCGGCGCCGGCTCCATCACCATCGCAACGCGCTTAGGCACCATGCCGCTGCCCACGGGCGTCATGTGCGGCTCGCGATTGAAGTCGCGCACGTCCACTGCGCAAGCGCCGAGCGTTGCGGCGGCGAGTGGAACCCAAAGAAGTTTCGCGATCATGATCTGCCCTCACGACCGGGATAGGCGGGCAGATCCTGGTTCGGTTGCGGCCGCGGCGGCGCCTGCTGGGCGGCATTCGGCCTTGGCAGGCGCGCTGCGCCCGATATCGTGGCGGCGAGCCGCGCAGCCTTTTCCGGCACCATCTCGTTCAGAATTGCGCTTGCACCTTGCGGATCGAGCTTCATCAGCAGCGACGCGGCCGTTTCCTCGTCCATCGAGACGAGCTGAAGTGCGGCGGCGTCCGGCTCCATCTGGCCGTAGATCTTGACCAGCGATGTCGTTGCGCGCTTCAGGAATTCGTCACGGCGCTCGACCCAGGACTTGTATTCGGCAGTTTTTGCCTCGAGCGCGGCGATGCGGCGG
>JASBSU010000013.1 GCA_030148725.1 Hyphomicrobium sp.
GCCGGATATCGATGAAGCCTACCGCTTCGATCACGACACTACCTTGGCCATCCTCGCCGGGTTCGCCTACAACCGCCGCGTCCTGATCTGCGGCTATCACGGCACCGGCAAGTCGACCCATATCGAGCAGGTCGCGGCGCGACTCAACTGGCCCTGCGTGCGCGTCAACCTCGACAGCCACATCAGCCGCATCGATCTCATCGGCAAGGACGCGATCGTGCTGCGCGACGGCAAGCAGGTGACGGAATTCCGCGAGGGCATCCTGCCCTACGCGCTGCAGTCCAACACCGCCCTCGTCTTCGACGAGTATGACGCCGGGCGCCCCGACGTGATGTTCGTCATTCAGCGTGTGCTGGAGGTCTCCGGTAAGCTCACGCTGCTCGATCAGTCGAAGGTGATCCGCCCGCACCCCGCGTTCCGTCTCTTCGCGACGACCAACACCATCGGTCTGGGCGACACGTCCGGGCTTTATCACGGCACGCAGCAGATCAATCAGGGCCAGATGGACCGCTGGTCGATCGTCGCGACGCTGAACTACCTGCCGCACGACGACGAGGTGAAGATCGTCCTCTCGAAGGTGAAGTCGTTCAACAAGACGGACGCCAAGCGCAAACAGGTTTCGAACATGGTCCGCGTCGCCGACCTGACGCGCAACGCCTTCATCAATGGCGACCTCTCGACCGTGATGAGCCCGCGCACCGTCATCATGTGGGCAGAGAACGCCGAGGTGTTCGGCGACATCGGCTTCGCCTTCCGCGTCACGTTCCTCAACAAGTGCGACGAACTCGAGCGCCCGCTTGTCGCCGAGTTCTACCAGCGCTCGTTCGGCGAGGAACTTCCCGAGAGCGCCGCCAACGTGGCCCTGAGCTGAACGGATGACCGGCGCGCCTCCCAAGCGCAAGGAAGCGCCGACCGAGCCCCTCAAGCGGGCCATAGGTTTGTGCGTGCGCGCCGTTGCCGGTCACGACGATATCGACGTCGCATTCGCAGCTGGCGCGCCCGAGTACACCTCCACGCGCGTCCAGCTCCCCGAGCCATCGCGCGTTCCATCCGCACGCGAGATCGCGATCATCCGAGGTTGGGCGGACAGCTTTGCGCTGACGGCCGGCTGCCATGACGCCAAGATCCACAACAAGCTGGCGCCGGCCAGCGGACCCGCGCGCCTTGTCTTCGAGGCTGCCGAGCGCGCTCGCGTCGAGGCACTCGGCGCCAATCGCATGCCGGGCATGGCGCGCAATCTCACCGCCCGCATCGAAGACCAGTATTCCCACCCTCGCTATGCGCAGGTGAAGACGCGAGCCGACGCCCCGCTCGAAGATGCGATCGCGTTGCTGGTGCGCGAGCGTCTCACCGGCCTGCCGCCGCCCGACACCGCCGCGGCGCTCGTCGATGTCTGGCGCCCGGCCATCGAGCAGCGCGGTGCGAAGCTCCTCGAGCGCCTGGAGCAGCTGGCCGACGACCAGGAAGCCTTCGGCCGCCTGCTGCGCGATCTTTTGCGCGCGCTCGAACTCACCGAGGACAGCGTGCAGGCTGACCGCGAGGAGAACGAGGAAGAGAGCGAGCAGGAAAAGGACGGCAACGAGGGCGAGACGGAATCGAGCGAGCAGGGCGAAGAGTCCAGCGAACAGAAGCGCGAGGACGGCGACGCCGACGGTGAGATCAGCGAGACGCAGGAAACGTCGGACTCATCCAGCATGGATGACGTCGACAACATGCTCGAGGATTTCGAGCAGTTCGAATCTCCCGAGCCCTGGCGTCCCAACACGTCGGTGCTCGATGACCCCGAGTCGTTCGGCTACAAGGTTTTTACGCGCGAGTTCGACGAGGAGATCGGCGCCGATCAGCTTTCCTCGCCCGAAGAACTGGAGCGCCTGCGTGCTTACCTCGATCGCGAGCTGCGCGCGTTGTCGAGCGCCGTGGCGCGTCTCGCCAACCGTCTTCAGCGGCGCCTGCTGGCGCAGCAGAACAGAGCCTGGGATTTCGATCTGGAGGAAGGCGCACTCGATGCTGCGCGCCTGACGCGCGTCATCATCGATCCGATGCACGCGCTGTCGTTCAAGCGCGAGCGCGACACTGAATTCCGCGACACCGTCGTCACGCTGCTGCTCGACAATTCCGGTTCGATGCGCGGCCGCCCCATCATGGTCGCGGCGTGCTGCGCTGATATTCTCGCGCGCACGCTGGAGCGCTGCGGTGTCAAGGTCGAGATCCTCGGCTTCACCACGCGCGCTTGGAAGGGTGGGCAGGCGCGGGAGCAATGGCTCGCTGCCGGCAAGCCGACCGGCCCCGGTCGTCTCAACGATCTGCGCCACATCGTTTACAAGACCGCTGACGCCCCGTGGCGGCGCGCCAAGCGCTCGCTCGCTTTGATGATGCGTGAAGGTCTCCTGAAGGAGAATATCGACGGCGAGGCGTTGGCCTGGGCGCACCGCCGTCTGCTCGCGCGTCCCGAGCAGCGGCGCATCCTGATGATGATCTCCGACGGCGCACCCGTCGATGACTCGACGCTGTCGGTGAACTCCGGCAGCTATTTGGAGCAGCATCTTCGCCAGGTGATCGACGAGATCGAGACCCGCTCGCCGGTCGAACTCATCGCCATTGGCATCGGCCACGACGTGACGCGCTACTACCGCCGCGCCGTGACCATCACCGACCCATCCGAGCTTGCCGGCGCCATGACCGACAAGCTGGTCGAGTTGTTCGAGGAGAAGGGGCGTGAGGCGCGCCCGCAGCGTCGCCCGCGTCGGAGGCATCTCAATTGAGTATCGCAGCGTTTCTGAAGTCGCACCGTGGCCGGCGGCTGCGACTGCCTGTCGGGCTTGCGCTCATCGCCGCCATCGGCGCGGGCATGGCGTATGGCAAAGGCAAGCCATCGACGGCCAATCTCGTCACCGGACCCATCACTGTCGAGGCGAAGCCCCTCGCGGGTTTTGACCGCGTCGCGCGCGAGAAAACGAAGTTCGGCAAGCTCTCCTGGCGCGGCGGTCTCGTTCTGACGTCCCCATCGGAATACTTCGGCGGCTGGTCGGGCCTTGCGCTCGATCCCGATGGCAAAGGCTACTTTGCCATCTCCGACGCCGGTCTCTGGATGTCAGGCAAGCTCTCTTACGACGACAAGGGTGCCCCCAGCGGCATGGCGGATGTGCGCGTCGGCGCCATCCAGTCGAAGGAGGGTGATCCGCTCTCGCGCAAGAAGGACAGCGACTCCGAAGGCCTCACGATCGCATCGGGCAACGTCGAGAACGGCACGGCGTTGATCTCGTTCGAGCGCAAGCACCGCATCGCGCGCTACGACATCAAGAACGGCGAATTATCGCCAGCGCGCGGCAAGGTCGCCCTGCCGAAGTCAGCCCGTGACATGCCCGACAACGGTGGCTTCGAGGCCATCGCGGTCCTGCAGGGCGGCCCCAACAAGGGCAAGCTCGTCGCCTTTTCCGAACGCATGCGCGACGACAATGGCAACTACATCGGCTGGATCTGGCTGGATAAGGATCGCCCGCGCAAGTTCTTCATGACCAACGACGGCGACTACGACATCACCGATGCCGCGCCGCTGCCCGATGGATCGCTATTGGTCCTGGAACGTCGCTTCCGCTTCAGTGAAGGCGTCAGCATGCGCCTGCGCCACATCAAGGCCGGCGAGTTGCGCCGCGGCCGCGTCATCGACGCCGATATCCTCGTCGCTGCCGACGGCAGCAAGGAGATCGACAACATGGAAGGTCTCGCAACCCATCAGGGCCCGGGCGGCGAGCTGATCATCACCATGATTTCCGATGACAACTACAACCACACCCTGCAGCGCACGCTGTTGCTGCAGTTCTCCATCAGCCCAGCCGATCTCGACGCCAAGCAGGGCGGCTCGAAGGCCGACGGCCGCTAGGCAGACGCGGCCCTCAACGACAAATGCCGCCCCTCCGTATGGAAAGGGCGGCGCATGTTCGCCGGAACGCGAGAAGTTCGCGAAATTAAGCGGCGGGGCTGCTCGCCTTGCCGACCTTCTGGATCTCGCGCTTCAGCTTGAGCACGCGATCTGAGAGGTCGTCATTGCCGGCCTTGAGCAGGAACGCATCGAGACCGCCACGCTTTTCGACCGACTTCAGCGCGTGCGCGGAGACGCGCAGGCGGAACTTGCGGCCGAGAGCGTCGCTGATCAGCGTCACCTCGCACAGGTTGGGGCGGAACTTCCGCTTGGTCTTGTTCTCGGCGTGGCTCCTCAGCTGCCCTGAAAGGGGAAGCTTGCCGGTCAGCTCACAGCGCCTCGTCATCGTAAAACTCCTTCGCCACCGCTGTCGTGCGGCAGGCGTCGTGCAAGGATTAGCGGGAAACAAAATGTCCCCGCCAGCGGACTGTGGGGATTTGGCCGGTGTCTATGCCTCAGGCCCTCCCTTTCGTCAAGGCATTGGGGGCGCGCCCTCGGGCCCGGCGGCCGCTTGGGCCTTAGATTGGACGTAAAATCGCACTATCCGCGACGGATCAGGCGCACGTCCTCAAGGACCGTTGGGGTATATGATTTCAAGAATGCGACAGGCGGCCAAGGCCGCCGCAGCCTCGAACGCCATCGCTTTTGGTCTGCTCGCGGGCGCCATCGGGCCAGCCACGGCCGCCGGTAAAGGCCCGCTTCCAGCCAATGTCGACGCCGTTTACCGCGTCAACTTCACCGCTCTCGGCGACATCGGGCATTTCAGGTTCAACTCGAAGATCGATGGCGACACCTACACCCTGACGGCCAACGCCAAGATCGACACCACGATGTTCGATTATCGCGGCGACATGGCAAGCAAGGGTGCGGTCACGAGGACCGGCGTCACCGCGCAGCCGGCCGACTACAACTACACCTACAAGCAGAAGACCTTCCTAAAGAAAAAGAAGGTCAAAGCGCTCAATATCGCCTTTACAGGGCCTTCCGTGGCCAAGGTGACGCCCTTCGACCCGCCCTCGCCCCAGGCCGTCCCGGTCACAAGCGAGCAGCTCAAGAACGTCCTCGATCCGCTGAGCGGCGTTATGGCACTGTCGCTCGGCAACCTCGCGGACCCTTGCACGCGCAAACTCCCGATCTACGACGGCAAGCAGCGGTTTGACGTCGTTTTCACGCCCGCCCGCCGCGCTGGCACAGACTATGTCTGCAACGTGAAGCTCCTCCCGGTGTCCGGCCACAAGCCGGGTGAAGGATCGACCTCGGTCATCAAAGGGAAGATCGAGCTCGTCATGCGCCCGGTGCCGAAGGCCAACATCGTTATTCCCTATAGCGTGACGGTGCCGACCATCGTCGGGACGGCAACCCTCACCTCCGACCACGTCGACATCACGATGCCCGATCAGCAGCGGATCGCCCTGCGGCGATAGGGCGGTGCTCCGACCCTGGCGGCATCGCCAGCCAGCCTAAAGATGACTAGAATAGCCGCCTGCCGCGCGCTTCGACGGCAAACATGCCCTTGATCTCGGCGAATGTCTCTGCGATGCCATCGCCAGGGAAATGAGGATGCCAGATGGCCACCGACCTCGAGGCACGCATCCGCCATGTTACGGCGGTGCTCGGCCCGACCAATACCGGCAAAACCCACCTCGCGATTGAGCGCATGCTTGGCCACGAAAGTGGCATGATCGGCTTGCCGCTGCGCCTGTTGGCGCGCGAGGTGTACGACAAGATCGCCAATCGCATTGGTGCCGACAAGGTCGCGCTCATCACCGGCGAGGAGAAGATCAAGCCGGAGCGTGCGCGCTATTGGGTGTGTACCGTCGAGGCGATGCCGCGCGATGTCGACGTCGACTTCCTCGCCATCGACGAGATCCAGCTCGCCGGCGATCCCGAACGCGGCCACGTTTTCACCGATCGCCTGCTGCACGCGCGCGGCCGATCGGAAACGTTGCTGCTTGGCGCGCAGACGATGCGCGAGGCGATTGCCGATCTCATCCCCGGCGCCAATTTCATCTCGCGCCCGCGTCTCTCCAAGCTGACCTACTCGGGCCAGAAGAAACTGACGCGCTTGCCGCAGCGCACGGCCGTCGTAGCGTTCTCTGCCGCCGAAGTTTATTCCATCGCCGAATTGATCCGCCGCCAGAGCGGTGGCGCTGCGGTCGTGTTAGGTGCGCTGTCGCCGCGCACGCGCAACGCGCAGGTCGCGCTCTACCAGTCGGGCGATGTCGGCTTCCTCGTCGCCACCGATGCGATCGGCATGGGCCTTAATCTCGACGTCGATCACGTTGCCTTCTCCGCGACGCGCAAGTTCGATGGACAGAACCATCGCAACCTGACGCCGTCGGAGCTGTCGCAGATTGCAGGTCGCGCCGGCCGCCACATGAACGACGGCACGTTCGGCGTTACGGGCTCGGCAGAGCCGTTTGATAGCGACACCATCGATCGTCTGGAAACGCACAACTTCGACAGCGTGCGCGTGCTTCAGTGGCGCAACCGCGATCTCGACTTCCGCACCCTCGAAGGTCTGCGGCACTCCCTGCGCGAGATGCCCACGCTGCAGCGTCTGGCACGCGCCAGGGCCGCCGACGACGTCATCGCGCTGGAAACGCTCAGCGCTGATCCCGAGATTGCCGCTAAGGCGATTGCTCCCGCCGCCGTCAAGCGGCTTTGGGAGGTCTGTCAGATCCCCGACTACCGCAAGATCTCCGGCCAGAGCCACGCCGAGCTCGTCGCCACGATCTTCAACTACATCGTCAGTTCCGACGAGCGCATTCCGGAGGACTGGTTCGCCAAGCAGGTATCGCTGGCCGACCGCACCGACGGCGACATCGATACGCTCGCCAACCGGATTGCACATATTCGCACCTGGACATTCGTTTCCAATCGTAGCTCCTGGCTCAAAGACCCGGAGCACTGGCAAGGCAGGACGCGTGAGATCGAAGATCGTTTGTCGGATGCGCTGCACGAGCAATTGACGCAGCGCTTCGTCGATCTTCGGACGAGCGCCCTGATGAAGGGCATGCGCGACAAGGACGAACTACACGCCGACATCGCACCCGATGGTGCGATCAATGTCGAGAACCACTTCGTTGGCCGTCTGAAGGGCTTTCGTTTCCAGCTCGACCCTGGAGCCGAGGGCATTCACGGCAAGGCGGCACGCACCGCCGCCGCTCAGGTGCTCGCACGCGAACTGGGCATGCGCGCCCGCCGCGTCGCCGCCGCGCAGCCCGATGCCCTGAGCATCAATCGCCGCGGCCGCGTCATCTGGCGCGAGGAGGAGATCGGTCAGCTCGAAGCAACCGATGATCCGCTAAAGCCGAGCGTGACGCTGCTCGCGGACGAGTATCTCTCTGCCTCCGACCGGGAGAAGGTGCAGGCGCGCCTCGAGGCATGGCTCACGCAGACCATCGCCGAAAAGCTGAAGCCTCTTGTCGATATCGGCAACGCCGAGGATGTCGCCGGCCTTGCACGCGGTATTGCCTTCCGGTTGCGCGAAAACCTCGGCGTGCTGCGTCGTGAGACGGTCGCCGAAGAGATCAAATCGCTCGATCAGAACGCCCGCGCGCAGCTGCGCAAATACGGCGTGCGCTTCGGCGCCTTCAACATCTACTTCCCAACCTTGCTGAAACCGGCTCCCGCCGAAATGATCCTGACGCTGTGGTCGCTGAAGAACGCGTCCGCGCACGGCTTCTCTGCCGATACGCTGCCGGACGCCCCGCGCGCTGGCCTCACCTCGTTCACGCCCGATGCCGCCATCCCCGAACCCTTCTATCGGGCCTACGGCTATCATGTGTGCGGCCCGCGCGCCGTGCGCCTCGACATGCTGGAGCGTCTCGCGGATGTGATCCGTCCGCTGCTGGCCTGGCGCCAGACGGAAGGCGCGATGCCGCCCAAGGGTGCCACCGGTGACGGCGGCTTCACCGTGACGCCGGAGATGATGTCGTTGCTCGGCTGCTCGCCCGACGAGCTCGGCGGCGTGCTGAAGGCGCTGGGCTTCCGCCTCGATCGCCGTCCGATCAAGCCTGCGGCGGCACCGCCGGCTGAACAATCAGTCGCCGAGACAGCACCGCCGGCCGAAGGCGAAGCCGCAGCATCTGTTTCTGCGGAAGAAACTGCCGGCGACGCTGCCGTCGAGCAACCGGCCGCCGCCGAACCGTCGCCGGCTCCTGCTGCTGCCGAAGCGACGTCCGCCGAAGCACCCGCGGTAGCGGCCGCAGCCGCTGAAGCCGCTGTGGCCGAGCCTGAGATCAAGTACGAGGACATCTGGCGTCCGCGTCGGCATAACCGCGAGCGCGGCGAGCGTCGCCCCGAGCGCCGCGATCAGCGTCATCGGCAGCGCGGTCAGCAGAACGCGCCCGCCGCTCAGGCACCGGCGCCGACGGGCGAAACGCCGCCGGCGCCTGCCGCCGCCGAGCAGAGCGCACCACCGGCACACGAGCAGCGTCATCACCGCCGCGACGACCGGGATAACAAAGATCGCCGCGACGATCGGCGTCCACCGCACCAGGGCGGCAAGGATCGTCGCGAGGATCGCGATCGCGGCCAGCGCGACGCGGCATCCCATCGCCGCGGTGGTCCTGGCGGGGATCGCCAGCGGCGTGACAACCGCGACGACCGGCGCAAGGCCGAGGTGCACAGCGCCTCTCCACCGCGCCGCGGCGGCGCCGACCCGGATTCGCCTTTCGCCGCCCTCGGAGCTCTGCGTGAGGAGCTGGCGAAGCGGACCAAGGAATCCGGCGCTTGAGCGCCAAGGCATCCGAAGAAACCGCCCCGGCCGGTACGCAGCGGCTGGATAAGTGGCTCTGGTTTGCGCGCTTCATCAAAACGCGAACGCTCGCAAGCGAACTGGTCAGCGCCGGCAAGGTGCGCGTCAACAAAATGCGCGTCGACAGGCCGGCCCAGCCCGTGCGTCCCGGCGACGTGCTCACCATCGCCATTAACCGCCGCGTCCAGCTCGTACGCGTGATTGGCCTTGCGGAGCGTCGGGGCCCTTCTGCCGCGGCGAGAGAACTTTATGAGGAATTGACAGCTGAAGGCGATGCCATCAAACCTCATGCGCCCACGCCTCCCGCCGCGAGTCGACCGCCGACCGAGGTCAGCGCCGCTGAACGGCCCGTCGGAAGTGGGCGGCCGACCAAGAAGGACCGGCGCGCAATCGACCGCTTCAACGGCAGGGCGCGCTGATCGAGGGTTTGTCGGGGAAGCGACCTGAAGGTGTCGCGACTGAGCGGTGCCGCCGCCGCCGTCGGCGGCACGTGGAATTGATCCGGATTGAATTAATGACCTACGTCGTCAACGAAAAATGCATCAAGTGCAAATACACCGATTGCGTCGAGGTCTGCCCGGTCGATTGCTTCTACGAAGGCGAGAATATGCTCGTCATCCATCCGGACGAGTGCATAGACTGCGGCGTCTGCGAACCCGAGTGCCCGGTTGATGCCATCAAGCCGGACACCGAGCCTGGCCTCGAGCGCTGGCTGGAGATCAACCGCAAGTTTTCCGAATCCTGGCCGAACATAACCTCGAAAAAGGACCCCATGGCGGACGCCGAGGGCCACAAGGACGAGGCCGACAAGTTCGATAAGTATTTTTCGTCAGAACCCGGTTCCGGCGACTAAGCAGCCCGCGCACGCAACTCGTTGCGGCAAAATGCGCAACCCTTTTCGCACCCTTTTCAGATTGCTCGGGATTCAGGCTCACCGGGTAAGGCGGCCCATACCCTCTCGCAGGCCCGCCCTTCATTTTCAATGAACTTTATGTTACGCTCCCCTGAGATGACGCATAAAGCCCGGTACAGAGTCGGAACAGGAGCGAACGAAGAGCATCCGCTTTGCCATCTAGGCAATGATCGGACCTCCTTCAGGTCCGCCCGCGGGGCAGTTTTTATCAATCCAGAGCACAATTACGGAACGGCAACCGCTCCCCACGGCGTTACCGGTCCACCATATACGCTTGGAGCGCGGGTAGGCAGGCCGGCGTCCCAGCTTGACGTGCATCGCTGCGAGTACGGCTCATAAATCCGACGAGAAAGTGAGACGACCCCTATGGCTGACAAGAAAAAGGCAATCGCCGGACGCTCGGCGAAGTCTTCGGCTGGTACCGGCAAGAAGGTGGCCCGCGCGCTTCCTGCTGCGAAAAAGCCGGGTCGCCCTGAGGCTAAGCCCGTTGCAGCAAGCAAGACGGTCGCCAAGAAGCCGGCTGCCAAGGCACATGTGCCTGTAAAGGCAAGCAAGCCTGCAGCCAAGACAGCAGGAACAGCACCGGCCGTCAAGACGGCTGCAAAGCCCATGCAGCATAAGCCTGTGGTTGGCAAGCCGACGCCTGCGCCGCAGCGCGCCGTGGCTGCCGCAAAGCCGTCTGGTCAGAAGATCACCGCCCCCGTTCCGCCGCAGCCCCAGCCGCACGCTCAGATGACGCCCAAGGCCGTCGCTGAGAAGGCTGCCGCCGCGCGTCAGCTCATGAACGCTCAGAAGAAGCCGGTCAGCCAGCGTCATGGCTTCAAGGCCAGCGAGTTCATCGTCTACCCGGCGCACGGCGTCGGCCGCATCGTCGCGATCGAGGAGCAGGAGATCGCCGGCATGGCGCTCGAACTGTTCGTCATCACGTTCGAGAAAGAGAAGCTCACGCTGCGTGTGCCGACCGGCAAGCTCGCCAGCGTCGGTATGCGCAAGCTCGCCGAGGATGACGTCGTCAAGAAGGCGATGGAAATCCTCAAGGGCCGCGCCCGCGTGAAGCGCACCATGTGGAGCCGCCGCGCGCAGGAGTACGTCGCCAAGATCAACTCCGGTGATCTTGTTGCGATCGCTGAGGTCGTTCGCGATCTCTATCGCTCCGAAGCCCAGCCCGAGCAGTCGTACTCTGAGCGTCAGCTCTACGAGGATGCCCTCGATCGCATGGCGCGCGAGATCGCAGCCGTCGAGAAGCTCGACGAGCGCGGTGCCGTGCAGCGCATCACTGACATCCTCTCCAAGAGCGCCCGCGGCCGTCGCCTCGCCTCCGAAGCCGAGGCTGAGGAAGCCGGCGACGCCGAGACCCGCGCTGCCTGATCGGCACCGCCGACGGGATCAAAGATCGAGAGCGCCCGGTGCCTCAGGTGCCGGGCGTTCTTCTTTTTCCGGCGCCTCCTGCTCCGTTCGCCCGCTGCTCGTCATCGCATCGGACGGCGGCATCGAGGGCCCTGGCAGCACGTTCTCCGCCGGCACGATCTGGCTCGGATCTTCGATGTCGATGTACGGGCCGTTGCGATACTGGATCCAACCGCGCACCTCGACGCGCTTGCCTTCCAGCGCAGCGAGCGTCTGCGCCCAATCAGGATGCGCTTTCAAGAGACGCGTCTCGATCCCGGCCGTGAAGTCGCTGCGCCAGTTGGCGCCGAAGTTCACATAGGTGCGCGCCTTGGTGGTCGTGACCTTCGCCACGGTCCCCGCAACGATCTCGTACGAGTTCCGCCGCCGCAGCAAATCCCGCGTCGCGCGCGCCGAGCGGACTCCATACGCAGCACTCGCCCATAGCCCCGCACCCGCATCACGCGCCGGTCGCTCATGCGCCAGCAGCTCGCGGATGCAGGTATAGCTCCCCGGCAGTCCGTACGCGCGCGCGTGCCCTCCGGCGAGCATCTCGCCCTGCACCCACACCCGCTCGCCGTTCTGCTCGACGAAGAGATGCGCCAGCGTCCGCCCATAGCGATCTTCACCGCGCCCCCCGGTGGCGATCGACACCGAGCGCCCGAGCACCAGCGCTTTCAGCGCAGCGATGGCCGCGTCTTCCGGCGGCCACGCTTGTGCCTGTGGCGTCAGGTCGGGCGACCGCGGCGCGAGCGCGCCGATCAGGCGAACCTCGGTATGATCGTCCAGCAGCACCGTCTCGCTGTCGATCACGCGGACCACCGAGCGTGTAGGCCCCCCGTGCAGCGTGCACGTCTCGTCCGCCCCCGGCTGCTGTGCCAGCGAGGTCGGGGCCGAGGTCAGCGCTAGAAATGCGGCCGCCGAGGCAAGCCGCGCGAATTTGGCCGCACGATGCATGTGGTTTCCCACCGCATGATAGGCCACCGCCCTGACGAAATCTTCTCAGAACAGCCACGCAAGTTGCGGCCCGAGGTGCCAATCCGCGAGGTGCCAATCAGCTTCGGCCATGCCCCCGGACGCGATCGCATGTCCGGCCTCGACGCTGGCCAAATGCAGCAGCGTATCCGACGCCAATAGCTCCAGCTCCGCGCGCGTCCAAGGCGGTCCCTGATCGAACACGACGCGCTCGATCCCTGCATCGGGTGCCGTGAAAAATCCGCTGACGAGGATCGACCCGCCCGGCAAGAGCAGCATGAGGTCGCGCTCCCCGAGCCGCGAGACGACGACATCCTCACGCGTCAGGCCGCCGGTGAGAAGGAGTTCGTCGAAGCCGGCATCGCCGGGCATCTCCAAGACGACGTCGTTGCCGTCGCCCTGCAGGTAGACATAGCCGTCGCCGCCCGGGCCACCGATCAGCACGTCATCGCCGCCCGCGCCATAGAGCGTGTCGTCCCCTGCCTTCGCATCGATCACCTCGGCGAGCGCCGTGCCGATCAGGCGATCGGGGCCGTCCGCCCCGCCGGTCGCCTCCCCGATCAGCGCCGGATCGCTGGCGGCGAGCCGGGCGGATAGCCTATCGGAATCGCCAAGTCCCACCCGCGGATGAACGACCCGATTGTCCTCGAGAAGATCGACGTCCCCGCCGAGCACGATGTGGTCCGTTTTTGCGTTCCACTGCAGCCGCTCGATGGAGAAAAGGTGATCGATGCCATCGCCGCGCTGAGCGAAGAAGTTGGGAGACTTGTGCGGTATCCAATGGCGGTTGAACGTGATCGTCACGTTGCCGGCGCCGGAGTAGTCGGCGACGTCCGTACCATCGGCTGCGTATGGGAGTTGCGGTTGCCCGCCATGCAGGATGTTGAAGCCG
This sequence comes from Hyphomicrobium sp., assembly GCA_030148725.1. Lineage (GTDB taxonomy): Bacteria > Pseudomonadota > Alphaproteobacteria > Rhizobiales > Hyphomicrobiaceae > Hyphomicrobium_A. The sequence continues at coordinate 12,848 of JASBSU010000013.1, forward strand.
ACCGACCAGCGGAACACGTCGTTGCCCTCCCCGCCGAACAGCTTCTCCGTCTGTCGCCCCGCCCCGCCGATGAGCAGGTCGTCCCCGCGCCCGCCGAGCAGCGTCGTAAACCCATGCGAGATGCGCATCTCGTCGTTGGCGCCGGTGCCGAGCAGTGTCGAGGTGCCGGGCGACATGCGCATGCCGTAGGGCAGGCTTTCGGTCGGATCGAGGCCCGAATAGTGGACCAGAGACGCCACGGCCGATGAGGAGTTGATGGTCGGCGTGGGCGAGCCGGGCAGGCTGAGCGCGATGTAGGGATAGTCCTGCTCTTCGATGTCGCGCGCATAGCTCGACATCGTGTCCCAGGCCTGCAGCTCCTCGCCGAGATAGGGCAGCGGCCGGCTGCCACGCAGCTCCGGCGTGCCGATCTTGTCAGCCAGTTCGGCACGCGCCGCGAGGTTGGCGACCGACAGCGTCGTGCGTCCGTCCGCGCCTTCGATCCCGAGGAACGTTCCCACCTGCGTGGCTTCCCGGACGCCTTCCATGACGTACCAGTCGTCCTGACCCGCAGCGCTCTCGCCTTGATCGAACACCAGCTGCAGGTGGTCGAAACCGAGATGTCCAAGGCCGAAGGTCTGGATCGGCATCCACTCAATGCGTATCCGTGGCACCGTGCGCCCCGCTCATTGCAACCCTGGATTGCAGAATGATGGGCGTACCTAGCATGAGGCTGGAGACGGACGCCATTAACCGTGTTTAGTTAGGCTCCAGGAAGCCGGCTGCTCGTAGTTTTCTTGCCACGGCGCGCAGCCCCGCATCCGCTCCCTCAAGCCCGGCTCCGGCCGGGCTTTTTTCCGCGCGTTGCCTCGGGCGGGCGACAGGAGTAGCAACGAGCGATCAAGGCCCCGTAGCTCAGCTGGATAGAGCACCAGATTCCTAATCTGGGGGTCACAGGTTCAAATCCTGTCGGGGTCACCACTCGCGCAACGCGCCTGCCGACGCTATGGACCGCAACCGGTCCGCGAACGCCGGCGCCTGAAGTCCGCGGGACCACCGCCTAACCCATTTTAAACCTTCCTTATCAACCCGTTATTCAGCTCTGGCCGCCAAACACGCGTATCGGGGCACGATCAGCCTGAACGCGGGAGACGGCATTTGAAGTACATTGCGAATAGGCTCGCCGCCTTCACGCGTCAGGAAGACGGCTCCGTCGCCATCATCTTCGGGCTCGCGATCGTGGTGATTTTGGCCGCAGCCGGCATCGCGCTCGACTTCGCCCGCGCCGCCCATGCGCGCACCCAGATGCAGCAGGCGCTCGATAGCGCCGTCCTGGCCGGCGTGCGTGCCAAGTCCGACGCCCAGCTCGCAGCCGCCCAGAAGATATTCGACAACAACTTCTCCAGCGGCTGGGCAAAGAACGTCTCAGTGTCGTTCAACCCTGCCGGTGAGCTCGAGCTCTCAGGCAAGGCGACGGGCCAGCTCGATACCACCCTGGCGGCCGTGCTCGGCGTCAAGAAGATGAGTATCGGCGTCAGCTCGCGTGCCAAGGCGATCGGCGGCGGAATCGTCTGCATCCTCGTTCTGGACAAGGCGGCGTCGCAGGCATTCCTCGTCAACTCCGGACCCGATGTCGACGCGCCCGAATGCGAGCTGCACGTGAAGTCCACCGCCAGCCCGGCTGCGATTTTCAATTCCGGATCGGATATCGAAACCAAGCGGATCTGCATCGCCGGCAAGAACATCATCGACAATGGCGGCCGGCATCCAAATCTCGAGAAGGAATGCATCACCGCTGAAGATCCCTTCGCCGGCAAGCTGACCGAGCCCTCTTCGGGTTCGTGCACCTACAGCAACCTGAACTTCAACGGCGGCAACGTCACCTTGAAGCCGGGCGTCTATTGCGGCTGGGTGAACTTCAACAACAACCCCAACGTCACGTTCAACCCAGGCACCTACGTCATCAAGAACGGCGGCTGGAACGTGAATGGCGGAACCTGGACGGGCAAGGAGGTCACGTTCTTCTTCGCCGACCAGTCGAAGATCCAGTTCAACAGCGCCGTGTCGGCGACCATCTCGGCGCCGACGTTCGGCACCTACAAGGACATCGTCATGTTCGAGAAGGCGGGCCTTTCGCGCTCGCAACTCGTCTTCGACGATTCCCGCGACATGAACCTCAAGGGTGTCATGTATCTGCCGAGCCGCGACGTGACCTTCAACTCGGGCTCGCGCCTCAACAACAAGAAGATGACCATCATCGTCAATACGCTGATACTCAACGGCACCCGTTGGACCCTCGAGCCGGCCACCGATGACATCATGTCCGGCACCGTGAAAACGGTGCGCCTCATCGAGTGACATCCGAGGGGTGGAAATCGCCCCACGGCGGCGACATCTTTAGGCTTGATCCTTATCAGAGGCTCGCGCCGCTCGAGCGGTAGAGTCTCACGCCTGCGCACGTGCGCGACCACCAGCCCAGAATGGAAGAAGGAAAGCCATGTCGAATACCCCGCACACGCTCGCCGAGGAGTTTCCGGACCAGATCGAAGCCATCCATAAGCTGAAGGTCAGCGATCCGCACTTTGCGCGCCTTTTGAAGGAATACGACGAGGTGAACGATCAGGTGCACCTGGCGGAGACCAATGTGCAGCCGACCGACCAGTTCGAGGAAGAAAAGCTCCGTAAGCGTCGCCTTCAGATCAAGGACGCCATCGCCACCGCACTGTCAGCGGCCTGAACCGGCGCGCGGGGCGGCTTCTCCTGCGCCGGAGCGCCCCGCGCCCTCCCCACTGATCGCCGCTCCTGCCCCTTCGATGGGGCCAGATTGAAGCGGGCGAAGGACCATGCTCGCACTGAGCGCCAGACCGCACTAGGATCGCCCCGACGGGACAATCCTCAGATTGGAGGCGGGAATGGCGGCGGAAGCTGCAGCAGGCAATCTTGTGCAGGCGGTTGCCTTGCTCGGCTCGACGGTCGTGGCCGTCACGATATTCAAGCGCCTCGGGCTGGGATCGGTGCTGGGTTACCTCGTTGCCGGCCTGGCGATCGGCCCTTACGGCGTTGGTCTTTTCACGAACCCCGCTGCCATTCTCCACATCGCCGAGCTCGGCGTCGTCATGCTGCTCTTCGTCATCGGTCTCGAAATGGAGCCGGCGCGATTGTGGGCGCTGCGAAAGGAAATATTCGGGCTGGGCGTCATGCAAGTCGGCACCTGCGGAGCGCTTCTGACGGGTGTCGGTGTCCTGCTCGGCTTCACCCCCGCCGTCGCGTTCGTCGCCGGCATGGGCTTCGTTCTGACGTCGACCGCAGTCGTCATTCAGGTGCTCAACGAGCGCGGCGAGATCAGCGCGCCAGCGGGGCGGCGCATCATCTCCATCTTGTTGCTCGAAGATCTGGCGATTGTACCGTTGCTCATGGTCGTCGCGCTTCTCGCACCGGCTGGAGCGCTGACGGGCAACGAGCTGCCATACTGGCAGTCGATCGCCATCGGTTTTGGATCACTGGCGGCGCTCCTCATCGTGGGCCATTGGCTGCTCAATCCGCTGTTTCGCCTGTTGGCCGCCGTGCGTGCGCGCGAAGTGATGACAGCCGCGGCGCTGCTTGTCGTTCTCGGCTCGGCCATGCTCATGCAGCTCGGCGGTTTGTCGATGGCGATGGGCGCATTCCTTGCCGGTGTGCTGCTGTCACGCTCGAGCTTTCGACATCAGCTCGAGGCCGACATCGAGCCGTTCCGCGATCTGCTTCTGGGCCTGTTCTTTCTCGGCGTCGGGATGTCTCTCGACATCGAGCTGATCGCCGAAAACTGGATGCTCATCGTCGCGAGCGTGCTCGCCTACATGACGGTCAAGGCGCTCGGCATTTACATCGTCGCACGCCTGCTTCGGGCGCCGCACAGCGAGGGGCTCTACCGTGCCGCGCTGATGGCGCAAGGCGGCGAGTTCGCATTCGTGCTGTACGCCGCAGCGACGGGAGCGGGCGTGCTCGATGAAGCAACCAACGCCGTCTTCACCGCCGCCGTCATCATCTCGATGGCTCTGACGCCGCTGCTCATCATCGCTTTGCGATGGATGCCGAAAGAGCAGCTGAATTCGATGGACGGCATCGACCGCGCCGAGGGGCTGACCGGAACGGTTCTGCTCGTCGGCTTCGGGCGCGTTGGCCAGGTGATGAGCCAGCTCATGCTCGCGCGCGGCGTTGAGGTTTCGATCATTGATACCGACGTCGACATGATCCGCGACGCAGAGAGCTTCGGCTTCAAGGTGTATTATGGCGACGGGACCCGCCTCGATGTTCTGCGCACGTCTGGCGCCGGACAGGCCAAGGCGATCGCGATCTGCGTCAATAGCCAAGACGCCGTCGATAAGATCGTCGATCTCTGTAAGGAGGAATTCCCATCCGCCGCGCTGGTGGTGCGCTCGTTCGACCGACAGCATTCGCACAAACTGATTTCCAAAGGCGTCGACCTGCAGGTGCGCGAAACATTCGAGTCGGCGATGCTGCTCGGCGAACTGGCGTTGAGGCAGATCGGCGTGCCAGCCGAGGAGGCCGCCGAGGTCGCCGCGGACATACGCCGCCGAGACGCTGAGCGCTTCGAGCTTGAGATCGCCGGCGGTGGGCTCAAAGCGGGGGCCAGCCTGCTGATCGGCAACCGCATGCGGCAGACGCCGCTGACCCCGCCGAAACGCCCCGCCGAGCCGACCACCCAATCCACGTGAGCCAGCTGCTCAATGCGTCAGCAACTTGATGATTTCCTGTGCCGTTACGGACGGGCGCACGCGGGTGACAGCCCATAAATCGGCGCGCGGGCCGGTGGCACGAGACTTGCCAGAACAGAAAAGGTTATTCCTGCAAGGAAATAGCCGCGGCGCGAAAATGCGGCTGCCGTTCAGGCTGGCGCGATCCCTTCCCCAGCCTCCGCTGGCGCCGGATCCAGGTGGGCTCCGGCGCCAGTATCCCTCTCCAGGGCTGTATCTTTTGGCTAGGGTTGCCCGCGGCGACCCATCAGGCCGGTGATGACCGCGAAGATGATCGCCGCCGGAACGGCGATGACGAGCACGGCGCCAACCGTCAGCGCCACGCCGATAAAGAGGAAGCCCAGAAGCACGAGCGCGGCGAGCCCGCCGAGCAACGCGCTTGCCGCCAGCAGCATCGCGCGCCATCCCGTCACGACCTGCGTGCTGCCGTTTCTCTGCAAAATCACGACGGGACGCTCTTCGCTCATTTCGCCGCTCCATGAAGCGCCAGGCACCACTGCGCGATGATGTGATGCTGACCGGGCCAGCCGACAAGCCGCATGCCTGCTTCTGACGATTGCTCACCGGCCGGTCGAACGCCTAAAAGGCTGTCCGCTGCCTGCAGGATACGCCACATGATCGACCTCTACTACTGGACCACCCCGAACGGTCACAAGATCACGATCTTTCTCGAAGAGGCAGGGCTGCCCTATCGCCTGCTCCCGGTGAACATCAACAAGGGGGAGCAGTTCAAGCCGGCCTTCCTGCGTCACGCACCCAACAACCGCATTCCGGCCATCGTCGACAAGGATCCCACCGATGGCGGCGAGCCGATCAGCATCTTTGAATCCGGCGCCATCCTGCAGTACCTCGCTGAGAAAACCGGACGCTTCCTCCCAAAGACTGTGCGCGGCCGCACCGAGGTCATGCAGTGGCTGTTCTGGCAGATGGGCGGACTCGGCCCGATGGCCGGTCAGAACCATCATTTCTCCCCGTACGCGCCTGAAAGCATTCCTTATGCGATCGAGCGATACGTGAAAGAAACGAGCCGCCTCTATGGCGTTCTCGATCGTCGTCTCGCCGGCCGCGATTTCATCGCCGGCCAGTATTCGATCGCCGACATGGCCTGTTACCCGTGGATCGTGCCGCACCACCGGCAGGGCCAGAACCTCGAGGACTTTCCTCACCTCAAGCATTGGTTCGATACGATGCGCGAGCGCCCTGCCGTAGTACGCGCCTATGAGATCGCAAACGAAGTGAGCGGATCGCAATCGTCGCCGAAGCCTGCGAAGAAGACGCCCTCGCGGGGAACGGCCTCGCCCCCACGCAAGGCCGTTAAGAAGAAGGTCGAGAAATCGGCCGCTGCCGGGAAGGTCGAGGTACGCAAGCGTCCAAAGAAGCGCTGACCGAAGTTCACGCCTGGGGAGTGGGGCCGGAGCCTGTCGTGAAGAGCCGCGCCAGCAGCGTCTCGATCGCACTGAAGTCGAAGGGCTTAGACAACACGGGAGCGCCCGCGAACCGCTCCGGGATGCCCCGCCCGTCATGCCCGGTCATGAACGCCACGGGCACCTTCGCCGCGATGAGAGTGTCGGCCAGTCCGAAGCTGTCCTGACCGCCGAGGTTCACGTCGAGAAGCGCCGCATGGAGCGGCTCCCGCTCCGCAATTCGCAGCGCCGAGGGCACCGAATTTACCGTGCCTGCGACCTCGCACTCCAGCTCGACGAGCCAGTCGCCGACGAGCATTGCAATCAGCGGCTCGTCCTCTACAACAAGTACGCGACGTCCAGTATACATTTGCTCCGCTAGCGGTTGTTCTAGGGGCGTTGCACCCGCAGCTGGCCTAATTTTGCTCCCGGAGAAAGACGTGCAGGCGGCCAATTCGTTCCGACGGTTAGTCGACTATTTGGCCCCGGCAAACGGCGAACTCTACGGAAGACGCCTCCTCGTCTTATCGCGGACGTCTTACTTTCTTCTACTCCTCGGAGCCATCGCAGCCGCATTTCTCGCTTGGAAGGCGGCCGACGCCGAGAACTGGGTCGGTCACTCGCTCGATGTCCGTGGCGGCGCGCGGCAGCTGTCAGCCGACATCCAGGACGCGATCATTCGCGAGCGCGGGCTTTTGCTGACGGGTGACGACCGGTATCTCGGCGACTTCCAGAACCACATTCGGACCATCGCGCATCACTTCGCCCAATTGCAGGCGAGCGTGTCGGACAACGCCGAACAGGTGCGGCGGCTCGAGGAACTGAAGCCCCTCGTCGATCAGCTGACGCACGGGCTCGAGGCCACGGTGAAGCTGGCGCGTGAGGGAAAGCACGAGCAAGCGATTGAGGTCGTCAAGTCGAACCAGATCCTGGACGTTTCAGCAGCGGTCGCCGACCGCATGCAGGCTTTCGTCGATGCCGAGCAGGCGATCCTCGACAAGCGTCAGGCGCAGGCGCAACAGCTGCAGCGGCTCCTCCTGTATCTCATCATCACCGGGCTTCTGATTGCCGCCGGATTGTCATTCGTGCTGGAGCGTGCGACGCGGCATTTCATTGGCAATCTGCAGGATCGCGCCACGGAGCTCGAAACAGAGATCAAGCGTCGGCAGGAAACCGAGGAGACGCTGCGCCAAGCGCACAAGATGGAGGCGATAGGCCAACTCACCGGCGGCATCGCGCACGACTTCAACAACCTGCTGACCATCATCATCGGCAACCTCGATACGGTGCAGCGCCAGCTCGGCAGGCTCACGCCCGACAAAACGGCAAGCGATGTCGCCGCCATGGTTCAGAAGCAGATCGACACGGCGATGTTGGCCTCGCGCAACGCCGCCAAGCTGACCCACCGCCTGCTGGCATTCGCGCGGCGCCAGCCGTTGGAGCCGAAAAAGGTCGATTGCAATCGCCTCGTCGCGGGCATGTCCGAGCTGCTGCGTCGTACGCTTGGCGAGGTCGTGAATTTTGAGGTGGTTCTCGGCGGCGGCCTGTGGCCAAGTCTTGCCGACCCGAACCAGCTCGAGAATGCGTTGCTCAACCTTGCCGTCAACGCGCGTCACGCAATGCCCGACGGCGGTCGCCTGACCATCGAGACGACGAACGCCTACCTCGATGAGGCTTACGTGCGCCAGTTCGGAGATCTTCAGGCCGGCCAATACGTGCAGATCAGCGTCGCAGACACAGGCGCCGGCATCGCGCCGGATATGCTCGATCGCGTGTTCGAGCCGTTCTTCACCACGAAGTCCACCGAGGCCGGATCAGGCCTGGGTCTGGCAATGGTGCACGGCTTCGTAAAGCAGTCCGGCGGCCACGTGCGCATCTACAGCGAGGTTGGCCAGGGAACCACGGTGAAGATTTACCTGCCTCGCCTGCGCGATGCCGACACCGTTGCCGCAGCCCCTCTACCGTCCTCCGAACCGCCAGCACCAGTTGCCCGAGCGCGATCGGGCGAGACCATCCTTCTCGTCGAGGACAACGATGGCGTGCGGGAATACGCGCGCTCGGTTCTGGAGGACGCGGGCTACCTCATCATCGAGGCCGGCACCGCGGAGGACGCCATGCGGCTTGCGGCGGACCACGATCGGATAGACTTGCTGTTCACCGACGTTGTGCTGCCCGGAGGCACGAGTGGGCGCCAGCTCAGCGATAGTCTCCTGGCACTGCGGCCGCATTTGCCGGTGCTCTACACGACCGGCTATACGCGCAATGCCATCGTGCATCATGGGCGCCTCGATCCCGATGTGCATCTTCTGAACAAGCCGTACACGCAGCACGACCTGTTGCGCAAAGTGCGCGATCTGCTGGATGGCGCAGTGGTCTCGCCCGCTTAGGGACGATGCGCGTGCGGCAGTACGAACGGCATCCCGGGCGCTGGCGTGGTGTTGGTGCGCACGTCACATCCGTAAGCGCGCGATAAAAGCTCGTCCTTGAAGACCTCGGCCGCCGAACCGCGCGCCTCGATGCGCCCGCGGTTCATGAGCACGAGCTCGTCGGCAAACGCGGCCGCAAGGTTGAGGTCGTGCAGCACGGCAAGCACCGCCCGACCGTTCCTCGCCTGCCGACGCGCCTCGCCAAGCACGACGCCCTGATGCGCGAGGTCGAGACTGGCGGTCGGTTCGTCGAGCATCAGGATCGCCGGCTGGCTCGCGCCTCGCTCTGCCACGGCAAGCTGCAGCAGCGCCCGTGCGATGTGGACGCGCTGCCGCTCGCCACCGGAGAGATGCGTGTAGAGGCGGTCGCTCAACGCCAGCAGGCCGACTGTGCGCAGGCATTCGCTCGCCGTAAGTTCGATGTGCTCGGATGGCGCGGCAAAGCCGGGCACTGTCGCACCGAGCAGGACGACCTCTTTCGCCGTGAACGGGAATGACAGCGCCGTCGCCTGCGGAACGACAGCACGTCGCCGCGCAAGGGCCGATGGCTCGTAGCTGGCAAGCGTGCGGCCATCGAGATCAATGGCGCCTAATGTTGGCTTCAGTTCGCCTGTTAGCAACCTCAGGAGCGTGGACTTGCCGGCACCGTTGGGCCCGATGATCGCGATGAAGCGGCCGGGCTCGAGCGTAAGATCGACATCGCTGACGAGAGACTTCGTGCCGACCCGGAATGTCGCGGAGCGCGCTGCGAGCATGTCTACTCCACCCCTCCGACGCCGCGCTTCATCACCAGATGCAGGAACACTGGCGTTCCGATCGCCGCCATGACGATGCCAATCGGCAGCTCTGCCGGCTTGACGACGAGCCGGGCTGTGATGTCGGCGACGAGCATCAGCGCCGCGCCGAGCAGCGCGCTGCCCGGAAGCACGACGCGATGGTCCGGTCCCGCGAGCAGTCGCACCACGTGCGGGACGACGATACCGACGAACCCAATGATCCCGGCCATCGCAACGGCAGCGCCAACCGACGCTGCGGTGACGACGATGGCGATCAATTTCGTCCGCTCGACGTTGACACCCAGATGATACGCTTCCGCCTCGCCGAGAAGAAATCCGTTGAGGCCTCGGATCAGCATCGGTGTCATCACTGTGATGAGTATGGCGAACGGCAGAACGGCGAACACCTTCGGCCACGTCGCGCCGCCGAGGCTTCCCATCGACCAGAACGTGAGGTCGCGCAACTGGCGGTCATCGCTCGCGTAAGCAATCAGCCCCGTCAGCGCACCCGAAAGGGCACCGAGCGCGATGCCCGCCAGCAGCAGCGTGCCGACCATGAGCTGACCATGCCGCCCTGCGATCATCACCAGCAGTCCGGTCGTCGTGATGCCGCCGACGAATGCCGCGACGGGAAGCGCATAGACCCCAAGCGGCTGCAGGATAGGCGCCGCGATCCCGTTGCCGAGCGCGATCGTTGCCACGGCCGCCAGCGCCGCCCCGGACGACACGCCGATCAGTCCAGGATCGGCCAGCGGATTGCGGAACATCCCCTGCATGATGGCGCCGGCAATCGCGAGGCTAGCGCCGACGAACATGCCGAGCAACGTTCGCGGCATACGGATGTCGATCAGAACGAGCTGCTCGCGTGCCGCCGCGCTGTCGGTCGAAAAGCCGAGCGCGGATGAGATGGCACGCGGCAACGACGCCAGCGTAATTCCCGTCGGGCCGAGTGCGAGCGACGCGATCGCGGCGACCGCCAGCAGCACGGCGGACCCGGCGATGAGCTGGCCGGTGCTGAAGCGATGCGCCGACCGTCTCTCACGCACGCGAGCGGGAAGTGCCTCACTGGTCATTCAGCGGCGCTCGCCCGCTTCATCGCCAGTTCCGGATAGAGCGCCGCCATGAGCTCTCTTGCCGCCCGCGCGCAGCGGGGACCGAAGCCCAGCAGATAGAGGCTGTCCATCACGATGATCTGGTTCTGCTTCAGTGCCGGGCTGGACGCGAGCGCCGTGATCGTCGTGACCGGATCGGACGGCGGCCCTGACCGCCCGTGCTGCATAGTCACCACCGCGTCTGGCGCAAGCTCGACGCCGGCCTCGTCCGCGAGCGGCTTATAGCCATGCGTGTCCGCCGCCGCGTTCGCCGCGCCGGCAAGCTTGAACATGGCGTCTGCACTGGTGCCGGTGCCGGCGACTGTCGCGCGTCCGTTCTGAACGCTGAGGACGAACAGTGCGCGCTTCTGCTTGGTGATCTTGCTGCGCTGATCGGCCAGCACCGCGAAATCCTGCTCCACGTCCTTCGCGAGCGCTTCGCCTGCCGCCTCGGCGCCGATGACCGAAGCTATGAAACGAATTTTTGCGACGACGCCTTCCGGCGATTTGTCGTCAGGCACCTGTACATACGGAATGGACGACGCCTTGAGCACATCCACGACCGGCGGCGGCCCAGCATCCTTGGCGGCGATGATGAGCGTTGGGTTGGTCGAAAGCACGCCTTCTGACGAAAGCGCCCTCAGGTAGCCGACATTCTGTTTCGTGCCGAGCGCTTCAGCCGGAAACTGGCTCGTCGAGTCGACGGCGATGATCTTGTCTCCCGCTTTGAGCGCGTAGAGAATCTCGGTGACATCGCCGCCCACCGAAAGGATGCGCGAGGTGTCACCCATCGTAACGGCGCGGCCGCTTCCGTCGACGATCGATTTGTCGGCGAGCGCTACGCCAGCACTCATTGCCAATGCGGCGGCAGCGAAGAGCCACGGCGCGATATGAAGTGTTCGACGAAGTTCCATCTGTCCTCACTTGGTCAGGATCAGTTTGCCGTTTGCCGTGATGCGCAGGCGGTAGTCCTGCCCGTCGTGCTCGATGATCGCTTCTCGCCCGCCTTTCAGGATGTCGGACACCAGGACGCGCACTTTCGTGGTGTTGGTCTCGGCGTTTGGCTCGGAAGCCGATGTTTGATGTCTTGCGTCTGCGGTCGTCATGACCTGCGCTCCGTGGTTCTCGGGCTTGCTCGTCATCGCGTTACGGCGTCATCGATCGCAACGTTTGCGACCATGACAGCGTTGCAATCTTAATGTTGACTTTAATAGTCAGAAAAGCGTAGCTTGCACAAGCCCGGTGACGCCGGGTTGTTGTGCGTACGTCTCCTGTTGAGACGACGCGCGAGGCAAGCCCGCCAGTACGCGTGTCGTGCGTGAGCCAGCCAGCCCATGAGTCCATTTTGGGGGGTGGTTGAGTCATGTTCGTGCGTAGCGTTGGCGTGTGTGTTGGAAGTCTGCTGAACCGGGAGCCCAGGCCACGGGCTCTAGAGGCGAAGTGTGATGATCTTGGAAAGAGCGGTGGGGGATACCCGGCGCGCTCCCTTACTCCCAGTGCGTCGGTATCAGGACCGCTTGCAAGATCGTTGCTCCTCGTCGGCGTTTCGGCAGTCGCCCTGACCCTCGCAGGCCAAGCTGTTGCACAGCAGGCGGAGCTGCCCCCCTTGGTGGTCGAAGGCAACCAAGCCAAGCCGAAGAAGAAAGCAGCGGCGGCGAAGAAGTCTCCTTCGATGTCGCCCACGCCGGTTGCAGCACCGCAGCCGCAGCCCTCGATGCAGACGAAGGCCGCAACGACGCCCACCGCCGAGATGCCCTACACCGTTCCCGCCGGCGTGAGCGTCGTCACCGGCGACGAACTCGGCACCTACGGCAACGGCGACATCACCAATGCCATGCGCTCCCAGCCCGGCACCTTCACGCGCGTGAACCCGCAGAACCCCGGCCTCGCCGTCAACATCCGCGGCTTCGAGGGACAGGGGCGCGTCAACACCAACATTGATGGCGTGCGCCAGAACTTCCGCTTCTCGGGCCACGAGGCGCAGGGCTTCACGTATATCGATCCATCGCTGATCGCCGGCATCGAGATCGAGCGCGGCGCCGTGTCGACCGCGGGAGGTGCGGGTGCTCTTGCTGGTGCCGCGAACCTGCGAACGCTCGATGTCCAGGACATCCTGCTACCTGGTCAGTCGGTAGGCGGCTTCACGAAGCTCACCTATGGCACCAATAGCCAGCGCTTCACCGGCCTCGCCGCAGCGGCGGCACAGAGCGAAGGCGTCGGCATCGCGGGCGCGGTCGGCCGTCGCAATCCGGCGAGCTACGAGAACGGTGATGGCGTCACCGTGCCCAATACCTTCGAGGATCTCTACTCGGGCCTGTTCAAGGCGAACTTCAAGTTGAACGAGGAGCAGTCGCTGCGCTTCGGCGGCGTGTTCTACAACAATGATTTCTTCTCGAACTCGTACTTCCAGAACGTCAACACGAAGACATTCACGGCCAAGTACGCGTACAGCCCGATCGGGAACGACCTCATCGACTTTCGGCTCAACGGCTATCGCAACGAGGTCGACGTTGAGTACGGACCCAATGCCTCCGACGCGTGGGTGAGCTCCGCCGGCCGTGTGCTTCAGGACGATGGCTGGGGCTTCGACGTCTCAAACGTGTCGCGCTTCCACATCGGCAGCATCGGCGTGCGGTCTGAGTACGGCTACGAGTACTTCACGGACAGCGTCGATACTTCGAACAGGGTCAATCCGGCGCTTGGCGGCGGCCCGAACGGAGCCGGCAACTCCAGCATCGGCGGCGCGTTCTCCGAGACGACGTTCTCGCAGGGCATGTTCGATTTCATCGTCGGTCTGCGCTACGACACGTACTCGCTCGAGGGCCACGGAAGCGTTGTCAGCGCCTATCCGCTGTTGCCGATTGGCCCGTACAATATCGACAAGTCGGATGGCGGGTTCAGTCCCAAACTGACATTGGCCGCCAAGCCGGTGGAGTGGTTCCAGCCGTATGTGACGTACTCAGAGTCATTCCGCGCGCCCACCATCAACGAAACCTTGATGGGCGGCTCTCACCCCGGCGGAGCATCGGCGACCTTCCAGCCCAATCCGTTCCTCAATCCCGAGACGCAGCGCGGATGGGAGTTCGGTTTCAACTCGCGCAATCATGGTGTGCTGATGCCCCATGACAGCTTCTTCCTGAAGGCCGACTACTACACGATGGACGTCGAGGACTACATCGCGACCATGACCACCTCGACGTACAACTACTTCTACAACACGCCAGGCACTTCGAAGGTGCAAGGCGTCGAGCTGCAGAGCATGTACGATGCGCGCTTCGTGTTCGCCGGCCTGTCCTACACCTACACCGACATCGATCTACCCTCGCAGACGAACGGCTTCGGCGCCGCGACCTTCGTTCCCGACCATGTCATCGTCGGCTCGCTGGGCGTGCGGTTGCTCGACGAGAAGCTGACGATCGGTGGACGCGTGTCCTACTTCGGCCAGACCGCAGTTGGCGACCCGAATGTCGGCAGCTTCTACGACAAGCCCTACATGCCGAGTTATACGCTGATCGATCTCTACTCCAGCTATCAGGTCTACAAGGGCTTGGACGTCGGGTTGAACGTCGATAATCTCTTCGATCTCGACTATTCGCCGGCTCAATCGACCACGCAGGGCAATCCGTTTGGAGGCGCTACCTGCTTCGGCAACGACCGACCGACGTGCAATGCCTCCGGTATGGGCCGCACAATCTACGCAACGGTGAAAGCGCAGTTCTGATCTTCGCAATTTGCGCTATCGCCGATAACGGATCCGCGTGGTGAGGTACCAACCTCGCCACGCACTCATTCCAACCAACGACGAGGAAACAGCATGTTCATCGCCATGAACCGCTTCAAGGTTCTGAAAGGATCCGAAAAGGACTTCGAGGAAGTCTGGCTCAGCCGCGAGACGCATCTTCCCGAGGTGCCGGGCTTCGTCGTGTTTCATCTGCTCAAAGGTCCCGAGCGCGAGGACCACGTGCTCTATTCATCGCACACGATCTGGCGCTCGCACGCTGACTTCGAAGCATGGACGAAGTCGGAACAGTTCCGCAAAGCGCACGCCCGCGCTGGTGGCAACAAGCCGCTCTATCTCGGCCATCCCGAGTTCGAGGGCTTCACGGTGCTCGTCGAGCAGAAGGCCGATGGCACATCGCGCCGTCCCGAAGCCGCGGAATGAGGACGGGCCACGAATGAGCACGCTGACCGAACAGCGTCCCTCTCTCGCAGAGAGGGCCGCATCGAGCCCCGGCGATCTTCTGGAGCAGATCGCACGCGACTACGGCGTCAGCACGCTGGAGGTTGTCCGCAATCTTCCGGCCGAGCAGGCGACCGTTGTCTCGGGCGAAGCGTTCGCAGACGTCTTGCAGGACATCGCCACGTGGGGCGACATCCTGTTCCTGATCCACAACGCCGACATCGTGCTCGAATGCACCGGCAAGCTGCCGCTCGGCACATTCGGGCATGGCTACTACAACATCCACGGCGACAGCCCGATCGGAGGTCACATCAAGGCCGACAACTGCAAGGCCATCGCCTTCATCGTGCGCGGACAGAAGCGTGTCGGCATGTCGGTGCAGTTCTTCAATGCCGCCGGTGAGGCCGCGTACAAGATCTTCGTGCGCCGCGACGACAACCGCGAATTGCTCCCCGAGCAGGTGAAGCTGTTCGAGGCGCTGCGCGCCCGCTACACGGCGGCCTGATCGCGCAGTTCTGCTTTCCACGGACCAGATCCTCAGCTAATGGGCTGGCTCATGAGCCAGCCCATTTTGCTTGTCGCTGCCGCGGCGATCGTCGATGTCGATAACCGCATTCTCCTCGCGCGCCGCCCGCCTGGGCGGTCGATGGCCGGCCTGTGGGAATTTCCGGGCGGCAAGGTAGAGCCCGGCGAGTCTCCGGAAACGGCCCTGCGCCGCGAGCTGCAGGAGGAGTTGGGCATCGACGTCTGCCCGAGCTGCCTGCATCCGCTCACCTTCGCCAGCCACGCGTATGAAAAGTTCCACCTGCTGATGCCGCTGTTTCTTTGCCGGCAATGGGACGGCGTGGTGTCGGCGCGCGAAGGCCAGGAACTCGCCTGGGTGCTACCAAAGCGCCTCACGGATTTCCCGATGCCGCCTGCCGACGAGCCGCTGATCGCCCCGCTGCGCGATCTGCTCGGCTGACCGCGCCCGATCGCCCAACCGTCACCGGCAACGCCCGTCTCCGGCAAGGGGCCAAAGGCCCCCGGCGCGAGCGCCGGCCATCAACTGGCGCAACAGCAACCGCTTGCAACGCTTCTCTCAGCTCGCGTCAACGGCGAACCATCTAGGCCGGCGAAGCCGGCAAGGGGCCAAAGGCCCCCGGCGCGAGCGCCGGTCATCAACTCGCGCAACAGCAACCGCTTGCAACGCTTCTCTCAGCTCGCGTCACCCAATAGAAAGAAACTACTCTTCCAGCTTTCGTTCCTTCGCGCCCAGTGCATCCGCGAGCCGTGCCTGCGCTGATCCGGGCCGCAGCGGCTTTGGTTGGCTCTCGTCCGGTGCCCAGGCCGTGAGCGTGATGATGTCGAACGTCGCCGGCACGCGCCTGTCGGCGGTCGCAAATCGTTCGGCGTAGATCTCCGCCGCGCGCAGAAGCAGCCGCCGTGTCACAGGCGTCCGTCGGCGCGCGACCAGCATGTTGCTGGCGCCCATCGCCTTCACCTCACGCATCACCGCAATGGGATCGGGATAGGTCACGGTTACGGTTTCGGAATCGACGACCGGCAGCGCAAAGCCGGCGCGCTGCAGAAGAGTCCCCATGTCGCGCACGTCGGCGAACGGAGCAACGCGCGGTGATGCACCCCCGCTCACCTCTGCCTCGGCCGCCAGCCAGGACTGGCGCAGCTCTTTCAGCGTTTCGCCGCCGAGCAATGCAGCCAGGAAAAGCCCATCCGGCCGCAGCGCGCGCCGGATTTGTATGAGAGTGCCGGGCAGATCGTTGACGAGCTGCAGCGACAGGCCCGACACGGCGAGATCGATCGATCCATCTGCGAAAGGCAGCGCTTCCTCATCGGCGAGAACGCGCGGGCCCGGCGCACCGCCAAGCAGCGCGATCGAGCTGTCGACATCGATGACGGTCGCAACGCCGGCAATGCCTGCGATGCGTCGCGACACGAGGCCGTTGTGCGCGCCGACGTTGACCGCCAGCGGAAACCGTCGCTGGACGATGGCAAGTCGGTCTGCGAGGTCCTCCGCAACGCGGGCGAGCAGAAAGTCATGGCCGCTGGCCGTGCCAGCCACGCGGTCCCGACGGCGCGCCAGGAGCGCCCGATCGAATATCTGTCTCTGTTCGAGCGGTGTCGGCACGTCGTGACTTTCACAATGGTGACGGCTCGCGGCCTGGGACTTTGCCGGCTAACATGCGAGGCCAGAGCCGTCTTGGCCAGCCGTGGTGACGATGCCGCCTTGGAGTGCAGGTTCGCAAGTCTTGGTCCGCGCCGTCTCGGCCGTGGCAGACATCGTCATTCCGCCCGTGTGCCTCGCCTGTCAGGCGCCCTTATCATCCCATGACGCCATCTGCGCCAGCTGCTGGTCGAAGATCGACTTCATCCGCCCGCCCCTCTGTGATCGGCTCGGCATTCCGCTGGCCTTCGATGTCGGCGGCACCATGATCTCCGCCGCCGCCGAAGCCGATCCGCCCGACTATGACCGCGCGCGTGCCGTCGCCCGGTTCGACACCGTGATGCGCGAACTCGTCCATGGCCTCAAGTTCCGCGACCGGCACGACGTGAGGCGCCTCTTCGGCCGCTGGCTCGCCGAAGCCGGATCCACGCTTCTTTTCGATAGCGACCTGATCGCGCCCGTTCCGCTGACCCGCAGCCGGCTGCTGTCCCGCCGCTTCAATCAGTCGGCCATCCTCGCCCGGGAGGTCTCGCGCCTGACCGGCGTCCGATACGAACCGCAAGCGCTCAGCCGCACCCGCCGCACGCCGCCCCAGGTCGGCCTGACGCGCCAGCAGCGCCGGGAAAACGTCTCCGGCGCTTTTGCCGTGCCCGATCATCGCCGGGACGTTGTATCCGGAGCGAAGCTGGTGCTGGTGGACGACGTCATAACGACGGGAGCGACCGTCGGAGCGTGCGCGCGGGCGCTCAAGAAGGCTGGCGCCGCCCGGGTCGACGTTCTGTCGCTGGCCTTGGTTACCGACCCTGCCTTCCTATCGCCGTGAAGCGCTCGGTGAATATGGGGCAGGTGAGTCGCGCCGGAGTTTGCGTGACGGATCAAAACCATTAGATTGGCGAATGCGCTGACGCTGGCTTCGCCGGCTGTCGCGGGAAAGGGGATGCCTTGGATTCCATGCCTAAAATCACCGTCTACACCACGCGATACTGCCCCTACTGCCACATGGCCAAAGAGCTGTTGCGCCGGAAGGGCATCACGGCCTTCGAGGAGATCGACGTCAGCCAGCGCGAGCTGCGCGCCGAGATGTGCGCCAAGGCCGGTGGTCGGCATACCGTTCCGCAGATTTGGATCGGCGACCGGCACGTCGGAGGATGCGACGACCTCTACGAGCTGGATCGCGAAGGAAAGCTGGACGTCCTCCTCGCCTGAGGGCGTGCAGTATTGCCGCTCGTGACGGCCAACAGAAAGCAGCCCGACATGCCGGACGCCACCAAGGCATTCCGCGTCGGTCTCGTGCAGATGTG
This sequence comes from Hyphomicrobium sp., assembly GCA_030148725.1. GTDB lineage: Bacteria > Pseudomonadota > Alphaproteobacteria > Rhizobiales > Hyphomicrobiaceae > Hyphomicrobium_A. The sequence continues at coordinate 30,922 of JASBSU010000013.1, forward strand.
CGCGGGACGCGACGTCGCCAAGAACATCGCCGCTGCGGTCGCGCTGATCCGCGAGGCGGCGGCCGGCGGCGCGCAATACGTCCAGACCCCGGAAATGACCAACATCATGGAGCTGGAGCGCGACCGGCTCTTGGCCGTGCTGCGCCCGGAGGCGGACGATCCGGGCGTGACGCAGCTTCGCTTTCTCGCCCGCGAACTCGGTATCTGGCTGCACATCGGCTCGCTCGCCCTGCTGGGCGATACGCAAAAGCCGGTGAACCGTTCACTTCTTATCTCTCCGGCGGGCGCCATCGTCGCCCGCTACGACAAGATCCACATGTTCGACGTCGATCTCGGCGGCGGCGAGACCTATCGGGAAAGCGCCAACTATCAGGCCGGCCGCGAAGCCGTGATCGCAACGCTGCCCTGGGGGCAGCTCGGCATGACGATCTGCTATGACCTGCGCTTCCCGCATCTGCACCGCGCACTCGCCAAAGGCGGCGCCAGCTTCATCGCCGTGCCCGCCGCCTTCACCAAGCCCACCGGCATCGCCCACTGGCATACACTTTTGCGGGCGCGTGCCATCGAATGCCAGTGCTACGTGTTCGCGGCTGCGCAGGGCGGCAAGCATGAGAACGGCCGTGAGACGTTCGGTCATAGCCTCGTAATCTCACCGTGGGGCGAGGTGATCGCAGAGGCCGGCGTTCAGCCCTCAGTCACGTTTGCCGATGTTGAATTGCAACGGTTGGATGACGTTCGTCGGCAGGTTCCCTCTCTGCGGCATGACCGCCCCTTCGACGTGGTATATGCCGGCGATACGCTGCCAAACGAGGTTGCGTCGTGATCAAGTATCGCTTGCAATGTTCTCAAGGGCACGAGTTCGAGGCTTGGTTCGCCTCGAGCGGATCGTATGACGCCCAGGCGTCTGCGGGGCAGATCGTCTGCCCCGAATGCGACAGCCGCGAAGTCGGCAAGTCGATCATGGCGCCGAACGTCGCGCTCAAATCCCACGCCCGCGAGGACGACGCTCCGGCCCGATACCGCAATCTGGTCCGCGAGGTCGCAAGAGCCTTGGCGGCCGGCTCCGAAGATGTCGGCAACCGCTTCCCCGAGGAAGCCCGCAAGATCCACTATCGTGAGGTCGAGCAGCGGGCCATTCGCGGGACCGCTTCGCCTGACGAGGCGCGCGAGTTGGTCGAGGAGGGCGTGGAGATCATGGCGCTTCCCCGGCTACCCGAGGACACCAACTAGCTCACCGGTCACCAACGAAGAAACCTGGCCCCATCAAAGGGCTACTGAGCGTCGCGGCACTGAGTGGCGACGTCGCGGCGCGCTCATTCCTGCGCCAGCACAACCACGGTGTAGAGAACCGCTGACTTGACGTCCTCGGTCCGGAACTTGGGTTCGCTGTTGCCCGGCGATACCCACGCATAGCCCTTGCTGTCGTGAATCCAGATGCCATGCACGTGGCCGGCGCGGTCGACGATGATCCCGTCATCCTGATCATAGGAAAGGGAGAACCCTTTCAGCCTCAGGGTGTCGTTCGCCTCGAGCAACTTGAATAGTTCGCGGTTGATCACCTTGTTCATCGCTCCCCCTTCTCCTTGCGCATTCCCCGCGTCTGTTAAACACGGATCGACCCGCTTCCCCGGCGGGTTGATGCTCAGGAGTTGAGGCGAAAACAAATAGAATATCAACGATCGGCGCTTCTATTCGTTACGAAAACAATAACGCGCCCGAGTAACGCGGCGTCCATTTGAGAACAGCGGGTAGTATTACATTAGCTATACTGGCGCTCGCCCGTCGGTCTTTCTCAGTCGTCGCGGTGTCACACGAGCGTCATCCGCCCTCCGTAAGCCCTGATGCTTCGATGAATGAGGGGGCTGTTTATGCAGTCGATCCTGCGCGCCGCCTGCGCGCTGTCTATGCTGGCAGGCACCGCTGCCGCACAAACCATCTACCCGCTCGACCGTGCCGAGATGGCGGTGGGCGCCAGGTTCGACCTGAAGGTCGAATTCCCCGGAAACACCCCACCCGCCGACCTCAAGGTCACGATAAATGGCGAAGACGCCGGCAAGGTGTTCGGCCGAGCGCCCTACATCGATACCGACGAGGACGGCCTCGGCCACACGGCCTATTGGATCCGCGGCGTCGAGCTGCCGAAGGCTGGACGTTTCGCCGTCGTCGCAACCGACGGCCAGCGCAGCGCCAAGGTCGAGTGGGAGGCGTTCGCGACGCCGCAGGGGCGCATCGCGCGCAACGTGATCCTGCTCATCGGCGATGGCATGTCGATCGCGCATCGCACGGCAGCCCGCATGCTGTCCAAGGGCATCCGCGAGGGCCGCTACGGCGGCGAGCTTGCGATGGACGACATGCCCCACATGGCGCTCGTCTCCACATCGGGGACGGACTCGATTGTCACCGACAGTGCCAACGCCATGTCCGCCTACACCACCGGACACAAATCCTGCGTCAACGCGCTCGGCGTCTATTGCGCGCGCAACCGCTCCACACTGGGCCATCCGAACGTTGAGACGATTGCCGAGCTGGCCAAACGCAAGCTTGGCCTCGCGGTCGGTGTCGTGACGGACGCCGAGATCGAGGACGCGACGCCCGCCGGGATGGTCGCGCACACGCGCCGCCGCAGCGACTACGACGACATCGTCCGCATGTTCTACTGGCTGCAGCCCGACGTCATGCTGGGCGGCGGCAGCCTCAATTTTCGCCCCTCGGGTGATGGACGCGGCAAGCGCAAGGACGGCCTGGACTACATAGAGAAATTCCAGAAGGCGGGTTATCGCTTCGTCGACACCGCGACCGGTCTGGCGAGTGCCGCGGGCGAGGACGGAACACGCAAGCTGCTCGGCTTGTTCAACGAGAAAAATATCGACGGGTCTCTCGACCGCAAATTTCTCAAGAAGGGCACGGTTGCGAAGTTCCCCGATCAGCCAGACCTGACCGACATGACGCGCGCCGCGCTCGAAGTCCTGTCGCGCTCGGAGAAGGGCTTCCTGCTGATGGTCGAAGCTGGCCGCATCGACAAGTACAGCCACTCGCTCGATTGGGAACGTGCTGTCTACGACACGATCATGTTCGACAACACCGTAGCAATCGCCAAGGCCTTCGCGGAGAAGAGTGGCGACACGCTCGTCATCGTCGTGCCCGATCACGGGCACCCCGTTTCCATTATCGGCACGTACGACGACGCAAAGGGTGAACAGTTGCGCGACCGGCTGCAGACCTATGCCGACGCCGGCTTCCCGAACTACCCGGCGGCCGATCGTGACGGATTTCCTGAGAAGGTCGATGTTTCGCGGCGCCTTGCGCTGGTCTTCGCCGCCTACCCCGATTACTGCGACCCCGGCCGTCCATATATGGAAGGCGAGAACGAGCCGACCATCGCGGCACCCGCTGCCGTTCAGCCCGCGCCTCAGACATCGCCGGATGCTCCCCAGCCGGCTGCGACGACATCCACCGGCGCCACGCTGGCCCCGCAACAAGGCGCCTCATCGGCGCGAGATGCTGCAAAGCCGGCTGGCGAAGAGGAAAAGCCGCGAGCGCTGGCCAACGAGGTTTATTGCAAGTCCGGCGCCGCCAGGAAAATCGGAAATCTGCCGTTCACCGCCCGCAGCGGCGTGCATGCCGCAGATGACGTGGTTCTCACAGCAATGGGGCCCGGTGCCGAAGTCCTTCGCGGACGTGTCGACAACACGTTCGTATTCCGCGCTATGGCGCGGGCGCTCGGCTTGGGCCAGTGAGCTGAACCCTCAGTTCATTTCCGCCAGATAGTAGTTCTGACGCAGGTTGCAGCTTGCGAGCCGCCATTCGATCGGCCGGCCGTCGATCGTGCGCACGACACGGTCGAGTAAAAGGACCGGCGTGTTCTCCTCGACGCCGAGAAGCTTTGCGACGTCCCCCTTCGCGGCTGCGACGCCGACTTTCTCCTCCGCCCGGCCAAGCAGAACACCATAGTGGCGCGCCAGCACGACGATGCTCGGCGAGTCGTCCGTTTCCCGCTCCAGCCCGGGAAACAGCGCCTGCGGCACGATCGATTCCTCGACCATGAGCGGCACGCCGTGGTGCGCCCGAAGCCGATGAATGCGGAAGATGGGCTCGCCGTTACGGAGTTCGAGGTGCTGCGCTTCGGTCTGGTTCGCTGCCGCCGCCACGATCGTGCAGTTTACGAGGTCGCCGCCGATCCGGACCGCCCCCGGATCGCGAATGTTGCTGAAGCGGACGGCGTGCTCTGTTGAGGTCTGGTCGATCACGAAAGTGCCGCGCCCTTGGCGCCGCGAGATCAGCCGCTCATGCTCCATCTCGTCGAGCGCCTTGCGGACGGTGCCAACGCTGATGCCGAGTTCTCTTGAGAGCTCGATCTCGTTGGGTATGGCCGCCCCCGGCTTCCAGTCACCAGCGGCGATGCGCTGGATCAACATGTCTTTGACTTGCAGGTAAAGTGGTCGAGTTGAAAATTTTCCCACCGCTGTCATCGAGGCCCTCGATTATTGGAGGCTTCGCGGCCTTGGTCCTCGGCACCTGCCGAGGTGCGAAACCTATGCACTACATAGGATGCATGCTTTTAATCCCGGCAATCGATCGTTAGACTTTAGAAGAGTATAATATTCGTATTCACTATAGCACGGCGTGCTCACGTTTGAGCAGTTTTTATCCAGTGCAATTTCATAACTTGACTTTGATCTGCGACATTGGTGCGCAACATCGTCCATACGTTTGCTCCGGTTTTGAATAACGGTCTTGCTCAACTAGAGATTGACTTGCGCGCCAGCTGCGCCCTTTCCCCGCCGGCGGAGCGTCCGCCAGAGCACCGCTGGCCATCCCTGGGGCATGACCGGTGTCCTCGATGGCGCACCCGTTAGACCTTGCGGCGGGGCGCCGTGCCGGTACAAACATCGCGATGCACATCGAAACGGCGATGCGCCGACCGAGGGAGCCTTTGCACATGATGGAGTTGGGGACGTCGCATTCGAGCGCGACCGGGCAATCTGCCGACCGTTCGTTGCGACACGACTGGTCCCGCGAGGAGGCGCAGGCCATCTATGATGCGCCGTTCAACGACCTCCTGTTCCGCGCCCAGTCTGTCCACCGTCGCTTCTTCGATCCGAACACGGTGCAGCTGAGCCGGCTATTGTCGATCAAGACCGGCGGCTGCGCCGAGGACTGCGGTTACTGTAGCCAGTCCGCGCATCACGCTTCCGGCCTGAAAGCCAGCAAGCTGATGCAGGTTGAGAAGGTGCTCGCTGAAGCCCGAAAAGCCAAGGAGCAGGGCGCCACGCGCTACTGCATGGGCGCTGCCTGGCGCTCGCCGAAGGGCCGCGACATGGACATGCTTTGCGCCATGGTCGAGGGCGTCAAGGCGATGGGCATGGAAACGTGCATGACGCTCGGCATGCTCTCCAACGACGACGTCGGCATGCTCAAACACGCCGGCCTCGATTACTACAACCACAACATCGATACTTCGGAGCGTTACTACGAGAAGGTGATCACCACCCGCACGTTTGCAGATCGGCTCGAGACCCTGGATCGCGTTCGCGAAGCCGGCATCAAGGTGTGCAGCGGCGGCATCGTCGGCATGGGCGAGGAGCCTGAGGATCGCGTCGATATGCTCGTCACGCTGGCGAACCTGCCCGAGCATCCCGACAGCGTTCCGATCAACATGCTGATCGCAATTCCCGGCACGCCCCTGGCCGATGTCGAGAAGATCGACGCAATCTCTTTCGTGCGCACCATCGCGCTGGCGCGCATCATGATGCCGAAGTCTTACGTGCGCCTGTCGGCTGGCCGCACCCAGATGAGCGATGAGACGCAGTCGCTGTGCTTCTTCGCCGGCGCCAACTCGATTTTCGTCGGCGACACGCTGCTGACCACCGACAACCCCGGCGAGGACAGCGACGCCGTTCTGTTCGGCAAGCTTGGCCTGAGGCCGCTCGAGCTCCAGCCGAGCGCGTCGGCTGTTGAGGATGATGTACAAGAACCATGAGCGTGCACTAGAGGCACTGGCACGGCGCGGCCGGCGCCGGTCTCTGACGGCACTTTCCGGCATCGACTTCTCATCGAATGACTACCTCGGCCTCGCCGGTTCGCGCGAGTTGAAGGAGGCTGCCCGCTCCGCCATCCAGCGCGACGTGTCGATCGGTTCTGGTGGCTCGCGCTTGTTGCGCGGCAATCACCGCGAGCACGAGGCCTTGGAATCGGAGGCCGCGGCGTTCTTCGGCGCCGAAAGCGCGCTTTTCTTCGGGGGCGGGTTCATCGCCAATCTGGCGATCTTTTCCACGCTGCCGCAGCGCGGCGATCTTGTCGTGCACGATGCGCTGATCCACGCGTCCGTCCACGATGGGATGCGCATGGGCAAAGCCGAGCGAGCCGAGGCGAAGCATAACGATGCTCAGTCGTTCGAAGATGCCATCACCGATTGGCGCGCGTCCGGCGGCACCGGCACGCCCTGGATTGCCGTCGAAACGCTTTACAGCATGGACGGTGACTGCGCCCCGCTCGACGATCTCGCAGCGATCGCGCGCCGTCACGACGCAGTCCTTGTCCTCGACGAGGCGCACGCAACTGGCGTCCTGGGTCCTATGGGGCGCGGCCTCGGAGCCCATCTGGAAGGCCATGCCAATGTCATCGCGCTGCACACCTGCGGCAAGGCGCTGGGCGCCATGGGTGCCCTTGTCACCGGCCCCCGCGTGTTGTGCGATTTTCTCATCAATCGCTCGCGGCCATTCATCTATGCAACAGCGCCGTCGCCGCTCGTCGCCGCTATCGTGCGCGCGGCTCTGCTGATCTGCCGCTTCGACAACGCACGCCGTGAGAAGCTTGCAGCGCTCGTCGCCATCACGCGCGCTCAGCTTGCCGAGACGTGCGGGCTGACATCATCCGCCACGCACATCCAGCCGGTGATCGTCGGCTCCGACGATCGGGCAACGCGTCTCGCGGCCGCCATGCAGGCGCGCGGCTTCGACATTCGCGCCGTCCGCCCGCCGACCGTGCCCGAAGGCACGGCGCGCCTGCGTCTGTCGTTGACGCTGAATGTCGATGAGGTTCTGGTGTCATCGATGGTCGCCGCTTTGGCCGAGGAGTTGAAGAGGCTCGACACATGAGGCCGGCGATTGTCGTGACGGGCACCGACACTGACGTCGGAAAAACGGTTTTCGCTGCCGCGCTCACCGCCGCGCTCGGTGCGTACTATTGGAAGCCCGTGCAGGCCGGTCGCCAGCCGGACGCCGACACCGAAACGGTTCGTCGCCTGGGAGATGTTCCAGCCGATCGCATCCTGCCCGAAGTTTATGATCTCTCGACGCCGGCATCGCCGCACCTCGCAGCAGAGCGCGACGGCATCGAGATCGACGTCGCGCGTCTTTCAGAGCTTCCTGCGACGCCGGGCGACGCGCCGCTCATCATCGAAGGCGCGGGCGGCCTCATGGTGCCGCTGACACGCCGCGAACTGTTGATCGACCAATTCGCCCGCTGGAATGTTCCGGTCGTTCTGGTCGCTGCGACGCGGCTCGGCACGATCAACCATAGCCTCCTCTCCATCGAGGCACTGCGCCATCGCGGCATCCCTTTGCTGGGCGTCGCCTTCAGCGGCCCCGAAAACGAAGATTCCGAGCGCACCATCACCGAGATGGGCGGCGCGCGCCGTCTCGGCCGATTGCCATGGCTCGATCCGCTCGACGCTGACGCCCTTCGTGCCGCGTTCGCCGCCAACTTCCACGCCGCCGACTTCCTGGCATCGGCGCCCGCATGACAAGCGCAGTCGACAGCCCGGTCTGGCACCCCTTTACGCAACATGGCCTGCAACCGGAAATGATCCCCGTCCGCAGCGCCCGCGGCGCGTGGCTGAAGACCCCGGATGGCGACCTCATTCTCGATGCCATCTCGTCCTGGTGGGTCGTGACACACGGCCACTGCCACCCGCGCATCGTCGGTGCCATCGAGGAACAGGCCCGGCGCCTCGATCAGGTGATCTTCGCCGGCTTCACGCACGCCCCGGCCGAGATGCTCGCCCGCGGCCTCATCAACATCGCGCCGTCCGGGCTTTCGCACGTCTTCTTTTCCGACAGCGGATCCACGTCGGTCGAAGTCGCCCTGAAGATGGCGCTCGGCTACTTCCACAACATCGGCGAGCCCCGCCGGCGGATCGTCGCGCTCGAGCACGGCTACCATGGCGACACCATCGGCGGCATGTCGGTCGGTGCTCGCGGCGTTTTCAATGCGCCGTACGAGCCGTTGCTGTTCGAGGTCGAGCGCATCCCGTTCCCGTCGGCGGGCAACGAGCAGGCGACCATCGACGCCTTCGATGCCGCATGTGCCAACGAGCCGACCGCCGCGCTGATCGTCGAGCCGCTCATCCTCGGCGCCGGCGGCATGCTGATCTACAGCGAGCAGGTGTTGCGCGAATTGAAGCGCATCGCCGAGCGCTATGGCGTGCTGTTCATCGCCGACGAGGTCATGACCGGATGGGGCCGCACGGGCTCGCTCTTCGCGTGTGAGCAGGCGGCAATCACGCCGGACATACTCTGCAGCGCCAAGGGCATCACCGGCGGATCGATGCCGCTCGCCGTCACCCTTTGCACGAGCCCGATCTTCGAAGCGCATCGCTCATCGGATCGCAGCAAGACCTTCTTCCATTCGAGCTCCTATACGGCCAATCCCATCGCCTGCGCCGCCGCGGTTGCTAATCTCGACATCTGGAACACCGAGCCGGTGGCGGACCGCATCGCCGCGCTGGCGGATGCCCACGCCGAGCGCCTCGGACCCTTGCGCGATAACCCTGCGTTCGAGAAGGTGCGCCAGATCGGCACCATCACAGCGCTCGACCTCAAGGTGCCGGACGCGGGCTATCTCGCCGGCGTCGGACCGAAGCTCATGAGTTATTTCCTCGCCCGCGGCGTGCTGCTCCGCCCCTTGGGCAACACGATTTACGTCATGCCGCCGTACTGCATAACGCCCGCCGAGCTCGATCTCATCTACGCCGCGATTGCCGAAGCACCGGTCGCGCTTGCAGGGGGCGCCGCATGACAAGTGCCATGGGCACCACGATCCTCGGCTTCGGGCATCACGTCCCGGAGCGGCATGTTCCGAACGCCGAGATCGAGCAGCGGCTCGGCCTGGAGCCCGGCTGGATTTTACGGCGCACCGGCATCAAAGAGCGGCGTTACGCGGCCCCGACCGAGGCGCTGACGGATCTCGCCGTGCCAGCCGCCGAGATGGCGCTGCGCAATGCCGGACTGCCCCGCGATCAGGTTGCACTCACCCTGCTCGCGACCAGCACCCCGGACCACCTGCTCCCGCCCTCGGCACCCCTGCTCGCGCATCGGCTGCAGCTGACGCGCTCCGGCGGCATCGACCTCGCGGGTGCCTGCGGCGGCTTCCTCTACGCCCTGACGCTGGCGGATGGCTTCGTACGCACCCACGGCGCGCCGGTCCTCGTCGTCGCGGCCAACATCCTGTCGCGGCGCATCAACCCGGCCGAGCGCGGCAGCAGCATCCTGTTCGCCGATGCCGCAGGTGCCGTGGTGCTCGCCCCCTCGAACCGACCGGCCAGCGGCGTCCTCGGCGCCGAGCTGGCGACCGATGGCAGCGGCTACGGCCTGATCCAGATTCCAGCTGGCGGAACGCGTCGACCCTTCGAACCCGGAATGCCCCTTGAGGAGATGCAGATGATCATCTCCAACGGCCCGGCCGTGTATACCAAGGCCGTCGATCTGATGACGTCGACCTCCCGCACCGCGCTTGCGAAGGCGGGGCTCACCATTGCGGACATTGACGCCTTCATCCCCCACCAGGCCAACGGCCGCATCACGTCCGCCGTGGCGCGCGAGCTGGGCGTGCCGGCCGACAAAGTCGTCTCGACGATTGCCGACTTTGGCAACAGCTCTGCCGCCACGATCCCGCTGTCGCTGTCTCTCGCAGCGGTAGAGCGCGGATTTTCCGAGGGAACGCGCCTCCTGATGTGCGCCGCAGGCGCCGGGCTCACCGGGGCCGGATTGGTCTACGCGCTCTGAGCGCGGCGCAATTCAGATTTGGTTCATGCGCATAATGGTTGAGTGCTCTCGAGACGCCGGACGTGTTGCGATTCCTGGCGCCGCATAGGCAAAATCGGATTGAGCCATGCTGAAGCCCCTATCGCGCCGCAATGCCGTGCCGGAACTGGCACACCGCGTGTCGCGTTGTTTGCAGCGTCATAACGTGCGACTTTTACCAAGTTCCAGCATCACTCTAGCGGCCAGGTGAGATCATGCCGAAGAGCATCGCCAGCTCCGGTACACAGCGAGACCTGCGGATCGACTTTTTCCGCGGCCTGGCCCTCCTGTTCATTTTCGTCGACCACGTTCCAGACAACGCACTGGCGAGCTTCACGCTGCGCAATTTCGGATTTGCGGACGCTGCCGAAGTGTTTGTGCTCCTTGCCGGATTCTCCGCCTTCCTCGCTTACGGGCGCACGTTCGAGTCGGAGGGCTTCAAGGCCGGCTTCTCGCGCGTCGTCGATCGCGTTCGCGACATCTACCTCTGGCACCTCGCATTGCTCGTCATCTGCGGCATCGGCCTGACGTTCGCTGCCGTCTACTTCGGCAACTTCGCCTACGCGAAGAACATCGGCGTGCACGTCTTCTCTGAGGATCCCGCCCGGTCGACGGTGCTTGCGGCGCTGCTGGTCAATCAGCCGAACTCGCTGAATATTCTTCCGCTCTATATTGTGCTGCTGCTGTTCTGGTTGCCGTTTGTGCTGTGGCTGCTGCCGCGCAATCCCTGGCAGGCGCTTGTCCTGTCGCTGGGTCTTTGGGCGGCCGCCAACCTGCTGTCCGCGAACCTCCCGAGCATGCAGCACCCGAAGGGTTGGGTATTCAACCCATTCGCTTGGCAGCTGCTCATCACTGTCGGCGCGATGACCGCCTACTTCTACCGCAAGGGAGAGGTCCCCTATTCGCGCGGTCTCGTTTGGACGGCGGTAGCCTATCTGACCTTCGCGTTCCTCTACGTGGCGCCCTGGACCCAAATTCCGGGTTTGGAACAAGCGCGACTCTTCGCCCCGGACATGCTGGGCAACATGGACAAAACCTACCTGTCTATGTGGCGTCTGGCCAATGTCATGGCCCTCGGGTACCTGACGCTGATCTTACTGTCGCCCCAAAGCACCTGGCTTACTCGACCCCTCGCCAGGGGCATCGCGCAGTGCGGCCGGCATTCACTTGAGATCTTCTGCCTTGGGACGGTATTGTCCTTTGTCGGCTGGATCATCTTGGTTGAAGCCGGTTACGGACTCGCACTACAGATCCTGGTAAACTTGTTTGGTATCGGGATCTTGTTGGGGATGGCATGGCTTTTAGCTTCGCGCAGCCACGGCACGGATTGGGCCTTCGCTCAGTCGCTTCGCAGATGGGTCGGCGAACGGTCTTCGGGATCGTCGCAGTTGCCGGCGTCGTTGGCTCGGTCCTAACACCTGCTGAGGCGGCTAGCGCCAGTTGCCAGGCACCGGCCGCTCTCATCCACTTCGACGCGCCGCTTCCGAGACTCTCGACGGCGCTGGCGAGCGGCGAGCCGGTCGATATCATCGCGCTCGGTTCGTCCAGCACCCAGGGTATCGGCGCTTCCAGCCCGAAAGCCTCCTACCCGGTCCGGCTGCAGGCTGAACTGCAGCAGCTGTTCCCCAAGAACAAGATCACGGTCGAGAACCTTGGCATCGGCGGCCAACTTGCCAGCGACATGCTTCCGCGCATCCGTCAGCAGGTGATCCCGCGTAAGCCGACGCTCGTCATCTGGCAGACCGGCGTCAACGACGCGATGCGCTTGGTCAAGGTCGAGACCTTCCGCGACAACGTCATTGCCGGGCTCGACGAGTTGAAGCGCGCCGGCATCGACGTCGTGCTGCTCGATATGCAGTACTTCCCGAAGGCCGATAAGGTACGGGACTTCCCACGCTTTCTCGTCACGATGCGCCAGCTCGCAGAGCAGCGGAACATCCCGATCCTGCAGCGCTACGCGATCATGAAGCACCTCGTCACCACGGCGCAGTACACGCCGCAGCAGCTGCTGGCCGCTGACCAGTTCCACCCCAACGACCTCAGCTACGGCTGCCTGGGTCGGATGATGGCAGAGGCGCTGCAGGTGGAGGTCACCGACTTCACCAAGGCGATGGCCAAGCGCAAGTACCCGGCCGAGGCTGCCAAGCAGGCCGGCAACACCGGGCCACTGCCCGTCCACTGACGAAACAGCGGGGCGAGGCTTCGGTCATCGCTCCGTTTCGGCCTCTTCGGCTATCCTGCTGACCGTCGACAGCGCCTGTTTGCGCCAGCTGGTAGCGCTGGTAATGCAAATGCGCTAGCTCACGGCCGTGGAGCAGGAGCACGCATGACCGGATTGTCTCGCACACTGGAGCACGCCCGCGACCGCTACGACGTGATCGTCGTCGGCTCGGGCTACGGCGGCGGCGTCACGGCCTCCCGCCTCTCGCGCGCCGGCAAGAAGGTCGCGGTTCTGGAGCGCGGCCGCGAGGTGATCGCAGGCGGCTTCCCCTCCCGCTTCCCCGACCTCAAGAACGAGATGCAGGTCGCCGGCAAGAAGCTGCGCACGGGGCCATCCTCGGCGCTGTACGATGTGCGGCTCGGCGACGATATGCATGTCCTCGTCGGTTGCGGCCTCGGCGGCGGCTCGCTCATCAACGCGGGCGTGGCTCTGCGCCCCGACGCGCGCGTCTTTGCCGACGAGTGCTGGCCCGGTCAGATCGCCCAGGACGGCCTTCTCGACGAGGGCTTTCGGCGCGCCCAACGCTGGCTCAGTCCGCAGAGCGACCCGCGCGCCGATAGCATGACGAAATTCCGGACGCTGGAGCACGCCGGCGCGGCGCTCGGTCACGAAATCGTCCGCCCAACCGTGACGGTGAGTTTCGAGCCGACGACCAACGTCGTCGGTATCGAGCAGCCTGGCTGCACGCGCTGTGGCGATTGCTGCGGCGGCTGCAACGTCGGCGCCAAGAACTCCGTCGCCGTCACCTACCTGCCCGACGCCGTGCGCCACGGCGCCGAGCTTTTCACGCATGCCGGCGTCCGCTACGTCGCAAAAATGCGGGACGGCGAGTGGGAGGTGCACGTCCGCCGGCTGGATGCCAGCGGCGGCGATCGCGTCCTGCGTGCCGGTATGGTCGTGCTGGCCGCTGGCACGCTCGGCACGACGGAGATTCTCCTGCGGTCCCGCGCCAACGGCCTCGCCCTCTCCGACCGGGTCGGCGAGCGCTTTTCCGCCAACGGTGACATCATCGCTTTCGGCTACGGCGCACGCGAACCCGTCAACGCTGTAGGCGTCGGCTACCCCTCCAAGGTCGAAGGCATGGAAATCGGCGCAGCCGTTTCCGGCCAGTTGGAGATCGACGACGCCACGACCCTCGCTAACGAGCTGCGGGTCCAGGAAGGCGTGCTTCCGTCCGCGCTCGCGCCCGTCCTGCCGGTCCTGTTCATTCCCAACGGACGCCTGCTAGGCGCGCTTCAGAGCCTCGTCAACGGTGTCTATAAAGGCCCATTCTCGAAGCTGCAGACGTTCTTTGCCGTGTCGCACGACAGCGCCTCGGGCCGCTTCGTCCTCGACGATGACCGCCTCTCGCTCGTCTGGCCGACGGCCAAGGACGAGCCGGTCTATGCGCGTCTCGACGCGATACTGACGGCCGTCGTCAAGGAGGCCGGAGGCAGCTACGTGAAGAACCCGCTGGCTGGCACCGTCATGGGGCATCAGCCGGCAACGGCGCATCCTCTCGGCGGCGCAGGCATGGGCCGCGAGCGCAGCGATGGCGCCATCGATCACAAGGGACGCGTGTTCGATGCCGGCGCCGGGCGCGGCTCGACGGATGTTCATGAAGGGCTCTACGTCATCGACGGTGCAATGATGCCGCGCTCGCTGGGTGTCAATCCGCTGCTGACCATCACCGCGCTGGCGGAGCGCGCGCTCATTCATATGCAGCAGGACCTGGGCCTGTCGTTCAACGCTGAACCGCTCACCGGAGTTCGTGCAACGCCCCAGGACCTCAGTCCCTTCCTCGCCGCTTGAGCGGGACGCTGGACCGGGCCGCGCTCCCGGCGCGCTAAGAGCATTTCACGTTGCGTTCGCTCTGACCTTTTCGCTCTGCAGTTTTTCGCCGAAGAACGCCACCTGCTCCGCGCAAGCTCGGTCAAACCATTGACCGTGATAGATGTCGAAGTGATCGATGGGCAGAACAACCAGCCGCGCCTTGCTACCGATCATGGTCGCCGCCTCGCCTGCCGCTTTCGCCGAAACGATGCTGTCGTCGGCGCAAGCGACGAGCAACGTCGGACATTGAACCTCGCGCGCGTGCCGCAGCGGACGGTAATGCGGCATGCGGAAGAGGATGCGCGCCGCGACCTGGTTGCGCCATCCCTCGGGCACGATGGCGAGGCATCCGGCGAGCGCCTTGTCGGACGCCATGACGGCGAGTTCCCCGTCGCGAGCGGCAAGCGGCACGTAGTATGGCGACCTGCCGAACGCCGCGCGCATCGTATCTCTTACGGCAGCCCCGAACATGCGCAGCGTTGCGGCAATCCCCGACCGCCAAATGGCCATGCGCGCACTCGCCGAGCCGTCGAGCATCGGACACTGCGCCGAAATGGCCCCAACGCCTTTGTCTCGCGCCGCGGCCATGATGACGTGCCCGCCGGAAAGCGACGTTCCCCACAAACCGATGCGTCGCGCATCGACGCCGGGAATGAGGCGCGCGAAATCGATGGCCGCTTGCCAATCCTCGAGCTGACGCTCGGGCAGGATCAATTGGCGAGGTTGACCATCGCTCGCCCCCAGATGGCGATAGTCGAAAAGAACGACATAGAATCCGGCGGCCGCGAAACGCTCGGCGTAGGGCGCGAGCGAAGCGTCTCGTGTGCCGCCAAGTCCGTGTGCCATCACGATGCACGCCGCCGGACGCGGTACGCCGGCGCCGGGTTCGTAAATGTACGCGCGGCACGCAACGTCCCGGACGAGAAACGAGGCGTCCCTCCGCTGCGGGCGGTTGGGTTCCATGTCGTCCCCGATGGGAGTTGAAACGGCGACGCGCTCGCGTCGGCTGAGTTGGCTGAGGCTCATGGCGATACTCGATACTGCACGCGCATGATCGTCCGGGCTGTTCCTTAAGGAACAGCCCGCCTCACCGACCCAAATGCAGGCAATAGGATGCTGCTAATGAAGCCCCGGAAGCGGCTTGCGGACCCGCAGCAGATTGACCGGCCGCGCCGGGCTCGGCGCGTTGGCGACCGTGGGGTTGGCGCCTGCCGGAACGACCGGGCCGCGGCGGCGCAGCGGCCACCACTTGCGCGAGGCCGGCTTCTGCAGCCTGTTCATCTCTAGGAAGGCGACCGTCGCCCGAACGTGCGCAACGAACTCCTCGCGCCGCGCCTCTCCGCCGGCATCGCCCTTGAGGACAAGCTTGCGCCAGCGCCGACTCCAGGACCGTGGAAGCTGCCCGATCCAGCGATTGGCCGACTCGACCTTCCAGAATGGCTCGTCGCTCTTTTGTGCCTCATCCAGCACCACGCGAAGCGCCGCCACCACAGCGTCGATATCTGCCGCCATTACGCCCTCCACCCTGCTAGCCGTCCCGCCCAGCCATTTTATCGTTTTTCGCGCACCCATGCACGCCCCCGTCCACAGGCAAGCTGGGCATTGGTGCGATGTGGGTTATCGGGGATAGGACCACCAAGTTGAAACCGACCATGGCGCGCAGGGTTGGTGTGGCGGCTGCGCGCAAATGATATTGGTGGAGCCGAGGGGAATCGAACCCCTGACCTCTGCAGTGCGATTGCAGCGCTCTCCCATCTGAGCTACGGCCCCTGAAGGTCCGGCGCATTTACGGCGCCGCCCCGAATCTTGTCAAGAAATCGCGTCCTGGCCCCCCGGTAACGACGCCGTCGCGCTTGCCCGGCGCGGCCGTCAGAGGCTACACGTGGCCGGAGCACCACCAGGAGCGGCACACGATGGTCCTGCTACGCCTCATAGACTTTCTGAGCTACCTCATCACGCTTTACACCTACGTCGTCATCGCCAGCGTCATCCTCAGCTGGCTGATGGCATTCGGCGTGGTAAACCCCTACAACCCGACCGTCCGAGCTATCTGGCAGGGCATCAATGCGGTCACCGAGCCGCTGCTACGTCCTATCCGCAACATGATGCCGAACCTTGGCGCCATCGACCTGTCGCCGGTCATTCTGCTCCTCGCCTGTTTCTTCGTTCAGAGCGTCGTCCTCGGCTCGCTCCGCGACCTGATCATCGCCGCCGGATGACGCCCGCCGAGCAACCCTGGCGGGCAGGCAGCGGGTGCGTCATCGTGCGCGTGCGCGTCACGCCGAAATCCTCGATAGAAGGCGTCGACGGCGTGGTCCCGAGCGCGGAAGGGATGGCCGTTCAAGCCCGCGTGCGCGCGGTGCCGGCCGAGGGGGAGGCCAATGCGGCGGTGGAAAAGCTCATCGCGCGTTGGCTCGACGTGCCGAAAAGCACGGTGCACGTGACTGCGGGCGGAAAATCCCGCATCAAGTCGCTCACCATCAGCGGGGAGACGCTTGGTCTTGAGCAGCGGCTCAAGGCAAAACTCGCCGCAACCTGATGCAATGATGCTGGAACGGCGCAATTGATCGATCCGAGGGAGGATTTCTCGCTATGACTGCTTACGCCATCGACGGCAAGGCTATCGCCGCCAAGGTGCGCGCCGACGTCGCCGCCGACGTCGCCCGCCTCAAGGCTCAGCACGGCTTCGCCCCTGGCCTTGCCGTGGTTCTCGTTGGCGAGGATCCGGCCAGCAAGGTCTACGTCCGCAACAAAGCCCAGCAGACCGTCGAATGCGGGATGCAGTCGTGGGAATATAAGCTCGACGAGAACACGTCCGAGCAGGCGCTGCTCGAGTTGGTCGCCAAGCTTAACGCTGACCCCGCCGTCAACGGCATCCTCGTGCAGATGCCGGTGCCCAAGCACATCGACGCCAACAAGGTGCTCGAGCTGATCGACCCGCTGAAGGACGTCGACGGCTTCCACCCGATGAACGTCGGCCGCCTGTCGATCGGCGAGCGCGCCCTGGCGCCTTGCACGCCCGTCGGCTCGATCATCCTCGCCAAGTCCGTGAAGGACGATCTCTCGGGCCTCGACGCCGTTGTCGTCGGCCGCTCCAACATCGTCGGCAAGCCGATGGCGCAGCTCCTGCTGCGCGAGAACTGCACCGTCACCATCGCGCATTCGCGCACCAAGGACCTGCCCGACGTCGTGCGTCGTGCCGATCTCGTCGTTGCCGCCATCGGCAAGCCCGAGTTCGTGAAGGGCGATTGGATCAAGCCGGGCGCCATCGTGATCGACGTCGGCATCAACCGCATCGTCAAGCCGGACGGCAAGGGCAAGATCGTCGGCGATGTCGATTACGCCAGCGCCGTGCAGGTGGCGGGTGCCATCACCCCAGTGCCGGGCGGCGTTGGTCCGATGACCATCGCATGCCTCTTGAAGAACACGGTCGAGGCGGCCCTCATGCAGCGCGGCCTCAAGGCCGCCGCCTGATAGCGGCTTAGCGAAAAAACGTGGCGGGCAGGCCCATCCTGCTCGCCACTTTCCATTTGCGGCTTTCCAAGACCGAATGCCCTACGCCGCAGTCTTCTGCCGCAGCGTCTCGCCGCGATAGCTCAGCGCCTCGGCGATGTGCATGCGCCCGATGCCCTCCTCGCCATCGAGATCGGCGAGCGTGCGCGCAACGCGCATCACACGGTGGAACCCGCGTGCCGAAAGCTGCAGGGTCTCCGCTGCCTGGCGCAGCAGCTTGGAGCCTTCCGCATCGGGCTTCGCAATCTCTTCCAATAGCCGCCCCGAGCATTCCGCGTTGGTGCGCATGCCCTTGGCCGCCAGTGCCATGAAGCGTCCGCGCTGCAACTCGCGCGCGCGTGTGACGCGTGCCCGCACGATCGCGCTGTCCTCGGCCGGCGCCGGCAGAATGAGATCTGCCGCGCTCACCGCCGGGACCTCGATCTGCAGGTCGATGCGGTCCAGCAGCGGCCCTGAGATGCGCGCCTGATATTCCGCCGCGCAGCGCTCCCCGCGCCGGCACGTCACGCCAACCGAGCCCCCGCACTTGCACGGGTTCATCGCCGCGACGAGCTGAATGCGCGAGGGATACTGGATGCGGTGGTTGGCGCGCGCGATGATCGTCTCGCCTGTCTCCAGCGGCTGGCGCAGCGCATCGAGCACGCCGGCCTGAAACTCCGGCAGCTCGTCGAGAAACAGCACGCCGAGATGCGCCAGGCTGACCTCGCCGGGACGCGGCCGCGTGCCACCACCCACCAGCGCGGCCATGCTCGCCGAATGATGCGGCGCACGGAACGGGCGTTCGCTCGCCAGCTTGCCGCCGAGCAACTCGCCCGCGAGGCTGTGCACCATCGAGACTTCGAGCATCTCCTCCGGCGTCAGCGGCGGCAGGATCGACGGCAGGCGCGCCGCCAGCATGGATTTGCCCGAGCCGGGCGGTCCGATCATCAGAAGGTTGTGTCCACCCGCCGCCGCCACTTCCAGCGCCCGCTTGGCGCTCTCCTGGCCTTTGACGTCGGCGAGATCGGGGCGCGCGGTCGGGTCGGCGCCGAGCCCGGGTTTGGGGCGCGTCAGCGTCTGCGAGCCTTTGAAATGATTGACGAGGGAGAGAAGGTGCGGCGCGGCGAGGATGTCGACCTCATCGCCCGCCCACGCGGCCTCCGGTCCGCACGCGGCTGGGCAGATCAGTCCCTTGCCGATGGCGTTGGCGCCGATCGCTGCCGGAAGCGCGCCCGGCACCGCGCGGATCGAACCGTCGAGCGCCAGTTCGCCGATGGCGGCATAGCCGGCGACAGCGTCCGGCGCCACGGCCTCCATGGCGACCATCATGGCGAGCAGGATCGGCAGATCGAACTGGCTGCCTTCCTTCGGCAGGTCCGCCGGGGCGAGGTTCACCGTCACGTGCTTGTAGGGGAGCCCGAGGCCAACGGCATGTAGTGCGTTGCGCACCCGCTCCGAACTTTCGGCGACGGCCTTATCCGGCAATCCGACAATGACGAAGGCGGCCTTGCCGGGCGTGATGCGCACCTGCACCTCGACGGCCCGCGCCTCTATGCCGACGAACGCCAAAGTCGAGATCTGCCCGTACATGCCCGCCCCAGACGTTCCCGCACGCCTCCGCAACCCTAGCGCCAGGCCAAGGTCACGCGCAAGAACATTTTAGGAACACGCCCATTAAACGCCGCGCATCACGCCGGCAATGGCCGCAGGGATCGCAGACCACGTGTGGGCGATGGAAGAAATTATGACACTGATGGGACGAAGCGGCGCCGAAGCCTGGACGTGCGAAGACGTATAAGAAGCGGCAACCTGCTTAAGCAGGCCATCCTACTTTCCGCTCGAAGTCCGCATGCCAAAGCAGCTCTTGAGCCACTTTCCGCCCGGGAAGACGGATCACACATATCTGCAGGCCAGCGATGCGCCCATACTTCATTGCTGGGATGCAGTCAGTGTCATTAGTGATGAGGATGATGCGCTCGACAGACTTTGATCTGCAGAAGGTTGCGATGTCGAGCCCAATGCGCATGTCTACGCCCTTCTGCTCGAAGTCTGGGTAGAAGTCGTCGTCGGACAATCCCTTTGGTGACACCGGGACATTTTTGGGTTTCCAGCCGCGGAATTTGAGAACGCCGCGGCGCACCGCAATCAGGTTCTTACAGGCGAGAGAGCGCAGCCACGAATCGTCTCCGTCGAACTCTTTGACTTCGCCTGACACCGGAAGTTTCGTCTTACCGTTGTATGGCGCACAATCGTAGTAGAGGACACGAAAGATCGTTTCGTCGTCCAGCTTACAGGCCTGCGCAACCTTCTCGACAAAGTGCGGCGTGTAGCCAAGCTTAGCTAGCTTGGCCAGAACGCGAAGGTGCCCGCCATCTATGAGAATCGCCACCCGAATCATCACGCAAACTATAAAGCCCCCACGCATCTCTGCGCGAGGGCTGTATATAGTGCCCGCCTACGGGCGTAGCGGATGACGTTTTGAGTTGGCGCCTACAGGCCTACTAAGTCAATACGCGAACCTCGTTAAAGTTCAGCTTTACTGAATTTAGTGGCCGATTGTTGTTCGGATTCAACGGCGTCACATTGGGCATCTAGCAGTGCATATGGTAGCGCGGCCCGCCGATTGAAAGGTGCGGACGGTGTGGTTACACCAGCTTCCGCCATAATTTCAAACTGAGACAGTACCCGGCTACGCGCAAGAACATTTTGGGAACATGGGCCGAAGCCCTACGACAGCGGCCGAACCGCCAGCACCGTCGTATTGTCCTGGTGCGGATCGCGCATGTTCTCCACGGCGCGCACGAGCGCATTCGCCACCGCCTCCGCGCCGTCGTCGGCATAGGCCGAGATGATGCGCTGCACCTCGGTCGTCTCCAGGGTGTGCAGCCCGTCGGAAGCTAAGATGACGTAGTCACCCTTCTCCAGCACCAGCGGCTTGCGCGAGATGTCGACGAGATCGAGCTCATCGCCCGTCACCGCCGAGCGCAGCATGTGGCGCCGCGGATCGGCTTTCGCCTGCTCAGGTGTGATCTTGCCGATGGAGGCGAGGCGGTCGAGCTCCGGCGCCAGCGAGTGGTCCTCGTTGAGCAGCGCGATCTCGCCGCGCCGGAACAGCAAAAGCGGGCTGTCGCCGACGCTGACCCATTCGACGCCTTCGTGCGTGAACACCGCTGCAACCAGCGTCGTGCCCATGCCCGCAAGCATCGGGTTTGCCTGCACCTGTGCCGCGATGGAGTCGTTCGCGGCGCTCAGCGATTTCAGAAGCCGTTCCGGGCGCGCGCCGTTCAGCCCGGCATATGCCGAGATGAAGCTGTCGCACACCATGCGGCTCGCCAGAGCGCCCGCCGTGTGCCCTCCCATACCGTCCGCCAGCACGGCGACGAGCCGCGTGTTGTTGGCAGTCGGCGGCACGTCGGCGCTTCCGGCCGCGCGATCAAGCGGCGGCCAGAAGGCGCTCGAATCTTCCTGGTAATCGCGCGCGCCCTTGGTGGCGCGCGAAGCATGGTCGTAAGCCAGCATCAGTCCTTGGCATCGCTTAGCTCGGCCCAATCGAACTCCGACCCGCAGAACGGCACGAAAACGAGCTGCGTGCGCCCGATCGTGATCACGTCCATCTGGTTGAGCTCGACGGCACCGGTGGGGCGCTTGTCGTTGATGGAAACGATATTGGTCTTAGCGAGGTTCGGCACAAATAGGAACGAGCGCGCCGAGGAGTCGTAACGCAGGTACGCCTGCTCCTCCGACGAGATGGCATCGTCCCCGAAATCCAGGGGAATACGCTGGCTCGACGAGCGCCCGATGGTGTTGTTGCCCTCGAAGATCGGCCGGAAGCTGCCGAGCCCCGGCCCGCCGACGACCACCAGCCAGCCGACCACCGGGTCCTGCTCGAACTCGCCGCGCTTCACCTGCACCTTGCCACGCACCAGCTGTGTACGCGGTGAGTCGGTGATTTCGACCTTCGGCGGCCCGCCACGCACGACGCGCGTGGTGGGCGGCGCAGCGAACTCCATGTGCTTGTCCTGCGGCTTGAGCGAGGTCTGTGCTTTCACTTCGCGCGCCGCTTCCGCAGCGCTCGGTAATGCGGCTCCCGCAGGAGAAGCAGCCGCGGGCGCAGCAGCGGCCTCGGCTTTTGCCGGTTCCGCAGCGGCGGGCTTCGGCGCCTCTGCCTTGACGAGCTGCGTCGCAGGCTCCGCGGCAGCTGCCGGCGTTGCGCCGCGATGCGTGTCGTCACGGCTTGCCGCCGCGAGCGCATCCTTCAGTGAGCCCAGGAACCCGCCTTGCTTCAAACCCTGCTGAGACATCGTATCCTCCGTTGTGCCCGGGCCATTTTCCGGCATGCGCACTCTCCGTTCACGCTCGAGGCATGCATGATCTGATTGGTAGCGTCAGATCGGGCGCGCGTCGAAGCTCAGTTTCACTTCTCCAATGGCGATGACGTCACCGGCCTTGAGGCGGCTTTCGCCGATCCGCTTGCCGTTGACGAGAATGCCGTTCCCCTCGGGACCGGAGAGGTCGGTGATGATGACCTCACCATCCGTGCTGCGCCGAATGACGGCGTGATAGCGGTGAACGGTTTTCTCCTGCAGGCATATGTCGTTGTCGGCCTCGCGCCCGATCCGCAGCATGGCCCGGCCGACGAGGTGCTTCTGTCCGCCCGTCTCGACCCACGCTTCCGTCGGCCATGCCGAAAGCTCGGTGCGTACGGTCTTGTCGTTGCGCGCCGCACGTTGCGACGGCCGCGAGATGAGCACCGTCGAATCCGGCGACTGGCGCTGACGGCGCAGCATGAATCCCGCGATAGCCAGTGGCGGCAGCACCAGAAGCGCCACCAGTCCCAGCATCAACGCAGGGGCCTTGTGATAGCTATCGCCGATAAGCACGCTGAGTTGCGACCACGCGTCGGCCGTGACAGCGAGCAAGGCAAGCTGAGGCAACGGCCCACCGCTGCTCGCCTCGGACGCGAGCGCTGCCTTTGCAACACTGAGCTGAGAAATCGCGACTGTCGCAATCGACAGATTCGGCAGCGGCGACCACGGCGATGTCATGGTCTTGGGTCTCGTAGCAAATCAGTGCCGAGGGTCGTGAACCATGACGGCGAGAACATGGCGGTTTGCTCCCCTTCCGAGATTTGTTTGCCCGTCAATCTTGCTCAAGCCTGCGCCACATTTGCCCGACATAAGTGTGTCGGAGGCAGGACGGCAAATTGACGAGCGGCGCGGCGCGTAGCATGTGAGCCCGAAGACCGACGTCTCGGAGACCTATGACGAATCTCATAGCACTGCCAAACGGAACCGAGCTGGTGGGAGACTATCGCATCGAGCGCGTGCTCGGTGCAGGCGGCTTTGGCGTGACTTATCTCGCCGATGAGATAGCGCTCGCCCGCATGGTGACGATCAAAGAGTATTTCCCGAGCGACATCGCCGCGCGCGATGGCGGCATCGACGCCGCGCCCCGTTCGCAGGACTGTGCCGGCGACTATCGCTGGGGTCTCGATCGCTTCATCGAGGAAGCGCAGACCCTCGCCAAGTTCGATCACGCGAATATCGTCCGCGTTTACCGCTACTTCCGCGCCAACAACACCGGCTACATGGTCCTCCACTTCGAGGAAGGGCAGAGCCTCAAGGGCTGGCTCAAATCGCTTGGCCGTGCGCCGCGCCAGAAGGAGCTGGATGCGATCATCGCGCCGCTGCTCGACGCGCTGGAGTTGATCCACAAGTCGGATTTCCTGCACCGCGACATCGCACCCGACAACATCATCATCCGCAAGGCTGGCGATCCGGTTCTGATCGATTTCGGCTCGGCACGTGGCGAGATCGCCTCGCACACCAAGACGGTGTCGGCGCTCGTGAAGCCCGGCTACAGCCCCTACGAGCAATACGCCGAGACGAGCCGCCAGCAGGGCCCCTGGACCGATATCTACGCGCTCGGCGGCACGCTCTATCACGCCATCACCGGAAAGCGCCCGCCCGATGCGCCTTCGCGCATGGTCAAGGACGAGTTCGTGCCGGCCCGCGAGGCTGCGCTCAGCTCCTACCGAGCCGGGTTCTTGAAGGCCATCGACAAAGCGCTCGCGCTGACGGTGGATGCGCGCCCGCAGTCGATCGCCGCGTGGCGCAATGAGCTGTTCGCGCCCGATCCTGTCCGCACGCGCTGGCTCGGTCGCGGCAAGAACAAGGAAGAGGCGCCGGTCGACGACGAGCCGGCGGCGGCGCCGGCACCGACGGTCGCCGCTACAGTCGCCGTTGCGCCTCCCGCACCGCAGCCTGCCCCTGCGCCAGCTCCGGTGGCTGCACCTCCCACACCTGCTCCGGCTGCTGCAGCAGCGCCGGCTGCCGCAGCCGTAGCGGAGCTTCCGACCCCGAAGGGCGGACTTCTCGATCTGCTGGAAGGCTTCCGCAAGAAGCCGGGCGCCGATCCCAAACCAGCGCCCGCGCCGGCCGCCGCCGCTCCGATCAAGATCGAGCCGCCGCCTGCCGCCGAGCCGGTGAAGAAGAAGTCTCAGTCGAAGAAGCCCATCCCCAAGGAGCGGGCGCTCGTCGTCGTGAAGTCGCCAGCCCGGGCCCGGCCCAAGCGCCTGAAGGGCAGCCGTCCGAGCCTGTTGCCGATATTCTTCAAGCTGCTGGTGGGCGTGGGTGTCGCCAGCGCCGCCGTCGCGATGCAGGATCGCTTCCCGCAGTTCGAGAGCCGCGGCTCCGGCATCACCACCGGGACGACCAACGCCATTCCTGCGCGTCAGGCGCAAGTCGAGCCGCAACCCCAGCCGCCCGCTCCCGTGACCCCGCTCGCCGAGATCGAGGCGCATCGCGGCACCGTCTCGGGCGCCGCCTACACCGAGGACGGCCGACAGATCGTCTCCACCGGCGCCGACGGCACGATGAAGCTCTGGGACGCCGGCAACTACCGCATCGTCCGCACCATCGAGCTGGATGACGGTCCCGCCACCGCGCTCGCCCTTAGTGGCCGCCACGCGCTAACGGGGCACGCCAACGGCAAGGTCGTCCTATGGGACATCGACAAGGCTGAGAAGATCGCCACCGTGCATCGCAACGAGGCGAACATCTGGTCGGTCGCGTTCACCGGCGATCCCAATCGCTTCGCCACCGCCAGTCACGACTGGAAAATAACTTTGTGGGACGCCCGGCAGCCCTCAGCGCCCCTCGCGGTTCTGGACGGGCACGAGAACGCGGTGCATGCGCTGGCCTACGCGCCGCAACAACTGCTGCTGGCCTCCGGCAGCGCCGACCGGACGGTGCGCCTGTGGAGCCTCGATACGCTCAGCCTCAAGCGCAATTATTCCGGCCCGCGTGACTTCGTGACGTCGCTGGCATTTTCAAACAATGGGAAGCAACTGGCCGCCGGCGCACTCGATGGGCGGATCCACCTGTGGTCCATCGCTTCCTCGCGCCGCTTGCGCGCCCTGACGGGACACCGCGGGCGCGTGGCCGATGTCGCCTTCTCGCCGTCCGGAGATCAGCTCGCTTCGGCCGGCGAGGACGGGACCGTGCGGCTTTGGACGCTCCCGCGCGGTCGCATCGCGCGCGCTCTGACGGGCCACGTTGGGGGCGCGACGGTCGTCGCCTTCGCGCCCGATGGCCAGCACCTAATATCCGCCGGGGTCGATGGGCGCCTGCGCCTGTGGGGCATCCCGATCGGCCCGATCGCACGGGAATAGCAACACTTTTACCTTCCCGCGGCCGCGAGGCTCCGGCCCTTGTGCACAGCTTGTCACGCGGGACCGCGCGACGCAGCCGTTTGTCTCGACGCCGTCGTCGAAGCGGGCCACAATGCCCGCGCGATCAGAAATAAGAAAACACATTGCAGCGGATGCCATGGACTTAGATGCAGTTCTGCTGGCCCGTATCCAGTTCGCCTTCACGATCACGTTCCACATCATCTTCCCGAGCTTCACGATCGGGCTCGCCGCATTTATCGCGACGCTGCTCGTCCGCTGGCGCCTCACGGGACACGACCACCTGCACAGGCTGGCGCGCTTCTGGACCAAGATCTTCGCCGTATCGTTCGCGATGGGCGTCGTCTCCGGCATTGTCCTGTCGTACCAGTTCGGCACCAACTGGAGTAACTTCTCGGTCGTCGTCGGCAACGTGCTCGGCCCGCTGCTCGGCTACGAGGTGCTGACCGCCTTCTTCCTCGAGGCGACATTCCTCGGCATCATGCTGTTCGGCTGGAATCGCGTGCCGCCGAACCTCCATGTGCTCTCGGCGGTCCTGGTGGCCGTCGGAACGTCCCTCTCCGCATTTTGGATTCTCTCCGCCAACAGCTGGATGCAGACGCCGGCCGGCCACGAGGTGCGCGACGGCATTGCCTACCCGGTCGATTGGATCGCGGTGATCTTCAATCCGAGCTTCCCCTACCGCTTCGCGCACATGTTCACGGCCGCATACCTCACCACCTCGCTGGTGGTGTTCGCCGTGGGCTGTCGCTACCTCGCGAAGAACCGCTTCCCCGAGGAAGCGAAGACGATGCTGCGCATGGGGCTCGGCATGGTCGCCATTCTCGCGCCGCTGCAGATTTTCATCGGCGACCAGCACGGCCTGAACACCCTCAAGCATCAGCCGGCCAAGGTCGCCGCGATCGAGGCCCACTGGGACGGCTCCAAGCCCGCGCCCTTGGTCCTGTTCGCCATCCCGAACTCCGCCGAAGAGAAGAACGATTTCGAGATCTCGATCCCCAACGGGGCCAGCTGGATCCTCACGCATGAGGCCGACGGACTGTTCAAGGGGCTGAAGGATTTCAAGCCGGAAGACCGGCCGCCCGTGTTCCCCGTCTTCATCGCCTTCCGCGTGATGGTGGGGCTCGGCATGTTGATGCTCGGCATCGGTGTCGTCGGCGCGTGGCTCTGGTACCGCGGCCGCCTGTTCGATACGCCCTGGTACCTGCAATACGGCCAATACGCCTGGCCGCTCGGCTTCATCGCCATTCTGTCGGGTTGGTACGTGACCGAAGTGGGTCGTCAGCCCTGGATCGCCACCGGGATTCTGCGCACGGCCGATGCCGTCTCGCCTGTCCAATTCTGGGCGGTGCTGACGACCCTGATCCTCTTCGTGATCGTCTACGGCATCGTCTTCTCGATGGGCATCTACTACATCAACCGCCTCATCGAATACGGCCCCAAGGGCGCTGCAGCCGCGCCGCCGGACGGTCTGCCGTCGAGACCGCTCACGGCAGCCGAGCCGGCCGCACACGACGCCATCGAGGGGACCTAGGTCATGGACGCAATTGCCTATTGGCTCCCTGTGGTGTGGGCCGCGATCATCGGCATCTCCGTTGCGATGTACGTGATCCTCGACGGCTTCGACTTGGGGCTCGGCATCCTGTTCCCCTTCACGCCGGAGGAGGAACGTCGCGACGTCATGATGAACTCCGTCGCGCCGTTCTGGGATGGAAACGAGACGTGGCTGGTGCTGGGCGGCGGCGGCTTGTTCGTCGCTTTCCCGCTCGCATACGCCATCATCATGCCGGCCCTCTACCTGCCGATCATCATCATGCTTCTCGGTTTGATCTTCCGCGGCGTCGCCTTCGAGTTCCGCTGGACGGCCAAGCCCAGCCACAAGTTCTGGGACGACGCGTTCTCTTACGGCTCGATCGTCGCCGCCTTCATGCAAGGCGTGGTGCTCGGCGGCTACCTCCAGGGCATCCACGTCGAGAACCGTCAGTTTGCCGGCGGCGCGCTGGATTGGCTTGCGCCGTTCCCGCTGTTCACCGGAGTGGCGCTCGTCGTGGGCTACGCGCTGCTCGGAACAACCTGGCTGGTGATGAAGACCGAAGGCGAGCTTGCCGTGAACGCCCGCCGCTGGGCGCAACAATTGCTGATCGCCGTGTTGGCGATCATGGTGATCATCAGCCTTTGGACACCGCTGGCCTTCGACAGGATTGCCGACCGCTGGTTCACCTGGCCGAATATGCTGTATCTCTCGCCCGTACCGCTGCTCACGGCAGCGGCAGCATTCGCTTGCTGGCACGGACTGAGAAGCGGCCGAGACGTGATGCCGTTTCTATCCGCTGTTGCATTGTTCCTGCTTGGCTTCGTGGGCCTGGGGATTTCGACCGTCCCATACCTCGTCCCGCCGACGCTCACCTTCTGGGATACGGCAGCCGTGCCCGCGTCGCAGATCTTCATGCTCATCGGCGTGCTGATCATGCTGCCGCTTATCCTTGGTTACACGGTGTTCGTCTACTGGACGTTCCGCGGCA
Organism: Hyphomicrobium sp.; assembly: GCA_030148725.1. Taxonomy (GTDB): domain Bacteria; phylum Pseudomonadota; class Alphaproteobacteria; order Rhizobiales; family Hyphomicrobiaceae; genus Hyphomicrobium_A. The sequence continues at coordinate 58,681 of JASBSU010000013.1, forward strand.
AGGTGCGCGAGGGCGAAGGCTATCACTAGCGCGCCCGGATTTCGGGGCACAGTCCGCTCGATCGCCATGATGTCGTACCGGTTCGCTGGAACCCTCCAGCGATTCGGTTGACGGCGGCGCGACCCCGCAACGGCATTTGAAATCCTGGAGGCCGCATGCTCGGCTGGCGCAAGCGCAACGATGGCTTCGAGTGGCGCGACTATGTCCGCACCACCATTCTCGTCCGGCGCAAACAGCGTCGCGATCGCATCGGCGAAGCAGGTCGCGCAGCCGTCGACAACATCAAGGACGCTGGACAACGCGGCGTCGTCGCCGGAGCCGAGGGCGCCAAAGCTGTCGGCCGCGGCGCGGTCAACCTCGGACAGCAGGGCGCAGCAATCGGCGCTGCCGGCGCGAAGGCCGTCGGCGAAGGCGTCCTGCATTACGGCAAGGAAGGCGCGAAACTCGGCGCTGCCGGCGCCAAGCTGGGTGCGGCCAGCGCGATGGCAGGTGCAGAGAGGCTGCGCGCGGCGATCCCGGTCGCCGGGTCGTACCTGCAGCGCCTCGGCGCATGGCTGTTCTACGCGATCGCCTATGCCTGGGCAGTCCTGCGCACCATCGCGGGCATCATTTCAGATTACATCGGCCCTCCCCTCGCGCCGCTCGCCCGGAAGCTGCGCCAGCGCGGTGTCGCCCTCGCCGTATTGGCGGCGGGATCGGTCGCGCTGCTCGGAGGCATCATTCGCGCCAACGCCAACGGCTTCGAGCGTGACACGTGGATTCCACTGCTCGCCGGCCTGGTACTTCTTGGCGCGCTCGCGATCGCGCACGGTGTTCCGGCGTGGATCCTAGCGCGGCTGGACGCGCCCACGGCGCGCCTTCGAATGTTCGTTCGCGACGCAATCGGCAAGCCGCCGGTCCAAACGGGCTTTGCCATTGTCCTGCTGGCGGGGCTGTTCGCCGTAGGCGTCTACGCATGGGGATCCTCGTCCGCCCCGGACAAGTCTTCGCTCGCGCGCCAGTCGCGCGGCGAGAGCCGCCAGACGTCAGCCAGCGTCGACGCATCCGACATCGAAGGGCGCGGCACCGCAATCGCGGGAGACGCCCTGCGCGTCGGCGCGACCGTCGTCCGACTGAACGGCATCGAAGCTCCGTTGGCGAACCAATCCTGCCAAGGCGCGGACGGTCGTTCTTGGGGCTGTGGCGAGAGCGCGCGTCAGGCACTTTCTCGCGCGCTGCGCTCCGGCCGCGTGCGTTGCGATGTGTCGGGCAGCAGCGAACCGAAAACCGGCAACTGCACGATCGACGGCCGCGACATCGCCGCCGAACTCGTGCGCGGCGGTCACGTGTTTGCAGCGAGCGGTCTCTTCGCGCCCTATGGCGGCGAGCAGAGCGAAGCGCGTGCGGCAAAGGCGGGCATCTGGGCCGGCGAAGCCGCGCGCCCATCCGAGTTCCGCGACCAGAAATGGGAAGAGGCAAAGCGCGCCGCGCCCGATGGATGCCCGATCAAAGGCAGCGTGCGCGGTGGACGGCGGCTCTACGTCGTCCCCTGGGCGCGTGGATACGATCAGCTCCGCGTCACCAAGAGCCGCGGCGAGCGTTGGTTCTGTTCGGAATCGGAAGCTCAAGAGGCCGGTTTCAGATCGGCGGAGCAATCCTGAATCTGGGTCGCTGACCGCTCTCTTGCACAACCGCAGTGGCACAAAAGGAAAGCCCGCGCTCCGGGGGAAGAGCGCGGGCTGCGATGCGTGACGCCGCTTAGGGGGGACAGGTGGGAGGGCGCCACGTTCGGAATGATATGAAACACCACCACGCTCTGTTTTGCAAGGAATTCCGGTGTCGAATTATGTGAGAGTTAAGAAACAGCTTACAATGGCGTAATGTTTTCTCGCTGTTTCCCTGCACTGCAAAAACCCGCCAATTCCCGACATAACATTGCCGAACAATGTATTCCGGTAAGCTTACGGATCGCGATCGATCGGACGCACGGACACCTCGCTCGTTCCGCTGCTGCGCACCACGGTGACCGACACTTCGCGATCGATCCTACTTTCGTCTAATACGCGGAAGACATCATCGACTCCTGTGATGGATTCCTTGTCGATGCGCACGATGAGATCGCCTTGCTTCAATCCCGCTTGCGCCGCCGGCCCATCGCTTTGGATTTCGCGCACACGCACCGCGCTCGCTTGCTTAAGATCGGTCCGGTAAGCGACGCGAGGAGGAAGTGGCACCTGCTCTGCAACAATACCCATGCGCGCGCGTCTCACCCGCCCGTGCTTAAGAATTTGCGTCAGAACGTGTAGCGCGGTGTTTGATGCAACCGAGAAGCAGATGCCCTGCGCGCCCATGATCACCGCGGTATTGATTCCGATAACCTGCCCCGCCGAACTCGCGAGTGGCCCACCGGAGTTGCCGGGGTTCAATGCCGCGTCCGTCTGAATGACATCGCCGATGAGCCTGCCGTTCTGCGCCCGCAACGAACGCCCCACCGCGCTGACGATCCCAGCCGTCACCGTCGACTGGAAGCCAAGCGGATTTCCAATCGCGATGGCGATCTGGCCCTGTCGTACGGCCTTGGAGTTCGCGAGCTGCGCGGCAGGCAGCGTCTCGCTCGTCTCGCCGCGCAAGACGGCGAGGTCGGTATCGGCATCGCGGCCCAGGCTGCGCGCACTGAAACGCCGTCCATCCGAGAGCGAAACGGTCACGTCCTTGGCGCCGTCGATGACGTGATTGTTGGTCAGGATGAGGCCATCCGGCGAGACAAGCACGCCCGACCCCGTTCCTTGCGCACGCTGTCCATTGCGAACGCCGTTGACCTCGACATGCACCACAGCCGGCGCCAGCATGTCGACGACATCGACAACGGCACGCGAATAGGAATCGAGCAGATGAGCGTCGCTCAGCGCGACGCCCGGCTCAGGAGCCTCTGACCGCTGCGGCCCGGAGCTTCCGAGAAAACCGAAGGCATAACCCATGCTGATCTCCCCTGGTGCGCTGCGGCTGCGGCCGCTCGCACCTGTGGCGACTGATATGGTGAGCGCCGGGGGGATTTGGAAAGAGGGGGTGCTGGACGATCATCAGCACGGGCGGCGAGCGTCCCATGCCATTGCAGCAGCCGAGACGTGATCGCCATTTACAACAGCAGCGCGGTCCGGCTTCAGCGCACCGAGATTTCCAGTGGCGACAGCCGCACGATGCCTGGTGTCGCCGGCAGGCCGCGATATCCGATCGCCGCCAGGACGCCTTTCAGCAACGCATTGGTATCGTCGCGCAGCGGCAGAGTGGAATCCTCGATGATGAGCTTGCCGTCGACCCACAGTCGCACACGGCCATTCGCGTGGCCCGGCTCGTTGAGCACTGTCTCCTGCTCGAGCTTGATCCAGCGGTTCGTCGGCAGAGCGGTGGCGCTGCCCATCATGCGACGTATTTCGCCGCTCTCCAGCGTTACGGAGACGGCGGGGCGGCCATCCGTGTCCCACTGAGGTGCAACGGAGATGGTGCCATCCGCCGGCTTTTCGCCTGCAGTTTTGCCGCCGAAAACTCCGGGCAGAAAACCGCCGCCGCCGAAATCGAATTTCTCTGGCAGCCAAATGCTATAGGTGAGGCAAGTCGCCGAGGCTTTCGCCATATTGGGGGGCGCCCAGCGGAATTCGACACCGTTGCGCGCCCTGGCGCTGGCGTCGGCATCGCCCGGCAGCCGGCGCAGCTTCACTTCCAGCACATCCGGTGAAGGTGCGCCTGGCGCCTGCACCACGGCGGCATTGTCGATAACGCCGAGGTCGCGCAGACCGGCCCGCGCCTGAAGCTGGATGGCAGTGACCGGTTTCCCCTCGCTCGTATGCAGCGAAAAGCGCGCTGGCGCAGGATATGCGGCGCTGCACGTCCCCTCGGTCCTGCTCTGGAATGCCGCAAAGACGATGTAGCCGACAATGATCACCCCGACGATCACGGTGCCGACGTTGATCAAGAGCTCGAATTGCCTAGGATTTTTCATCTGGCCGAGGTTCCGGATGCCGCGCCCTCGGTTCCCCCGCAAGGCGCTGGCACAACACGGCGCTAGCTAACACCGTCTGGGTTAAAATCTCGGCGCCGGGGCGGGGGTGAGCACGGGATTGGGCGCTCCTGCCGCACGATGCGGTGATTTCTCGCCCGTTTGTCTTTTGTTGCCGTGCTGGCTGGGTTAATAACCTCGCTGCGGTGCGATTGTCAGTGCGCGTCTTCGCCAACGAGGGGAGAGGTTCATGACGATGAGGCTGACGCTGGTAGCAATGATGCTTGCTGCCGCGGGAGGATCATCCCTGGTCGAGGCGCGTGACGCTGGGCCGTTGCCGCCGGCCCCGGCTGCCGCCAGTGAGGCCCCGCAGCGCGACCAGCAATCCTGGCAGGTCGCCCAGGCCAACACCAAGAAGCGCCGTAATCGCACCGTGAACACGCGCGAGACCGCGCCTGAGACGTCGGCGCTCCCACCAGGCAAGGCGAGCAACGGCGAAGTTCTGTTCGGTGTCCAGGACGTCGGCTTCCTCGTCGACCGCGACGTGATCCGCGTCGGCGCCGAGGTCGGCAAGTTCGACCGCGTCCGTCTGCGCGTGCTGCGCAACGAGATCTTCGTCACCGATCTCAAGGCCGTATTCGATGACGGCACGACCGAGACGCTTCTCACCGACGCCAAGATCGGCGCCGATCGCAAGACCGAGTGGATCCCGCTGAAGCACAAGGGCTTCATCAAGGAGATCCAGCTCGTCTATCGCTCCAAGCCTGACTTCAAGGGACAGGCCCGCGTGGAGGTCTTCGGCGAGTACGAAGCCGGTTGGCTCGGGCCCAACGGCGAAGGCCGCAAATACAACGATGGCTGGGTCCTGCTCGGCACCGATACGGCGGGCAGCGTCGGCTTCGACCGCGTCAAGATCCCCGTCGGCCAGAACGAAGGCGGTTTCAAGCAGCTGCGCGTCTCGGTCAAGGACCGCGACATCACCATGACCAATCTCGCCGTCGTCTACAGCGATGGCCAGAAAGACGAGATCGAGGCGAGCCGCATCAAGGTCGAGGCCGACAAGACGTTCGGCCCGGTTGATCTGAAGAAGGATGCGACCATCAAGGAGATCGAGGCCACGTGGCGATCGCGCGCTCTGGCGACCTCCAAGCGCGACCGCGCCTATGCCACGGTGCAGGTGTGGGGCAAGCACTGAGCGGCGAGCGCTCCGTCAAAAGAAAAAGGCCGGCGTGACGCCGGCCTTTTTTGTTGTCGCGATGGTCGGACGGTCCGGCGAGCCTTGGCGCCGATCAGCCGATCAGCCGAACGCGCCGAAGTGATGCGAGATGCCCGTTCCGATCTCGCGGATCAGTTCGTAGGCTTCCTCCATCGGCGCCAGGATTTCTGTTTCGACGCGGCCATAGTCGTCGATGCCCTGCGGACGATAGGTCGCCTTCTCATTGTATTGCGTGCCATCGCCGCCAGCCCCGGCGCGCCGCCGCGGGAACGCCTGCCGCATCTCGGTGACGACCGCCGGGATGTCCAGCATCAGCGCCAGCTCGAACAGCTGCCGGTGCGAGACTTCGCGCGTCGCGAACCGTGGCATCTGAGCAGCGAGAATGAACACGCGCATGATGAGCGCCAGACGCACCGCCTGCAGAAGGTCGAGTTCGAGGCGCGTATCGTCCGGGATCTTGCCGCCCTCGATGCCGATTTCTTCCAGCATCGAATGCAGCTCCACCGCATCGAGACGCAGATGATGCACGAGGCTGTTGATCTCGCCGTTACGGTCATCGTCGAGCAGCAGCGACGCCAGCGAGCGGAAGGCTGAATCGAGACCAGCCTCCCGGCCCCATGACCCGCGCCACGCCCAGAAGCCTGGGTCGAATACGATGGCGTTGGCGCCCATCGCGTTGAGGCTAGACAGCTGCTTGCCGCGCGCAATCATTTCCAGGAGCGGACGCAGGCGCCGCGACGAGCGCGCCAACTGGATGAAGCGCTCGCGCTCCGACCCGACAGCCGCCCCGAGACCGGCGACGACGTTCGCCACATATCCGAATTGTTGCAGGATGGCGTTGTTCGGGATGGCGCGCATGCGCGATACGGCGCTGCGGTCGACCGCGCCAGTGGAGTCCATCTGCCGCTTCACCGGGCGCGAGCCGGTCCTGAACAGGATGTTGGCACCGAACGCGCTGAGGACAGCGCGATAACCCGGATGTGCGAAAAGGTCCTCCTGATACGTCCTCAATCGCCCGATGAAATCAAGCCTGAGGTCGGCATCCTCGTAGAACGGATCATCGCTCTGTGCCGGTACCTCCCCATCCATGATCACGGTGGCGAGTGCGCGCGTCGTCAGCCTGCGATTGGCGAAGAACAGATAGCCGTCACCGCCTTGGAAGCTCGTCTCGTGTTTGACCGGGATGCCGTTGCGGTGGAAGCGACACCGGGTCTCGTCCGAGAACACGTAATGCAGGCGGGTGTTCATCTCACCAGGATGCGCGCCGCGGCCCATCGACTCGCCGTGAGTCGAGAACACCAGTGTCTCGGTGCCCTTCAATTCCGAGTTGCCGATCGCCTCAGCGATGCCGTGGTGCAATCGCTCGATCGCCAGCGTAGCGGTGATCTGACCGACGAAACGCCCGGCGTCGGAGAAGCCTGTCTGGTAAGCCAGTCGGCCGCGCCGCCGCACATAATTGACGTAAGCCTTCTCCTCGATCAGCCGCTCGATGACGCGAGCACCCGTTTCCAGCCCCAGTGGCGTCTCGAAAAGCGGTGACACGTCCGTGATGTCATCGACCCCGAACAGCGTGGCAAAGAATATCGCGATGAGCAGAGTTGCAGGCGACTCGGTCTCGGCGATCAGGAAGCGCACCGGGGTTTCGCGATCGACGTGTTTCTTGATCTGCGCGATAAGCGCGAACTGGCGGATCGCAGTCGCCGTCTCGAGGTCGAGCGACTCGAAGTTGACCGTCTCCTTGCGCGCCGACTCGATCATGCTGACGATGCGCGCCAGGGCTTGGCTTTCCGTCAGGTCGTGCGTCCACGGCTCATGCACAAACGCGCGGAAAGCGTTGTTGAGCTGCACCGCGTTGATGCGGACGTGAATGTGCGCAGTTCCTAGTCCCGTCGCCTCCATGAGGCCCGCCAGTACGGCGACGCTGCGCTTGCCCTTGCCATCGGGGAGGGCCTCGACGAGCTGGCGGAGCAGGCTGACGATCGGCTCGACCGTCGTGATGTTGTAGCCGTCCTGGCGGGTGATGACGTTTGCCGCTTCGGCGAGCGGCATGTTCTTGGTCATCACCTTGTCGAGCGCTTCCACCTGCTCGTCGACGGCCGCGATCGTGAGGTCGAGCTTGCCGGTCACCTGACGGCACAGCCGCGCCGCTTCGCCATCGTTCGGCAGCTCGTTCTTCAGCCCGAGGAAGCGTTCGCGGATGTCGGCGAGTGACGCGCGCTTTTCTTTGAGGCGCAGGATGAAAGACTTGCGCCAGTCGATGTCCGTGCGGCCGTCAAGGTCGTAGCCGACCCAGCAGGCGAACGTCGCGAGCTTGGGCCGCAGTTCGTAGGCCTTGTCGCCAAAGCGATGCACGGCCGCCGTGAAGAAGCTGTCCAGCAGCTCCACGTAAGCGTTGCGCATGTTCTGGATCGCGTTCTGCGCGCGCCGATGCTCGTAGGCGAGGTCGATGCCCTCGTCCGGCTTGTGCGGCACGCCAATGCGCGTATTCGGGTCCACGTCGTCGGCCACGGCGATCTCGACGATCCTTTTCGACAGCTCGTCGGACAGACCGAACGTCGGATGCGCCGTCAGCACGATACCCGTGCGCGCGCGCTCCCAACGCTTCTTGAAGGTCTCGAAGTCGGCAGCAGCAGCAGCGCCTTCGACGAAGTCGGCAAATTCTTTGTAGGTGGTCGCGCGATCGACGAAGCCGACGCGTTCGCGCAGATGCAGGGCGCGCTGCACGCAAGCTCGATCCATCAGGCGCGTCGCGAGATCTTTGATCTCTGAGAAGTGGATGTCACCGCTCTCGAGTCGCCGCGAAAGATCGAACGCCAGGTTGACGATCGGGTTGAGCGCCGGCGTATCTGGGATTCGAGTGCGGAGGGCGCGAAGCTCGTCACGCAACCGGAACTCGTCGAGCTTACCGGTGGCAATCGGCTGCACGTCGTTGGCCATCGTCTTCTCCACGTTTCGCACGACCGCCGGCCCGCGGAAGCACGCTGATCCGTGAAGTGCCCGGGGGTCGCCGAGGATTCAGGGGTGGCCCGCCTCCGAAGAGGCGGGCCGCAACCTCTTACGCGACTTTTTTCAGTTTGTTGAGCACGCCGGCGATGGTGGCGCCCATCTCTGACGGCGTCGGCGCGATTGTGACGCCGCAGCCCTTCAGGATCTCGACCTTTTCGGGAGCAGATTCGCCGAATGCCGAGATGATCGCACCCGCGTGGCCCATCTTGCGGCCCTTCGGGGCCGACAGACCGGCAATGTAGGCGACGACCGGCTTCTTCATGTGGTCGCGCGCGAACTGGCCGGCTTCGGCTTCCTGCGGACCGCCGATTTCGCCGATCATCAGCACGGCGTCGGTCTCAGGGTCGTTCTCGAAGTGCTCGAGGATGTCCCGGAACGAAGAGCCGTTGATCGGGTCGCCGCCGATGCCGACCGAGGTCGAGACGCCGATGCCCAGAGCCTTCATCTGCGAGGCGGCCTCATAGCCGAGAGTGCCCGAGCGGCCGACGATGCCGACGCGGCCGGGGAGGTAGATGTGGCCCGGCATGATGCCCAGCATCGCCTTGCCTGGCGAGATCGTGCCAGCGCAGTTCGGGCCGGTGAGAACCATGCGGTTCTCTTTCTTGTAGCGCCGCATGTAGCGCTTCACGCGGATCATGTCCTGAGCCGGGATGCCGTCTGTGATGCACACGCAGTATTTGATGCCGGCATCGGCGGCTTCCATGATCGCGTCCGCCGCGAACGGCGGCGGCACGAATACGATTGCGGCTTCCGCGTTCGTCTCCTGCACGGCGCCCTTCATGGTGTTGAACACCGGACGTCCGAGGTGCGTCGCGCCGCCCTTACCCGGAGTGACGCCGCCTACGACGTTGGTGCCGTAGTCGATCATTTCCTGAGCATGGAAGGTGCCGATGCGCCCCGTGAAGCCCTGAATGAGGATCGGTGTATTTTCGTTGATGAATATAGCCATGTGAGCGATCTCCCTACCCTTAAGCGGCGCTCTTAGCGGCGGCGACGGCCTTCTGGGCCGCTTCTGCCAGCGTATCCGCCGAGATGACGGTCAGACCGCTCTCGTCGATGATGCGGCGTCCCTCTTCGACGTTGGTGCCGGCGAGACGGACAACGACCGGCATCTTGATGTTAAGGTCGTTTACGGCGTCGACGACGCCCTTGGCGACCCAGTCACAACGGTTGATGCCGGCGAAGACGTTAAGCAACAGCGCCTTGACCTTCTTGTCCTTCAGCACCGCCTTGAACGACTTGGCAACGCGCTCCGGAGAAGCACCGCCGCCGATGTCGAGGAAGTTGGCGGGCTCACCACCGGCAAGCTTGATCATGTCGAGCGTTGCCATGGCGAGGCCGGCGCCGTTCACGACGCAGCCGATATCGCCGTCGAGGCCGACATAAGCGAGGCCACGGTCGGAAGCATACGTCTCACGCGGGTCTTCCTGGCTCTTGTCGCGCAGCTCGGCGATGTGCGGGCGGCGGAACAGAGCGTTGTCGTCGAAGCTCATCTTGGCGTCGAGCGCGACGAGGTTCTTGTCCTTGGTGATGACCAGCGGGTTGATCTCCACCATGGTCGCGTCGAGGTCGCGGAAGGCGCGGTAGCAGGCGAGGATCGTCGGGACCAGCTTGTTGATCACCTCCGGATCGACGCCGAGGCCGTAGGCGACTTCACGGGCCTGGAACTGCTGCATTCCGACAGCCGGGTCGACCTGCACGCGGATGATCGTGTCCGGCTGTTCGGCGGAGATCTCTTCGATCTCCATGCCGCCAGCGGCCGATGCGACCACCATGATGCGCTCCGAAGCGCGATCCATCACCAGCGCGAAGTAGATCTCCTTGGCGATGTCGGTCGCTTCCTCAATGTAGAGGCGCGACACGAGCTTGCCGGCGGGACCCGTCTGGTTGGTGACCAGCTTCTTGCCGAGCATGGACTCTGCGGCCTGCTCGATCTCGCGGTCCGTCGAGCAGACCTTGATGCCGCCGGCTTTGCCGCGGGCACCCGAGTGGATCTGTGCCTTTACGACCCACTTCGAGCCACCGATCTCGGTGGCGCGATAGGTGGCCTGTTCCGGGCTGTATGCAATGCCGCCGCGGGCGATCGGCACGCCGAACTTCGAGAGAAGCTCTTTGGCCTGATACTCGTGGATATCCATGTATCGTTGCTCCTTTTGAAGGGCTGACTATTCGGCGGCAGCTTTGGCGCGGGCTGCTTCGCCCTTCTTGATGGCGGCGGCGGTGGCGATGAGGTTGTTCGCCATCTTCTCCGACGCGGCGTCGATCATCTTGCCGTCGAGAGAAGCGGCGCCCTTGCCCTGCGCCTCGGCTTCCTTGAGAGCGGCGAGGATGCGCTCGGCACGCTCCACTTCCTTGGCGGTCGGCGAGAACACGGCGTTGGCGAGCTCGATCTGCGAAGGATGGATCGCCCACTTGCCCTCGATGCCGAGAGCGGCAGCGCGCTTGGCGCCGGCGGTGTAGCCCTCAGGATCCGAGAAGTCGCCGAACGGTCCGTCGATCGGACGCAGGCCGAACGCGCGGCAGGCAACCGTCATGCGCGACAGGGCGAAGTGCCACTGGTCGCCGGGGTAATCGGGGTTGAGGCCGCCGATGACGACGGTGCGGGCCTTGTTGAAGGCGGCATAGTCGGCGACGCCGAAGTGCATCGCCTCGAGGCGGCTGTTGGCCGAGGCGATGGACTCGACATTGGCCATGCCGAGCGGCGTTTCGATCAGCGCTTCCATGCCGATCTTGTGCGGCAGGTTCTTGGCGACTTCGATCTGGCTGACGAAGCTCTCGATGGCGTAGACGTCAGCAGCCGTGCCGACCTTCGGAATGAGAATGGTGTCGAGCTTGTGTCCGGCCTGCTCGACGATGTCGACGACGTCGCGACAGCAGTAGTGCGTGTCGAGGCCGTTGATGCGCACCGAAACGGTCTTGCCCGCGCCGGCCCAGTCGAGGTCGTTCAGCGCCTGGATGATGTTCTTACGCGCCTGCTCCTTGTCCGGCGGCGCAACAGCGTCTTCGCAATCGAGGAACACGTAGTCGGCGGCGCTGGCGAGCGCCTTCTCGATCATCGTCGGGTTGGAGCCCGGGACAGCCAGCTCGCTGCGCTGCAGGCGGGATTTGCGGAGGGGGTAAAGCGTGTAGCTCATCGTGGCGTCCCTTTAGAGGCTTTTGGTTGAAGTGATTTCGGCGCGGCGCCGTCTCGGCGCCTGACCGCAGGCGAAGTGCTTGCAAACGAAGCGGCGCCATTTTCGGGGCGCCGCTTCTGTTCACGAATATCAGCTTGCGAGCTTCAGCTCCGGACGGCTCGTCGCCGAAGCCTTGGTGGTCTCGCGGAAATACTCCGCAGCCGCACCCGTCCCCGATCCCGGGACGATGTTGACGCCGCAGTCGCGCAGCGTCATCTCGACCGCAAACAGAACGCCGCCGATCATGACCTCATCGAGCGCCCCGAGGTGCCCGATGCGGAACACCTTCCCGGCAACCTTGTTGAGGCCGACGCCGAGCGAGGTGTTGTAGCGATAGTAGGCGGTCTTCACGACCTGGGCGCTGTCGACGCCTTCCGGCACCAGGATGGCGCTCACCGTGTCGGAGTGCCACTTCGGTTCCTTGGCGCAAAGCTTGAGACCCCAGCCGGCGACCGCGCGGCGCACGCCTTCCGCAAGGCGATGATGCCGCGCGAAGACGTTGTCGAGACCCTCGGCGAACAGCAGGTCGAGCGCTGCGCGAAGCCCGCGCAGGTGCGGCGTTGCCGGAGTATAGGGGAAGTAGCCGAGGTCGTTGTTCTTGATCATGTCCTCGAAGGACAGGAAGCAGCGCGGCATCTTAGCGGACTTGTTGGCCTCCAGCGCCTTGTTCGACACGGCGAGAATGCCGAGGCCGGTTGGCAGCATGAAGCCCTTCTGCGAGCCCGAAACGCAGCAATCGACGCCCCATTCTTCCATGCGCATGTCGATCGAGGCGACCGACGAAACGCCGTCGACGAACAGCAGTGCCGGATGCTTGGCGGCGTTGAGCGCCTGACGCACGCCGGCGACGTCGCTGGTGACGCCGGTTGCGGTCTCGTTCTGCGTGACGAAGACGGCTTTGATCTCGTGGTTCTTATCGGCCGCCAGAATTTCAGCGTACTTCTCGACCGGCACGCCGGCGCCCCACTCCTCGTCGAGCACCTGCACGTTGAGGCCGAGGCGCTGCGCCATGTCGACCCACAGCAGCGAGAACTGGCCGAAGCGGCTCATCAGAACCTTGTCGCCGGTGTTCAGCGTGTTCGTGATCGCCGATTCCCAGGCGCCCGTACCGGAAGCCGGATAGATGAAGACGCGGCCGTTGGTGAGCTTGAATGCTTTCTTGAGGTCTTCGAACAGCGGCAGTGTGAACTTCGGAAACTCGGGAGAGCGCATGTCCTCCTGACGAATGTCCATGGCGCGGCGCACCGCTTCCGGAACGTTCGTCGGCCCAGGAATAAACAGATGTGGCGTGACGAGCATAAGATGTGTCCTCCGAGTGGCCGACGTCAGTGCGTCGCGTTTTTGGTTGCGCTCGTGCGCATCTTGCCCTCGTGCCCGAGGGTGATGCGGGTGTCTGTGTTGGTGGCTGGGCCGGGAGCATCTATTTACGTTGATGCTTGCGCAACACCCCATCGGGCAGCCGTTCTACGCGAATGGGTAGTTAACTCGCTGCGCTTGCGGGTAGCTGTAACTACCCACTTGCTGCGCGTGATTGCCAACTGCATTTCGTCGACGATCGCGCGCATTCACCGCGCCACTGACCCGCGCAAACATTAGCCGCTCGCAACGCTGAATCAACGTGCAAAAACGCACGTATTCATTGTGCAGCGCGTCAATTCTTTCCGGGGGTGCGAGCGCTCAGCGCTGATCCATCGTCGTTTGCATGTAGAGCGCAACGGCCATCGCGCGATTGGATACGCCGAGCTTATCGTAGAGGTTCTTGAGGTGATACTTCACCGTGTTGCGCGAGATGCCGATGCGCGATGCGATCTGCAAGTTCGTCCAGCCGTTGGCGAGCGCCGTCAGCAACTCTCGTTCGCGCGACGTGAGTTCGGAAAAAGGATCCGTCGTCAGCGCCTGCAGGTCGATGTACGGCAGCGACATGCGTCCGCGCGCAACCGACGCGATGCTCTCGACGAGCACCGCCGGCTCATCGCTCTTCGAAATGAACCCCCAAGCGCCAAGCCTGATCGCTTGCCGCAGGACTTCCTTGCCGGGCTCACCCGTGTAGACGACGATGCGCGTCGCAAGATGGCGCCGCTTCAACGCCGCCAGGATGTCGGCGCCGGTCATGTCCGGGAACGACCACCCGATGATGCCGATGTCGGCTGGCTGCAGATCAGCGGCGGCGATGAACTCCGTGCCGCTCGCCACGGCATCGATGACCTCGAACCGGCCGTCGCGACTGATGAACTCGCGCAAGCCCGATCGCACGACCGGGCTCTTGTCCGCGATCATGACCTTTGGGCGCGGGGCACCCTGCGTGGCTGGGAGTAGTGAATCGGCCATTTGAACAAAGGTAGCATCGAACCTGAAGGATTCAGTCAAGACCCGGAGCGCATCTGGCGGCTTGCGCCTACACCTTGTCGCAAGTCCGGGCAGCGCCGTCGGCGCAGGCCTGATGCTCGACCTCGACCGTCGCGTGCACGATGCCGAACGCTTCCCTGAGCCGCGCCTTAATGGCAGCTGCAACTTTTTCCGGAGGCACGTTATCGCACGTCAGCGCATGCAACGTCATCACGCGCCGGTTCTCGCTCAGTGACCATGCGTGGACATGGTGAATGCTCTGCACGTCGGGGACGCTCGCCTCGAGGTCTTTGGTGATCTCGCGCACATCGAGGTCGCTCGGGGCGCCTTCCAGCAGAATGTGACCGGCGTCCTTGGTGATCAGCCACGCGCTGCGCAGGATGAGTAAGGTAATGACCATCGACAGGATGGGATCGATAGGCGTCCACCCCGTCTGCAGGATGATGAGCGCGGCCGCGATCGCGGCCACCGATCCGAGCAGGTCGCTCATCACGTGCAGCAGCGCCGCGCGCACGTTGAGGTTTGCTTCCCCACCGTGCCTGAGGATCAGCAGCGTCGCGACGTTAACCGCGAGGCCAATGACGGCGATCGTGAGCATTGTGCCGCCCATCACCGCGACGGGTTCGAACAGGCGCTGGAACGCCTCGTAGCAGATCATCGCCGATATGAAGAACAGCGCCAGACCGTTGGCGAACGCCGCCAGCACCTCGAAGCGGTCGAAACCATACGTGCGGCGCCAGTCCGCTGGGCGGCGCGCAAAGCGTACCGCCAGCCAGGCGAGGATCAGGGCCGCAGCGTCCGTCATCATGTGGCCGGCGTCGGCGAGCAGCGCGAGGGAGCCGGAGACGAAGCCTCCGATGGCCTCGGCCAGCATCGTGACTGTGGTCAGCGCCGCCGCCAGCAGCAGCCGCCGCTCGTTTTGGCCAGCGCCGGCCACGCCATGTGAATGCCCATGCGAGCCGTGCCCGTGACTGTGGCCATGACTATGGCCGTGGTGATGTCCCATGGTTGGCTCCTGTTGAGGCCACTATAGCACCGAAGGCGCGGGGCAATTTGTCAGGCAGCAACGGTCGCGTGCCTGGGGCTAAGAGATGCACTGGGCGGGCCGACGCGCGGCCACGCTTCAGAACAGGCAACTATTCTTGTCTCCCAGCACGCGCAACAGCCTGCGCTCCCTGGCCTCGGCGCTGAAGTCCAGCGGAGATCCGGGCGCCCGAAATCATCCCATCGCCGCGCTGCTCCTCGTGACGACGTCCATGGCGCTGCTCGTCGGCATCGCGGCCGTGGCGCGAAGTGCCGCCCTTGCCGGCGTCGACCCGCTGCAGATCATGTTCTTCCGCAACACCTTCTGCGTCGTGCTGATGCTGCCGTTGCTCTATCTGCGCGGCTTTTCCCTTTTGCGGACGAGCCAGCCGAAACTCTATGGCGTCCGCGTCGCCGTCAGCTTTATCGCGATGCTCACCTATTTCGAGGCCCTGGCCCTTCTGCCGATCGGCGAGGTGACTGCGATCGGCTTCCTTGCGCCCCTGTTCGGCGCGCTGTTCGCCATCTTCCTTCTAGGCGAGCACGTGGACCTTCCGCGCTGGATGGCGCTGCTCGCCGGCTTCGCTGGAGCGATGATCATTCTCCGCCCCGGCGGCATGGCATTTGGCGTCGGCCAGGCATTTGCGCTCGCCTGGGCGCTGGCGATGGGATTGATCGGGCCACTGATCAAGCAGCTGACGGCCTCCGATGACGCTGACCGGATCGTCTTCATCACCAACCTGCTCTCCGTCCCGATCTCGCTCATCCCGGCGCTGTTCGTCTGGCAGTGGCCGCCGCTGCACATCTGGCCGCAGCTCGTCCTGCTCGGAGTGTTTGCGGTGCTCGGGCACATGACGCTGGTGCGCGGCTTCGCTGTCTCCGACGCCTCGCTCGCGATGACCTTCAACTTCACCCGCCTGCCATTCTCAGTGCTCGTCGGATACCTGATGTTCGGCGAGCTCATTGGTTGGTGGACGTGGGTTGGCGCGATCGTGATCTTTGCTGCGTCAGCGTTCGTCACGCATCGCGAAGCGATGCTGGCAAGAAAGACAATTTCCTCGCAGGAATTGCTGCGCCGAAGCACTCCGCTCGTCGCCGAGGCTGAACTCGAAGAGGCGATGCCGCCGCGACGTTGAGATTGTCAACGCGCCGCACTGCGGTAATGGCGTCAGTGCAGTTTGACACACTTGCGAGTCTTGTTCGAACGGACAATATCGGCGCGGGAAAAATTTTCGCCGGCCCATTCGTCAGTCGTTTGGGGCGGCCCATAAGGGCACTTTTCTGGGAGGAAATCGTCCGTGACCATCAAGTCCGATATCGAGATCGCGCGCGCCGCGACTATGAAGCCGATTACAGAAGTTGCGACCAAAATCGGCATTCCGGCCGACGCGCTCGTTCCGTACGGGCATACCAAGGCCAAGGTTTCCTTCAAGCACATCGAGAGCTTGAAGGATGGCAAGGACGGCAAGCTCATCCTCGTGACAGCCATCAGCCCGACGCCCGCCGGCGAAGGCAAGACGACGACGACCGTCGGTCTCGGTGACGGCCTCAATCGCATCGGCAAGAAGGCGATGATGTGCCTGCGTGAGCCCTCGCTCGGACCCTGCTTCGGCGTCAAGGGCGGCGCTGCAGGTGGCGGCTATGCGCAGGTCGTTCCGATGGAGGACATCAACCTCCACTTCACCGGCGACTTCCACGCCATCACCTCTGCGCACAATCTTCTGTCGGCGCTCATCGACAACCACATCTACTGGGGCAACAGCCTCGGCTTCGATACGCGCCGCATCGCATGGCGCCGCGTCCTCGACATGAACGACCGTGCGCTTCGCGAGATCACCAATTCGCTCGGCGGTGTCTCCAACGGCTTCCCGCGTACCGACGGTTTCGACATCACCGTCGCCTCCGAGGTGATGGCCATTCTCTGCCTCGCGCTCGATCTCAAGGATCTGGAGCGCCGCCTCGGCAACATCATCGTCGGCTATACGCGCGACAAGACGCCGATCCGCGCCCGCGAGCTGAAGGCCGAGGGAGCGATGACCGTGCTCCTGAAGGACGCGTTGATGCCCAACCTCGTGCAGACGCTGGAGAACAACCCCGTGTTCATTCACGGTGGCCCGTTCGCCAACATCGCCCACGGCTGCAACTCGGTCCTCGCCACCAAGTCGGCTTTGAAGCTCGCTGACTACGTCGTGACGGAGGCCGGCTTCGGTGCCGATCTCGGCGCCGAGAAGTTCTTCGACATCAAGTGCCGCAAGGCTGGGCTCACGCCGGCGGTGGCCGTCGTCGTGGCGACCGTCCGCGCGCTCAAGATGCACGGCGGCGTCGCCAAGGATAACCTGAAGAACGAGAACGTACTCGCCGTGAACAAAGGTTGCGAGAACCTGAAGCGGCACCTTGAGAACATGGCGAAGTTCGGCGTGCCGGTTGCGGTCGCCATCAACAAGTTCGTCACCGACACCGATGCGGAGCTGGCCGAGGTCGCGAAGGCCGCCGAAAGCCTCGGCGCCAAGGCGTTCGTCTGCACGCACTGGTCGGACGGCGGCGCCGGCACCGAGCAGCTCGCCCGTCACGTCGTCGAGCTCACCGAGACCAAGCCGTCGAACTTCCGTCCTCTCTACGCCGACAGCCTGACGCTGCGCGACAAGGTCAAGACGATCGCGACCGAGATCTATCGCGCTGCGGACATCGCCTGCGATGCGTCGGTCGAGACGGCGTTCAAGGACCTGGAGGCCGGCGGCTTCGGCAATCTGCCGGTCTGCATGGCCAAGACGCAGTATTCGTTCTCGACCGACCCGAGCAAGCGCGGCGCGCCGACCGGCCACATCGTGCCCGTGCGTGAGCTGCGCCTGTCCGCGGGTGCCGAGTTCGTCGTCGTCGTGACCGGTGAAATCATGACCATGCCGGGCCTGCCGCGCGTCCCTGCGGCAGATTCGATCCGCCTCAATGCCGACGGTCAGATCGAAGGCCTGTTCTAAAGGAAAAGCACATAAGCTTCCGCTCCGTTTGCCCTATCTCAAGGCAAATGCTCGCAACTCAGGCAGCGAACTTTGTACGATTTGCTGCCACTTCTCGTAGTTTGCAGGCATGATGCGGCTTGGATTGGCAATCGGGGCGGAAGTTGCAGCAGCAGGAACAGACTTCTCTCAAAGTCGGCGCAAGCCTGCGCAAGGCGTTTGACGAGATGAACGGCGCCGGAGACGGCGTCCGCGCTCCCTACACGGCCGTGTCGGAATGGCTCGGTACACAGAAGCTGGATGATCTCAAGCGCAAGCTGCTTGAGGCCGAGACGATGTTCCGGCGCACCGGCATCACCTTTGCCGTCTACGGCAAGGAAGAGGCCGCCGAGCGCCTCATCCCCTTCGACATCATCCCCAGGATCATCGCCGCGGCTGAATGGCGTCGCCTGACGGCGGGTATCGAGCAGCGGGTACGCGCGCTCAACGCCTTCATGTACGACATCTATCACCGGCAGGAGATCATCAAGGCGGGCAAGATCCCGGAAGAGCTGGTGATCTCCAATTCGGCATTCGTGCCCGAGATGATGGGCGTTGAGCCGCCGCTCGGCATCTACAGCCACATCATCGGCATCGACATCGTCCGCACCAGCGAGAACGACTTCTTCGTGCTGGAGGACAACACACGTACCCCCTCGGGCGTCTCCTACATGCTCGAGAACCGCGAAACGATGATGCACATGTTCCCGGACCTCTTCGCGCGCAATCGCGTCGCTCCGGTCGATGACTATCCCGAGAACCTTCTGAAGACGCTGGCGAGCGTCGCGCCGCGCAACATGGACGGCGAGCCCACCATCGCGCTGCTGACGCCCGGCCAGTACAACAGCGCCTATTTCGAGCACTCGTTCCTTGCCGACCAGATGGGCGTCGAGCTCGTCGAGGGGCATGACCTCATCGTCAAGGACGGCTACCTGCAGATGAAGACGACGCAGGGCCCACGCCGCATCGACGTTCTCTATCGCCGCATCGACGACGATTTCCTCGACCCGCTCGTTTTCCGGCCGGACTCGATACTCGGCGTGCCGGGCCTTTTCGATCTCTATCGCGCCGGCCGTGTCAGCATCGTCAACGCGCCGGGTGGCGGCATTGCCGACGACAAGGCGATCTACAGCTACATTCCTGAGATCATAAAGTTCTACACCGGCCGCGCGCCGATCTTGCAGAACGTGCCGACCTACAACTGCCGCAAGCCCGACGAGCTCAAGTACGTCCTCGATCATCTCCCAGAGCTGGTCGTCAAGGAGGTCCACGGATCGGGCGGCTATGGAATGCTCGTTGGCCCCACGGCCTCGAAGGCCGAGATCGAAGCCTTCCGCCAGAAGCTGACATCCAATGCCAGCAACTACATCGCCCAGCCGACGCTCGCGCTGTCGACCTGCCCGACGCTCGTCGAGGCCGGAGTGGCGCCCCGTCACTTGGATTTGCGGCCGTTCGTTCTGTTCGGCGACGAGGTCCGGCTCTCCGCCGGCGGTCTGACCCGCGTTGCGCTGCAAGCGGGTTCGCTCGTCGTCAACTCCAGCCAGGGCGGCGGCACGAAGGACACCTGGGTTCTCCAGGACTGACAACAATCAGAGACGGACGCTGCACATCTCATGCTAGGACGGACGGCCAACGATCTTTACTGGCTGGCGCGCTACGTGGAGCGGGCCGAAAACATGGCCCGCCTCACCGAGGTCGGCTACCGCATCGTGCTGCTGCCGCGCGACGGCGACGGCACCCACGAGGAGTGGCGTTCGACGCTCGCCAGCGCTGGCTGCGCACAGGGCTATTTCTCCAAGTTCGAGTCGCTCAACACGCGCGACGTCATCAATTACTTGCTCTTCGACTTCTCCAACCCGTCGAGCGTCAAGTCGTGCCTCGCCGCGGCGCGCCGCAACGGGCGCGCACAGCGCACCTCGCTCACGCGCGATATGTGGGAGAGCCTCAACTCGGCGTGGATCGAGTTCTCGAACATCGATCCGGCAAGCATCAGCGCCGGTGAGCTGCCGCGCGTGCTCGATTGGGTGCGCTCTCGCTCGGCGCTCTACCGCGGTGCCCTGCTGAACACCATTCTGCGCAACGATACGTTCTTCTTCAGCCAGCTCGGAACGTTCCTTGAGCGTGCCGATAACACAGCGCGCATTCTGGATGTGAAGTACTATGTGCTGCTGCCTCAGATCGAAATGGTCGGCGGCGGCGTCGACGCGGTCCAATGGGCGGCCATCCTGCGCTCCGTGTCGGCCCACCGCAGCTATCGCTGGGTGTACAAGGAAAACTACAAGCCTTGGCGCATCGCCGAGTATCTGATCCTCAATCAGGCCATGCCGCGCTCGCTGCGATCCTCTTACGATGAGATCAGCGTCGCGCTGAACGATCTTGCCAATCTCTACGGCGCACGCGCCGCTTGCCACGACACCGTCGCCGCAACCCGCGCACTGCTCGCCAACGGCAACATTGACGATATCTTCCAGTCCGGATTGCACGAGTTCATCGAGGACTTCATCATCCGCAACAACCGGCTGGGGAATGAGGTCGCCGAGGCTTACCACTTCAATGGTTGATGAGGGCGGGCGCAGTGCTCATCTCGATCGGTCACGTCACGCGCTACACATATGCACTTCCTGCCACCAGCAGCATTTACACGCTGCGGCTGACGCCTCCGACGTTCGAAGGTCAGCGCATCTTGAGCTGGCGCGTGGAGATGCCGGACATCCAGCAAGCGCTGCGCTACCGCGACGCGTTCGGCAATATCTGCCACCTCGTCTCGATCCCGCGCACCCACTCGGAAATAGCGATCATCGCGCGCGGCTCGGTGGAGACGCAGGATAAGTCCGGCTTCGTGCGCGGCGCGACGGAAGTCTCCCCGACCCGCGTCTATCGCCGCCAGACCGATCGCACCGCGCCCGATGAGAGCATCGCGGACCTGGTGGCCGGCCTGAAATCCCCCGACCGGATCGACAAGCTCCACGAGCTGATGCAGGTCATCGGCGAGCGCGTCACCTACGAGATCGGTGCGACGAACGCCCACACCAGCGCCGTCGAGGCCCTGAAGGATGGCCGCGGCGTCTGCCAGGACCACGCCCACATATTCATCTCTGCCGCGCGCCTCATGGGCCTGCCGGCCCGCTATGTCAGCGGCTACTTTGTCACCGGTGGAGATACGGCCTCGGAGGCCCAGCACGCCTGGGCCGAGACGTTCATCGACGGCCTCGGATGGCTCGGGTTCGACCCCGCTAACCAACTTTGCCCGACCGACCGCTACGTGCGCCTCGCCTGCGGCCTCGATGCGGCATCAGCCGCCCCCATCACAGGCAACCGGCGCGGAGGGGTGGACGAGGTTCTTGACGTCTTCGTCGAAGTCCAGCAGCAAAGCAGCGCGCAGCAGCAGTAGTCCCTTCGATCGGGGCGCTGGGCGCCTGGAATTCGGACGGGGACTGAGAAAATGACCTACTGCGTGGCGTTGCGGCTGAACCGCGGGCTGGTGTTCGCCGCCGACACCCGCACCAATGCCGGTGTCGACAACATCGCGCAGTTCCGCAAGATCCACACGTGGAAGAAGCCAGGCGAGCGCGTGCTCGTGCTCCTGACGGCCGGCAACCTCTCGCTGACGCAGTCTGTCGTCAGTCTGCTCAATGAGCAGATCGCGAACAGCGAAGAGAACCCCGAGGTTGCGACCATCTTCAACGTGCCGTCGATGTATCGCGCCGCCCGCCACGTCGGCGACGCCGTGCGCACCATCCGCGCCATCGATGGGCCCGCTCTTGAAGCGACCAAAACCGGTTTCTCGGGATCCTTCATTCTCGGTGGCCAGATCGGGGAGGAGCAGCCGCGCCTGTTCCAAGTCTATTCCGAAGGCAACTTCATCGAGGCGACCGACGAAACGCCGTTCTTCCAGATCGGCGAGCACAAGTACGGAAAGCCGATCCTTGATCGCGTCGCCCAGCCGACCATGCGGCTCGGCGAAGCGGCGAAGCTGATCCTGCTCAGCTTCGATTCGACGCTAAGGTCCAACCTCTCCGTCGGGATGCCGATCGATATAGTACTCTACGAGCGCGATAGCCTTGAACTGCACCGCGAGAAGCGGATCTATCAGGACGACGAGTACTTCAAGAAACTGTCACAAGCCTGGTCCGAGGCACTGCGCACCGCCTTCACGAAGATCGACGAATTTAACGTTTAGCTTCAGGAGCGCGCGGCGACGAACCAGGAAGGTGCGATTACGCCGCAATTGCCACGTAACTCCGGTTAAGTTAGCGCGGAGCCTGGGTGCGCCGACGCACCCGACGGAAGATCCGTTCGCCGTGCGCGAGCAGGGAGGAAACGATGAACATCTGCATGGTTGGCGCCGGCTATGTCGGCCTCGTCTCCGCCGCATGCTTTTCGGAGTTCGGATGGGCCGTCACCTGCGTCGACAAGGATCCGCAGCGCCTCGCCGAGATGAAGAACGGCAAGTCTCCGATCTACGAGCCGGGCCTTGATGACCTTCTGCAGCGGAACATGCAGGCCGGCCGCCTCGTCTTCTCCGACAACCTCGGTGCCGCCGCCAAGGATGCGGACGTCATCCTGCTGGCGGTTGGAACCCCGATGCGCCGTGGTGATGGCTACGCCGACCTCTCCTATGTGTATGCGGCCGTGGACGAGATCGCGCCCCACCTCAACGGCTTCACCGTCGTCGTGACGAAGTCGACCGTGCCGGTCGGCACCAGCCGCGAGATCGAGCGCCGCTTGCGTGCGGCCCGCCCCGATGCCGATTTCGCGGTCTGCTCCAATCCCGAGTTCCTGCGCGAAGGCTCGGCGATCGGAGACTTCATGCACCCCGACCGCGTGCTGGTCGGCACCGACGATCCCCGCGCCGAGGAAATCATGGCGCGGCTCTATAAGCCACTCGCTCTCAGAAGCGCGCCCGTCGTCTTCGTCGGTCGCGAGTCGGCCGAACTTGCGAAGTACGCGGCCAACGCATTTCTCGCGCTCAAGATCAGCTTCATCAACGAGGTGGCGGATCTGTGCGAGCAGGTTGGTGCCAACGTGCAGGAGGTCGCCTCCGCCATCGGCAAGGACCGCCGCATCGGCGACAAGTTCCTGCATCCCGGCCCCGGCTACGGCGGATCATGTTTCCCCAAGGACGTGTCGGCGCTGATCCGCACGGCGCGCGAGCACAAGTCGCCCGTCTCGATCATCGAGCAGGTGCAGCGCGTCAACGATGAGCGCAAGATCTCGATGGCGCATCGCATTGAGGCCGCAGCCGGTGGCTCGGTACGCGGCAAGACGGTTGCCATCCTCGGCGTAACCTTCAAGCCGAACACGGACGACATGCG
The DNA here is from genome assembly GCA_030148725.1 of Hyphomicrobium sp. Classification (GTDB taxonomy): domain Bacteria; phylum Pseudomonadota; class Alphaproteobacteria; order Rhizobiales; family Hyphomicrobiaceae; genus Hyphomicrobium_A. The sequence goes on from JASBSU010000013.1 coordinate 81,726, forward strand.
CGACGCGCCGAGCCTCGTCATCGTTCCGATGCTGCAGGAGCGCGGCGGCACCGTACGCGTCGTCGATCCGCAGGGACGCAAGCAGGCCGATCCTTTGCTGCCCGGCGTCGTATGGTGTGAAAGCGCACTCGAAGCGGCGACAGGCGCCGATGTGCTTGTCACGGTCACCGAATGGAACGAGTTCCGCGCCCTCGACCTCAAGGCAGCGAAGGCAAAGATGCGCGGCGACGTTCTCGTCGACCTGCGCAACGTCTATTCCGCCGATATCGCCCACGACGCGGGCTTCCGCTACTGGGCTGTCGGGCGCAAGTCCGAGGACGTGGATCTCGTCACGCCGCGCGTTGCCCTGAGCGCTTAATCCCGCTCTGCCGCAGAACGATCGTCACCGCCGTTGCCGGCAGGGAGCGGATCGCGTGTTGCGGTTCCGACCCTTCGCGCGGCGGCGCGGTCCCTCCTGGCGTCATCAGGCGCTGCAGGCTTTGGCGTGCAGCCGCGAGAACGTGCCGATGCAGGGCGACCGTCTCGATCGGACCTAGAAAACGCGGCAGGAGGATCGTCGCGGTGAGCATCCCCGACGGATGACATGCGCCCGTCATGACGAGGTAGGCACCGAGGCCCAGCGTCAGGGACTGCAGCGGCGCACGCAATCCACGCAGCAGCCCGCTGATGAGCATGGTTCTCTCCGCACCGGCCCTCGCACCAGCCGCAAGCAGCACGCAACAGCCAACTGCCATTGCGCCTGCGAGTGCCAGAAGGCAGAGCAGCGGGTGAAAGGCCAAGAGCACGGCCAGGTAGAGCGGACAGAGCGGCGCATCGCAGAGTGCCGCGGGTATGGGACCGCGCAGCAAACCGGACACGGTGCTCACCTCGCGAGCTCGCTCGGATGGGTGCAAGCCCCTGCCGGAAACGTGCGCCAGGCGGCGTTCGATGCGCTTGGCGATGGCGGTGAGCCGACGTTGCCGCGCGAGATCCGCCCCGCACGCGAGCGCATACAACGCGAGCATCGCGACCGTCGCGACGATAAGCCCCCCATGGCCGCTCGACGGCTGCAGGCGATCGAAAAGCACCAGCATGTACGCCGGTCCGGTGAGGGAGAGGGCGTTGATGGCGAGCGTGCACACGCAGACGGTGCCGAGATGGCGGGCGCCACCGGTCAACGCCAATGCGATGGCTGAAACACGCCAGATGCCGACGAACCGCACGCCAGCCACCCCACCCCTTGGCATCGAACCGCGCCCGAGGGAGCACCGCAACGCGACCGCCCCCGATTCTTAACAACGTTAAGTTGCAGTAGATGATGGATGACCGTCAACCGGGTGCTTGGCGTCATGCCGACGCCGGGCGTCCCGGCGGAAGCGATCCGCCGGGATAACTCCAAACGACGAAAGCAAAAAACCTCTGCGCTCTCGATCACGCGCCAGCGGCGTGGCATAGATCGAACCATGCGGCCGAAACGGCCCGTAAATCGCTGCGGCAGCGCATGCCGGGGGACCGCCTAAGGATGAACCAGCCACAACCACTTGCGGCTTATTTCGCCGGCTGGGCCGGTAACCGCCCGGCTCGCCTGGCTGTGGCGAGCACGGTTGAGGCCCTGGCGACGGTCGCCGGCGAGCTGACGGCCCTGCTGGGTCAGGGAGCGCTGGCCGGACCGATGGGCCGCGGTACCGGGAAAATGGGCGAGGTCGACGAGCAGAAGGAGATCGACCTTCTCGCCAACAATCGCATCGTCGACGCCCTGCGCGGTGCTCCGGTGGCGTCTGTTGCCTCCGAGGAGATGGATGCGCCGCTGCTGCTCGACGGCAAGGCGCCGCTGCTCGTCGCCGTAGATCCGCTCGACGGCTCTTCCAACATCGACGCCAACGCCTCGATCGGCACCATCTTCACGGTGCTCCCGGCCTTGGAGCACAACGACGATCCCTCGGCATTCTTGCAGCGTGGCGTCAACCAGCTGGCCGGCGGCTTCTTCCTCTACGGGCCGCAGACGACGCTGATCATCACCGTCGGCGCGGGCACGCAGATATTCACGCTCGATCGGCGCACCGGGACGTTCTTGCTCACCCACGCCAAGGTCGAAATCCCGCCGCGGACCAGCGAGTACGCCATCAACGACTCCAACTCCCGCCACTGGGACGATCCCATCCGGACCTACATCGAAGACTGCCGCCGCGGCAAGGAAGGCCCGAGGGGCCGCGACTTCAACATGCGATGGACCGGCTCGCCCGTGGCCGACATCTACCGCATCGTCTCGCGCGGCGGGATTTACCTCTACCCGGGCGACGACCGGCGTGAATTCCGCGACGGCAGGCTGCGTCTGATCTACGAAGCCAATCCCATCGCCTGGGTGATCGAGCAGGCCGGCGGCGCCGCCTCGACCGGCAAGGAGCGCCTGCTCGAAGTCAAGCCCACGTCCCTGCATCAGCGCGTTCCCCTGATCGCTGGATCGCGCTACGAGGTGGAACACGCGGTGCGGCTGCACGATGGCCGGCAGGTTCGCGGCGAGCGCTCGCCCCTGTTCAGCCGCCGCGGACTGCTGCGGTTCTAAATTAATCAATAACTATCGGGCATTATCCGCCGCTATGTCAGCCAAGCACCCCATCATCTCGGTCACAGGATCTTCCGGCGCCGGCACGACGTCGGTGCGGCAGACGTTCGAGAACATTTTCAGACGCGAGCACATCACCGCCGCCTTCATCGAAGGCGACGCCTTCCATCGCTACGGACGTACCGAGATGGAGCAGGCGATCGTCGAGGCGCGCCAGGGCGGCAACAACCATTTCAGCCACTTCGGCGAGGAGGCAAATCTCCTCCAGGAGCTCGAGGAGGTGTTTCGCACCTATGGCGAGTCGGGCCGCGGCCGCACCCGCCATTACATCCACGACGAGCAGGATTCCGCAAAGCACGCAGGAGAGATCGGGACGTTCACGCCCTGGCAGGATCTCCCGCGTGGGACCGACCTATTGTTCTACGAGGGCCTGCACGGCGCCGTGGTCACGCCGTCGGTTGATGTTGCGAGACACGCTGATCTCAAGATCGGCGTTGTGCCCGTCATCAACCTCGAATGGATTCAGAAGCTGATCCGCGACAAGTCCATGCGCGGGTATTCGCACGACGAAGCTGTCGACGCGATTCTGACGCGCATGCCCGACTATGTGAACTACATCTGCCCGCAGTTCACCGAGACCGACATCAACTTCCAGCGCGTGCCGACGGTCGATACCTCGAACCCCTTTGTCGCGCGGTGGATTCCGACGCCGGACGAGTCGATGGTCATCATCCGTTTCCGCGATCCGCGCGGCATTGACTTCCCCTACCTGCTGTCGATGATCCCCGATAGCTTCATGTCACGCGCCAACTCGATCGTCATTCCGGGTGGCAAGCTCGACCTCGCCATGCAGCTTATTCTGACGCCGCACATCCTGGCCTTGGTCGAGCGCAAGCGCCGCACCTCCTGACGCTGTTTTTTGCACAGGAGCGCCGGACCGGCCGAGCTGCCACGTTGTGAGATGTGACGTGGCGCGCTAGCTAAGCTGAAAGTCCGCCATTCGCGCGGTCATCGGAAGGATTGTGCATATGGCCGGCTCCGTCATCATCGCCCCGTCGATCCTCTCGGCTGACTTCAGTCGTTTGCGGGAAGAGGTGGCGACCGTCGAGGCTGCGGGCGCCGACTGGATCCATCTCGACGTGATGGATGGTCATTTCGTTCCCAACATCACCTTCGGCCCACCGGTGATCAAGGCGCTGCGCCCGCACTCGAAGAAAGTCTTCGACGTGCATCTTATGATTGCGCCAGCCGATCCTTTCCTCGAGGCATTTGCCAACGCAGGCGCCGATATCATCACCGTGCATCCCGAAGCCGGCCCGCATCTCGACCGAACACTGCAGACCATCAAGGCGCTGGGCAAGAAGGCCGGCGTTGCGATCAATCCCGCGACGCCGGAAGACTCCATCGCTTACGTGCTGGATCGCCTGGACCTCGTCCTCATCATGACGGTCAATCCGGGTTTCGGCGGCCAGAGCTTCATCCCTGCAATGGTCGATAAGGTGCGCCGCGTGAAAAAGATGATCGGCTCCCGTCCGATCGACATCGAGATCGACGGCGGCATCACGCCGGAAACCGCGCCGCTCGTTGCAGCCGCAGGCGCCAATGTGCTCGTCGCGGGGTCTGCCGTCTTCAAGGGCGGCACGCGCGACAGCTACGCAGCGAACATCAAGGCAATCCGTCAGGCTGCCGACGCTGCACGCGCCGAAGCAGCCGCTTGACCTGAGCATTTACGCGGCAGCGTTATCCCCGGCGCGTCGTGCTGAGCCTATCCTCGTGCAACGAGTTCAGTTGCGAGGATCGCGTGGAGACGCCCAATCTCGGCCTGCCGTACATCATGGCGGCGCAATCACAGAAGCACGTCACGCACAACGAAGCCATTCGCGCGCTCGATGCCCTCGTTCAGCTTTCAGTGCTCGACCGCGGCTTGAGCACCCCACCGGGCGCGCCGGTCGAAGGGGCCCGCTACATCGTTGCCGCCAGCCCGACCGATGCGTGGAGCGGACATGCCGGACATATCGCGGCGTGGCAGGACGGCGCGTGGATTTTCTATCCGCCCGCCGAAGGCTGGATCGCTTGGATCGCCGACGAGAATGCTGCCGTTGTGTGGTCCGGTTCCGAATGGTCTGCGCTGACGACCTCCGAAGGTGGCGGTGGCTCCGGTCCCGACGCGGAGTTCGACACGGTCTCCATCAACGGCGCGGCAGCGGACGCGACCAACCGGTTGTCGCTCAACGCGCCGGCGACGCTGCTCAACCACGCCGGCAACGGGCACCAGCTCAAGATCAACAAGGCGACGGCCGGTGACACCGCAAGCCTGCTCTACCAGACGGGCTTCTCGGGGCGCGCCGAGATGGGCCTTACGGGCGATGATGATTGCCGTTTCAAGGTGAGCCCCAACGGCGCCACCTGGTATGAGGCGATCGTCATCGACAAGGACACCGGCGCGGTGTCGTTTCCCAACTCGACGAGCGGCGGCGGTGGTGGCGGTTCGAGCCCGTCGCAGCGCAACCGCTGGATCAACGGCGCGCTGGCGATCAGCCAGCAGAACATCAACGCCTCGGCGACAACGGATGCCTATTACGTTGCCGATCAGCTCTCGGTGCATCGCGTCACCTCGGCCGGCACCATTACCGTGCAACGCGTGCAGGCGGTGACGCCGGGCGGCGCCGCCGATCGCGCGCGCGTCACCATCACCACGGCTGACGCTTCGCTGGCGGCCGGCGAGTATCTCTACGCGCGCACGCGTCTCGAGGGGCAGAGCGTCGCCGACTTCCGCTGGGGCAGCGCCAGCGCGCGCCAGGCAATCCTGCGCTTCCTGTTCAAGGGGCCGGCCGGCACCTACGCGGTGCGGCTCACCAATTCGGCGAAGAACCGGTCCTACGTTGCGACCTTCTCGCCGGCGGCGGCCAACACCGACCAGATCATCGAGCTCGTCATTCCCGGCGACACCAGCGGCACCTGGCTGACCACCAACGGCATCGGCATCGAGATTTGCATCGTCCTTGCTTGCGGATCGACCTTCCAGGGATCCACCGGCTGGCAGGCCGGCGACATCCTAGGCACCTCCGGCGTCTCGAACGGCATGGGCACCGGATCGGCGGTGTTCGAGCTCGGCGAGTTCGGGTTCTACATCGACCCAGACGCGATCGGCTCCGCGCCGCTGTGGGAGCTGCCCGACTTCGCGAGCGAGCTCGCTCGCTGCCAGCGCTACTACGAGAAAAGCTATGCGCTCGATACCGCTCCCGGCGCGCTCACACAGACCGGCGCCACGGGCCTCTTCTGCGTCGGTGGATCGTCGGCCGCCTATCTCGCCGGCGTGACCATTCCCTGGAAGGTGCAGAAGCGCGTTGCGCCGACCGTCACCACCTATTCGTTCGCGACCGGCGCCAGCGGCAAGATACGCGACATCATGAACCTCGCCGACGTCAACGCCTCGCTCGAAAGCTACGAGTACCAGGCGCTGATGTGGGCGACCAATTCGACGGCGGCGGGCGGCTACAATTTTCAGTGGCACTGGACCGCGGACGCGAGGCTTTGAGCATGTACGCCTTCACAGAGAACAACAACGTGCAGCGCCTTTCCGATGGCGCCATCATCCCGATCGCCGAAGGCAATCGCGACTACGTGGCGTATCTGGAATGGATCACGGACGGCAACGAGCCGGCGCCCTATGTGGCGCCGCCGCCGGCGGTGCCGCAGCAGGTCTCGCCCTATCAGGCGCGCATGGCGCTCGACGCGGCTGGCCTGCTCGACGACGTCGAAGCGCTGATGGCCGATGCCACGATCACGAGGGCCGCGAAGATCGCGTGGGAGTACGCCACGACGTGGCAGCGCGACAGCCAATTCATCGCCGAGCTCGCGCCGGCGCTCGGTCTCAGCGAAGCGCAGATCGACGACCTGTTCATCGCCGCGGCGCAAGTGACATAAGGGGGCAGCCGCCACCTCACGACCCGAGCGCCGTCAGATCTTCCAGCCGGAATGAATCGCCGCGATCCCGCCGGTGAGATTTTTATAGCTGACGCGCGCGAAGCCGGCATCCCGCACCATCTGCGCAAAGCGCTCCTGGTCGGGGAACTTGCGAATGCTCTCGACGAGGTAGCGGTATGATTCAGCATCTCCCGCCACCGCCTGTCCGAGCCGCGGGATGACCTCGAAGGAATGAAAGTCATAGATGCGGTCGAGGATCGGCACCTGCGCGTGCGAGAATTCGAGGCATAGAAAATGCCCGCCGATCTTCAACACGCGGAATGCTTCGGCGAGCGCCTTGTCGATATGCGTGACGTTGCGAATGCCGAACGCGATCGTGTAGGCGTCGAATGACTTGTCGGGGAACGGCAGAGTTTCTGCGTTGCCTTCCACCAGGCTGATGCGGCCGCTCAACCCCGCCTCTTCGACCCGCCGCTGCCCGACGGCGATCATCTCCGGGCTTATGTCACACAGCACGGCCGTCGCGTTTGGCCCGCTTGCCCGCGCATAGCGCATGCTTATGTCGCCGGTGCCGCCGGCCACGTCGAGCAGTCGGAACGGCTGCTGTCCGCGCGGCGGATTGAGCGCACCGATGAGGTCGCGCTTCCATAGCCTGTGCAGGCCGCCCGACATGAGGTCGTTCATCAGGTCGTAGCGCTCTGCGACATTCGCAAAGACGCGATTGACGAGCCCCTGGCGTTCGCCTTCGTCGACGCGGCGGTAGCCGAAGCTGGTGCTGGTATCGCTGGGGGATTGATCGCTCATGCCCCGGACAATAGCTAATGCCGACAGCCGGCGCTATGCTCCCGCGCCCCTCCTCCCAGCGACAAGAAGTGGCCGTTAATGCCTGAGCTACCCGAAGTCGAGATCGTGCGGCGTGGGCTGTTGCCGGCCCTCGAAGGCAAGGCATTCCGCAGCGTCGAGCAGCACCGGCCGGACCTGCGTTTCCCCCTGCCCGCCGACTTTCCCGCCCGCCTCAGTGGCCGCAGCGTGGAGCGCCTGGAGCGCCGGGGCAAATATCTGCTGGCGCATCTGTCGAGCGGCGACGTGCTGCTGATGCATCTCGGCATGACCGGCTGCTTCACGGTCCACCCGGCCGGTGCCAAGCATCGATCTGCCATGCCGGTGCGCGTGAACGGCACGGTAAACGCGGCCGGCGATGGCCTGCGAGGCGCGCATGATCACGTCGTCTTTCACATGCGCGGTGGCGCCTCCATCACCTACAACGACCCGCGCCGTTTCGGTTTCATGATGCTGATCCCGAAGGCGGAGCTGGAACTGCATCCCCTGCTGCACCACCTCGGCGTCGAGCCGCTGAGCGATGCTCTGGACGCCGCCTATCTGGCGCGCCGTGCGAGCGGTAAGCGCGGACCGCTCAAGGCGTTCCTTTCGGATCAGCGCGTGATTGCGGGGCTCGGCAATATCTATGTCTGCGAGGCGCTCTATAGATCGGGGCTCTCCCCGAAGCGCGGCGCCGCGACGCTCGCCGACAAAGCCGGCAGGCCGACCGATCGCGCCCGTGCGCTGGTCTCGGCGATCCGAGCCGTCCTGGAGGATGCCATCAAGGCCGGCGGCTCGACGCTGCGCGACTATCGTCACGCTGACGGCGAGCTCGGCTACTTCCAGCACACCTTTGCGGTTTATGGGCGTGAGGGAAAGCCGTGTCCGCGTGCTGGTTGCGGCGGCACGGTCAAACGCATCGTGCAGGCTGGACGCTCGACCTTCTATTGCCCGCGGTGCCAGCGCTAGGCTGTGCCGACGCGGCGGTACGTCACCAGCGACACGACCGATATCAGCAGGATCGTGACGCCGCCGGTGAGGAACACGACATTCGCCGCCCAGTCGTCCTTGGGCGTCGCGAGTTTGCCGGAGCCCACGAGATAGATGAGCGCCCCCACGATCGCGGCGACGAGGCCCATCGTCATGACCATGAGTGTCGTCAGGCCCTTCCCGTCACGCTGCGATGGACTTCCTCCGACGAGCCGCTGCGCGACCAGCAGAGTCACTCCGCCGAGCAGCGCCATGCCCAGCCCATATTGCCACCAATGCTGCCAAACGAGCCCGCCCAGCGGGTAAACCGTGAGCATCACCGCCGCCCCCCAGGCATAGGTGACAGCGGTCAGCACCGAGTTGTCCCAAGCCCACGCGGGCTCGGAAGGGGACGCGCCAGACCGCCACAGCGGAAGGTTGATGCGCAGCAGCCAGAGCAGCACCTGCAGCGCAAAGAGAAGCGCCGCCATAGCGAACGTCAGCTCTGAATGACGTGCCGCCGCGAGCACCGCGATGACAGCGCTGAGTGCGGCCGCCAGCATCAGCGTCGGCAGCATTCGTTTCGCCTGCATGGGCCCTCCTTGGTGCCGCGTCGCGTGTGCCGGCCGTCAGGCCCGACGCGCCGCCGGTCCCCACAGCGCGTTGGCACTGATCACGGCGAGCGCGACAGCGCCAAAGAAGAAGATGCCGTTGGCGGCCCAGTCCGGCTCGCTCGGGTCGCGCGGCATCTTCCCGTCGATGATCATTCCGACGATGGCGACGAGCATGCCGACAAACTGTCCGATGGTGAGGTAGCGCGCGATGTTGAGCATGGTCTCGTCGCGGCGCCCTGCGGCATCGTCTTTGGACATCATCCACGCGAACCCGAGGCTCAAGGCTGCGACGCCGACGCCAGCCAGCACGTACTGCCACCACTCGTGCCAGCTGAGGAAGAGTTGATACGTCACCAGCATCGACAACCCGGCCCATGCCCAGACCAGCGCCATAGAGGACGCGGTCGCTCCCGCGAGCGCCGGCTCGCTGCTGCCACGTTCGACCCGTCGACTGCGGTCGACGAGGGCGAGCACCACGAAGACGGCGCTGACGGATGCCGCGACCAGCAAATGCGCCGTCTGGCCTATCGTTGCCGCATAGCTGATTGCGACCACCCCCGCGACCAGCACCGACAGCCATAGCCATATCGAAGTCATGAAGCCCCCCTACCAAGCTTTCCCTTATGGGCGACAACAGAGCCCAGGGAAGGCCGATCTGGCAAGTCCGCGAGACGCTTAACGGCGCGCAAGCGCCGTTGACCCTACACTTTGTCGCGTCTATAGGATCGCCACTTGACGCCGCTCGGAGCTTCGTGTTTCGGGCGGCAGACGCATTTGGACAAGGCTACACCTGGGGTGGCGCCTGCGTTCGGGCGACGGCAGGTGTTTTAGAGGAACGACATATGGCCAATACGAAGTCTGCAAAAAAGGCGGCCCGCCAGGCGGTCCGTCGCACGGAAGTGAATAAGGCACGTACCACGCGCGCCCGCACCGCCGTTCGCTCCGTTGAGGAAGCGATCAAGGCCGGTGACAAGGACGCCGCCTCCAAGGCGCTGCGCAGTGCCGCTCCGATTCTGGCGCGCACGGCTCAGAAGGGCGTCCTTCACAAGAAGACTGCGAGCCGCAAAGTTTCGCGTCTCTCCGCGCGCGTTAAGTCGATGGCGCAGTAAGCGTCGCAAGACGCTCGGGGCACTCCAAATGAGGGTGCGGTAAGTTCGCAACAGCGCTGCCGCACCATCCACCGTCACATCGCGAGTCTTCAACAGCGCTAAGTGACGGATTCCGTGGCGCTCGACGCGCGGCAGGAGCCTTCTGCCCCCATTTCGCCCACAACCCCTACTGGGCGCTCCAAGCATAAAATGACGTTTCGGCGACGTACCAGAGGACAAGTTTCTCTGGTCGTCGACGCGTCTTCAGCACCCTTGAAAATCATCAACTTGCTGAAGTGGCTATCCACAATTCTTACTGTCGATTCACAGGTTATCCACGCATTGGCGCCGGCGCGCGAGCCTCTGCAACGCATCGTTCATACACCGGTTACGCTTGCTTAACGCCGAGTTAAACGCTACGGTCCTGGGTGTCGAGGCGCGGGGATTTATCCAGTGCTCCAGCGCCCGTCACCGCCAGGTTTTGTACAGTGTCGCGTCCCTGGCTTCAGCGTAACTTATGTTCGGTTTTCGCGTATCTTTCTGGGCTTTGGCTCGGGAGAACCAGGGAATTGTTTTCCCTGTTTGCGAGCCGGGTATGTGAGCGGGCCGGACTGAAGCGCAAGCTCCGTTCTGTCTGTGAGTTGGAGGACGAAGGTGGAGTCGTTGGAAGTCGTCCACATCGATGACGTGCCTGTGGAAGAGGTCTGGTCCCGTCTGGCGGAAGACGCGGGTGCCGTTCTGATCGACGTACGGACACGGGCGGAGTGGACGTTCGTGGGACTCCCCGATCTCAGCACGATCGGCAAGCGAGTTCTCACAGTGGAATGGCAAACCGTACCGGAAGGCACAGAGGCGTGCTTTGCGGATCGGATGGCCAAGGCGCTCGATGCGGCGGGCGCAAACAAAGACAGCGAGTTGTTCTTCATCTGCCGATCCGGTGCGCGCAGTCGCATGGCCGCGGAAGCCATGTCTAGTGCCGGCTATCGACGATGCAGAAATGTGGCGGACGGTTTCGAGGGGCCTCTCGACGCCGATCGCCATCGAGGGCAGGTCGCCGGTTGGAAGGCGGCCGGACTAGCCTGGGTGCAAGGTTAGGCACCCGTTTCGGAAGACCCAGATCAGGACCAATTGCGCAGCCGCGGCGGCGGAAGGCGTCGGTCGGACTTTGTCTGGGTGACTTTGAGGTGCAGTCAAACAAGTTCAAGAAGTGCGGGGGTTTTCACACATGCAGACGATTCAGAAAGCGGATCATTCCGTTGTTGGCGGCTTTGCGGGCGCTGCCACCAACGGCCTGGAAGAGCGTAACGTCGCGACCATTCCGGCCAGCGCGCCTTCCTCCCTTATCACGGCCAGCAGCACGGACGAGCCACGCGGACAGAAGGTGCGGGCCATGCTGCGCGCGCGGCTTGGCGATGACATCTTCACCAGCTGGTTCAATGCCCTTGAGTTCGAGACGTTCGAAGGCGGACTGGTCAAGTTCTCGGTGCCGGTGAAGTTTCTGCGCACCTGGATTCAGTCTCACTATTCAGAGGATCTGCTGGCCTGTTGCCGCGCCGAGTTCAAGGGTGCGGAGAAGGTTGAAGTGGTTCTTCGCCAGCCGGGTAATGCCGCCAGCGCACGCGCTGACGCAGAGCCCGTCGCGGTTGCCGAGCCGGCGAACGTCGCACGCAATGGTGCGCCGTCCGACGCCGGTCAGCAGCGCGGTCCGATGTTTGTCGCTCCGGCTCCCGTCGGTCGCACCAGCGTCGGCGGCTTCGAGGGCTCGCCCCTCGATCCGCGCTACACCTTCGACAGCTTTGTCGTCGGCTCGTCGAACCGGATGGCTCACGCCGGTGCGACGCAGGTCGCCGAGACGGCTCTCAGCGACACGCCAGGCTTCAACCCGCTCTACATTCACTCGGCGGTTGGTCTCGGCAAGACGCATCTTCTTCATGCCATCGCATGGGAAGTGAAGCGCCGCGCGCCGAACGCCCAGGTGCTCTATCTCACGGCCGAGCGCTTCCGTTATCAGTTCGTCGAGGCCCTGCGCAGCCAGGACCCGCTGGCGTTCAAGGAGAAGTTCCGCGGCATCAACGTGCTCCTGATCGACGATCTGGAGTTCATGCACGGCGAGCGCACGGAGCAGGAGTTCGATCACATCATCAACTCGCTGCTCGACGGCGGTCGTCAGGTGGTGGTCGCATCGGCACGCGCGCCCAACCACGTGGAGCGTCTCAACGAGCGTATGCGCTCGCGTCTGCAGCGCGGTCTCGTCACCGAGATCGGCGTTCTCGATCACGAGCTGCGTCTCAAGGTTCTTGAGAAGCGTCTCGCCGAGAAGCGTGCGAACGACCCCTCCTTTGCGCTGGGCCGCGATATCCTCGCGCTCCTGGCCGACCGCCTCACGGAGAGCGGCCGCGAGCTCGAAGGGGCCATCACGCGCCTGTACGCCACGTGGCAGTACATGCGCACGCCGATCACCCCGGATGTTGCCGAGACAGTGATCCGCGATCTGGTGCAGGGCCTTGAGCCCCGCCGCATCAAGATCGAGGACATCCTGCGCATCATCTCGCGGCACTTCGGCGTGTCCAAGGGAGACCTCCTCTCGCAGCGTCGCCACCGCTCGGTGGTCTGGCCGCGGCAGGTGGGCATGTACCTCGCCAAGCAGCTTACGGCCCGTTCGCTCCCCGAAATCGGCCGCCGCTTCGGTAACCGCGACCACACCACGGTCCTGCACGCCATCCGCAAGATCGAGGGTGAACTGGCCGGAAATCCGCGTCTCAAGGAAGAACTTGAGGAACTGAAGCGCCTCCTGAGCCATTAAGTCTGGCCCTTTAGGAACGGCCCGCCGCGCTTGCGAAAGTGCGGCGGTGCCAAGCGGGGAGGGGCGGCGTTTTTTGCGCCGCTCCTTTGCCGCAAGGCCCCTTCCCTCGCTGCCCACCCCCCTTGAACGTAGACAAATCGCCGATTGGGCCGCCCGGCTCTTGAAAGTGACGCCCCGCTCGGGGCATGTTGACCGGGGGCGAATCCTATACAAGACGCCAGTCTCTGGTCCCGCCGAGCTTTCCCCCTCGCAAACCGGACCGTCGCGCGACCTCGCCGGAGGTCACGGGCGGACCAGTACGAACCAGGCATCGAACTGGCTTTGAAGAACCCGCCGAGGACCTATCCATGCGGCTTGTGATCGAACGTGGTGAACTCTTGCGGGCGCTTGGTCACGTGACCAGCGTCGTTGAGCGCCGCACGACGATCCCCATCCTTTCGAACGTTCTGCTGCGCGCCAAGGACTCCACGCTGGAGTTCAAGGCGACCGACCTCGAGCGCGAGGTTGTCGAGGGCGTCGCAGCCGACGTTCAGCAGCCGGGCGCCGTGACGGTTCCCGCCCATATGCTGCACGACATCGTCCGCAAGCTGCCGGATGGCAGCGAGGTCGATATTCGCAAGGACACCGACAAGGAGCGGCTGACACTCGCCGCCGGGCAGGCGCGCTTCGCGCTGCAGACGCTGCCGGCTGAGGACTTCCCCGACATCGGCGTCGGCGAGATGGGCCAGGAGTTCGAGCTCACCGCCCAGGACTTGAAGCGCCTGATCGACAAGACGCGCTTTGCCATCTCCACCGAGGAGACGCGCTACTATCTCAACGGCATCTATTTCCACACCGCGCAGGCGGACGGAAAGGCGACGCTGCGTGCCGTGGCCACCGACGGCCATCGCCTCGCGCAGGTCGAGCTTCCGCTGCCCGCCGGCGCTGAAGGCATGCCGGGCGTCATCATCCCGCGCAAGACCGTGCACGAGCTGACGCGCCTCATCGAGAACAGCTCCGCTGGCGTCAAGGTCGCGGTCAGCCCGTCCAAGGTCCGCTTCGAGATCGGCAGCGTCACGCTGACATCGAAGCTCATCGACGGCACCTTCCCCGACTATGGCCGCGTCATTCCGCAGGGCAACGACAAGGAGATGACCGTCTCCAACGCCGAGTTCATCGGCGCGGTCGATCGCGTCTCGACCATCGCGTCCGAACGCGGCCGCGCCGTGAAGCTGAACATCAAGCCCGACAAGCTCATCCTGTCGGTGAACAACCCTGAGGGCGGAAGCGCCACCGAGGAGATCGGCGTCGACTACACCGCCCAGCCCCTTGAGATCGGCTTCAACGCCAAATATCTGCTTGATATCGCTGGCCAGCTCGAAGGCGAACGCGCGACGTTCAAGCTCGCCGACCCGGGCTCGCCGACGATGGTCAACGATCCGGGTGACGAGACCGCGCTGTACGTGCTGATGCCGATGCGCGTCTAGGGTTGGAAGCGCCTACGACATTCCACGGTCGCTTGAGCCCGGCGGTTGCCGCGCCATGCGTCACGCCAGCCAGGGCGGCTTCCTGAGCATGGCGCCATCGCCGAGTGCTGGCACGGACCGCTTCGTGATCATCTCGGGTTGCTCGGGCGGCGGTAAGTCCAGCCTGCTCCGAGAGCTTAAGTTGCGCGGCTACGCTGTGGTCGAGGAACCGGGCCGCCGCATAGTCGCCAGCGAGCTGGAGAGTGGCGGCCATGCGCTGCCGTGGGTTGATGGAGTGGCATTCGCGCAGCGCGCCTTGGAGCTGTCTCTTGCGGACCGGGCATCAGCCGAACGCTTGCCGGGCTTGGTGTTCTTCGATCGCAGCTTGATCGACGCCGCTGCCGCGCTACGGCATTTCACCGCGGAGCCCGCTATCGACGGTCGCTGCCAGACGGTTCGCTATAATCGGCAGGTGTTCGTGACGCCGCCGTGGCCGGAGATCTATGTCATGGATCAAGAAAGGCGACACGAGATCACCGAGGCCATGGCCGAGTATGATCGTTTGATCGAGGTGTATCCGTCTCTTGGCTACGAGATCCGCGTTCTGCCGAAAATCGACGTCGGCGCGAGAGCCGATTCTATTCTGACTGCCCTGCATGCAAATCCAGAATCTGAAGCATGACGAATGAGGCGAACGATCTGAGCCCAACGGGCCAAGTATCGCTGTGGGTCGAGCGGCTCACGCTCACGAATTTTCGCAACTACGCGCACGCGGCGGTCGAGGTCGGCCCTGAACCGCAGGTGCTGATTGGCGCCAACGGTGCCGGCAAGACGAACCTTCTCGAAGCCGTATCGCTGCTTGCCCCCGGCCAGGGCATGCGCCGCGCCTCCTACCCTGATCTTGCGCGAGGCACCGGCGACGGCGGCTGGGCCGTCGCCGCGCGTACGCATACGCATGTCGGCCCGGTCGATATCGGCACCGGGCTTCTCGCCGAGAACGCCGACAATGAACGCGCGGGACGCCTCGTGCGCGTCAATGGCGAGACGGCCGGCGCGGGTTCCCTGGCTGATTACATGGAGGTCGTCTGGGTCACGCCCGCGATGGACGGCCTCTTCACCGGCCCCGGCTCCGAGCGTCGACGCTTCCTGGATCGGCTCATCCTGTGTTTCGACCCCCACTATCGCACCGGCGCCTCGCGCTTCGAGCGCGCCATGCAGCAGCGAAACCGCCTGCTGGCCGATGGCGTGCGCGATGCCTCGCGTTTCGAGGGGCTGGAATTGCTGATGGCCGAAACGGGCGTCGCCATTGCCGCCCAGCGTGCCGAGGCGGTGGCAGCGCTGGCCGCGATCATGGCCGAACGCACGGCGCGCGATCCAGGCTCGCCCTTCCCGGCTGCGGGCTTGGCCCTGGAAGGGGCGATCGACGCCGACCTCGAGCGCCTGCCTGCCATTGAGGTCGAGGACATTTACCTGCAGCGCCTCCGCCAGGGCCGGGAGCGCGATCGCGCCGCCGGCCGCACGCTGGATGGCCCCCACCGCTCCGACCTGCTCGTCGCCCATGCCCCGAAGGCGATGCCCGCCCGCCTTTGCTCTACCGGCGAGCAGAAGGCGCTGCTGATCGGCCTGGTGTTGGCTCATGCGGAGCTTGTCGCACGCCGCCGCGATGCCGCGCCGATCCTGCTTCTCGACGAGGTGACGGCGCATCTCGACGCCGACCGCCGCGCCGCTCTGTTCGCCGAAATCCTCCGGCTGGGCGCCCAGGCTTGGATGACCGGTACCGATGAAACGGCGTTTTCGGCCCTTGCCGGCAAGGCCCGATTCTGGCGGGTCGAAGACGGGCTTTTGCGCAACTATGGCGGAGCGCCCGAACAAGGTGCCGCACTGCCTTCTAACTAGCGGAAAATATTACTATTTATGTTGGGGCTGACTTGCCCCGGAACGTGCTTTTCGCAGGCTTTCGTGCTATAAAATGCGCCGAGCCTGACAGACCCCTAGGACAATTCGATAAATGAGCGCTTCGCCCGCGAAAAAAACCACGGCTGCCGAGGAATACGGCGCCGAGTCGATCAAGATGCTGAAGGGGCTGGACGCCGTCCGCAAGCGCCCCGGCATGTACATCGGCGACACCGACGACGGGTCGGGCCTCCACCATATGATTTACGAGGTCGTCGACAACGCGGTCGACGAGATCCTCGCCGGTCATGCCGGAGCGTGCACCGTCACCCTGAACCCCGATGGTTCGTGCACCGTGCGCGATGACGGCCGCGGCATCCCGACCGGCATCAAGCAGGACGACGATAACGACCCCAAGCGTTCCGCCGCCGAGATCGTCTTCACCGAGCTGCATGCGGGCGGTAAGTTCGACCAGAACTCCTACAAGGTCTCGGGCGGTCTGCACGGCGTCGGCGTGTCGGTCGTCAATGCTCTGTCCACCTGGCTCAAGGCGCGCATCTGGCGCCAGGGCAAGGAGCATCTGATCGAGTTCCGCGATGGCGTGCCGACCGGGCCCCTGCAGGTCGTGGGCGACGCCGAGAACGAGCGCGGGACCGAAGTCTCGTTCCTGCCGAGCCCCAACACCTTCACGCAGACCGAGTTCGATTTCGCAACGCTCGAGCACCGCCTGCGCGAGCTCGCGTTCCTCAACTCCGGCGCCAAGATCGTCCTGACGGACGCGCGCCACGCCGACATCAAGCGCGAGGAAATGCAGTACGACGGCGGCACCGCCGCATTCGTGCAATACCTCGACCGCTCCAAGCAACCGCTCATCCCTGAGCCGATCATGCTCAGCGGCGAGCGCGATAAGGTCGTCGTCGAGGCGGCGCTGTGGTGGAACGACAGCTACCACGAGAATGTGCTGCTCTTCACGAACAACATCCCGCAGCGCGACGGCGGCACGCATCTCGCCGGCTTCCGCGCGGCTCTGACGCGCATCATCAACAAGTACGCGGGCGAGAGCGGCATCGCGAAAAAAGAAAAGGTGGACCTGTCGGGCGAAGACGCGCGCGAAGGGCTCACCTGCGTGCTCTCGGTCAAGGTTCCCGACCCTAAGTTCTCCAGCCAGACGAAGGACAAGCTCGTTTCGTCGGAAGTAAAGCCGGTTGTCGAGAGCATCATCGGCGATCAGCTGATGACGTGGTTCGAGGAGCATCCGAGAGAAGCCAAAGCCATCGTCGGCAAGATCGTCGAGGCAGCGCTGGCGCGTGAAGCCGCACGCAAGGCGCGCGAGCTGACCCGCCGCAAGAGCGCGCTCGATGGTCTGCGTCTCCCCGGTGGCCTTGCCGAATGCCAGGATCGCGACGCTGCCAACACCGAGCTGTTCATCGTCGAGGGTGACTCGGCAGGCGGTTCTGCCAAGCAGGGCCGCAAGCGAGAGTTCCAGGCCGTGCTGCCGATCCGAGGTAAGATCCTCAACGTCGAGCGCGCACGCATCGACAAGATGCTTTCATCCGAGCAGGTGACGAACATCATCGCCGCGCTCGGCACCGGCATCCGCGACGACTTCGACGTATCGAAGCTGCGCTACCACAAGATCATCATCATGACCGACGCCGACGTCGACGGCGCGCACATCCGAACGCTGCTGCTGACGTTCTTCTATCGCCAGATGGCCGAGCTGGTGGAGAAGGGCCATGTCTACATCGCCCAGCCACCGCTCTATAAGGTCGCGCGCGGCAAGTCCGAAACGTATCTCAAGGACCAGCGCGCGCTGGAGGACTACCTGATCCAGACCGGCCTTGAGGACACGGTGCTCGTGACCGATGCCGGTGAGCGCGCGGGCCGCGACCTGCGTTCGATCCTCGATCTTGCGCGCGCCGTATCTTCGGTGATCGACGGCCTGCACTCACGCTACTCGCGCTCCGTCGTCGAGCAGGCGGCGATCGCCGGCGCCTTCGACACCAAGATCGTGCAGTCGGCCGCCAAGGCGACCGAACTCGCGCAGAAGATCGCCGATCGCCTCAATGTCCTCGCGGAGGAGACGGAGAAGGGCTGGGAAGGCCGCTACGGCAACGACGGCTTCCACTTCAAGCGCGAGGTGCGCGGCGTCACCGAAGCCCACACGCTCGACCTCGCGCTTCTTGGTTCGCTCGATGCGCGCCGCCTCAATGAGCGCCAGGCGCATCTGGCCGAGGTATACGAGACACCTGCCAAGCTGCGCCGCAGGTCCGAGACCATCGACGTCTACGGACCGCGCACGCTGCTGGAAGCCATCTATGAAGCTGGCCGCAAGGGCCTATCGCTACAGCGCTACAAAGGTCTGGGCGAGATGAACCCCGATCAGCTGTGGGAGACGACGCTCGATCCGAGCATCCGCACGCTGCTGCAGGTGAAGATCGGCGAAGGCTCCGAAGCCGACGAGATATTCACCAAGCTGATGGGCGATGTGGTGGAGCCGCGGCGCGAGTTCATTCAGGACAACGCGCTCTCGGTCGCCAACCTCGACATCTAGGCGCACGGGACGGCGATGGACCCGCTGAAGCCATTGCCGCCGCTGGAACCGCTGCCGGCATTGGCCCGGCGCCGCAGGCGGCGGCTCCTCAGTTGGGCAACGGTGGTCGCGCTGCTCGGAGCCTTCGCGGCTGGCGCCTTCCACGCCTTCGGCGCCAAGGTTTTCGAGCGCGCCTGGGCGTTCTTCAACGTGTCGTGACGGCCGTCACGCAACCCGTTCATACGTGCCGTCGATGACCGGCCCCTTGCCGGCACCCGGTGCCGACGGGCGATAGCCGCGCTTTTCAAGATGCCGCTGCAGCAGGCGCACGTTCTTCATGTTGGCTTTGAAGGCGACATCGAACGCGTCGCCGACGATCGGCACCGCGCCGACGACCGTGTCGATCAGCGAATTGCCGACCATGCGCCACAGGGTGAGCTTCGAGACGCCGAGCCGCCTTGCCTCCCAGATCAGGTAGGCCGAGACGATCTGTGCGAGCACGTCGCCGGCCACAGGCACGAGCCCGAGCAGAGAGTCCACGCCGAGCCGCAACCGTGTTCCGGGGATCGCGAACAGCGAATCCATGACCCGCGCCAGGGCATTGATGCGTGCGAGCGCCGCCTCGATCTCGGCATGTTCCAGATGCTCGACGCGCTCGAACGTTCCGGCCATGCCGGGTTTGACGTAAGCCATGCTAATGCCCGCTCCGTTTCGGGAACAATCCGCCGCCGCCGACAAACCTGCCACGCGCGTTCCGGTTCCATATAGGAACGAATGTGATCACGTCGTTAGGGTTGTTTCGTGGCCGCTTCGGTGGTGCTAGGCTCAACCCAATCGTGCCGCGCGCCAGCAATCTGGGGGAAAGCCGTGCTGCGTCTGCTTCTTTCGATCAGCAACGTCGTCCTGTCGCTCATTCTCGGCGCGCTCCTGATGGCGTTTGTCGCCATCTACTCGCCTGAGACACTATCGATGATGCTGTCCTGGGCGCGCAGCTTTAAGGGGCTCATCACCTCCACTGGCCTCGACGCCAAATACAACATTTGGCTGGAGCTATTGCTCGAGGAGCGCCAGTTGCTGCTGATGTTCTTCACCGTGATCGCGCGAATCATTTTGGCGATCGTTGCCTACCCGATCATTCTTCTGCGTGAGAAAACCTGATAGTTCGGGCACTTAGTCGGTGCGACGCAAGGTTTACTGCGCCTTAGACGCACTCGGGTTAGGTTGATGGCGTCCGGCAGTTAAGCCGCAATCTTTCAGCAAGTCATATTCGATCGGGAGCAGGGCCTGGCATGGGCCTATTTTCGTCAACGCCGTCAGAGCCCAAGCGCACCCAGATGCGTCGGCTGCTTGTCGTCCCGGTCGCTGTTGCAGCGGCGGGCGCGAGCATCATCGCGGCGTTTATGATCTATTACTCGGTGATCTATCCCGATCCGATGTCCCTGCGTCCCAAGGAAAGCGCGCCCTACGTGCGCATCCTGGCCCGCGACGGGTCGATGCTCACCGAGCGCGGCGGCAGCGACGACTATGTGCCGCTCGACCTCCTGCCCCACTACGTCGCCGACGCCGTGATCGCCACCGAGGACCAGCGCTTCTACGACCATCATGGCGTGGACCCGCTCGGCATGATGAGGGCCGCGATCACCAACCTGCGCGAAGGCCGTACCGTCCAGGGCGGCTCGACCCTGACACAGCAGCTTGCCAAGAACCTCTATCTGACCTCCGACCGTACATTTTCGCGCAAGCTGGAAGAATTCACGCTCGCGCTCTGGTTGGAGATGAGGCTCTCGAAGGACGACATCCTCGAACTCTACCTCAACCGCGTCTATCTTGGCTCAGGTGCCTACGGCGTCGATCAGGCCGCCCGTCGCTACTTCCGCAAGCCGGCGCGCAATCTGTCGCTCGGCGAGGCAGCGATGATCGCTGGTCTCTTGAAGGCCCCCTCCCGCTATTCGCCGCTGTCGAACCCGACGCTCGCGCGCACGCGCGCCCGCATTGTGCTCTCGCAGATGCAGGATGCTGGCTTCATCAGCGAGGATGAGGAGCGCCGCGCCGCAGAGGAAATTTCGCGCTCGTTCGAGCGTTCCGAGCGCGCCGAGCCGAACGGCGCCGACTACGCAATCGACTACGTCATGGAGCAGCTCGGCCCCGCCTACGTGGCGGGCGTCTCATCTGGCGCCGAAGGGATCGTTGTCGAAACGACGCTCGATGCACGCCTGCAGGCGAACGCCGCTGCCGTGATCGAGCAGGTGATCACGGCGCGCGGCCCGGAGTTGAACGCCAGCGAGGCCGCGGCCGTCGTCGTGGCCCGCGATGGCGGCATCTTGGCTCTCGTCGGCGGCCGGTCGTACGCGCAAACGCAGTTCAACCGCGCGGTGAAAGGGCGGCGCCAGCCCGGCTCGGCATTCAAGCCCTTCGTTTATCTCGCAGCCCTCGAAGCCGGTTACACGCCGGACAGCATCGTCGAGGACCTCCCGCTCAGCATTGCCGGTTGGGCGCCTCGCAATGACAACGGCCAGTATCAAGGGCCGATGGCCATGCGCACGGCGCTGGCCAAATCAGTCAACACCGTTGCGGCTCGCTTGACGCTGAAGGTCGGGCCGGCACGCGTCGCCAATACGGCGCGTCGCCTTGGCATCCGCTCGCCGCTCGCCAAGGATGCGACGATCTCGCTGGGAACGTCGGATGTTTCGCTGCTCGAATTGACCGGTGCCTACAACGTCATCGCCAACGGTGGCCGGACGGCTGAACCGTACGTGATCGCGCGCGTGCGCAGCACCCGCGGCGAGGATCTGTTCGTCCGCGCGCCGGCGCCTTTCGCGCAGCTCATCGCGCCCCCGCTCGTCGCATCGATGAACGACATGCTCGGGACGGCTCTGTCGGAAGGTACCGGGCGCCGCGCTGCTATCCCGCCGTATCCGGCTGCCGGCAAGACCGGCACCTCGCAAGGTTTCCGCGATGCTTGGTTCGTCGGCTACACCGCCTACCTGACGGCGGGCGTCTGGGCGGGCAACGATAACGGCGCCGCTATGAACCACGTCGTCGGCGGAAGCCTTCCGGCCGAGGTCTGGCGCGCGATCATGCTCAGCGCGCACGCCGGCAAGACGCCGCTGCCGCTCTCCGGACAGCCGCCGGCCGAAGCCTTCGAAGTGGCGCGTGAGATGTATCCCGAGAAAGGGATTGCCGACGATTTCGTCGCCCGCGCGATCGACCACGCGCTTGCTGAGGACACCGCCTCGATCGATAAATTCTAACGATGCAATTCGCGAGCGCCTGCGGCGCTCAGTCGGCCGACGGGCCGTAGCGATGCAGCTCCAGCCCATAGTGCTGTAGCCAGCGCTTGTCTTCCTTCATGCTAGGCACCAGCCGCTCCACGTGCGCCCAGAAGCGAGGGCCGTGGTTCATCTCGGCGAGATGCGCGACCTCATGGGCGGCCACATAGTCGAGAATACGCGGCGGCGCGAGGATGAGGCGCCACGAGAACGACAGAACGCCCGTCGTGGAGCAGGAACCCCAGCGGGTTGCCTGATCGCGTATGGCGATGCGCTTGGCTTTGACGCCGAGGGCACGCGCATGAACGACAACGCGCGCATCGAGATCGCGCCGCGCTTCCTCGGCGAGCCAGTCGCGCAGCCGCCGCGGCGCATGTTCGGCGCGCCCTGAGACGCGCAATTCGGGGATATCCGTTGTGCGAGCGGCTCGCACGATGCCATCGCCCGCGGCGCGCTTGCCGGTGAATACGAGCGTGTGGAACTCGCCGCGCAGCGGCATCCGCGATCCACTCTCGAACGAGACTGCGGTTGGAATGCTGTTCAGACGCTCGCGCACCCATTCGATATTTCGATCGATGAATGAGCCGGCTTCGCCGAGATCGCACTGAACAGGCAGCGTGACGATGACTGCGCGCCGCGTACGGCTGACACGCAGCGTCAGGCGGCGAGCACCTGGGTGGCGTCGAACTTCAACCGGGCAATCGAGCTCTTCGATGCGCGGACGCTTCAATGCCTGCCCCCGATCTGACTTCCGCACCGACTTCCCCCTCGTGTAAACATCAACACGACGTTGGCCGGAACACTCATCGCAACCCGAGAGCCACAACGAGTACATTCTGACCTAGTCGAAATTCAGTTGCCTCGCCAGCGACAAAGCTGAGTCACCTCATGATGAGGCAACACTGTGGCACTGTCGCCGCGCATTTCTCGGCGTGCGCTAAAGTGTTTTGTCGAGCTTCTCGACCATCTGATCGACGGTCGTCACCGGCGTGAAATGAGCAACATACGTGCCATCGGGACCCATGAGGTAGATGATGGACGTGTGGTTCATGCCGTATTCGGAAGGCGATTTCTCGTTCGGCGTCTTCTCATAGAACACCCGGTACGCGCGCGCTATGGCGGCAACCTCTTCCGGTGTTCCTGTCAGCCCGACGATCCGGTCGTCGAAGTTCTTCACATACGTTGCGAGTTTCTCCGAGGTGTCCCGTTCCGGGTCGACGCTGACGAAGATCGGTGTGACCTTCTCTGCCTTGGGCCCGAGTTTATCGAGCGCCGCAGCGATGAGCTGCAGCCCCGCCGGGCAGATGTCGGGACAGTTGGTGAACCCGAAGAACACCAGCATGTGGCGCCCGCGAAAGTCTTTATCGGTGACCTTCTTGCCGTGCTGATCGGTCAGCGTGAACGGGCCGCCAATCAGTGCCTTCCCCGTCGTCGTCGTTGTGCTTGAAGGCGCGAACACGGCGTTGCGCGCTTCAGGAAAAACCAGGACTGCCGCGAGGCCGCCGATCAAAACGCCAGCGACGATGCTCGCAATTACTTTTCCACGCATGGGTACTCGCTACTCTGCCGCATCCGGCAATACGCTGTATGCCATCTTCGCGCAACTCGGCGTCTTCGTCGCGCGCGCGGAACGTTCTGGCGGCCCCGCAGCGCCTACCCCCGATGAGGCCACGCGTGCCAGACCGGCTCGATAAAATGCCTTGCGGCAACCGAGATACGAAATAGCTGGTGGATCATTTGGGGCCGCTGGAATATGCGAAGGGGCAGTCCGGTCTCCGAGGTAAAGCGTGTTGCTGCAGACATTCGCCCGCCGCAAGAAGAAATCCCTGGCGCTTGCCGACCCGGTCAACAATCGGCTGCGCCTCGCCACCATCATCCGGCTGCGCTGGATCGCCGTGCTCGGCCAGTTCGCGGCCCTATCGGCGGTTGCCTTCGGGCTCGGCTTCTATGTCCCGATCGGTGCGTGCCTCACGGTCATCGCGCTGTCGGCATGGCTCAATGTATTCCTCGCCATCTGGTATCCCTCGCGCCACCGCCTCAGCGTGTCGTACGCCACCGGGCTGCTGGTCTACGACATCCTGCAGCTTGCCACGCTGCTGTTCCTCACCGGCGGCATGGACAACCCGTTCGCGATGTTGATGGTCGCGCCCGTCACCGTTTCGGCCGCGACGCTTCCGCTTCGCAACACCATCGTCTTGGGTCTGCTGGCGCTCGCAGCAGCGGCGGTTCTCGTCGTCGCCCACGAACCACTGCCCTGGTACCCCGGCATCGAGCTTGAGCTGCCCGTCATCTACAAGATCGGCGCGTTCGCAGCCCTCTGCGTGTCGACGACCTTCATCGGGCTTTACGCGTGGCGTCTGACGAAAGAGGCGCGCCAGATGTCCGCGGCCTTGACGGCGACCGATGTCGTTCTGGCGCGTGAGCAGAAGCTGCACGCTCTCGATGGCCTCGCGGCGGCAGCTGCTCATGAACTCGGCACGCCGCTGTCGACCATCGTGCTCGTCACCAAGGAACTCGAATACGGCCTGAAGCCCGAAGACCCGATGTACGACGACATCGCGCTTCTCAAAACGCAGGCGCTGCGCTGCCGCGAGATCCTCCAGAAGCTGACGCGCCACCCCAGCGAGGAGGATCCCATGCACGCGCGCGTCAGCGTGCGTGACATGCTCGAAGAGGCGGCAGAGCCGTACTTCTCCGATAAGGTTGCGATCAGCATTTCCGCCGCTGCCGCCTACGACGCGCCCGACGGTTCCCGCCGGCAGGCTGAGGTGGAAAGACGCCCCGGCGTCATCTACGGCCTGGGCAACATCATCGAGAATGCGACCGAGTTCGCGAAATCCCGCGTCGAGGTTTCCGCTTCCTGGAGCGCTTCGGGCCTCACCGTCGCCATCGCCGATGATGGGCCCGGCTTCCCAGCCGAGATCATGGACAACATCGGCGAGCCCTATGTGACGACCCGCCCGGCCGAGATGCCCGACGGTATCCCCGCGGAGGATTCGACCGGCCTCGGCCTCGGCTTCTTCATCGCCAAGACCCTGCTCGAGCGTTCCGGAGCCACCGTGAGCCTCGCCAATCGCACCAGCGGGGGCACCGGCGCCATCGTCACCGTGACGTGGCCGAGAGCCTTCATTCTGGCCCAATAGAGCCTAAGACGCGCGATTCTTTAATTTTTTTCGACCGTTAGGTGGGATTCGGGCTAATTCCGCGTTGACAAAAAGCGTATCTTGGGGCTGACAGACCTGCGACAAGGTGCGACCTTACGTGGTGAAAGCCACGCAGGGCTAGCACGGGCCGACCCCAATCGCCGAGCCGGTCCCCGACGTAACCCAGTTTTTGAGTAAGGAGGCGTTCGTGGAGGCGAAACACGCTGCCGCCCAATCCGGATTGGCCGGAGGAACAATGAACGAAACAGAAGATCTTTCCTTCCGTCAGGACGAGCTTCCTGAAGACCGCTCGCTCATCGTCGTGGATGACGACCGTGCTTTCGCGCAGCGTCTTGTACGGGCCATGGAGCTGCGCGGTTTCGAGGTGCGCGGTGCGCATTCGGTCGCCGAGGGCATCGACCTCATTCGTGAGCGCGCCCCGGCTTTCGCCGTAGTGGATATGCGCCTCGACGACGGCAACGGGCTCGACGTCATCGCCGAGCTGTCGCGGGCACGCCCCGACGCGCGTGCCATCGTCTTGACCGGTTACGGCAACATCGCAACGGCCGTTACTGCCGTTAAGCTCGGCGCTGTCGACTATCTCGCCAAGCCCGCCGACGCGGACGATGTCACCGACGCACTGCTTGCGCCGTCCGACGACAAGGCACCGCCGCCGGAGAACCCGATGTCGGCCGACCGCGTCCGTTGGGAGCATATCCAGCGCGTCTACGAGCTGTGCAACCGCAACGTGTCGGAGACGGCGCGTCGCCTCAACATGCACCGCCGTACCTTGCAGCGCATTCTTGCCAAGCGCGCGCCGAAATAATCGGCGCCGCGAGGGTCAGGAATTCTCGAGGCCAGGATCCGCAAGAAGTTGAAGGCTGAATGCCGCTGCGCGGGCAAAGCGCAGCGTCATCGCCTTGCGGCGCGCAGCCGGCAGCCGTGTCTGCGGTGCTTCCCGCACGATCTCCGCGCCGTAGCGATCCGCGAGGATGAGCCCGGTGTCCTCCGGCAGCACCTGGTGCGGAAATTCCGGTGACACCGCGAAAAAGAGCGCGTCGGAATAGTCCCGATACTCAGGCCATTTAACGTCGACCCGCAGGTCGTCGAGGCACGACTTCACCTCCACGATCCAGATGTCGCCGGAGGGCGACAACCCGACGACGTCGGCGCGCCGCCCGTTCGGCAGCACCAGCTCTGTGATGATCGCGAACGACATCGCCCGAAGCAGGCGGCCGACACCGCGGCACACTTCGCGCGTCGTCGCATCACGACCCGCAACGACCGGCGCGACGCAGGCATCTGCTGGCAAATCAGCCACGGCATCAACCGCTTCCGCCATATCGATGCCAGTTTCCCCGGCTTTATCGTCTACTGCCGTCATTTGACCACCGTGGGGGTGACACTTGCCGGTCATAAACCGAGCGGAAGCATTGAGCGTGAGCGCGTCCGAACGGCCGTAGGTCTGAGCTGGCCATGCCGCGCTCGAATCTGCTCTTAGGTGTCGCGGGCAACTCATCGAGGGACGAGCGCCTGTCTCCATGTTCTTCAAACTCTTCAAGTCAGACAAGAGCAAGGCCGCCGGTGATGTGGCCGCTGAAACAGCCGAGGCGGCAGACACGCCGGACGCCGCGCGCGAAGGCGCGGTCGCCGAGAGCGCCGCAACGGCTGAGGTAGCGCGCGAATCCGCCGCTGCGCTAGCCACAAGCACAGACGCTGGAACGCTCGGCTTCAAAACCACAGCCGATCTGAAGCCCCTTGACGGTCCGATCGGGCAGGAAAAGGCGATGGAAGCCATCACCTTTGGCGCCCGCATCAAGGGGCCGGGCCATCATATGCTTGTGGTTGGACCATCAGGCTCAGGCCGCCGCACGGCAACCCGTGCCGCCTTGCAGGACGTCGCCGCGAAGGCCGATCGCCCCTCCGACTGGGTGTTCGTCAGCTCCTTCGATCCGACCGGCGGTTTCCGCGCGTTGAAGCTCCCGCCCGGAACGGCAAAGCCGTTCGCCGAGATGATCGCCGTCGCCATCGACCAGCTTGCCGACGCGCTCCCCGCAGCATTCGCTGCCGACGATTACGACCTGAAGCGCCGCACCATCGAGGAGGAATTCCGCTTCAGCCGCGAGGACGCGTTGGAAGCGCTGCGCCGCGAGGCCGAATCCCAGAACATCGCGTTGCTGCGCACGCCGGCAGGTATCGCCGTCGCGCCTGTGCTGGAAGGCAAGGTCGTCAAGACCGACGTATTCAACTCCGTGCCCGAAGCTCTGCGCCGCGAGGTTGAGACCAAGATTGCTGCGCTCGAAGCTGAGATCGAGGCGATCCTCGCTGAGCGCCCGGAAGCTGAGAAAGAGCGTCGCGCGCGCCTCGTCAGCCTCAACGAGCAGGTTGCCGGCCGCTATGTCCGCGCGGCCTTGGAGGACGTGAAAGCCGAGTACGCCGACGTCGCCGGTGTTGAGAGCTATCTCAAGGCGGCTGCCCGCGACTTGGTGCGCAACGCTGCCATGTTCACGCTGCCGCCTGGCACGCAAACGACGCCGCACGCGCGCCTTTACGCAGCCCATCCGCGCTTCGCGCGCTACGCCGTCCACGTGCTCGCGACGAGTTCGGCGGGAACCGGCGCGCCCATCGTGTACGAGCAGAACCCGACGTACGCCAATCTCTTCGGCCGCGTCGAATTGAGCGCCGGCACCGACGGCACCAGCCAGGTCGTGCGCATCAAGCCCGGCGCGCTGCATCGCGCCAACGGTGGCTACCTGCTGATCGACGGCGATGCGCTGCTCGACAGTTCGGGCGCCGCCGAAGCGCTGCGTCGTGCACTCGAAGCCGAGGAAATCCGTTTCGATCCACCCGCCAGCCCCATCGGCGCGTTGGGCGATGAGGTGCCCGATCTCGAACCCATTCCGCTAAACGTACGCCTCGTCGTGTTTGCCAATGCCGAGACGCAGCGCCGCCTCGCGGCGAGCACCACCGGGCTGCGGCGGCTGTTCAAGGTCGAGGCCGCCTTCGAGCACGCCATCGAGCGCACCAGGGGCGCAGTCGATGCGTTCGCGCGCGTTATCGCAGGTGTGGTGCAGAAGCAGGATTTGCGCCCGATCGACGCCGAGGGCGTTGCAGTCCTTATCGATGAGGCGGCGCATCGCGCCGGTGCGGACGGGAAGATCTCGCTTCTCATCGCCGACGTCATCGATGT
This sequence comes from Hyphomicrobium sp., assembly GCA_030148725.1. Taxonomy (GTDB): domain Bacteria; phylum Pseudomonadota; class Alphaproteobacteria; order Rhizobiales; family Hyphomicrobiaceae; genus Hyphomicrobium_A. The sequence goes on from JASBSU010000013.1 coordinate 109,961, forward strand.
CTGCCGCGAAGCCGACCATTGGGCGTCGAGCGAAAGCCGCAAGATCATCTCCGCATCCGATATCCAGCGCGCCCTGCGTCAGCGGCGCGGCCTTGGATCATCCGGCGCACTGGCGGAAGCATCATGATCGCGCATGTCGCCGCCGCTGGAGAACGCAGTGGCCGCGTGGTGCTGTGGCTCACCGGGCAGACGGCCGCGAGCCGCATCGCCATCGAGGCGGCAATGCTGTTGGCGCAGGCGTTCCAGGCGGAGGTGGAAAGCCTCTACGTCGAGGACGCTCAGCTCTTCGACCTTGTCGAGTTCCCTTTCGCACGTGTCATCGGTGCATCTGGCGGAAGCTGGGAGCCACTGCCGCACGCCACGCTGGAGCGAGAGATGCGGTTTGCCGCCGCTGCGCTGCACCGGCAGGTCGCAGAGGCGGGGCTGGCGGCCGCGGTTCCCTGCAACGCCCGCGTCGTGCGCGACGAGCCGCTTCGCGCGTTGGCGCGCGCCTGCCAGGAAAACGGCCCCTGGAATGTCGTTGTCGTCGGCGAGCCGCTCGCGCCGAGTGACCAGCAGCGCCTTGCCGACCTGTTCGAACGCGTAACTGACACCACGGCAGCCGTCATCACCGGACCATTGGGCTGCCGGTCCCGCGGCCCGGTCGTCGCGGTCGTCGAAGAGTTCGACCGCCTCGGTCCCACACTCAAAGCCGCGCAGCGCTTGGCGCCGATGTGTGGCGGCGAGGTGAAGCTCGCCCTTGTCGGCGACCGTCGCGACGAACTCACCTGGATGGAAGGTGAAGCGAGGCTTCTCTGTGCGACCGGCGAGGAAGAAGGTGAGATCACCGCGTTCGAGAGCGTGCTCGCCGCCAACGATGACCCGGCACCCCTTGCCGCCGTCCTCCAGCGACACCGGCCGGGCATCGCGCTCGCCCGCTATGGCGGCCGCCTCATCGCCCCCGGCACCAACCTCCGCCCGCTCACGTCCGCGCTCGAATGCCCCTTGATGCTCGTCCGTTGAAAGACGGCGGCTTTCGCGCTACGGCGTGGCGTCGTTTGCCGGATATTTGCCTTCGCCTCGGCCGGCCGTGTATGCCAACATCGTTCGGCCCGCCACATAGGTTTGATCCATGCTCCAGGCTTGGCTCTCGATCGGCTTCATCGTCCTTTTTGCTATTGCCGTCCTCGCGTTCGTTCTCTGGCGCAGGGACAGCCACGTCCTGGCTGTCGTCGCGCTGTTGATTGGCGTGCCGCTCTGGTTCGCGTGGGAATACGCCCGTCCGACTTGGACGACAGGCGTCATCACTGGAACCGACGTGCGCCGCAGTGATCCTGACGCCCGCGGCAACACGACCGACATCCAGTACATCTACATGCGCAACCGCTCCGACCGCGGCCTTGAGCTGACCAACGAGGACTCCTGGTGGTGGCTGAAGCGGAACAGCGAGCGCGTCTTCAACGACGCCAAGACCGCCGACACGCGCAAGACCGAAATGACGCTCGTGTGGAACCGGTGGCGCGCGACGCTCTTCAGCTGGTATCCGAACGTGATCGCCATCGGAGCAGCCGGTAACTGGCCGTTCTGGTCGCTCCGCATCATTGGTTTCTACGGTCTCTCGATTGCTCTTTGGATCGCGTATTTCTCTGCTTTCATCTGGCTGAGTCGGGCGCGCGCGCCGGATGCCTGACGATATTGGTTCGTTGATTAGAGGCTCGTCTCATGCGTATTGTTTCCGCTCTCCTGATCCTTGCCGCCTTCCTTGCGACCAGCGCGTCTGCGGCGCCGACAGCATGTGGGCTCGTCTCGGCCGCCGACATGAGCGCCGTGCTCGGCACGACGGTGACCGCCGCAGCGGACGACCGCGGTGGGCAAACCAAATGCACCTATGAAACGGCCGGCGGCGAACTCGGCGCACCCTATGCCGAGGTGCAACTGAACTGGGGCGACGGCGAATCCGGCATGATGGGTGCCGGCGCCATGAAGTCGGACCTCGGGGCGGTCATGGGCAACCTTGCCGGCCTCGGAGATCAGGCAACCACCGTCGGCCCGATGATCCTCATCCGCAGAGGCGACGATCTCATCACTCTGGTGATCTCCGGCGTCCCTGACGGCACGGCGGCCGCCAAGAGCATCTACGGACTGCTCGACAAGCGGCTCAAGGCGGCGACACCTTAACGGTCGCGCGGCGCAATCGCCGCCCGGCGATCGCGTCCTGTCGGCTCGGCACGGTAGGGCCGGCGAGCCTTACGGCGCGCTCTCGAAATACTTCGGCCCCGTACCGATGATTTTCGGGTCCGGCTCGCCGATGGCTTTTGCGTCCTTGCCCTCGTAATCCGAGTGATAGAGCACCCAGCGTATCGTCTCGAGCCGGGCGCGACGCTGATCGTTGGATCGTACCACGATCCAAGGCGCTTCTTCCGTGCTCGTTCGCTTGAAGATGTCGCGCTGGGCTCGCGTGTAGTCGTCCCACTTGTCGATCGCCGCGAGATCGATGTCGGTGATCTTCCATCGCTTGAATGGATCGTGCCGGCGTTCGTGGAAGCGCTGCAACTGCATCTCGCGCCCGATCACGAGGTAGTATTTGAAGAGGCGTATCCCGTCGCGCACCAGTAAGGATTCGAAGTCTGGCGTGGCCTTCAAAAACGCCTCGACCTGCGCCGTCGTCGAGAAGCTCATGACCCGCTCGACGCCCGCGCGGTTGTACCAGGAGCGGTCGAACAGCACCATGTCGCCCGCCGTCGGCAGGTGAGCCACGTAGCGCTGGAAGTACCACTCGCCGCGCTCGGTCTCCGTCGGCTTGGTGAGGGCCACGGACCGCGCGTGGCGCGGGTTGAGCCGCTCCAGAAAGCGGTTGATGCAACTCCCCTTGCCCGACGCATCGCGTCCTTCGAAGAGCACCACGTAGCGCTGACCTTCGGCCTCGACGTAGAACTGCAGCTTCAGAAGCTCCAGCTGCAGCTTTTGCAGCTCCTCGGCATAGACCTTCTTTTTGAGCTCCTCGTCGTAGGGAAATCCGCCCGACGTCAGTGCCCGCTCCGCAATGGATGGGGACAGGACCGGATCTTCCAGGTCAAACTCCAAGGCTGACTTGGTTCCGCCTTTGCCTTCCTTGGCCGGTTTCGCATTCATGGCCGCTCGCTTGCCTGATTGGTTGCCTGCCCGATTGTAAGGTGAATCCGTTGCAGTTCGCCTGTCATGTTTGAAAGCCGCTACATTCCCGCATATCTAGAGCGATGGCGTTGTCGAATGATCCAGGACGCAGGCAGAAGATGTCGCTAGGCACCGCGCTGAGCAACATCCGCTGGGCCGAGCGCAAGGCTGACACTGAAGCTAGGATCGCAGCCGCTTCGCTGACGGCAAGGCACCGGCTGTCCGTCCGGCTGATGCCTGTCGCAGCAGCTTCAAGTATCTTCGTCATCCTCGTTCTCTTTGGCGCCTTGAGCTTGCCGGCGGCCGTCGCCGCTGTCGCAGGCTTGGTGTTCGCAGCCGCCATCTGGCCGCTCGACGTAACGGCGTTTATCGATGTTTTGGCAGGAAGGCCGCACGTGACAGCGATCAGTCGCGCTACCGAGACCGAGCGAAACAGCTGGAGTGCCGTCATTGACGCCATCCCTACGGCGGCTCTGGCGCTCGATGCCAATGGCACGCTGTTGCACTCCAACCGCCTCGCCGCGGAGATGTTTCCCAAGATTCGCACCGGGCTTCCGATGAGCCAGGTCTCGCGCAGCCCCGACCTGTTGATGGCCGTCGATCGAGCGCTCGCTTCCGAAGAGGAGCGGATCGATGTCGAACTGGTCGAGCGTGTCCCCGTTGAGCGCCGCGTCGCCGCCACCGTCTCCCTGCTGATGCCGTCGGTGGATACGTCGGCCCCGCGCGTGCTCGTGACCTTCCGCGACCTGACCGAGCAGGATCGCCTGGGACAGATGCGCACCGACTTCATCGCCAACGCTAGCCACGAGCTGCGCACCCCGCTTGCCTCGCTGCGGGCGTTCGTCGAGACGTTGCAGGGGCCGGCGCGCGATGACGCCAACGCCCGCAAGCGCTTCCTGCAGCTCATGGCGAGCCAGGCCGAGCGCATGACGCGCCTCATCGACGATTTACTGTCGTTGAGCCGCGTAGAGATGCGCGTGCACCTGCCGCCCCGCGGGATCGTCGACCTGAACGAGACGGCGGCTTACGTCTGCCAGTCCCTGGAGCCGGTCGCGGAGGCAGCATCGGTGAAGATCACCCTGCTGCGCGAGGACAGCCCCGCGCGCATCCGCGCTGACCGCGAGGAGATCGTCCAGGTTCTGCAGAACCTCATTCAGAACGCCATCAAGTACGGCCGTGAGGGCGGTTCGGTCGAGGTTCGCGTCGGGCGCGACACGCCGCCGGGGTCCGGCGGCTCGAAGGTTTGGGTGAACGTGACGGACGACGGCCCGGGGATCGCCCCCGAGCACCTCCCGCGCCTCACCGAGCGTTTCTACCGGGTGAGCGTTGTTTCCAGCCGGGACAAGGGCGGTACCGGGCTCGGCCTCGCGATCGTGAAGCACATCCTCAACCGCCATCGCGCCGACTTGCGGATTGCCTCGAGGCTGGGTGCCGGCTCGACGTTCACCGTGACGTTCGATGAGTTGGGCGGCGCAGCATAAATCCGCCGCCGCGCTGGCCCTCTAAAGCGGCTTGTGCCCGGGAATTGAATTTTACTTAGCTATTGCAGTCAATTAACCTGTCACGAAACTATCGTTGCATTGGTCTATCTAAGCCGCACGGCGCAAGGAGCGCCGGCGGGGGGAGGTTCGCGAGGTGCGGTTTTCCGCACGCCCCGTATTCACCTCCAAGATCAGGAGACCAGTGTGAGCAACAAGCTTATCGCCATTTCGGCGGCGGCGGCCGTCCTTGGCACGTTCGCGTTCGCCGGCGCAGCCGTCGCGCGCGACCAGATCCGCATCGTAGGATCGTCGACGGTTTATCCCTTCACGACCGCAGTGGCCGAGCAGTTTGGCAAGTCGGGTGGCGGCAAGACCCCGGTTGTGGAGTCCACCGGTACCGGCGGCGGCATGAAGCTGTTCTGCGCCGGCGTAGGCGAAGCCAACCCGGACATCACGAACGCCTCGCGCGCGATCAAGAAGGGCGAGTTCGAGGACTGCCAGAAAAACGGCGTCAAGGATATCGTTGAGATCAAGGTCGGCATCGACGGCCTGACCATCGCCCAGTCGAAGAATGGTCCCGACACCAACCTCACACGTCAGCAGGTGTTCCAGGCTCTCGCCGCTGAGGTTCCCGATAAGGACGGCAAGCTGATCCCGAACCCCTACAAGAAGTGGTCGGACATCGACCCCTCGCTTCCCGACGTCAAGATTGAGGTTCTCGGTCCGCCGCCGACCTCCGGTACCCGCGACTCCTTCCATGAGCTGTTCATGGAGAAGGGCGCTGAGGCTTACCCGGTTCTGAAGGACCTCAAGAAGGCTGACTCTAAGGCATTCGATAAGGTTTGGAAGTCCATCCGCACGGATGGTGCATACGTCGAAGCCGGCGAGAACGACAACGTCATCGTTCAGAAGCTTGAAGCCAACAAGGACGCCTATGGCATCTTTGGCTACTCGTTCCTCGAGGAAAATGGCGCCAATCTGAAGGGCGTGTCGATCGAGGGCGTCGAGCCCGAATATGACGCCATCTCTGCTGGAAAATACAAGGGCGCCCGCCCGCTCTTCATCTACGTGAAGAAGCAGCACGTCGGCGTAGTTCCCGGCATCGACAAGTTTGTTGCGGAATACGTGTCGGACAAGGCCATGTCGAAGGACGGCTACCTCGCGCGCAAGGGCTTGGTTGCTCTTCCCAAGGAAGAGGCCGACAAGGTCCGCGAGTCCGCCATCGGCATGAAGACGCTCTCGGCTGACCTCGTAAACTAAGCTTGAGGAGGAGGTCACCGTCGCGAATTCGACGGTGACCTCCTTTCACTTGCTCGCCGCCGCCTATAAAACGCCCGTCGCTAGCCCCAACGGCTAAGAAGCGAGTTGATATGTCCGGCTACTATTTCGTCACGATGGCCGCGCTGGTTTTGACGGCCTTCTTCATCTCTCGTGCCCGGGCGGGACGACTGATCAAGGGCGGCGTCGGCCAGCTGCATTCTCTGCCGAACTACCATGGGCTTTTTGCTGCGTCGGCTGTTTTTGTGCCGATGCTGGTCATCTATGCCGTTGGCGCGCCGCTATTGGAGCGTTTTGCGGAAACCCAGGCGCTTTCGTTCTTTGGAACCGACGCGGCAAGCGACGCTTTGCATCGCAACGCCACGCTCCGGGATATTCAAAACCTCGTCGCCGGCCAGTACACGGGCACCCCTGCGGATGCGCTTCTCGAAGCGGCGCGCACTCTGAAATCCACTCTCTGGTGGGGCAATGCGCTCATATACGGCGTTGGTGTCCTTGCAGGGCTCCTTGCCATTGGTCTGAGCGTCGGCCGCGTCAGTGCTGCATTCCGCGCGCGCAATCACTTCGAACGCTTGGTCGTTGTCGTTCTCCTGCTGTGCGCTGCGGTGGCCGTTCTAACGACAATCGGCATTGTGTTCTCGGTGCTATACGAGACGATCCGTTTCTTCTTCGACCCCAGTCTAAAGGGAAGGCCGACGGTAACGGAGTTTCTGTTTGGCACGGAATGGAACCCACAGGCGGCGATGCGTGCCGATCAGGGGGACATCAAGACTGCCTACGGGTTCATTCCCCTACTGACCGGCACTCTCTTGATCACGCTTATCGCAATTGTCGTTGCCGGTCCTTTGGGCCTGTTCTCGGCCATATACCTCTCGGAATATGCGACCGGTCGCTTTCGGGCGTGGGCGAAGCCAGTGCTTGAGATCCTGGCCGGCATCCCCACTGTCGTGCTCGGCTTCTTTGCTGCGCTGACCGTCGCGCCTCTGATCCGCGGATGGGGTGCCTACTTCGGTCTCGATGTGGCCTCGGAGTCCGCCCTAGCGGCGGGCCTTGTGATGGGGATGATGATCATCCCGTTTATCTCGTCGTTGTCCGACGACGTCATCAACTCCGTTCCCCAGTCATTGCGCGATGGCGCATACGCTATGGGAGCGACCAAATCCGAGACCATCAAGCAGGTCGTGCTTCCCGCTGCGCTGCCAGGAATCGTCTCAGCCTTCATGCTCGCGATAAGTCGTGCCATCGGCGAGACGATGATTGTCGTTATGGCTGCCGGCCTTGCCGCGAACCTGACCTTCAACCCGCTTGACGCAGTGACCACCATCACCGTGCAGATCAAGACTATTCTCGTCGGCGATCAGGAGTTCGACAGCGCCAAGACCCTTGCCGCTTTCGCGCTAGGCTTCGTGTTGTTCTTCGTCACCCTCGTTCTCAACATCATCGCGCTGACCATCGTTCGCAGGTATCGAGAAGAATATGACTGATATATCAGCCTCGTATGCCGCGCCCACACGGCGTGTCGACGTGACTTCGCCGGCTGCGCAGGCTCGAATTCGCGCACGCTATCGCCGCGAGAAGCGCTTCAAGCTCTATGGTCTCGTCGCACTTTCACTGGCCGCAGTTTTTGTGGTGGTGCTCATCGGCGACGTTCTCAGCCGAGGCCTGCCGGCGTTCTGGCAATATTCGTTGGTGCTCGATGTGCCGGTTGACGCTGCTGCTGTGTCCTCCGACGGAAAGGTCGATGAGGCCAGCATTCGGGCGGCGGATTACTATCCGTTGACGAGAGCGGCACTGGAGGCGGTTTTCCCAGGCGAATTGACCCGTAGCGCACAAAAGCAGCTCGTCCGCCTTGTGAGTTCCGATGCTGCACAGCCCCTTCGCGACAAGCTAGTCGCGGATCCAGCGCTTGTCGGGACCACCGTCAAGACACGTCTGATCCTCTCGGCGAACTCAGACCTTTACTACAAGGGTTCGGGCACGCCGATATCATCTCGCGAAATGCGCGGGATCGCGACCCCGAGTGGAACGTCGGGAGACATCACGATCCTGACCTCGGCCAACGACTTCGCAGATGTGTTGGTGGAACTGAAGCAGCGAATTTCTGAACAGGCAAAAGCCCTGCGAGCAGAAGCCGACCGGCTTGAGTTGTTTGCCGGCGATAGCATAACCGCCAAGGTCAAAGCGCTTCGGGATGAGGCGGCCAAACTCCAGCAGCGCGTTGATCAACCGAAGGTCGAGGAGAAGCTCGACAACAAAATGCCGAGCCTTCTGGTCGCCATCGATGGTGGTCTGGTGAAGATCAACACGCTCAGCGACGTCTCAGCCAGAGGAACAGTGCTTCTTCCGCTGCAATCAACGGCGGATGCAAAACCAGGCACTTGGAAGCTCGTCACCTACGAGACGCCAGAAAGCAACCGCAAGGTAAGCGACCAGGAGGTAGCATTTCTGGAGCGCTTGAAGGAGCTGAACCACGTTGAGCGCTCGTTCAACTGGACGTTTTTGACGGCCGGCGACAGCCGGGAGCCGGAACTGGCAGGAATTCGCGGTGCTCTAGTTGGCACTGCTCTCACACTCTTGATCACGCTCGTGCTATGCCTTCCGATCGGCGTGATGGCGGCCATTTACCTTGAGGAGTTCGCTCGTAAGGGTCGGTTGACTGATCTCATAGAGGTCAACATCAACAACCTCGCTGCGGTGCCTTCGATTGTGTTCGGCCTGCTCGGTCTGGCTGTCTTTCTCAACTTCTTCGGGATGCCGCGGTCCGCTCCTCTCGTAGGTGGCATCACGCTCGGGCTGCTCGTCCTTCCGACGATCATCATTGCGGCCCGCGCGGCCCTGAAGGCAGTCCCTCCGTCGATCAAGGAGGCCGCGCTTGGAGTAGGTGCCTCGCATCAGCAGGCGATCTTCCATCATGTCCTGCCGCTCGCGATGCCCGGCATCATGACCGGAACGATCATCGGTATGGCGCACGCCCTCGGCGAGACGGCACCGCTATTGATGATCGGTATGATCGCCTTCATCGTCGACGTGCCACATGGCTTCACCGATGCGGCCACCGTGCTTCCCGTCCAGATCTATCTCTGGTCCGATCTGCCTGAGGTGGCCTTCAAGTCCAAGACAGCAGCGGCGATCATCGTGCTGCTGATGTTCCTTTTCGTTATGAACGGCGCAGCGATCTGGCTACGCAAAAGATTCGAGAGACGTTGGTAGGAATTCAGCAGAGGCAATGATGCATACCATGGTCGACAAGCACGCCGACGCGGTCGTGCACGCTAAAGTGGCTGTTGGACTTCCGACGCCGAAGGTCAGCGCTAAGGACGTCAACGTCTACTACGGAGAGAAGCGTGCTCTGCAGGACGTGTCGGTAGATATACCCGATCGCGGCGTGATGGCCTTCATCGGCCCCTCCGGCTGCGGCAAATCCACGTTCCTGCGGTGCATCAACCGCATGAACGACACGATCCCGATCTGCCGCGTGACCGGTAAGATCACTATCGACGACCGGGACATTTACGACCCGAAGCTCGACGTCGTTCAGCTTCGCGCCCGCGTCGGCATGGTGTTCCAGAAGCCGAACCCGTTCCCGAAGTCCATTTACGAGAACGTCGCCTACGGTCCGCGCATCCACGGCCTCAGTCACTCAAAGGCCGATCTCGACGAGATTGTTCAGTCGAGCCTCGAGAAGGCCGGCCTTTGGAATGAGGTCAAAGACCGTCTGAATGACAGTGGCACGGGAATGTCCGGAGGCCAGCAGCAGCGCCTGTGCATCGCCCGCGCCATCGCGGTGAACCCTGAGGTAATCCTCATGGACGAGCCTTGCTCGGCGCTCGACCCGATCGCCACGGCGAGGATCGAGGAGCTCATCGAACAACTTCGCAAGAACTTCTGTATCATCATCGTGACCCACTCGATGCAGCAGGCCGCGCGCGTCTCGCAGCGCACCGCATTCTTCCACCTTGGCAGCCTTGTCGAAGAGGGAGTGACGACCGAAATTTTCACCAACCCGAAAGACAAACGCACGCAGGACTACATAACCGGGCGGTTCGGCTGATGCTGCGCACCCTCCTCCCCTTTGGTCGCCAGCAGGCGGCGGCCCCTAAACCCTCAGCCAGCATCCCCCGTCCGGCAGGAGAGAATCCTATGAACGAGCACACCGTAAAATCATACGAAGAAGAGCTGGCGCTGCTCGACAAGAAGATTGCTCAAATGGGCGGACTGGCGGAGCAGCTGCTCGGCCAGGCACTTGGAGCGCTTGAGCGCCGCGACCCGCGCCTCGCCGAAGACGTCGTCCTCGCCGACAAGCAGATCGACACGCTGGAGCGGGAGATCGAGGAGCAGGTGATCTCCATGATTGCCCGTCGCCAGCCGATGGCTGACGACTTGCGTCACATCATGGGCGCGCTGCGCATCACCACCGACCTCGAGCGCATCGGCGATCTTGCCAAGAACATCGCCAAGCGCGCGCTCGCCATCGCCGACGAGTCCCATCCCAAGCCGCTGATGTCCGGCATCCGCCACATGGTGGAGCTGGCGCTGCATCAGCTGAAGGAAGTGCTCGACGCTTACGCTGAACGCGACGCCGACAAGGCGCTCTCGGTCTGGCGCAACGACGCGCAGATCGACGCCATGTACAACTCGCTGTTCCGCGAGCTGCTGACCTACATGATGGAGGATCCGCGCAACATCGGCATCTCCACCCATCTGCTGTTCGGCGCCAAGAACATCGAGCGCGTCGGAGACCACACCACCAACATCGCCGAGACGGTGCACTTCCTGGTCCGCGGCTTCAACATCGCCGACGACCGTCCCAAGGACGATCAGACCAGCTCGACGTTGATTTCAGGAACCTGAGAGGGCGAGGTTGGCAAACCGAATGTCTGCAAGGGTTCTCATCGTTGAGGACGAAGCGCCGCTCGCGGAGATGCTGCGCTACAACCTCGAGTCCGAGGGCTTTCGCGTTTCGCATGCCGAGACAGGCGAAGAGGCGCTTCTCCTACTTGACGAAGAGCGCCCCGACCTCGTTGTGCTCGACTGGATGCTTCCCGGCGTGTCGGGCATCGAGCTCTGCCGCCGGCTGCGCTCCAAGCCGGATTCCCGCAACGTGCCGATCCTCATGCTGACGGCGCGCGGCGAGGAAAGCGACCGTATCCGCGGTCTGTCGACCGGCGCCGACGACTATGTCGTCAAGCCGTTCTCGCTGCCCGAGCTTATGGCGCGCGTGAAGGCCATTCTGCGTCGTGCTTCACCCGACCGCGTCGCCGAGGTTCTGAAAATCGGCGACATCGAGCTTGATCGCGCAGCCCATCGCGTTACCCGCGGCCTGCGCCAGGTGCGCCTCGGGCCGACGGAATTTCGCCTCCTCGAATTCCTCATGGAAAGCTCAGGGCGAGTGCTCTCGCGCACCCAGCTGCTTGACGGCGTTTGGGGACGCGATGCCTTCGTCGACGAGCGCACGGTTGACGTCCACATCGGCCGCCTGCGTAAGGCGCTGATCCGCGGCAACGAGCGTGATCCGATCCGCACGGTTCGCTCCGCCGGTTACGTCTTCGGCGAGACCTGACCGCTCCTCCATCAGCCCGGAACGCCTGATCGCGTGCGCGCCCAAGGCGACGCGCCCGCGCCTTTCCACGCAGAAAGCATCCGCCCAAGCAGAAAAAAAGCGCGGGTTGATCCCGCGCTTCAATTCTTCTTGGCTTAGTGCCGCAGCGACCGCTTTTATGCGGTTTCTTTGCGCGGGAGTGTGATGTCGAGTGCATGGATTTCCACGCCCTCGCGCTCGCGGCGGCGAGCTTGCGGGGGTTGGAACGCTCGACGGGCGTGGAACTCGCAGTACGGCAAGCCGGGGACCTTGTTCTTGCCGCAGAAATGGAAATCAGACATTTGCGGATCACCGATCGGCCAGCGGCAGCTGCATTCGGTGAGTGTCTGGATCGTTTTGCGCTCCGAGGCCGGAATGACCATCTCTTCCACCGGCGGCACGTAAACATCCGCCTCCTGGTAGAGGGCCCGGAACGCCGGATTGCCCTGGGCCGCAAAGCGCGTCTTCGCCATGCGCTTGGAAGCCATCCGCGGGCGCGGCCTGTGGCTCTTCATGCGCGAGGTCGTCGCGCGTCCCGACAGGCCAAGCCGATGAACCTTGCCGATCACGGCGTTGCGGGTGACGCTGCCAAGCCGCCCGGCGATCTGGCTTGCACTCAAGCCCTCACCCCAAAGCTTCTTCAGCAGTTCCACGCGCTCATCAGTCCAAGCCATAAATTCTCGCTCCCTGAGTATCAGGGGCGCGCGCCAAGGCGCACACCGATTGACATTCGGAACAGACGACGGCGCGACGCGGAGCGTGCGGGGACGCTACGACGAACGCGACAAGCCGATGCCTGCCCGGTTACGGGACGCTTTACTGAGGATGACGCACACTGAACGCGCTTGACGTGAAGCGCGAATTCGACCGAGCGTTCAAGTGGTTCGCTGAGTCGTGTCGGGGCTACTCACAGAGGAACATGCGCAGAGCGCGAGACCTCGTGCCGCGACAGGGACCAACCTACAACAGGCAGAATTGGGCCTACAAGATCGACGGTTAGCCCCTCGGGGCATCCCACGGGACAGGTGGTATATTCGCAACATGCAACGCTGGTCCCCGTGACCGTTTTGCCTGCGAATGCGGGCTGCCTCGGCGCGCAGCGACGTTGGCCGTGCGGCAATCCCCATTACTCTCAAACAGTCCCCACGATTCGCGCCGACCGTGGCGCGAAGGCCGGCTCGGCAAACGTGTGGCCTGAAATCCAGGCATCTGCCGCCCGTTCCGTTGACAGAATTGACGCGCGCGCGTATTTACAGCCCTTCACTGGCCGCCGCGGAGGCGGCTTTTTTAGTTTCCAGCGACGCTTCGCTGCTTGAGGAGTGGGCCAGAGATGTCCGCGTCCTTGGCCGCCTCGGATCCCTCGATCAAGGCTGCTGCACAGACAACCGGCCCATCCCCTGCTGTCATGGGCACCTACGCGCGCCAGAACCTCGTCTTTGCGAGGGGCGAAGGCGCATGGCTCATCACTGCCGCAGGCGACCGCTATCTCGACGTAGCGTCCGGCATTGCGGTCAACGTGCTGGGGCACGCACACCCGCGCCTCGTCGCGGCGCTCACCGAGCAAGCCGAGAAGCTCTGGCATACCTCTAACCTCTATCGTGTAGAGGGCCAGGAGCGGCTTGCCGAACGCCTCGTCGGTGTCACGTTCGCGGACAAGGTCTTCTTCTGTAACTCCGGCGCCGAGGCCTGCGAGGCTGCGATCAAGGCAGCGCGCCGCTACCATTTCGTCGCCGGCAACCCCGATCGCTGGCGCATCATCGCGTTCTCGGGCGCCTTCCACGGCCGCACGCTCGCGACCATTGCCGCCGGGGGAAACCCGAAATACCTCGAAGGTTTCGGCCCTCCCGTTGAAGGGTTCGACCACGTGCCGTTTGGCGATCTCGCGGCGACCGAGCAGGCTATCGGGCCCGAGACGGCCGCCATCATGATCGAGCCGACGCAGGGCGAAGGCGGTGTCAACATCGCCAGCGCTGAGTTCCTGCAGGGCTTGCGCGCGCTGTGCGACAAGCACGGGCTGCTGCTCGTGCTTGACGAAGTGCAGTGCGGCATGGGCCGCTCCGGCAAGCTCTTCGCGCACGAATGGGCCGGCATCACGCCGGACCTCATGGCGATCGCCAAAGGCATCGGTGGCGGCTTCCCGCTCGGCGCTCTGCTAGCGACGGAGAAGGCCGCGCAAGGATTGACGCCCGGCACGCATGGGTCGACGTTCGGTGGCAATCCGCTGGCGACGGCGGTTGGCTGCGCGGTGCTGGATGCGGTCCTCGAACCCGGTTTCCTTGATGCCGTCCGGCAGAAGGAACTGCGTTTGAAACAGGCGCTCGCCGCCGTGAAGGATGCCCATCCCGATCTCGTCGAGGAAGTGCGCAGCCAAGGCCTCCTCACCGGCATCAAGGTCAAAGTCGCACCCGCCGAGGTCGTCAAGGCAGCACTCGCCGAGAAGCTGCTCGTCGCCGGCGCCTCCGACAACGTCGTACGCGTCCTGCCGCCTCTCAACATCGCCGACGAGGAGATCGCCGAAGCCGCGCAGCGCTTGTCGCGCGCCCTCGATCGACTGTCGCCCCCCGCAACCTGATTTCCAGATCCAACGTCAGCCGGCCGGAGTGCTATGGCCACGAAATCGCGAACCGTTTCTGAGCCCAGACATTTTCTCGACCTCGATGTCCTCGACGCAGCGACGCTGCGCAAGATCATCGACATGGCGCACGCCATGAAGAAGGCCGGCAAGAAGACGCCATCGAAATACAAGCCGGACGGCATCGACGAGAAGACGCTGGCGATGATTTTCGAGAAGCCGTCGACGCGCACCCGCGTGTCGTTCGACGTCGCCATGCGCCAACTCGGCGGCCAGACGCTATCGCTCAACAACACCGACCTGCAGCTCGGTCGCGGTGAATCGATCGCCGACACCGCGCGCGTCCTGTCCCGCTATATCGACGCCGTGATGATCCGCGCCAATTCGCATCAGACGCTCCTCGATCTCGCGAAATACGCAACGGTGCCGGTCATCAATGGCCTCACCGACAGGAGCCATCCCTGCCAGGTGATGGCCGACATCCAGACCTTCGAAGAGCACAAGGGACCGATCAAAGGTCGCTCGGTGGCCTGGATCGGCGACGGCAACAACGTCGCCGTTTCGTGGATGCACGCGGCCGTACGTTTCGGCTTCGAGCTGCGGGTTGCTTGCCCTGACGAGCTGCGCCCCGAACGCGAAGCGGTCGACTGGGTGAAGCGGGAGAAAGGCGCCGTCAGCTACACGAGCGATGCGACGAAGGCCGTTCGCGGTGTCGATTGCGTCGTGACCGACACCTGGGTGTCGATGGGCCAGACCGACGCCGCGCGCCGCAAGAAAATGCTCGAGCCCTATAGCGTCGACGCCAGCCTCATGAAGGCCGCCGACAAGGATGCGATCTTCATGCACTGCCTCCCCGCCTATCGCGGCAAGGAGGTGACCGAGGACGTCATCGACGGTCCGCAGTCCGTTGTATTCGACGAGGCAGAGAACCGCCTGCACGCACAGAAGGCGATCCTCGCCTGGTGCCTGGGAGTATCGTGATGGCCGACGCGCCGGCGACGCAGATCCGCAAGACGCCTGGCGACGATGATCTTGTGCTGCCGTTCCGCACCGAGCGCTCCGGCATCATCGGCCGCCTCGTGCGCCTGGGGCCGGCCATAGATGAAATTCTCTCCCACCATGCAGCGCCCGTTCCCGTCTCGCAGGCATTGGGTGAAGCCGTAGCGTTGACTGCTCTGCTCGGCACCGCCCTCAAGATCGACGGCAAGCTGACGCTGCAGACCAAGACGGATGGCCTGTTGGATTTTCTCGTCGTCAGCTACGAGACCCCCGGGCGGCTGCGGGGTTATGCGCGTTACGACAAGCGCCGCCTGTCGGCCGGTGAGGACATCGACCAGCGCGCCCTTTTGGGCGAAGGCCACCTCGCGATCACCATCGACCAGGGCGAGGATATGGAGCGCTATCAGGGCATCGTGGCGCTCGATGGCGACGGCATCGGCGAGGCTGCGCTGAGCTATTTCCGCCAGTCGGAGCAGCTGCCTTCGTTCTTGCGCCTCGCGGTGGCGCGTCACTACACAGCCGGCGAGAACGGAGCGCCCGGCCGCTGGCAATGGCGCGCTGGCGGCCTTCTCGTTCAGCATCTGGCGCGCGACGGCGGCATCGAGGCTGCCGTTGAGACGTCGGAGGAAGACGAAGACATCCTCGGCGACACCGATGATGATTGGGAGCGCACGCGCATCCTCGCGTCGACTGTCGAGGATCACGAGCTTCTCGACCCTACGCTCGCGCCGGAACGTCTTTTGTACCGGCTATTTCACGAAGAGGGCGTGCGCGCCTTCCCCTCAGCACATGTCGAAGCTTTCTGTCGCTGCTCGCGCGAGCGCGTCCACGCGTTCCTGACGAGCTTTGGTGCAGCGGAACTCGCTGACATGCGCGAGCCAGACGGCTCGATCTCCGTCACGTGCGAATTCTGCACCAAGAACTATCGCTTCGCGCCAGACGAGATCGCCTGAGCGCAATCAAAGCTTCCCGCCCCTGGCGTCACTGATTGCACAGAGCGCCGCGCAGCGGCAAGGCGCCAAGGGCGCCCGGCGCGAGCGCCGGCCATCAGCGCGTGCCACGCTTCCGCAATCAAAGCTTCCCGCCGCTCGTGTCACCAATCTACTTGAGCGTTTTCAGATAGCTCACGATCTTCTGGCGCTCTGCCGCGTCCGCGATGCCGCCGTAGGGCTTCATCGCATTGCCGTGCACGACCTTGTCAGGGTTTTCGATGAACTGATCGAGATTATTTTCATCCCAGGTGATACCGGACCCCGACATCGCCGACGAGAACTGATAGCCCTCGACCGAGCCCGCCTTTCGCCCGATGATTCCATGCAGCGTCGGGCCGAGGCGATTATCGCCCTCCTTGAAGGAGTGGCACGTGCGGCAGGAGTTGTTGAACGCGACCTTACCGTCGTCATTCATCTCCTGCTCTGCGGATGCAGGAGCAAAAGCCAGCATCGAGATGCTGCTGAAGACGATGGCGCGTAAAGCTGAGCGCTGCACGATAACCTCCGTGGCTGCGTTTATTCCACGTCGGTCATAAATCGGCAGTGCTGCCGAAAGTTCCCGCCGTATTTGCGCGCGCGTTGAAGATGTCGTGATCGGTGGAGGTCAGCGTGCGGCGGAACCGTGTTCCGCCCAGTCAGCGAGGCGGCGAAGGAACACTTCGCACTTCGTGAGCTGATCCTTCGCGATCCACTCGTCGGCGGTATGCGCCTGCGCGATGTCGCCGGGCCCGATGACGACGGCCGGCGAGCCAGCAACTTGGAACAGGCCGGCCTCGGTCGCGTAGGAGACGGCGTGCGTTTCGTTCTGGCCCGCGAGCATCAGAGCCAGGGCGACCGCCTCCGACGCCGCGCCGGCCGAATACGGCGGCACCTGATTGGCGATGGCGATCTCGACGCCTGACTCTGGCGCCACTTTCTGCATCTCCGGCAGGCAGACATCCGCCGCGAACGCGCGAATGCGCTTGTCGATGGCGGCAATATCGACGCCGGGAATCGCGCGCACATCGAATTGCAGGGTGCAGTTGATCGGCACGATGTTCGTTGCCGTGCCGCCCTCGATCTTCGTCACCTGCAGCGTCGCATAAGGCGGATCGAAGCGCTCATCGCGCGGCCGCTGCTTCAGCTCCGCCTCGATGACGGCGAGTTCCTGCAGCAGCTGTCCGGCAAAGGCGATGGCGTTGACGCCCAGCGGCGCCATGCTCGAATGCGCGGCGCGTCCCTTCACTTCGATGCGCCAGCGCACCGGGCCCTTGTGGGAATCGACGACGCTCATCGACGTCGGCTCGCCCACGAACACCATGCGCGGTTTCGTCAGACGCGTTCCGAACTCGGCGATCATCGGCCGAACGCCGAGGCAGCCGATCTCTTCGTCGTACGAGAACGCGAGATGGATCGGCACCGTCAGGCGCCGCGCCAGGAAATCCGGCACGGCAGCCAGCGCGCACGCGATGAAGCCCTTCATGTCGGACGTGCCGCGCCCGTAGAGCTTTCCGTCCCGCTCGGCGAGAATGAACGGATCCGACGTCCACGTCTGGCCTTCCACGGGCACCACATCCGTGTGGCCGGAAAGCGCGACGCCGGGCGTTCCCGGCGGACCGATCGTGGCGTAGAGGCTTGCCTTGGTGCCGGCGGCATTGGGCACGATCTCGCTCGAGACGCCGTGCTGCAGCAGGTAATCCTCGACGAACCGGATGAGCGGCGCGTTCGGCTTATGGCTGGTCGTGTCGAAGGCGACGAGCCGCGCCAGCAGCTCTTCCGATGAATAGCGAGGTCCTTTCATCGTGATCTCGCTAGTTGAGGCTGCGGACGACGAACGGGCTATCGAGCGAGAAGGCCGGAATGGCAACGTCGAACAGTTCGCCCTTCTCATCGGTCATCTGGTAGCTGCCGACCATGATGCCCGACGGGGTCGAGAGTGGGCAGCCCGAGGAGTAGGTGAAAGACTGGCCGGGTGGAATGACAGGTGTCTGGCCGACGACGCCGGGGCCGCGGACCTCGTCGGTTTTTCCGCGGGCGTCAGTGATGCGCCAAACCCGTGTCTTGAGCTGGATCGTGTGCTCGCTCTCGTTGGCGATCTCGATCGTGTAGATCCAGAAGAAATA
>JASBSU010000035.1 GCA_030148725.1 Hyphomicrobium sp.
GTAATCACCGGCACGCCTTCCAGCTCGCGGCGGATCATTTTCTGAGCGTCGTTATTTTGCGTCACGACAAGATCTCCAGATGTTGATGATTGCGCAGCGCAGCCACGAGCACGGGCCGAGCTTGCGCACGTTCCAAAGGAAGCTGCGGAGGGAGCGTTCAGGCATCAGCGCCCCAGCAGGTTCACAGGCTTCACATCGTAAGGGACGTAGAGCGGATGTTCGGGCATGCCCTTGCCGGTGAGCCGCAGGGCCTTCACCGCGCCGACGTTGACCAGCCAGTCCATTTCACACCAGCCGAGGAACGTCTGGTCTTGGTGCATGTAGTTGCCGTTGGTGCCCCACGCGCAGATGATGGTGCCACCCTCGTCGAGAGACGAGCTTGCCTCCTGACACATCGCCATCAGGTGCATTTCATTCTCGGGGCCAACAGGGTCGCTCACATCGCGCCGCATCATGTCGGTCGGCTTCGTGGCGCGGTACGCGAACAGGTTGCCGACGTAGATGCCGCCCATGCCCCACCGCTTTGCAAAGCCGACGCATTTCCGGATCGTCGCGTCGTCGGTGTGGGCATCAGCGGTCGAGGGGTTGAGCATGATAAATGTCGCCATCGGCCATCCAATGGGCTGCCAGCGCCGCCAGAGCCGATACCGATAGTTGCCGCAGCCCGAGATTACGGCGCCGTTGTCGCAATCCTCCGGGCTGGTGTGTAGGAGCGCAGGCCGGCTCATGGCGTCACCTCCGGCCGATGCTGGCGATACTTCTCGAAGCGCGCGTGCTTGCGTACTCGGCCGACCTCGATCTCGTTGTTGTCGATGATCCCGGCCTTGAGCGCGATCTCGATCATGCCGAGGAAGTCGCCGATCTCGTGTGCGAGGCGCTGGGCGTTGGTTAGGTCTTGGCCTGGCTGTACCTCCTCAATGCCGAAGCGGTTGAGCTTGGTGCCGCGCTGGATGACCTCGGCAGCTTCCTCGATCAGCGTCGTGATGATCTCCGTCTCGACGGCGCCGGGAGGCGGGCAGGGCGAAACGAAGCGCGCGGGCTGCGTCGGCTTCGTCAGCGCCGCTGCGACCGATGCCGCGTAGGTCTCGCACTCGGCCATCGGCGCGCCGATGTCGGCGAGCTGACCCTCGACCTCGAGGACGGCTTCGCGCACAGCGCCATCCTTGCCGAAGCCGAACGAGTGCATCAGCTGGTGATGCTTGGTGCGCAGGCGCTCGATGGCGCGCTCGCGCTCAACGGATGCGACGGTCATTGGCCACCTCCCTGGCACGTCTTCACGCGACCCTCGGGCGTGTATTCGACGGTCGCGCCTGATGTGAATTGCAGGTAGCTGACGCCGGCGACGCACATGCGTGACCAGCCAGTGTAAATCGCCATCGTGCGCTCCATCTGGCCGCAGCCGCAGAGCACAAGGCAGGCGGCAATGATCAGCAGCCTATTCGGCAGCATTGGCGCTCTCCTTGGCTTCCTGCTCGCGCAGCTCGGCGCAATACTTTTCCCAGCCGTTCTTCGCGATGAAGAACAGCCGCGACATCACGGTGTGGTGCATCGCTCCGGTGGCCTCGCCCTTCGCCGCGTCGAGCACGGCGCGCTCCAGTGCCTTTGCGTCCTCGCTATCCGCCTCGAAGATGCCGGTGATGTTCGCGTAGGAGTGGCCCTGCAGATCGGCATTCTTGTGCGAGCCGAGCCACTTCATCCCTGCTTCGAGCATATCCTGGCAGCATTGCTCGTAGGCGCCGCCAAAGCCGCTGATCTCGCCCATATCAGGCGTGTGCCGATACTTCGTCTCCTCGACGGTTTCACTCATTCCGCTGCCTCAAGGTTCGGGTTGTCGATGTCGTTGCGAAGGTCGACGAACTGCGGATGCCGCAGCGCGCCGTCGGCTGTGCGACCGAAGTAGCGAACCTTCGCGATCTTGCCGGGAAGCTCGTCCCGCATGGCCCACAGCTCCTCACAGCGCGCGTCGCTGCCGCCAGCAGCAGGGAACTCGGTGCCGTCAGCGAGACGGCAGATGACCGCCCCGAGCGTGCCTTTGGGCACCTTGCCGTTCTTCGCGGAGCCACGCTTCGAGATCCCGCGCGCATCGCGCACCTTCTCGTTCGTGTTCTCCATTTCCTCTTTGACGCCGATGATCAGAGCCTCGTCGTCGACGAAGCGTTTGAGCTTGAGCAGCCAGCCTTCCTTCACGGTCGCTTTGCCGTATTTGTAGGGGCCGTTCGGGCAGCGGAGCATGACACCCTCGTAGCCGAGGTCGAGGTGCTGGCGCTCAAACATTGCGACCGCCTCGTGGTCGGGCGCGATCAGGTGCAGCACCGGCTTGATGTAGGGCAGGTTGAGCGCAATCACGCGCTTGCACATGGCCTCGAAGCGCTGGTGAAAGGGACCGTCGACCGAGAAGTCGTCGAACACCCAAAAGGTGACGTCTGGCTCGCCCTCGACAGGAGAGACGCCTTGCGTCGTGCGGTTGATGACGTCACCACCGGTCGGCGCGCCGACGATCACCTCGCCGTCGAGCCCGTGCAGATCGGGGCGGCCGAACAGGGCCTGCACATGCCGGTTGCGGAACGGCTTGAGGGTGTTGGTGAGGGCAACGCCATCGCGGCTCACGAGCCGCCAGCCGTCGAGTTTCGCCGCCACGAGCTTCGGGAAGGTCAGCGTCGACAGATCGTCGGGAGCAGGCTCGCCCTTCATCGGACGGAACGGTTTGGTCATCGGCTATACTCCGGGGCTGGGAATGGCATTTCGTGACGCGACAGTTTCTTGGTCTTGCTGGGGAGCGCCTTCCACACCGGCTCGCGGCGACTTGCGAGGGCGGCGATGTTGCACTTCCAGCAAACGATGTAGTTGCGGTCCTTCATGGCGCCGGGAGCCACGAGCTGCAGCACCGGCCCGGCGACCAAATCGGTGCGCTGGCTGCACTGCGGGCATGGCTTGACGGCGCCGGGGTTCAAGCAGAGCCACCTTCGGTCGCGACGTTGCTGTCGAGGATGGACATGCCGAAACGGCAGCGCTCCTCGATCTGCGCGAACATCTCCCCAAACTCCGGCTCGTTCATCATTCTCGTCGCCGCGCCATAGCAGGCCGCGACGAGTTCTTCCGACAGCTCGTCGCACTCTTGGATCGCGACGAGCATCGCTTCGGCTTTGTTGATGCCCATGCGGACCATCACGGCCATCTTCAAGGATACCAGCGCTTGGACACCCATTGCGTCGCTGGCCATGCGGTCGGTCACGGCGCTCACCATCATCGCGGTCATTATCTCGTCGTTCGTTGGGCTGTCGGTCGACGGTGTCATCACGGCTTTGCTCCCTGTTGTGAGCGCGCCGCGATCAGTCGAGCTTTGCGGTCGCGCCAGCGTTCCTTTTTGGGTGGGGCCTCAGCCTGTCCGCCCTTGGCGAGCAGGCGTTGGCGAAATTCCTCGTGCGCGGCGGATATGCGGCGCGTCTTGTAAATTTCGGACACGTCGGTCTTCGTCTTCTCGCGGTGGCCAATGCCGGCGAGGCTTTCGCCGTTGATCAGGCGCGGCGTGCAATTCCAATGCACAGCCGGCCCGTTGAACGGCGCGGCATGAGGGATCGGGTCGTGATCGAACTGGAACAGGCTGATGATCTGATCCGCCGTCATCAGCTTGCGATGCTCGTAGGGGACGCCAGCGATGATCGCCAGCGCCGCTGCAAGCTTGTCGCGCAGTGGAAAGTTGCGGCTCACCGGCTGGGCTCCTTGATCGGGAAGCCGTTGGCGATCAGAAGCGACGCATCGCGCTGCGCGTCGTTCGCCAAGTTGCGAATGGTGCCGTCGACGCTGATGCTGCGCGCCACCAAAAGCATCCCGTGCAGCAGCTCCGGGCGCGTGGGGGTGGCCGTCTGGCCGAGCGCTGCGCCTATGGCGATGGCGTTGGGGATTGCGAGTGCCTGCATGGTCTGCACCATGACGGCGGCGCGGAGGCCCGGATCGTCGAGGAGCTGCATAGCGCGACGGAGTGCGCGCTGCGTGTCGTCGACGCATTTCGTCGTCAGGTCGCGGATAATGTGCTGCTCGATCATGCCGCCACCACCATCTTGGCTTTCTCCTCGGCGGTGAGCGGCCGGTCGTGCTCTGCCGTGAGCACGACGAGCCAGCGCAGGGTGCCGCGACAATGCGGGCATCCGCGCGCCGCGCGGGCGTCGTAGGCGGCCGACAGCAGCCTCGGTGAGCACGGCGTGGGGCAGATGTCGCATTTGCGTCCGCAGAGCTGGCAGGCGCCGCGCCGCATGTGTGTTGGAATTGGCCGCATCAGCCCTCCACATTGTTGAGCGTCACGGTCATTTCCATGTGCCGCCGCTTGCCGTTGATGGTGGTGTTCCAGAAGAAGCGGAGCATCGCGCCCTCAGTGAGCGTGAAGCCGCCGTCGAGCGCGTGTGCCATCGTTGGGCCAAGGCGTTGCTCGACGTACTCCAAGAGGTTCGCATCCTCATTGGGTTGCTCGGCGCGGGCGGGCTCGCTCATGTCTCGGCGGCCCTCATCCTGGCGACCAACTCCTCGGCCGCTTCGCGAGTGTCGTAGATGGTCGCGGTGCCCTGCAGCAGTTCCTCCGCGTCCATCAACGCGATGTCCTTTTCGTCGCCCCTTACGAGCAAGACCGTGCGCTGATCGCCGCCGCTGTCGAAGATGACATCGACAGCGAGAATTTTCGTCATGCCGCCACCGTCGACGACATACCTGCCAGCCAGTATCTCATGCAGTCGTTCGCTCATGCTGCGCGCCTCCGTTGCTCAAGCCAGTGGCGGGCCGAGAACTTCTTGTCCTCGTCCATGCCCGGCTCGTTGATCATCCAAAGCAGGTAGTCGACCGGCACCGCGTCGTAGCGCTGGCCCATGTGCTTGCCGAACGAGAAGACGGTGAACAGCGCCGGCTCACGCGACCATTCGAGGAGCTGCTGCCACGTCGTCTCCTGCATCATCTTCACGAAGATCGCGGTGGTGACGATCACGTCGGACAGCGCGCGGTGCGCGGCGATGTCCTTGCGCGGAACGCCGAACGGCTCGATCAAGCCGAAGTGGTAGCGCAGGAATTGATTGGTGTGCTTCGGCAGCTCCGGCCACAGCCGCAGTGCGCATTTGTAGGTGCAGACAAAGGGCGGATTGCCGAGCGCCGCGCCGAGGAATTGCTGCTCGAATTTGGCGTTGTGCGCCACGTAGGCATCGGCCCCACGGAAGGGGACGATGGCTTCATCGAGGGGGCGCGCATAGATCACGTCCTCGTCGATGATGTGGTGCACCGACGCCGCTAGCGGCGGGATTGGCATGCCCGGGAAGACGAACGTCTCGCGCCTCGCGGTGATGCCGAAGTCGCGCGTCAGGTCGACTGAGGCGATCTCGATGACCTTGTCGACGGCGGGATCAATGCCGGTCGTTTCGACGTCGATGATGCGGACGGTCATGCGCGCCTCCGCAGACCGCCGGTCAGTGCGCCGAGCACAAAGAACACGAGCCCTCCAGCGAACAGCCATGCCGCCAGATTGACGTTATTGCCGTTGGGGCCGATGGCCTGATTGAACACCTCCACGGCGATCAGCCATGCGGTGGCGATCCAGAGACGGCGCGCGCAGCGCATGAGTAGCGGCAGCGGCTTCGCCTCCGGCACGTAGTCGATCATTCCCTTGCTGGACGTGACGGGCATTGAGCCTCCTAGTTGAGAGCGGGTGGCTTGACTGGCGGGATGCCCTCGACGGCGACGAGCTCAACATCGTCGCGGTTCGGTGGCGTACGGTTCTGGTTGATGAAGCCAGCGTTGAGCGCGGCCCACACCTCGATGGTGAGCAGATCGTCTTTGTGTGCGTCGCGAGCGCACTTCTCGCACAGCAGCGGATGCGGCATCGGGGCGTAGATGGCGAACTTCTCGGTGCGCAAGTCGCCCGGCGAGAAGCACCGCAGACTGATGTAGTGGGTCGCGGGCTGATCGCAGCCGACGGCTTCGCAGGGCACGTCTTCGTCCGGTTTCATATCGCGTACCCCGCTTCCTCTTGCTCGCCGTAGTGGTCGCCCAACGCGGCGCGCCTGAAGTCTTCGACCGACACGCCGGTGATGGCCTGGATGGTGTCGAAGCACCGGCGGCGCACGGGCGCAAAATCGTCCTCGTCCATCGCCTCCTCGCTCATTGAGAGCGCGGTGTAGACGCGCAGCATCGGGCCTTCCTTCGTCGTGACAGTCTTCACGAAGGGGTACTTGTCGTCGGCCTTGATGCGCGCCAGCAGGTTGTTGACGGCGTTGGTCGCCTCGACCGGGAAGTCGATCCACTCGCAGGCGCCGGCCTTACACAGCAGCCACGCGCGCAGATGCTCGGGATCGCCATCGGGATTGGGTTCGGTGTGCTCCGGCCAAATCTTGCAGGCCGCCGCGATGGTGGCGAAGAACAGTCGGTGCGCCTTTTTGCGGCGCGGCTTCAAGATGTGGATGCGCAGCACCGTGCCTTGCGGCAGGCCGTCGAAGGCGCGCGAGGTCGCGGTCGTACTCGGCACCAGGGCGCGACCGATCAGCTTCACATGATGCTCGACACGCTTTTTCATCTGGATCGCTCCAGGCGCTTGCGCGCGGCCGCCTCGTGTACGTTTGCCTCGTGGTGCTGTCGCGCCGTGATCGTCTTGAAGACCTTGCCGTGACAGCCGCAGGTGCGGAGCTTGAGCCGAGCAGCCTTGTTGACAGCGTCCGCAGCAGCCTGCTTTGCCTCTGCATCGAGCTGAGCCTTCGCGGCGCGCTCATCGTCTCCGCGCTGTCCTGGGGCTCGCCAATCGCAGTTGCGACAGTTGCACCCCGGCGGCACGAGCGTGCCGGTGCCGTAGCGGACGCTGCAATCCGGGCACTCGTGCCAGTGCGCGCGGCGCCTGCGACGGTCATCCCTCACGTCTTTCCAGAAATCGCCGACGTCGCCCATCACGCGCTCCCGACAGTTGGCGCCGCAGCCGCGACGGTTTGCGCGATCACCTTCGTCACCCGATCCACGAGGTCTTGCCACTCCTCGGGCGGCTGCTCGACGATGATGGTGGCGAGCGTACCGATCAGCGCGACTTCGCAGTCGGCGTAGTTGCGCCCGTAGACCGCTGCGGCGAGGGCGCAGATAAGCTCAAGCTGTTCGGGGCTGTTGAACGTCCTGCGGGCTTGGCTCATGGCGTCACTCCGCAGCTTCGGTGACGGGGGCGATGACACGCACTTCGTGCTTGTTCCAAAGCTCGTAAGCACGGTTCTTGAAGTCGCCGGTCAGCTCGTACTCGACGACCCGGTCGCCCTTCGCCCAAATCTGTTTCAGCTCAGCCAGAGTTTCGGCCTTGCCCAAACGCTCATCGAGCGTGTGCAGGAACCGTTCTTCACGCGACAGTTCCGGCACTTCCTCGGCATCGGTGACGTTGCCGGCGACCTTGGGGGATGCGGGCGGCGCCGCTGGTGCCAGCGGAGGCATCGTGGCGGCCGGCGCCGCTTCCGCCTCGGCGACGGACGGCGGCATCAGCGACGTCATGGGTGCCGCCTTGGCCGTGCCTGCTGTGGCGATGCGTGCCTGCGTGAAGTCGTAGTCGCTGTCGTTGCGCTCGATGGTCCGCTGCAGCGTCTGCGGTAGCGATCGCACGCTTTTGGCGCCGCGCCGGATGGCCGATTTGCAGTACGCCTGATCGGTGAACTTACCCCACAGCAGGCCATTGGGCTGCTTCGAGCAGGCGCGAATTTTCGCCATGTCTTCAGCGCCGATCAATTCGATGCGCAGCACCTCTTGCGTGTCGGCGCGCTTGAACACCGCGTAGGCGCCGACGAGATCGCCGCGTGGCTTCATCGGGTCGATGCTGTGCTCGAGCTTTGGGTCGGTGCCCTGGACGACGGTGATCTTGTCGTTGCTGTAGTACGCCTGGGCGTCGATCACGATGCCATGATCGTTGGCGCGCTCGACGATCCCGAGCGCCATCGGCGTCCACTTGGCGACGAGGACATACTCCTCGACCCAGGCGTTACCCTTCTTGCGGCGCCGCTTCTCGTTGTAGACGTTGATGAAGCCCTTGCGGCCGTCGGGCAGGATGCCGTCCTCGGCAGCCTCGGCCCACGCGCGCTTCAACGTGGTGTAGTCGGCTTTCAGCGCGTCGGGGCTGGCCTGAATTTGCGCGATGATCGTCGCGCGAAAGCGATCGAGCGGAATGTGTGGCGGCAGGATGTGCGCAAACTGCTCGCTCATGGCCTGCAGGTCGCTGGTGACGGTGGCAATCGTTAGCTCGCCCATCGGGGTGTCTCCGTATGATTTGGCTGATGGGGCTACAGGGACGGTCCCGCACGACCGCCCCTGTCCCCGCACTCGCCACGCCGCCGCGCGGTCTCCGGCGTGACGAGGTTCGTTGAGGGCCGCTAGGCGGCGCGCTCGATGACGTATTTTTCGGAGCCGGCCGGCACCTTTTTGCTGGCCTTGAACAGATCATTCAGCGCCGCCTCGATGGCGGCGACCACGCGCGGATCGGAGCGCACGGCCTGATGGCGGAATGCCTTGCCGATGTCGGTGATGCGGACCTGCTCGACCTTGCGGAAGCCGATGCGCTTGCCCGACGTGCCGCCGATGCGGATGGGCTCTGGCGGCGGCAGCTCCGGCGGTGCCTCGATGGGCAGCTCGCCCTTGGCCGCAGCTTCGGCCCTGGCGGCCTCGGCCTCCTTGCGCGCTCTCTCGCGTTTGGCGTCCTCGGCCTGTTTCCAGGCGATGGCGGCGGCTTTCAGGGCGGCGCTCGCCTGATCGAGTGCAGCGAGGGTCGCGCGCCACTTGTCGTCGACGTCGCGGCCGGCCTGCAGATGTGGCGCCTTCTCGGCGGCGCGAGCTTCGTCGGCTTTCTTCCAGAGCTTGCGCAGGGTGTCGATCTTATCGCCCGCGAAGTCGGCCTGCGCTTGCGTCTCGATCTTTGTGCGCTCAAGCCACTCGGTCGTGTGCTCAATCTCGACCGTCGCCTCGCGGCTGATGGCGTCGAAGATGTCATCGGTGGGCTTGGCGCCGGAGTTGTCGCCGAACACGGCGTCGCGCGGACCTTGAGCCTCTAGCGGCGCCGGAGCCGCCTCCTCGTTGACAGGAGCGGACGGCTCCGGCGTGGCGGCAGCGGCCTCGTGCGGCCACTTGCCGGTTTCAAACCAGACGCGGGCGGCATCCTCGCTGATCGGATGACGTGCCAGCTGCACCCACTTTTCGGTGGGGCTGTAGAAGCAGTCGCGACAGTCGTTGCCGACGCCGCCGATGCGGCAAACCATCGAACCGTCGCCCGCGATCCAGATCGCAGCGGCAACGGCGACGCCGCCGAGCATGTAGCGATAGTAGCCGCACTGCGGATCGCCCGCATGGATAGGCGGCTTCTGGCCGGCAAGGTTGGCCCGCCAGTGATCGTATCTCGATGCTGTCATGGCGCTCACCCCTGCTTCCAGGCGATGATCGCGAATGCGGTGATGAAGGCTGCGGCGGCGAAGCTGGCGGCCAAGCACAGGAAGGCGACCAGGGCGCCCCGGCGCACATCGTCGATCTCCGCGAGAGCGGCGCGCAACTCCTCGGCGACGAACTCCTCGCCCGAGGCGTGCCGGCTATCCCGGATCCATTGCTGGAGCGCGATGCGCTGCTGCGTTTTCAGTTTTTGCGGGTCCTGCAGGGTCTTTAGCCGCGTGGGTCTATAGCCCTGCGCGGACAGAGCGTGAGATGCGGTCATGCTGCTGCCTCAATCCAATGTTGGAGGCCAACATATACAAAAATTGGATGAAGGCGGCAATGAGCGCAGCCAATAATTGGATGGTTTCAGGTGCAAAAGGTGGTTAAGGCACTCAAAAAATTAACACTTATTTTGAGCGATTGGCCGCGCGCTAGGCTTTTACGACGATCTTAACGGGCGCGGCGTAGGCCAGTCGGACGTCCACAATGTCGTCGCTGCGCGGGTTATGGCCGACGAGAGTAAAGAGGCCGTCGCGCGATCCCGGCTTCACGATGCGGACAAAACCCCTACCATCCGTCGTCTCGACGATGCAGTCCTTGCGCATCGCCTTGGCAAGCTCCTCGCCGCGCAGCGCTGTGCCAATAAGAGTGTCCCCGGCCTGATAGACGGGGACCATCGTGTCGTCCCCGACGATGACCGATACCTGGCCCTCGCCGCCGATCTCCGGCTTGATGTGCTCCACAGAACTGCCCGGTTTTGCTTTGCTGGGCGTGAAGGCTTCGCCCTCGGTGCGACCGAGAACAGGGACAAGCCGGGGCACATTGTTGCCGTGGAAAAACTCGCTCACCGTCATCCCTGCCAGCATGGCAATCGCCATCTGATGTCTACGCTGCACGATGCGACCGGCCTCCCAACGCGAGACCGTGTTTTGCCGCACCGGCGGGTTGAAGCGGGCCCCGAACTCCCTCTGACTTTCGCCAAGAGCTTCGCGCAACAGCCGGATCTTCCGGCCGATTTCGGGTTTCAGTTCGTGTTCGTCTTCTGCCATGACCGCAACTTAGCTGCGCCCAGGCATCTGCGCTAACCGCACTCAAACAATAACTGGATTGTTTGATTGCGCAAGTCATCCAATAAATGTATAGCTGCGGCATGAGCAAGGAATGCGCGCGCTTCGAGGTCGATCCGACGATGACCGTCGGCAAGTTCATTCGTCTCGAGGTTTTTGGTGTGAGCAGCCAAGCCGATTGGGCAGCGATGCTCGGCATTTCGCAGGCGAGTGCGTCTCGCTTCGACACCGGCAACCCCCTTTCGCGCGAGGCGATGAACAGTATTCGGGCGCTGGTCGCACAGCGGGGCGGAAAACGAAAAGTCCGCTGGCGCAGTCGCCCTTGGGACGACGCTTGGTTATTCGACGTGCCCAACGAGTATTGGGCGGCAGATCAATTAGTAACAGCCGCCTGAGAAGACGGCATCTGAATAATTGCACGACGTCCATCGTATTCCGATGATCGGGACAAAAATTGTCCCGGTGCGGAGTATCTGCCCGGCCTGGGTGTTCTGGAGGGTGGGGCGGGCGACATCCGAGGTGGGTAGGCAAGCGTAACGTACGCCGAGAGCCGACTGCCGAGCGCGCCGGGCCGGGGCCACCGAGGGTCCATAGAACGCGCAACCATCGGCGGGATCGCCCGCAGTTCTTGCGTCAGTAAAGCGTGTCGGAGCGATGGTGCGGGGGGCGCCATCGGCACATGATTTGCGACGTGGGGGCGGCGCTATGCAGTGGACGGACGAGCGAGTTGAGAAGCTGATCGCGCTGCATAAGGAGCGGTTGACGGCGTCGCAGATCGCTAAGCGTCTCGGCGGTTTTGAGCACACCACGGATGGTGGCCGCACCGCCGTTTGCGGCAAGATCAACCGGCTGCAGAAGGCGGGAAAACTTCCCGGCCCGGATCGCACCGTCACGCGCCAGCGGCGGCGCCAAGCTGCTGCCCTGCGCGCCGCCAAGCCGAGGATGCCGCGACAGCCCAATAGCAGCGCCGGATTGCTCAACGCCCCGACGAAGACGCGCGCGCCGGAAGTGGTGGCTGGGCCCGACATCGTGGCGCCGCTCTACCAGCGCCGCACACTGCAACAGCTCACCGGCGAAACGTGTCGCTGGCCGCACGGCGATCCGCAATCGCCCGACTTTCACTTCTGCGGCGCCGAGACGGTGCCCGGCAAGTCGTACTGCGAGTTCCACAACGCGCGCGCATTCCTGCCGACGCCGAAGCTGCGCGTCTACGCCGGGAAGCCGCGCCACAACAAAAACAACGGACGCCTGTCGTCGAGCAAGGCTGAGGGGCTGCTCGGCGTGCCGGTGCTTGAAGACGCATGAGCCAAAAACAGGAGGGCTACACGATGACGCGATGGGGATGGTGGGGGCGGGCGCTGTTCTGCGCGGCGCTCGCTGCAGCTGGGGCGGGCGCCGCCTATTACGAGATCACCATGAGCCAGGAGTTCTGGCGCGGTCTCGCGCTGTCGGAGGAAGGCAAGACGAGCTTGGCCATGTCCGCCATTGCGCTTGCGGTCTTCGCGGCGCTGTTCTCGTTCTCGTCGGGCATCGCCCGGTCGAGCGGCTACAAATGGTTGAGTTGGTTCACCACAGCGGTCGCGCTGTGCTTCACGCTCTACAACACCTCGTCGGTGATGGGCTTCCAACTCAAGGAGCGCGTCGGTCGCGTGATCGTCGGCGAGCAGCAGGCCGCCCGCGCCGAGAAGGTCGCGGTCGAGCAGCGCCAGGACGCCAAGTCGACGCGCTCCGAGAGCGTGTCGTGGCTGCGGGCCACCTACAAGACCACGCGCGATCCGGTTGAGCGAGCACAGCTCATGAAGCGGATCGCTGAGACCGAGGAGAAGCCGCTGCCGTCCTCCGTCGCGCCGACGGCGGACGTTCTGCCCGACGTGCAGGCGCAGGTCATTGCGGGGCTGCTGTCGAAGACCAGCAAGGCCGACGTCGAGTGGGTGCAGGTTCGCATGATCGGCGCCTTTGCGCTGCTGCTCGGCCTCGGCACCATGTTCGCGTTCTGGCTCGCCGGGCGGCTGTGGCCGGGGCCGGTGACGGTGGCGGAGGTCGCTGCGAAGGCAGCGGCTGCCCTGCCGACTGTCGCCAGTGCGCCCGCGACAGTCGCCGATGCCGCGCCCGCAACGTCGGTTGGAAAGGAGGCGGCTCCTGCACACGAGGATGCCATCCCGTTTTCCCTCCCCTACCGCCAGAGCGCTACGGCTAAGCCCCGCGCAGGTCGCCAGCCGATCACCCAAGACGAGCGCGATCTAGTCGAGGAGTTCGTTGCTGAGGCGCGCGCAGCCGGCAAGCCGGGCGCGCAGCACAAGGCCGAGCTGGTGCACCAGTGGTTTTGTAAGTGGGCGAACGCGACCGGCCGCTCGGGCATGAACATGACCCGCTTCGGCCGCATCCTGCACGAGCTGGAGCCTGACGTGCGCGAGCACTCGGGCCGCTTTGTTTTTTATCGCGGGCTGTCGCAGCCGGCATTCGCGATCCCCGTCGCCAATGACCGCAACAGCATCGCCGCCTGAAACGACGAAGCCCCGGCCGCGAGGCCAGGGCTCCTGATCTACCAGCTAGGAAACCACCTCGGCCCAACCGTTGCGAGCGGTGAATAGGGCCTCGGCCAGCAAGGAAACACCAGATGTTGATAAGCGATGCGCGGACTAAAGGCAACAACGAAGCGCTTCAAAGGCCAACACTCAACGACGCCGCCGCCGCCAACGTCGAGACCGGCGTGCTGCTGCTGTGTCGCGAATTGCTCGTCACGGCGATCAGCGACAAGCGCCTCGACCGGACGCACTTGAAGGTGCTCGCCTTCATCGCGCGGCACATCAACGGCAGGTCTGCAAAGGCGTGGCCGGGCCGTCAGGCGATCGCTATGAGCCTCGGCGTCGAGACCGTCACCGTCTCCAACAAGCTGCGCGAGTTGCGGCTGTGGGGCTACCTCATCGCCGAGCGCGAGCGCGTCGCAGAGGCTAACAACCGCAGCCTCACCGTCTACACCTTCGGCAACGTCGATCACGAGACGATCCGGCGCGAAATCAACGCCTACATCGACCGGATCAAGAACCTGCCGAACGAGCCGGAAGTCACCGAGGGCGGTGACTATCGGGATCAAAAGTCACCGAGGGCGGTGACTTCTGGCGCTCCAAAGTCACCGGATGCGGTGACTGTCACCGAGGGCGGTGACGTTCGGGGCGAGGAACAAAGGCCGAAAGTCACCGAGGGCGGTGCGCGAAAGTCACCGGATACGGTGGACAGTAACGCAAGAAAGGAATCTCTACCTTCTAACGTAGAGACTAACACACAGACGCCGTCGCCGAAGGCTCCGGCTGAGCGCGCGCCGAAGAAGCGTGCGAAGAAGCAGGGCGCCAAGCTCACCTCCCTGCCGCGTGGAGAGCAATTCTTCCTTCCCAAAGAGTGGGGCGAGTGGGCGCTGGCGCGCTACGTCGTGACAGCCGCTGAGGTCCGCAGCGAGGCCGAGCGGTTCAAAACCAACGCGCTCGCCAAGGGCGTCAAGCACAAGGATTGGTTCGCCGCGTGGCGGACGTGGTGCATGTCGCCGTACCGGACGTGGCGCCCTCGCGTGCAGCCGGGCGCAGGCCACGCGCCTGAACTGGCAGGCGGGGCGCCGGAGGCGAAGTCATCGCAGGCGCGTGAGATCGAGCAGCTGCTTGGGGGTCGCCGGTGAACCAGCTCGCTCAAAGGCGCGCCGGCACCGCGCTCGCCACCTCGCAGCTGCAGCGTGACACCATCGCCGACGCGACGGTGGATCCCTACGACTACGGCGCTGAGCAGACGGTGATCGCACAGTGCATTGCCAAGCCCGAACTGATCGCCGACGCCAAGGCCGCTCTGGTTGCGGCCGACTTCGAGGGCCGGCTGCATGGACGGC
>JASBSU010000041.1 GCA_030148725.1 Hyphomicrobium sp.
AGGCTTGGCGCGGGTTTGACGGCGCCGGGCCGGCCGCGTTTGGCAATCCGGTTCTGTTCCGCCGTCATCCGCGAAAAGCGATGTGCCAGCGGCGCACGCAACGAGCGTCCCGTTGCCGAACTTCATCAGTGGCGGTAGCGAAGCACTTCCCGATCGCAATCGAGCCGTAGCTTACTGGCATTGAGTGATTCTCCCTGTTGCGGTCCCGAATGATCGGGGCGGGTGTCAAATGATCCGGTACTGGACAGGACGAGGCCGCCTGGGATTGAAGGCGCGACGCACATGGAAGTCGCAGTACGAGTGACCTGCGAGCTTTGACTTGCCGCAATAGTGGAAGCCAGGAAGCAGCGGGTCGCCTGTCGGCCAGCGGCAGTGGTGGGGCAAAAGCGTCGCCATCGTTTTTTGCTCTTTGAGCGGAATTACGATGTCGTCGATCGCTGCAGGTCTCGGGGGGCTTTTGAATGTTTCCATCGGCGAGCTTAGCACGTATCCCACCGTTTGCCGCGTTAATTGGGGTCTGACACTGAGAGAGAAGCGCCGCGCGCTCACCGCTACTGCCCGCGTAGACGGCGCTCAGAAGGCTCGCCCAATCGTCGCTAGGAACGCTTGGCCGCGGACACCGCTGCATCGAGATCGAGTTGCTGCCGGCCGAGCTGGAAAAGCTTGGAGATCGTCGAATCCACGCATGCTTCAATTTGCGATCGCGTGCCGGCATCGAGGTGCCTACCTGCCAGCGTTTTGTGCATTTGGAGAACTGCCGCTTCGACAACACGAAACTCATCGCCGACGCGGCGCTGCTCGACGAGCAGGGGGCCAATTTCCATTTCAGTCACCTTTATCAAAACGTACTGCTCGATTGCAGACGGCGGTAAGAAGGCATGCGGACCTTTGACAGGTGGTCGTCTCGCGCCTTTTTCGATAGCGCGGCTAACCGCATGGGGGCTGTGCGGCCGCTGATTGTGGCCGTTTGTGCCGATCGTCGATCACCTTCTAGCAACAAATCTCGATGATCGGCGGGAGAGGGAAAGCTCAAGAGCGGATGGAGCTTTAGGCGGCACCACACTAACACCGATCGGGGCGCTGGCCTAATGATCCTGGTCGGGTGTAACGCACAAGTCGAGACGTGGCGTCTTGCATCCCGGCGGAACTACCCATTTGCTTCGTATATTCGTGCGGACCGTTGACCAGCGCAACGACACCAGCGGCGAGCTTTTATTTGCTCCGCGCAGTCGTCTTGTCGCGCGAGACCTTTTCGAGATCAGCGTCGACCGCGATGGCCGCGATCTCGTCGCACAGATGTCGATCGTCTACGCGGCCTCGCTCGCGCCTTATGCTGCCAGCCGGGCCAAGCCTCGGCTCTCGCGGGTGAGGAATTTGTAACTGTCCGACGTCCAGAGCGGGTTATAGCGTGGGATATTCGTTGCGGTCGTGCCTCGATCCAGGAGGACTCTCCATGGCTAATGTTTTGCTCAACCGTCGAGACCTCATCGCTGCGGGCGGAGTTCTCGTGGCGCTTGGCCTTCCGGGCCTGCGTTTGTCTGCGATGGCGCAAGGCGTCGCGCCGACCCCCTCAATGCCGGGCGGGTCAAACAATTACCGATCCGGTGCGGCGATCGTGGAGCGGATTGGCGGGGGCGGTTTCTGGATGAGCGGCACCGTGCGACGTGCCGGAGATGGCGCGCCGCTTCCAGGTCAACGCATCCAGATTTGGGCGCATACGACGGAAGGTCACGAACGCGATCCCCAGAGCCATGGGGCTACGCTCACGGATGCAAACGGCCGGTTTCGGCTTGAGATGCCGCAGATCGTCCCTGCATTCGGTCAGGCCCACGGCCACCTCGCGTATGACAGCGGCGAGTTCGAGACCGTCTTTCTTCGTCCCTTGATGGCGAGCGCCAAAGACAAGAGCCTCGAGGCCCATTTCGTCCTCAAGCCGGTTTGAGCGCCGCAACGGGTCAGGGCACATGAGATTTGTCCGGCTCAGCCTGATCTGGGCGGCCGTGTTGATCGTGGTGGCGGTGCCGGTCACCGCTGCCGCGCTCAGTCCGTTGTTCGCCTGGCGCGACCCTATTTATATCGTTGCGTGTCTTGCCGGGGTGGCGGGGCTCGCTCTGATGATGTTCCAGCCATTGCTGATAGGCGGCTACCTGCCTGGGCTCTCGCCTTATCGATCACGGCGCGTGCATCTTTGGACCGGAGGGCTGTTGGTCGCAGCCGTCGTCATGCATGTCCTCGGACTTTGGATCACCAGCCCGCCGGATGTGGTCGACGCACTTCTCTTCAGATCTCCGACGCCCTTTTCCGCCTGGGGCGTGATAGCCATGTGGGCTATTTTCGTCGTCGCCGTGATGGTGGTGCTCCGCAACCGGCTCGGACTGCGCCCACGCACCTGGCGCATTGCTCATACGTTTCTCGCAGCCGTGATTGTCACCGTAACCGCTGTTCACAGCATCCTTGTGGAAGGGACCATGGAAATGGTGTCGAAGGTCGCTTTGTGCGGACTGATCGTTGCCGCAACACTAAAAGTGATTGCCGACAGACGTGTGTGGCGAGGCCGATCACGTCCCGGAGAGAGGACCGCGGCGCGACAATCTTGATCGGTCTTACAAGTAACGACAGCGATTCAACCGATGTCTTCCGACGATCATGTCATTGACTGGCTCTTAGGTTCCGACCCTGCCATTCGGTGGCAGGTCATGCGCGATCTGCTCGGTCTGCCGGAGCAAACCTGGCGAGCCGAGCGCTCCAAGGTCGAACGTCACGGCTGGGGTGCGCGTCTGTTCGCGATGCAGGACGGTGATGGCCAATGGGCCGGCGGCGCGTTCGTGCCGAGAGATTTCACCGCAGAGACCTGGCGCGATGAAGGGCAGCCGTGGACGGCGACCTGCTGGACCTTAGCGCAGCTGCGCGAATTCGGACTCGAGCCGAATTGTGCCTGCGCTCAGCGGACAGTTCGTCTAATCGGCGAGAACGCCCTCTGGGAGCACGACGGGCAGCCTTATTGGTCCGGCGAAGTCGAAGAGTGCATCAACGGCCGCACCGTCGCCGATGGCGCTTATTTTGGCGTCGATGTCTCGGCAATCGTGGAGCGCCTAATCCACGAACGTCAGCCAGACGGCGGCTGGAATTGCGAGCGCGCCAACGGGTCCCTTGCATCGTCGTTTGATACGACAATCAGCGTTCTGGAGGGGCTGCTCGAATATGAATGCCGCGTCGGTCCCAGCGAGCAAACTCAAAGTGCTCGTCGGAGCGGCGAGGAATATTTGCTAGCCAGGCAGCTCTTTCGGCGTCGGAGCACCGGCGAGCCGGCAGACCGCAAATACCTGGAGTTCTCGCATCCTAATTATTGGCGATATGACATTCTTCGTGCTGCGGACTACATGCGCCGGGCGGCCAAATTCGACGGCGCGAATCCAGATCACAGGCTTGGGGACGCTATCGAGATCATACGTGCGAAGCGTCAGAGCGACGGCGGATGGCTGGCTGACTGGGCGGCGTCCGGACGACGTTGGTTCGAAATGGATGACGGAGTAGGCCGACCGTCACGGTGGATCACGCTGCGAGCTCTACGCGTCCTGAAGTGGTGGGATGGTAACCGCTAGCCCTCACGGTCGTCGGCGCGATGGTCGACGTTCGCGGCAACGGTCATGCGCCTATCTGCCGACCGGAGCCTGCCTAGCCGCGGCATTCAATTCGTCCATGAGTTTCTGCGTTTCCGCAGCGCGTGGCTTCGATAGCGGTGCCAGGATCCGGTACATCACCGGCGTCAGGAACAGCGTGAAGATCGTTGCCAGGCCGAGACCGCCGATGATGATCCAGCCGAGTGCGAGGCGCGCCTCAGCGCCAGCGCCGCTGGCCCAGACGAGCGGTAATGCACCGAGAACTGCCGCAGCCATCGTCATCATCACCGGACGCAAGCGGGTGCGGCAGGCCTCGCGAATAGCCTCGTCAACAGTCGAGCCCTCATCGCGCCGGATGTTGGCGAACTCGACGATGAGGATGCCGTTCTTGGCCATGACGCCGACCAGCAGGACGAGCCCGATCTGGCTGTAGACATTGAGCGTACCGCCCGACAGCGCGATAGCAAAGGCGGCGCAGGCGAGGCCGAACGGCACCGTGAGGATAATGACGAAGGCGCTCGTTACGCTCTCGAACTGCGCGGCAAGCACCAGAAAGACCACCAGGAAGGCGATGGCGAATACGAAGGCTGTGTTCTGCGTCGTCTCCGCGAGCGTTTTGGCCTCGCCGAGCAACGTGATCGACATATCGCGATCCAATACCTTGGGCGCCGTCTGCTGCATCATCTTGACGGCGTCACCGAGTACAACGCCGTCGTTGAGGTTGGCCGTCACGCCGACGGCGCGCTGGCGATCCTCGCGGCTGAGCGTTGGCGCGATCGCGACTTCCTGGATGGTGACCAGCGAAGACAGCGTGATGAAACCGCCGTCGGCCGTCTTGACGAATAGGTTCTGCAAGTCGGATGGATCGTTTATCGGTCGCCCGCCGGCCTTTACTTGGATCTCGACGATATCGTCATCGATGAACAGGTCGGCGGCTTTTTGATAGTCGATCATCGCGTTGATGAGGCTGGTGATCGTCTCGATGGGAACGCCGAGCTTCGTTGATGCCTCGCGGTTGACGCGCACCGAGAGCTGAGGCTGCGTGGTATCGTAGTCCGTTCGCACGCTGCGGAACTCTGGCAGACCTTGCAGTTCGCTGATCATCTTCTGCGCTGTTGCGGCCAGGCGTTCATAATTGGGTCCGACGATGGCGAAGCGCAGTCCCTGGCCTCCGCCGCGAATGCCTAGGCTGTTGGCGCCCATGACGGAGATCTGCAAGCCGGGAAGGTCGCCGAGCTTTTTCTGCAGCTCGGCCTGGATCTGCTGCTGCGTACGTTCGCGGTCATGCCAGTCAGCGAGCGAGGCAATGACGATGGCGCGGTTGGCGCCGCCGTTGCCGATCGAGGACAGGACGTGGGTCACCTCGCCGGACTCTCGGTAGGGTGCGATTATGCCCTCGACGCGGCTCGTCAGCTTGGACATGTAATCCAGGTTGGCGCCCTGCTGCGCCTGCAGGCGGATCTGCATGACGCCGCGGTCCTCGGTCGGCGTAATCTCCTGCTTCAAGGCCAGGAAGGTGATGAGGCCGAGCGCGCCGAACCCGAGGCAAGCGAGCACGACGATCCAGCGCAGTCGCAGGGCGAACTCGACGATGCCCATGTAGAAGTTGGAGAGCGACGTTCCCACACGGCCCATGAACGAATTGGGATCGTGCCCTTCGTCACCCGTCCCCAGTTTGGAGGCGAGCATCGGGCAGATGGTGAGCGCGACAGCGGACGATATCGTCACCGAGAACGCAAGTACGAAGCCGAACTCGGAGAACAGGCTGCCGACGATGCCCGGCATGAACGAGACGGGGATGAAGACAGCGGCCAGCGTTGCTGTCGTGGCGAGAACCGCAAAGACGATCTCGCGCGTACCGAGCACCGCTGCCGCGCGCGGTCCTGCGCCCAGCACCCGGTGGCGGGCAATGTTTTCGATGACGACGATGGCGTCGTCGACGACCAGGCCGGTGGCGACGACGAGCGCGAGGAGGGTGATGACATTGATGGAGAAGCCGACGGCCCACACGGCGGCAAGGGTGCCGATGAGCGAGACAGGGATGGAGATGGCGGGTGCCACGGTGGCGCGGAAGGAGCGTAAGAACGCAAGGATGATGAGAATTACGATGATGTTGGCGAGCACGAGCGTGATCACCACCTCGCGCACGGACTCGCTGATGAAGATGGCATCGTCGGAAGTGATGTTGATTTCGACGCCAGCAGGGAGCGACTTGCGCAGTTCATCGACAGCGGCCTTGACGCCGTTGGAGATGTCGATGGTGTTGG
Organism: Hyphomicrobium sp.; assembly: GCA_030148725.1. Lineage (GTDB taxonomy): Bacteria > Pseudomonadota > Alphaproteobacteria > Rhizobiales > Hyphomicrobiaceae > Hyphomicrobium_A. Next base: position 5,888 of record JASBSU010000041.1, read on the forward strand.
CCTGAGCCTGGCGGATGATGTCGATGCCGATGGAATTGCGGCCGTTGAGGCGGGTGAGCGCTGTCGCCTCCTGGAAGCCCCAACGAACGAAGGCGACGTCTTTGACCTTGGTTTGCGAATTGATCTCGAGATCGCCGACGTCTTCGGGCGTCGCGACGGGTGCTTCGGCGCGCACGAGCAGTTGCTGCGTTGCATTTTCCAGCGCACCGGAGGGCGCTGTAATGGACCCCTTGCCGATAGCCGTCGTCAGATCTGCGAGGCTGATGCCGCGGGCGGCAAGCGCCGTCTGATTCACACGCACCTCGATGATGCGCGCTCGCAGGCCGTAGGAGTTCGCAGCGGCGACGCCATCGACGGCTGCGAGCTTGTCCTCGATGACGTTTTGGACGAGATCCGTCAGCTCGCCTTCGGACAGTTTCTCCGCCGACACTGAGAGCTGCATGATGGGCGACGCGTCGGCATCGGCTTTGACGACCTTGGGCTCATCCTCCATGTCCTCGGGAAGCTGGTTGACGATTCCGGCAACGGCATCGCGAACGTCCATGGCGGCGGTATCGAGATTGGTGCTCGAGGAGAACTCGATCGAGATGCGCGCCGAGCCGTACGACGAATTGGACGAGATGCTGGTGACGCCCTGCACACGCGAAACCGCGCTCTCGATGACCGCTGTGATCTGCGAGTCGATGCTCTCGGGCGTCGCGCCGGCGTAGGCTGCACGCACAGTTACGACAGGGCGGTCGACATCCGGCAGTTCGCGCACCTCGATGCCCTGATAGGCGGCGACTCCGGCAATGATGATCAGCAGGTTGAGGACGATCGCAAGAATCGGACGGCGTACGAAGATGCCGACCCAGCCGCCGTCGTCGGCGCCGATCTGAGGAGGTCCAGGTTCGCCTGGAGGCACATTTTTATGTTGCACTTTCAGTCCCCGCGATGATCTGAGCGAAACGGCTTAGGAGGCTTCCTGTGGGCGCACGGTCTGACCTGCACGCAGGAAACTTCCGCCTTCGACGACGATCTTCTCGCCGGACTTCAAGTCGGCATCCACGTTCACGCGGTCACCGTCGCGTGCCAGGATCGCGACGTTGACGCGTTCGACAGTGTTCTTGTCGGTTAGCCGCCACACGAACGCGCCCTGCCGGTCCCACTGGATGGCGAGGGCCGGCACCACTGGGCGCTCATCGCCTGGAAGCTGCACCGAGATGGAGAATGTCGAGCCGGGAATGAGCTTATAGTCGGGGTTGGGGATTTCGGCCCGAACGGTCAGCGTGCGCGTCACTGGGTCAATGCGCGTGCCGACGGCTTGAAGCTTGCCGGCATAGGGTTCGCCGGCGCGCGTTACGAGTGTCGCTCGTACCGGCAGGCCGACTTTCATCGCGCCGGCGACAGCTTCGGGTACAGTGAATTCGATGAGCAGCGTCGAGCGGTCATCGATCGGCGCGATCGGCGAGTCGACCGCCAGATAGTCACCCGCTTCCAGGCTCGACAAACCCATTATGCCCTTGAAGGGCGCCTTTAAAGTTCGCTGGTCGAGAGCGTCCTTGGCGCGTCGCAGTTCGGCATCGGCAACCTTGAGTGCGGTATCGGCCTGCGCCACCGCAACGCGCGTTATTGTTCCCTCATTCAATTGCTTGTAGCGGTCGACCGTATCGGCGGCCTGTTGGCGCTGCGCCTCGGCGGTCTCGACGGCGATTGCTTCCAGCGCGGAGTTGAGCTTCACCAAGGGCTGATTGGCCTCGACCATCTGCCCGCCCTCGAACATCACCTCGTCGATGACGCCGGCAACGCGGGTCGTCATTGTGACCTGCTGGCGGGCGCGGGCGGATCCTACAGCGGCGATGCGCTCATTGATGCGCTCCACCTTGACATCGGAGAGGGTCACTGGTGTCAGGGCGTTGGGGCCGCGCGAACCGCTCGCGGCTCGCTGAGCGACGGCTTCCGGGCTCGCTGCGAGAAGGCTGCCCAACACGACTGTGAGGACGAGCATGACGCTTTGCCAGCGCAGGGCGTTGCGGCTCGGTTGAGCATATGTACGCATTATTGAGGCCCCCCTGGAGTTTCGTTCGTCGTGACCGTCGTATGTAACGAGAAACTGGGTTGGTGGGTAAATTCCGTCGCTCACCTACCTGCCATCGCGAACGCGGCAGGCCGGTATCGGAGCAGAGGCGATGCGCGGCGGTGAGACCGCGTGCGTGAGCTCGGGAGCAGAGGCACCGGAGCGAGGGAAGCCCATGGCACGCGATGGCAAGCAGAGCGGTTCGTTAAGCCAAGCGCCCCTTGACCGTCTCTCCAACTTCAATGCGCTTGCAGACAAATGGGGAGCGAAGAGCCGAGAGCTCGCCGTCATCGATCCGTTAGAGCATCAGGAGGCGGCATCACGCCAACTAACGGGTAGGCGAGGGATCGCATCAGGAAAGGCGCAGGCCGATCCGGACGTACCCGGGTTCTCCATCCCCGAGAACATTGAGGTTCTGCATGCCTCCAACGTATCGAACGCAAGCCGGGCTGGAGTCAAAATATGCCTGCACGCTGCGGCCGTGCGCCTGATCGTGTCAAATCGCTTGCAGAGCATCTGACGCGGCGAACGCGTTCGCCAGGAAATTTGCCCGGTTCCTGTCAGGCAGATCGCCGTTGTTGGGCGCAGGCCGCTGGTTTTTATGATCATGAGGTGCCGCCACGCGGGGCGCGGTTCTCACGAAATTCAGGGAGGCGTGAATGAAGGCTCTATTGGCAGGTGTCGCGGGTGCAGGACTGGCGATCCTGGCGGGCTATGCGCTCGCGGGGGGCGACCAGATCGAACGCATGACCACGACGAAGATGGAGAGCTTCGAGCTGGACAGCATCGTCTGGAAGGATGAGCCCGTGCTTCCCGGTGAAGCCAAGAGTTCGGTTGTCATTGGCGATCCCAGCAAACCCGGCGTGTTCATGGTCTATCTCAAGTTTCCAGCGAATTACGAGATACCGGCCCACACGCACCCCTTCACCGAGGTCGTCACGGTCCTGAAGGGCTCGGTCTGGAATGGGATGGGCGAAAAGCTCGATCGCCAGAAGGGCGAGAAACTCGGCGTGGGTGCCAGCTTCACGTTGCCGGCCGAGCACGCGCATTACTTATGGAACGAGGACGAGAGCGTGGTGCTTCTTACTGCCACCGGTCCATGGAACATCACGTACATCAATCCTGCCGACGATCCGCGCAAGAAGTGACTTGCTCAGGTATACGTGCCTAGGCAAGCAGTCGACCTCGATGGCATGCAACACATCGAGGTCGACTGATACTCTTAGGGGCTTGTCATTTGCCGAGCATGCGATCGCTGATGATGCGGCGCTGGATTTCGCTGGTGCCTTCGAAGATCGTCGTCAGACGCGCGTCGCGCCAGTAGCGCTCGACGCGCCGCTCGGTCGTGTAGCCATTGCCGCCGTGCAGCTGCATGGCCTGGTTGGTGACGCGGACAGACATCTCGGTGGCTAGCAGCTTCACTTGCGCGCTTTCGGTCTCGGCAGCCTCGCCTGCGTCCAGCAGGTGTGCCACCTGTTGCCAATAGGCGCGGGCCTGAGCGACGTCAGCGGCCATGTCGGCCAGAACGAAACGCAGTGCCTGAAACTCGGCAAGCGGCTTTCCGAACTGCTCGCGCTCCTGCAGATAGGCCCATGTGTCTTCGAGCGCGCCCTGGGCAACGCCAACGGCGCGCGCGGCCGTATGCACACGGGCAATGTTGAGCCCGCGCTGCACTGAGGCAAAACCTCCTGCATCAGCGTCGGCGCCCTGATCGCCGTAGAGCCCGGTCAGTCTGTCGCTTTCCGGGACGCGGACGGCGTCGAGCTCGAGGTGATAGGTCATGAATCCGTGGTAGCCGACCTTGTCGATGGCGTGTCCGGTCATGCCAGATGGGAAGGTGCCGGGCGTCTTCACAACGAGGAATGGCTCCAGTCCTGCCGAGCGCGGCTCGCCTTCCTCCGGATCGCGTGTTCTTGCCAGGACCTCGATGAAGTCGGCGTTGAGCGCAAAACCTGCCCACCGCTTGGTGCCGGTCAGCACCCAATCATCACCATCGCGCACGGCTCGGGTCTCGACACCGGCAAGGTCGGAGCCGGCTCCGGGCTCGCTCAATGCGATGGACCCAATCCATTCGCCACGCGCCGATTTGCGCAGCAGCTCCTTGCGCCGTTCAGCGTCGATCGTCTGGGTTCCCAGGCCCTGTCCGCGTGCCAAGATGCTGCCGACAGAGAGCCACGCGCGGGCGAGTTCTTCGGATACGAGGCAATACTCGAATACCCCCAGGCCCAGACCTCCAGCATCTGCGGGAATGGTGATGCCGAACCAACCCTTGGCAGCCATGGCGTCGATCAGCGAGCGTGGCATTTCACCCTTCTGGGGGTCGAGTTCGTCGGCGATGGGCAGCACGGTTTCGCGCGCGAACGTTCGAGCCTCGGCCTGGAGCGCGGCCCGCTCGTCTGTCCGCCAGGGCATCAGCAATTCCGGCGGCAGCGGCGGCCGGCTTTCGTTGGTCGTCATGTTGCGCTTTCGGTGATTTGCTCAAGATGGGTAATGTCAACGCGGGTGGGCACCACGAGGTTGCAGGGCGGCGGCCATTATGCGTTCACCATCCCGGCTGGACTGATGCGTGCGCCGTGGAACCCGGCATGGCGTTTTTGGCTTATCCGCCGGTCGCAACAGCGGGCCCGCAGATCATGCCAGTCCATCAAACGTATCGGGAGGTCCAGCCCACCATTGAGGGGCCGGACGATCTTCCAGCCGATGCCGGAAGCGTCTTTACGGCGCCCGCATCGCAGGCGAGCCCGTCACTCCCGTCGCCGCAGACGATTGCGGAGATCCTTTGGTAGTAGGGTCGGCGCCTGCCCGCTGAGATATCGGGCGCCTCTGGCTGGCAGTGCCCTCCGTCACTTACGACGAGCGGCGCGCCGCCAGCCAATTTTGTACAACACCGTAAAGACCTCATCCGAACGGTTGAGGCGATGCTTCTCCAGACCTGACAGAGTGGGCTCGAAATCTCAGGTTGCGCCAGGGTTGAGGTGCTCTTGTCTCGGTGGATCGCTTCTGTTGCGGCATTGACCGTAGCGGCACTGGCAACTCTTGCTTTGAGTGTCAGTTCGCCAGCCCAGCCCGTTGGCGAGGCGCAATCGCCTCCAGCCCTTCGCGTCGGCGATCTCGCAGTCACCGGTTTCGCCGGCACGCTGCTTGCGACCGACAAGCTCCCCCCCGGCGTTGATCCGCTCGACAGGACATTCATCGATCCTGACGGCGCTTCGCTGCGCGTCTTCGATGCATCGAGCCTGAGCGGTACGCCTGCGGGGCAGCTCGTCAACGCCCCGGTTCGTCTTAGCTTTCCGGCCAAGGACATCGGCCAGGTCTTTGCGCTGGCGATCGATCCGAGCGACAACGGCGGTCCTCCGCGCATTTTCGTGGCCGCGACGTCTGCATTCGGTTTGAGCATCGTGGGCGCGGGGCGCGCGGCCGACGGCAAGCCGATCCGTCTCAAGGCTGGTGCCCCGGACGCGAGCTTCATGGAGGGGCAGTTCGGCGCGCTTTCGAGCGGCAGCCCGGGCGCCATCTACAAGGTCGATGGTGCGACCGGAGCCGTCACCTATCTTGCCGACACCGCATTCTCCGGGATGCTCAATAGCGGTCCTGGCATTGGCGGACTGGCCTACGACCCCGCCTCGCGCACCCTCTTTGCCTCCGACCTCGACAACGGGCTCATCCACCGCTTCGGCCTTGAATATAACGCTGCGGACCTCGGACAATTCGAGCACGGCGTTGCCGGTCGGCGCGCGGCCGGTCGTGAAGCGGTGTCGGACGACGGCAAGCGCCTCGACATCACGAGCAACGACTTCAAAGCCGACGATCCGGCGACGTGGGGCTTCACGCAGCCGGCGCGACGGGTCGATGCGCTGGCGGTGCATGACGGACGCCTCTATTACGCCGTCGCCGAAGGGCCCGAGATCTGGTCCGTTGGTCTGAGCGGCGGAGCGTTCCTCAGCGATCCGAGGCTGGAGGTCGCCGTCAAGGCCGAGAAGCCGTTTCCAATTACGTCCATCGCCTTCGACGCAAGCGGGCGGATGCTGCTGGCTCAACGCGGGGCGGTGAAGAGCCCGTATGACTACGGCAGCTTTGCCGATATCGGGGCCCAGGTGCTGAGATACACGCTGGAGTCTCCCGACGACCCAGCGACGCCCGGTCTTTGGAGCAAGGACCCCGCGACGTATGCCGTCGGCTCGGCCGACAACAACAATGCCGGCAGCGGCGGCGTCAGCCTGCAGTACGGTTACAGGCCGGATGGCATCCTCGACCTCAACACCTGTGACGGCGCTGTCGCGATTACCGGAGACACGCTCTCCACCGCGGGAACCTCCAGCGGCGTCCAGCTCAATGCGCTGGAACTCATCCGCCCGGCGAACGTCCCGCCAACGCAGAGCGCGTCCATCGACTTCGATCCGAAGCAGGATGATCCAACGGCGCGCGGGCACGTGGGCAACGTCGCGGCGTTGCGTCAGTGCGGCGTCGATGCAGGCTTCCCACCCATTGCCGAAGGCGGCGCGTTCCCGCCGGTCGAGGGCGGTGATGCATTCCCACCGGTTGCGGAGGGCGGCGCAGGTGGCGGCGGCGGAACGTTCCCGCCAGTGGAAGATGGCGGCGGGGGTGCAACGACCGATGGCGGGGGTGGCGAAACATTCCCTCCTGTGGAGGAGACGACGGAGGACGGTGGCGGTGGGACGGTCGACCCGAACGCAGCCAATCTTGCGCCCACTAAAACTCAGACCTGCAAGCTCGTCGCGGCGGACAAGGCCGAGTGCGAATATCGGATCAATCTTGCCAACACCTCGCCGACGACGCCCTTCGTTGCGAATGACATCATCTTCGAGGATCGCTTCTCCGTCGCACCGCAGTCGTTTGAGCCTGGCTTCTCGGCCAACAAGACGGCGACCGGCTTCACCACCGACCCGAGCGACTTCGGCGCGACGACGATTCCGCCTGGTCCGCAGGACTTCAGCAACCAGATCAAGGCCACCTTCGCGGTACCGCCGGGCGGCCTCACAGTCGAGAACTGCATAACCATCAAGCCGGGCCCGGGCGGCGAGCCGGCGAGGCCTGACCTCGCTAAGTCGAAAGAGCAGCCCGCGCTTCCCGATCTACCCGCAAGCACCAGTAACGGCTTTGATCGTGCGGTCGCCATCTCTGGCGTGCCTCAGTGCGTCCAGCGCGGGACGGTGCGCGATTGCTCGTGGATCGTGACGCTATCCAATCCTGGAACAGTGCCGGTCGGCGCCAATTTCTCCGTCACAACATCAGGAACCAATCCGGGCATGAGCGCCGGCCCCGGCGTCGCGACGGGCCGGGAAGGAAACACGATACACTTTTCGACTTCACCTCAACTGCCACCGAAAGGGCAGAGGAGTTTTGAAGTGCGGGGGACCTTCCCCGCCGAGCCTGCCGGTCCGATCACAGCTACGGCGTCTGTCAGCAACGGGGACGCCGCTGACGTCAATGCCGCGAATAATTCCGCATCGGCAGCGTCCGGGACGGCTGCACCTCAGGTCGTCCCCTCCACCGGCGTGACAACCGAGGACGCTAACCCGGCCGACAACACGTCGTGCATCGCGTGGAACTCCAACGAGCCCGACGATCAGGGCACGCCGACGCCGGAGCCGACCCTTCCTCCGCCCGTCGTGGACGAGGCGCCGGAGCCGTCCGTGGCCGGTCAGCTGTCACTCTTGAAAACCGGCGTCTCCTGCCAGGACAAGAAAGCGTGCACGTTCACCTTCGAGGTCAAGAACACCTCCGCCAACGACTTCGACGGCGACGTCGAGTTTGATGATTCCATCACCGGCGATGGCGCCATTTTTGGCGCGACGACCATCGCGCCAGCGCCTCCCGCGCCCTGGTCCTGTCCCAAGAGCGGTCAGGGCTTCAAGTGCACAGCGAAGCTGAAGATACCTGCCAACGGCGCGGCACCACCGCTCAGCCTCACGTTCGACCTCGGTCCGGGCATCGGTGCTGTGAAAGAAGCGAAGAACTGCGCGACCCTAAAGGATGCCCCGGCGCCGTCCTGCGCCACGCTTCCGCTCGACGGAGCCCCTGGACCCAACCCTGGTCCGCAAGGCGAGGCCAAGCTCACAGTGACGAAGACCGGCCCGGCCGAATGCTCCGACCTTGGCGGCTGTGACTTCACCATCGCGATCAAGAATGAGGGCGGTACCGCGGTCAACGGTCCGATCGTCGTCAACGAAGAGGTGACGCTCGACGGCAAGGCTGCGCCCGGCGCCCTTATCGTTCCCAACCAGACATGGACCTGCACGCCCGGCGGCAAGTCCACCTGCACGAGCATTCCGGCCATGATCATCGGCCCCGGGGGAACGGCGACGCTTCGGGTGAAAGTGATCTTAAGAGATCCGACCGGCGCCAAGGTCATGCAGAACTGCGCCAGCGTCGTCGGCGCGGACGCGAAGCCTTGCGTCTCGGCCAACCTCATCCAGGGGCCTAAGCTCGTCCTTAAGAAAGAGAAAGTCGACGGCGTCTGCGATCCAGTTTGCACGTTCCGAATTACAGCCAAGAACATCGGCAACGCGGATCTCAAAGGTCCGATCAAGATCGTCGACTTCCCCGCCAACGTCAAAAGCCCAATCGGCAACACCGACATCAAGGCTGAGGTCATCTCGGCGACAATGGTCGGCTCGCCCGTGAAGGTCACGTGCACCAAGCCCGGCAACATCTGGTGCGATATCGGGGTCGACCGGCTTCCGCCTGGCATCGACATCACCTTTGACCTGACGACGTCAGTTGGCGTTACGGACTTCACCGCCGACAACTGCGTTCTGCCTCGCGACGTGATCGTAGGCACGGTGCCGCAGGCTTGTACCTCTATGGTGGGCCAACGACCTGAAGGACCCAATCTCGCCATCGAGAAGCGCAACTTCGGCACGTCAAAGCAAGGTGTGGACCACTGCGAGCTGAAGGGCGAGTGCCTTTTCATCATCAGGGTGACGAACACCGGAAAGAGCGATTTCGTCGGACCCATCAAGATAACCGACACTATCTCTCTCGGCGCACCCGAACTCCTCCAGGAGGGGCCGGGCGGCAACGTTGGATGGAACTGCACGAAGGCAGGGGCCGGAGGCATCGGAGCCGCCTCCATCGACTGCACGATCCCAGGTGCACCCAGCCCGATAAAACAGGGCACGTTCGGCCCGTTGGCTCCTGGCAAATTTATCGAGCTCGGGATTTCCGTAAAACCGGGGAAGACTTGGAAAGACAGCAACGTTCTCAAGAACTGCGCCGAGCTCGTCGACGCACCGCCCAACATGGGCCCGACCAAGAGCTGCGCTTCCCAGAAGCTCGATCCGTTCAAGGTGAAGGTGGCGAAGACGGGTGACCAGTCGTGCCAGCCCGGCAGCGAGTGCCGGTTCGAGCTCGACATCTTCAACGACGACCAGATCGTCCACGATGATCCTGTTACGGTGTCCGACAAGCTCTCGGGCCTGTCATCGGCCCAGATCGTCTCGATCACGCCGGCGGCCGGCGCCGATCCTTTCCCGTGCTCGCCTGCTCCGACACAGGTCCCGTTCACCTGCACGGGGCACATGAACCTCGTGCCGGGCGAGCACAACCGCTACACGATGATCATTCGCCTGCCTGCCGACGCGAGCGCGAAAGCTTTCTCCAACTGCGCGACGGTCGGCGATGACAGCTCTTCCGAAGCGGCCGTTGATCCCTCGTGCCACAGCGTGCAGTTGGCACCGCCAGATCAGCCGTTCAGCCTCAATATCAGCAAGACCGGACCTGGCACGTGCGAACCGGGGTCCGAGTGCGCGTTCGATCTCACTCTCACGAACTTAGGACAACGCGAGCACAAGGGTGCCGTGACACTTACCGACGGCTTGTCGGGCATCGATACGATGAGCATCGTTTCGATCGCGCCTCAGCTGCCGTGCGCTGTGCAGCCGAAGGAAATCCCCTTCAACTGTCGTACTGATGAGAGCTTCACCATCCCGGCGAGCGGCTCGCGCAAATTCCGCGTCGTCGCTCGCATGCCGCGTAGCGCCGATGCATTCACGAATTGCGCGATCGTCGCAGCCGTAGGCGGCGGTGCAGCGGCAGATGCATCGTCGTCATCATGTGTCACGGTCACGTCACCCGAAAAGCCTCAGAAGACGACGGGGCCGGAATGCAGGGGCGGCATGGTGTTGATGGACGAGGGTCTGTGCGCCTGTCCGACGGGCTCGACCTGGAACGGCCGCAGCTGCGTCACGCGCGAAGCGCTGCCACCGCCAGTGTGCGAAGGTGCGCGTCCCGTTGGTATCTTCCCGAATTGCTGCCCGCGCGGCACGCACTTCGAGCGTGGCGCCTGCCGCCCTGACCGTGATGATGGCGACGGAGGCTTCAACACTACCGGCCCGCCACCACCGCCGCCTCCGTCCGTCTGCCGCGGTGATCGCCCGATCGGCACGTTCCCCAACTGCTGTCCGCGCGGCACACGTTTCGAGCGTGGCGCTTGCCGTCGCGGCGTCGACAATACCGGCAAGGGCGATGGCGGCTCGAAAACAACCAAGCCGCCGCCTCCACCAGTCTGCGAAGGTGCGCGCCCGATCGGTACGTTCCCGAACTGCTGCCCGCGTGGCACACAGTTCAAGCGTGGCGCGTGTCGTCCGGATAAGATCGACGACGGCAGGGGTGACGGTGGCACAAACGGCAACACGGGCACGAAGCCGCCCCCCGTTTGCTCGGGTGCGCGCCCGATCGGCACGTTCCCGAATTGCTGCCCGCGTGGCACGCATTTCGCGCGCGGCGTCTGCAGGCCCGATAAGACGGATGACGGAAAAGGCGACGGCGGATCGAGCGGTACGCAGCCCGGTGACGGAAAATGTCCAGCCGGCAGCCTCGGCAAGCCACCCAACTGCAGGTGCCCGTTGGGCATGACAGGCAGACCGCCTAACTGCTGCCCTCCGGGAACGCGCTTCGAAGGCGGCGTGTGCAAGCGGCCGCCGACGACGACACCTCCTGACACCACGCCGACGAAGAGGCGTGAGTGCACCGGCGGCAAGATCGGCGTTTGGCCGAACTGCCGTTGCCCCGCCGGGACGACACCGTTCGGTGACCGCTGCCGGAAGTCGACGACGCCGACACCGACACCGACCACGCCAAAATGCTCGGGCAGCACGCCGCGCGGCACCTATCCCAACTGCTGTAGCGCAGATGACTGGAACCCGAGAACAAACAGTTGCGAGAAATACCAGGGGCCTAGGTAGTACGACAGTGGCGCAGGGCCCGCCGTGGGTGCCCCCGCTGCCTCGTGGGGGCGAGCGTGGCATAAGAAGGAACGAAGATGCTTCGCGAAGTTGTTCTTGCGGTTGCGATTGCTGGCGCTCCGGCGGCGGGGCTCGCGCTCACCCGGCCGGATGTGCCACTGGCCGCGGGCACCTTCAGCCTTGCGAACCAGTCGGTCGATTCCTGTTATAAGAAGTGCTTCCTCGACGCCAAGAACAGCGACCGAAAATTCGCGTGTCGGCGCGCCTGCAACGCCAGCCGCAAGAAGAAGTGCGAGGACAAGTGCTGGTCGGCATTCCCCAACGAGCCGAAGAAGCGGAAGGCGTGCGTGTCGCGCTGTTCCTGACGTCTCCCGTCGCCTGGCTGTAGCGAAAACGAATGAGCCGCGCGGCTTCTGCCTCGCGGCGCTTCTTTCAGTGGATGAGGCTTAGCGATTTGCCAAGCGACGCATCAGTCCTTCCTTGAGGGCACCCTTCACTTTCGACCTCAGGGAACTCTCGTCATGGCTGGTGCTGCCGCTGTGCCTCAGGTTCGACAGCTTCTGCTTGACCTTCTTTTTCAGCTTGTGCGCGGCTTCGCGGATCTCGACCTCGTGCTCGCGCCCGAACTCGATCATCCTTTCTGCCACTTCGCGCATTCTTTCGCTGCGATCGACGAATGGACCGGTTTCGGTGTTGTCGCCTGCATCCCCTTCGGCCGTCACGTCGCTGGCGCCTACAACGGGAGGAAACGACACTTGCGCCGAGCGCCCCGATCGCGAACTCGATCCCGACGATCTGGTGCCGGAAGACGCGATGACAGGCGGAAAGCTCGTGGCTTGCGGCGCTGGCGCATCGGCAACATGAGGCGTGTCGCCGGCTACGACGGGCGGGAAGGTGGTTGCCTCGGCTGATCCGCTGCTGACGACCGGCGGAAAATTGCTCGCCGTGTCGAGCGGCGTATCAGCTATCACCGGTGGAAATGGGTTGGCGCCTGCGCCGCACTGTTCCACCGCTGTGCTGCGGGTGAGGTTCTGCTGCGTGGTCGTGCCAATATCGCTCTGCGACATGCACCAACCGAACTGCTCGTCGAAATCAATGCTCCAAGCGATGCCGCTGTAGCTGCATCCGCGGTTCTGGCTGCTCTGCACATCGTTGAGCGCCTGCTTGGCGTACATTTGGCAATAGGCACGCTTGTCCGTGGGATTGTTGAAATCGAAGGCCGATGCAGGAAGGGCGAAAGCCATCACGGCGGCGGCGGTTGTGAAAACGGTCGCGCTGCGAGCGGTCGAGGGCGACATGGCGGGCTCCAGGGTTCAAGTGAATTGCCCCTGGAGTTTGCTCAGATCGCGTTGCTGCCGCTGTGCCATCGGGAACATCGCGCTCCTGACGGTATTGGTGCGCGACATGCATTTTCGGCAGGCCATCAATGGTCGTGTGCGTGGCCCTGGTCGTGCATCTGAATAACGCCTTCGAATGTCGAGAGCAGCCGCACATGCGCGGCTGGCAGATTGTGCTCGGCGGCTTCTGTTTGGCGCGCCAACTCTTCCGCCGCGTCCGATGGCACACCGGCCTCTGCGAGCACCCTGGCCTGCTTCAAAGGATCGCCGCTACATAGGACGACTTTCCAAGCGCCGTCGCTTTTACGCAGAAGCGCGCGACCGCCGCGATCTCCCTGTGTCCAACCAGCGACCGCATGGTCGCCGACGACGACGACGGGGTCTACGATAAGCTTTGCGTCCGGCTTGTCCCATGTGGAGGCCAATACGGCGCGTATGAGCGCTGCTTCGCCGCGCGCCGGCTGTTCGGCAGAGTGGATGGCGCCGGAAAGCACCATCCACGCCAGCATCGCCGACGCTGTGTACGGGATTGGCCAAGCTCGACGAGGCATTTTGATCACCACTTGTATTGCACGCCGCTGTAGATCGCGCGGCCGGTGCCAGGGTTGAACAGCTCCGATGCGGCCGTCGCCGTTTCGGCAGACATCGTGGTTGATATGTAGCGCTCGTTGAAGAGATTGCGTCCTTCGATATAGCCGGACCACCCTGCGGCCTGCTCGTAACCGACCTTGAAGTTCACCAGCGCGTAGGGGTCTACTGTCAGCGTGTTGGCATTGTCGGCGTAGAAGGATTGCGGCATCCACTCCACGTTCGGACCGGCGTAGAAGCCGTGCGCGTCCTTGTAGAGCACTTCGGCGCGCAGGTAATGCTGTGGCACACCCGGAAGGCGGTTGTTGCCCCACTTCGCATCGCCGTCGAAGAAGAAGTCGTTGTAGGTGTAAGTAAGGTTGAGCCAGAACCGATCCTCGCGAGAGAAGACAGATTTCAGGAACGCGAGCCCAACGCCAGCTTCAATGCCTTGATGAACGGTGCGGTCAGCGTTGACGATGCCGCATGTGCCCGGTTGGTAGGTTGTCAGGCACTGGAACTCGTTTCGCAGTTCTGCACGGTACAGGGACACGTTCCAATTGAAGTCCGGCCGGCTGCCGCGTGTGCCAATCTCGAAGGTTGTTGCAGTCTGAGCTTTGAGGTTCGGATCAGGCGGCATCCCGTACGAGACGGTATCGAACGTCGGAGCTTCGCCGCTGCGCGAGATGTTTGCGAACACCTGCCAGTGCCGATCGACGTCCCAGAGCAGGCCGCCTTTCGGGCTCCAGATATCAAACGAGCGGCGCCCGGAATCGTCGGGGTTGGTGTCGAAGCTGAAAGGCACGGAGGCGTCGTCGAAGAACCGGTCGCGCCGAGCCCGAACAGCATGCGTGAACTGAACACCGGCGATGAGCGCCACGTCGGGCACCATATAAAAGCTGTTCTCGGCGTACGCGGAATAGTTCTCCGAGCTGTCCACGGTGGACGCTGTCATCGCGCCCTTCACTGCGCCGGGGAGGTTATTGTATTCGTTGTAATCCATCTTGCCGTTGAGAACGTTGATGCCGGCGATGAACCGGTTGCGGAAGCCATTGATAAGCCGTTCATCGGTGGCGCGCGCGAAGGCGCCATAGTCGCGCACTTTGTAGTCGAGCCAGCGGTAGATCGGATGCATGACATGCCGATCGACGCCGAAGACGCCGAGTTCCACCAGCGTGTCGTCGAGACGCAGTGTGGTCTTATTGGCTACGCGGAGCGAGTCGATGTTGCGCTGCTGGTCCTGCAGCACCCAGGCGGGATTGGCCTCCCGTGCTGTTTCGAGAGCCGCTTGCTTCGTCACCTCGCCGGGCAGGCGACCGCGCCACGTGTTCGCATTCACGTAAAAGCGCGTCTCGACATCCTCAGAGAGGCGATAGCCGAGGTTGGCGCTGAGGCGTTCCATATGGTTGTCGCTGTGGTCGCGATATCCATCTTCGCGCTGCGCAGAGAGGTTGATGAAGTAGTCGACGGGCCCTGATACGCCGCCCGCGCTCACAGCGCTCTTGAGATAGCCAAAGCTGCCAGCGTCAACGCGGGCACCGAACGCATCGGCGTTGAAGCCGGTCGGCGTGACGAAGTTGATCGCTCCGCCGAGAGAATTTGCGCCATAGCGCAACGCATTGGCACCCTTGAAGACCTCGACATAGCGGTAGGCGGTCGGATCTATCTCGAACAGATCGAAGAGGCCGTCCGAGGTGTTGATCGGGATGCCGTCCATGAAGGCGTTGATGCCGCGGTTGCCGTAATTTCGCGTCAGGCCGGAGCCGCGGATCGACAAGCGTCCGTCAGGTCCCCATCGCGGCTCGACAATGACGCCGGGTACGGCGCCAAGGACGTCCTTGACGGTGTTGGCGGGGCCGTTCTTGAATTGTGTGTCGGGCACGACCTCTACGCCGCCCGGAATGCGCTGGATCTCGGCTGTCGCTTCGGTGGTATTGGGGACCGACAAGCTGCCGGATCGCTGCGTGGCAATGCCGCTGTCTGGCTGGCCGGATGCGGGTGTCGGTGTGGCGCTCGGTGCAGCCGCCGCCGCTGCCATCGGTGCATTTGCCTTTTTACTGGCGCTCTTTTTCTTGGCTTTCGGTTTTGCCGGTACTGCGGATTGCTCCACCACGACGGCTGGTAACGGCGTTGCTTCAGGCTTTGCATCCTGTGCAGCAACCTCAACTGTCGTTGCGCTGACGACTAGCGCGGCGGCACAGACCAGCCGCGCCCTGGTACTCCGGTACATGAACTCGAACTCCGAATACGCTCACGATGCGCAGCCGCTTTCGAAAAGCGCTGCGTGGTGGAATGTTGCAGAAATTGTTTGGGGCTGCACTTTAGAGAATGCAGCGACGCGCAGTATTCGCCTTAGGCTCCGAGCGGAGGGCCTCGGGCGGATGCAGAGCCGCCGACATCTGATAGGCGGACATTCGGCGATTGCGGGAGGGGAAACGCTGTCGCCGTCGGGAAGCTGACCGGCAACACGATGCTCGCCGGCAGAGCCGCGGCCACGGGTGCAGATGATGCGTATGCGCACACCCCCGCGTCGTAGCGGCTGTCGGCCGGCTTCGCCGGGTTGCCATGAGCGTCGAGGGTGATCGTCTCCGAGCCGTGGCCGGTGCAGAGAACGACGGTGAACGTACCGCTCTCCGCATTCGGTCCAAGCATCACGCCAGGCGCGAGAAGGCTGCGCAGGATGAGCGCGAACGCTATGAAAATGTGGAGACGGGAACGCACCAGACACCTCACCGCTTTCAGCGATAAGTGGCCGGTTGGTGCCGATCAACTCGGTTTGGTCCCAGGGGGCAATTTGCTCAATTTACCTGTTGCTGCCCCGTCACGCGCGGCCCGGTGGTCGTCGACGGCGCGTTGGCAAAGGCGCACGGGTCTAGTTCCCGCACGCGACGCTTACCGAGCAGGGCGCTGCGGCTCGCGGCGGGAGCTTCGCACCGATTTGAGGTATCGCGGCCCCGGCGTCCTCAAGTCACTGTCGTTGCGCGCCCGACGCCGAAGCGATGACGGTAGTCGCTTGGCGACAGACCCAAGATGCGCTGGAAGAGCCTGCGGAACGCGCTGGTGTCCTCGTAACCGACCGAGTACGCGATCTGATCGACGGGGCGCTTGGTGAATTCGAGCAGCTCGCGCGCTTTGCCAATGCGCAGATGCTGCGTGTACTCCGTGGGGGTGAGCCCGGTAGCAGCCTTGAAGCGGCGCAGAAACGTGCGTTCCTCCATGCCGGCTCTCTTCGCCATCGCGCTTGCAGTAACGGCACGCCCTTCCTTCGCCTGCAGCCAGTGCTGGATTTTGAGAATAGCCTCGTCGCCATGATTGAGGCGGGGCGCAAAGCTGCTGTAATGGCGCTGTTCTCGGCCGGCTGAATCGATCAGCAGGAACCGGCCCGTTTCGACCATTGTGGTCGAGCCGTAGATTCTATCGACGATGCGCATGCCGAGGTCGGTCCACGCCATCAGTCCCCCGGCGGTGATGATCTCTCCGTCTTCGATGACAATTTTATCTGTATCGAGCCTGACTTCCGGGAAACGATCGCGGAACTGGTCGGCGAAAGCCCAATGCGTCGTTGCAGGACGACCATCGAGGAGGCCGGTTTCAGCCAATATGAACACGCCGCCGCAGTTCGCCGCCAGCACGGCGCCTTTGCGGTGCCTGTCGCCGAGCCAATGCACATATGGCAGCGACTCTGCGGAACTCGCGGGCCCGGTGAGGCGCCCCGGAATGACGGCGATGTCGGGGTGGCGCTTGGGAGCGTTCGGATGCGTGTCGTAGCATCTCCCGATGCGGCCCGTTTCGTTGCGCCAGTGACTGATCCGCAGCGGCGGACCGCCGCGTTTGACCGATATATCGCTGGCAACCTGCAGTAAATCCGTCATGCCATACACCATAGCCTTCTGGCATCCGGTGTAGAGGAGCAACCCAACCTCTGCTTTGGGCGTCATAGGCCGAGAAGTCTTCACGCTCGCGGGTTCCTGTCGGATTCGGCACGCTAAATGTCGGAACTGACAGTCCCGAAACTGCCCCATCTCACGTAACTCTTCAATTAAACGAGACAGCCGATTCCGACCGTCAGGAGATTCCTCATGAGCACGATTACGACCAAGGATGGCGTAGAGATCTATTTCAAGGATTGGGGTCCCAAAGACGCTCAACCACTCGTGTTCCATCATGGGTGGCCCCTGACGGCCGACGACTGGGACAATCAGCTCCTCTACTTCGTGGACAAAGGCTATCGCGTCGTCGCTCACGACCGTCGCGGGCACGGGCGGTCCAGCCAGGTCAGCGACGGTCACGACATGGACCACTATGCTGCCGACACGAGTGCCGTGGTCGAGCATCTCGATCTGAAGAATGCCGTGCACATCGGCCACTCGACAGGAGGTGGTCAGGCGACCCGCTATGTCGCGCGCTACGGCCAGCCGCAGGGGCGAGTTGCCAAGCTGGTGCTGATTGGTGCCGTGCCGCCGCTAATGCTCAAGACCGCAGCCAATCCCGGTGGACTCCCGATCGATGCCTTCGACGGCTTGCGCAAGCAGCTCGCCGACAATCGCTCCCAGTTCTATTTCGACCTGCCCTCTGGTCCCTTCTACGGCTTCAATCGAGCGGGCGCCACGAAGTCGGACGCGATCATTCATAACTGGTGGCGCCAGGGCATGATGGGCGGGGCCAAAGCTCACTACGATGGCATCAAGGCATTCTCGGAGACCGACTTCACAGAGGATCTGAAGGTCATCGAAGTGCCGACGTTCGTCATGCATGGAGACGACGACCAGATCGTGCCGATTGGGGCATCCGCTCTGCTCTCCATCAAGCTGCTGAAGAACGGCAAGCTGAAGGTCTACGAGAAGTTCCCGCACGGGATGGCAACGACCCACGCCGATGTCATCAACGCGGACCTGCTGGCATTCATCCAGAGCTGACCGCCGCGCCGCGAGTGTTGTCTTCGTTTCACGCTAGAGCCGGAGGGTCGTCATGAAAGTTGTGATCATCGGCGGTACCGGCCTCATCGGTCGGAAACTCGCTGAAAATCTGCAAGCCCAGGGTCTTACGGTCATCGCTGCGTCGCCCTCAAAGGGCGTCGACAGCGTGACCGGCGTGGGGCTGGGCGAAGCATTGGAAGGGGCCGATGTCATCGTTGATGTCTCAAACTCTCCATCGTTTGAAGAAAGCGCCGTTCTCGAATTCTTTCGCCGTTCGACCACCAATCTTCTCGCGACGGCGAAGGCTGCAGGCGTGAAACACTACGTTGCCCTGTCAGTCGTCGGCGCCGAACGCATCCACGACAGTCCATATCTGCGGGCCAAGAATGTGCAGGAATCGCTGATTGCTGCGGGTGATGTGCCCTTCACGATTGTGCGCGCAACTCAGTTTTTCGAGTTTATGGACGCGATTGCCGGTACTTCCACTGCCGATGGTTCAGTGCGCTTGCCAACAGCGAAGTTCCAGCCTGTGGCAGCTGCTGACGTTGCCGCGACGCTGGCGCGCATCGTCACGGAAGCTCCCAAAAATGGCGCGCTGGAACTCGCCGGGCCTGAGGCATCGACCGTCGCGGGGTTTGTAAAGCGATACCTAGAACTCAAAGGTGACGCTCGCAACGTCGTTGCGGACGAGAGCGCCAAATACTTTGGCGCTGCGTTGGACCAGCATGGGCTTGCACCCGCCGCTGAGTTTATTACCGCGCCGACGCGGCTTTCGGACTGGCTGCGCGCAACTTGAAGCCATCACATCACGGGAAATCCGATATGCGCAAACATGCATTCCTGCTGGCTGCCGCCGCGGCTCTTCTCTCGACTGCATCCATTGCACACGAGACGATCGCTCCCGGCGCAAAGGTTTCGGTCGTGCACGATCAGCCGTTGCCGAATGTTCCGGGCAAGAGTTTGCGCGCGGTGCTGGTTGAATATGAGCCTGGCGCGGGGTCGCCGTCGCATCGGCATCCAACATCGGCGTTCATTTATGCTCGCGTCCTGGAGGGTGCGATTCGCAGCAAGGTGAACGACGAGCCGGAACGTACCTATCGGGCCGGGGAAGCCTGGACCGAAAAGCCGGGCGACCACCACCAAGTGAGTCATAACGCCAGCGAAACCGAGCCGGCTAAGCTGCTCGCGATCTTCGTCGTCGACACCGATGAGCGGAAGATCGTCATCCCAGATAATTGAGAACGGTTGCCGGCGCTGGTGGTCCGGGAGCAGAGGGACTGAGGCGTCGATCTTATCGATCGACGCCGGTTCTCGCAGGAGAAGGACTAGTCCAGCTTCGCGTAGGCTTCGATTTCCACCTTCTGCCAGGAACGCAGCATCGATGTGACTTGGACCAGCGTGCTCGCGGGGCGAATTTCGCCGAAGAATTCGCGGTGCGCGCGGGCGACGAGGTCGGCATCGGAGATATCACGCAGATAGACGACCGTTCGCACGACTTCCTGAAGAGATGCGCCGGCGTCCTTCAAAGCCTTGTCGATGATCTCGAGAGCCGCTTTGGCTTGCTCGTACGCGTCGCCCTTTTCATGCGTGACGGGCGCACATGTGCCTGAGACGTGGATATCGGTTCCCACGCGGACGGCGCGCGAATAGCCGAAGATGTCCTCATAGGCGCCGCCGGACGATATGTTGTGGCGCGTCATAGTTCTGGGCACTGGTTTTTTCTCCCTTCGTTTATTGGTTCAAAGCATCGCGCAGGCGATACCAAGTCTCGACGATCGGAACGGCTTGCTTGGCGATCGGATGGGCTGGGAAAGCCGGAAAGCTCAGATCGTCGAAGGCTGTTTGTCCGTCCTTCTTGCCGAGCAGGCGGAGCGCGATCTTCTGTCCGAAGTATGTGGCGCGGGAGACGCCCGTGCCGCAGTAGCCGAGCGCGTAATGGATGCCGGAAGCTGTGCAGCCGAGGTGCGGGATCTCGTCGTACGTGTAGCCGATGAGGCCGCTCCAGGCGTGCGTGATGGGGACTTCGGCGAAGTCGGGAAATACACGCAGCATGTCGGAGGCGAGATGGCTGTACGCGCGCGGGCTTTTCTCCGCGGCGAGGCGGCCGACGCGACCGCCCCATATGATGCGTCGCGCGCCAGGGGCCAGTCGGAAATAGGAGAACACCCGGTTCGTGTTGCCGTAAACACGGCGTTTCGGCAGCAGCCGATCAACGACAGCGGCGTCGATCTCTCCTGTTGCGATGAGCCCTGACCCGACCGGTACGATGCGCGGTTTCAACTCGCGCACAAGTGCGCCCGTGTAGCCGTTGGTGGCGATGATCACGTTGCGTGCCCGCGTCGTGCCGCGCGCGGTTTTCACGGTGAAGCCGCTTCCGTCTCGCACTATGTCGATGACTTCGGCTCCACCGACGATGCGCCCACCCTTTTCGGTGACCCGGCGCGCCAGTCCGGCATGATAGCGTCCGGGATGCAGCGATGCATCATTGGGCAACACCGACCCGCCGAAGAACATGTCGGCGCCGATCTCGCTGCTCTGTTCGGCGCGCGGAACCATGAAACTCTCAACGCCTGCGAATTTGCGCAGGTCCTCCATGTCACGTGCCATCGCCTCGTAATGCTGTGGCTGGATGGCAGCTCGAAACCGCCCGCAACGCTGAAAATCGCAGTTGATCTGTTCCTTGGCGATGAGCTGCTCGATGTATTCGAGCATGCGCGTTCCCTCGCGGAGCAACGCGATCGCCTTCGTCTCACCGCGCAACTCGATCAGCTTTCGAACGCGGAATTTTTGATTTCCGCTGCCGACCTGGCCTCCGTTGCGCGTGCTCGCGCCGAAGCCGGGATGATCCTTATCGAAGACGACGGCGTTGCGGGCGTTGTCGAGCAGCGTATTGGCGGCAGATAAGCCCGTGAAGCCCGAGCCAACGATCGCCACATCGCATTTCTTCGGAACGTCTGCGGTCGCGGGGTCGCGAGGTGCCTCGTCCCACCAGTACGGCTGGTATTTGATGCCGGTATCGCCTCGGTAGCCGCCTGCCGCGAGCTCGCGCGCTGTGATGATCTCCCGCATATTTGCTGCATCGTCCCCGACGTTCGCCGACTGCGCGGCAAACTACAAAAGAGTTGCACTAGATGCAATCTTGTTGTGCAGCATGAAATATATCGCGCGCCATGGTCGCAGCCACGCAACGGGGCGTTGAGCGCGTGGTTTGGACTGTTACTCCGCGTAGATGATGATGGCGAGGAAGCGGACGCGGTCATCGAGGACGCGTTCGGGGCCGTGGATGACATTGCCCGAGAACGTGAAGGCGTCACCGGGTTCGATGAGATAGGTCTGATCGCCGAACCGGTACTCCATGCGCCCTTGCAGCATGTAGATGAACTCCGTGCCGGGATGCGCGAAGCGCGGGAAGGACTCGCTCTTCTTGTCGAGGTCGATGAAGAACGGCTCGAACAGTTTGCGCGGCCCGCGATCGTATGAGAGCAGGCGGTACGTGTGACCGTACTTCGTGCCGACGCGAACGACCTCCATCTGCTCCGACTTCTTTACGAGTTGCGCGCTGCCCTGACGCGCTTCGGATTCACGGAACAGGTCGGATAGATTGACGCCGACAGCAACACTGATGCGTTCGAGAGCATCGAGGCTTGCCGTTGCCATCCCATTTTCGATGCGGCTGAGCATGGCGCTCGACAAGCCGGCGCCGGTGCTGAGGTCCGCGAGTGTCAGGTTTGCTTCGAGCCTACGGCGCTTTATTGCTGCGCCAATTCTCCCCTCAAGGGGAACGTTGGCTTGTTCGCTTTTGAACTGTGCTGGCTCGCTCGGTGGCGTCTTTCTGCGCTTGACCGTCGTCTTGCTGGGGGGCTTCCGGCCCGGCTTCGCCATGTCATAGCTCCTGTTCAACCAGCACCATGATTAGCAGTCGGTCCGTTGAAGGCAACGGCGGAACGGTCTTCAGGAATAAAGCAAGCGCTACCAAGGTCTAATGTCTGTTGCGCTGCATGCAAGAATGCTGCGGTGCATGAAATGCAAAATACTTGCTTCTGATGCAAGTCGGCAGGATTATGCGCGCCTCGGTTGGATGGGAGCGTCGCAATGACGATAGCAGTGGATCAACGTGCGGGAGACGGCGTGCACGCGCCGGGTGAGCAGGGAGGGTTGCATCGTACTATCGATTGGAAGGGGGCGTTCTGGATCGCCAGCGGCGTTCCGGCTTTGGTGCTCATTTCCATCGGTGGGATGGGGGCTACGGCCGGAAAGCTCGCGTTTTTGGTCTGGACGATCTCGGTCATCATGGGCTTCCTGCAGGCCTACAGTTACGCCGAGATCGCAGGATTGTTTTCCAACAAATCTGGCGGCGCGGCTGTCTACGGCGCTGCTGCGTGGTTGCGATACAGCAAAATCATCGCGCCGCTTTCAGTCTGGTGCAATTGGTTTGCGTGGACGCCGGTGCTGTCCTTGGGATGCGCCGTGGCGGCGGGTTACATCCTCAACGCCATAGCGCCAATTCCCATCTTTACTGCGGATTCGCCGCAGGTCGTCGCGTGGTTGCAGGACGCAGCAAATGCCGCTGCGATCGCCGGCAAGACGGCTGAGGAGGCCGCCAAAATCGCTATTGCCGCTGTCGGCGATGGCGCAACGCCGGCGTTGCGTAGCTTCAAGCTGGTCGAGTTCAGCCTGTTTGGGCTGGCTAAGATCGAGGTGGGCGCGACGTTCTTCATCGGCGCGGCGCTCATGCTGGCAACGTTTGCGATTCAGCATCGTGGCATTCTCGGTACGGCGCGGATCCAGATGTGGATCGGTCTGCTGGTCGTCATTCCGATGCTGATCGTTGGTATCGTCCCGTTCCTCAACGGCGGTGTCCACTACGACAACTTCACGCCTCTCGTGCCGCCGAACGGGGAATGGAACAACTACGGCTGGACATACTTCCTTGGTGCGTTGTTCATCGCCGGCTGGTCGACGTACGCGTTCGAGACGGCTGTCTGCTACACGCGCGAGTTCCGCAATCCTAAGACCGATACCAAGAAGGCCATCATCGCGGCCGGAGCGCTTTGCGTCGTTCTCTACGCTCTGGTCGCGACTGCGTTTCAGGGGCATCTCGGCCTTGAAGGCATGACGCAGCCGGGCATCGTCGATGGCACCGGCGTTGCCGCCGCCATGGGCGACATGGTCGGTGGCGGTAATGCGATCATCGTGCATCTGCTCGAGATGATGATGATCCTGGCGCTTATCCTCGCGATCATGATGGCGATGGCCGGGTCATCACGCACGCTCTATCAGGGCGGTGTCGATGGATGGCTTCCGAAGTATCTCGGTCACGTCAACGAGCATGGCGCACCGACTCGCGCCATGTGGACGGACCTCGTCTTCAATCTCGGACTGCTGACGTTCGCGGCGTCGGATGCAACGGCCTACTATCTGATCCTGTCGATCTCGAACGTCGGCTATATGATCTTCATCTTCCTCAATCTGCAGTCGACGTGGATCCATCGCATCGACAGCCCGGATATTCCCAGGCCCTATCGGACGCCGAATTGGCTCGTCGCGGTGGGAGCGGTCCTTGGCTTCGTGAACCTTGCCCTCATGGGGGCAGGCGCCAAGGTTTGGGGCAATCCGAACGCGCTGTGGTACGGGCTCGCCTTCGCCGCGCTCATCATCCCGGTGTTTTTGTTCCGGCACTATGTGCAAGATCGCGGCAAGTTCCCCGATCACATGCTCGTCGATCTCAACTTGAAGAGCCAGGATCTCGGGGCGCGCAGAGCCGGCCTGTTGCCGTACCTGACGTTGTTGCTGGGCGCAGCCGTGGTCGTTGCGGCAGACTATTATTTCCAGTTGCCGCCGAGCTGAGCTCGATCAGCGGGGCGACCTTGATCGGGTCGCCCCGTTATTTGTCTTCACGAGGGGCGTTGGCTTCCCGACGCCGGGCCGCCGCGTCGCCGACGCCGGCAGCACTATTTCGTCTTGGCGCCGGCGCGCACAATGCGCGCGATCGGGCCACGGCTCTGGCCTGACCGCTCCGCGATCTCGGCATCTTGGGCCTCGATGAAGGCGCGAGCAGGCTCATCGCCGTCGATGCCTCCAATGATGTTGGTCGGTACTTTACGATTGGACGTTTGCCTTCCGTCCTCGTAGATGACATCAAACAGCACGAACTCTGCTTGAACCTTGGTTCGGCTTCGAGCCATTTTTGCCTCTCGCGTTGTGCTTGGCGGCGGGAACCTTTGAAGAGCCACCACCCGTAAGCTGCCTTAGCGGAAATGTGAGAAACGATGATGCGAGCAGTCCGCCGAAGCACTCAAAATTTGGATACGGCATGTCCGACTTCGAACTCTGGTCCAAATGGTTCGCTTGCGGGAAGGAGCTTGGTCCTGAAAAAGCGAACGCGCTCGCGTTGATGGCGTGGGTTGCCGCGCACGCTGCGCGCGACGGAACCGGCATCGAGCTAGATGAGGGATCGTGGTCGTCCCTTGCCGCGGAGACTGGTCTCACGATCGATCAAGGACGGCGCGCTCTCGATGGCTTGATAGCGCATGGGCTGATGACCGTCGTTGGACAGGAAACATCAGACCTGCTCTGCGCGCGCGCCGTACTCTAGGGCAGCGTGGGCAGTAGCTGTGGAGCTACCGCCGCTCGCATGTAATCAGGATTACGCGAGTTCGATGTTCTGCACCGATACCTTGCCGGTCTTGCGGTCTTCAGCCGTGTCGAAGGCAACCTTCTGGCCTTCAGCAAGACCGCTGATGCCGGCGCGCTCGAGCGCGGTCGCGTGGACGAAAACGTCCTTGCTGCCATTGGTGGGCGCAATGAAGCCATAGCCCTTCTGGGCATTATAGAATTTAACTGTTCCGTTATCCATGAAGTCCTCGGTGGTAAGCGATGCTAACGGACCGGCACGGCAGCTCGTGCCATGGCCGGCCCTGATTCTCGAAACATGGTAGGTCAAAGGAAACGAGGCGTTGTGCTTGGCATCAAACGCCACGGCTCGGTCATCCGGCCACAAGTCGAGCCTCATGCATGACTGATTGAGGCCGCGAGCGCAAGCGGTTTGCGCGGATATATTGCGTTTGGAAGCCTCGCGAGAGCGGAATTAGGGCCGCGCCATCGACATTGTTGGGCTGAGCGCCTATATCTTGGCGATCACGGACAAATCGTTGGGCCTCCGTGCTGAGAGTGTGCGCGCTCCCGCCTTGAGCCGAGAGCGGAGCGGGATGCCTACAATTCCACACATCAAGATTCCGGACGCAGCGCTCGTGCCGCCGCACCGTCGCGAGGAGGGTTGCTCGTCATTCGGCGGCTATGTCTCGCTACATTTTGCCGAACATCGGGGTGATGAACGCGATTTAGATGCATCGCGCCCGTTCCACGATCACGTCGGAATGGCCCGCCGGGCAGCAACCAGCGGAGACAGTTAGTGGCCAAGTTCAAAGTCGGGCAGATGGTTGACTTCATGCCTACGAACCGGGCCGTCCCTGCGTCTGTGCGGTCGTATAAAGTGTTGCGCGTGCTGCCCAACGAAGGTGGCGAGCAACTCTATCGCATCAAGGCGATCAGCGAAGTGTTCGAGCGCGTGGCGCGTGAGGGCGAGCTTTTGCGTACGTCCTCGCCCCTCTGACGCGGTGACGTCGTAAATTGAAAAAAGGATACGAGATGAGCGGTAATTCCACCACGCAGCGGACCAAGCCAGCAGCACCTTTCAAGACGCTTGCAACGCTGGAGAGCAATGAATGCCGCTGGCCGATCGGCGATCCGCAGTCGCCGGACTTTCATTTCTGCGGCGAGCTTCGCGGCAATGGGCAAACCTATTGCGCGATGCACGCTGCGCAAGCGAGCACGCCTTCGCGGCCGCGCGCGTTCTTTCCGAAGCGTGGAGACTGAGCCTGCAGTCGGCAGGTTCGCATTCGAGGCTCCCGCCGAGGAGACTTTTTGGCACTTCGGGTGGGTGGAGATGGCAAGCATCGAAGGCCATTTCTTCCGCTGTCGCATCGTTGGAGAATTTTCTGGCTTCGCTTAACCTTTCAGGCAGCTGCACAGGCCCGCGGACCTGGCAGCTCGGCTCTGAGCAAATTTGCTCAAGGCGCGATCTGAGACGAGCAGGCAGATGCCAGGACAACGCGTGCAAATACACTCAATCTTGTTTGTAGCAATGGCGCTGATCGTAGGCGGCTGCGGGGACGCGGTCGAGTCGACAGCGAATGATCCCCCGGCACGCTCAGAAAATCAGCCGCAGAAAGAGCAGGCAGGCGGACATTGGCTTGATCAGTTCAGCCATGAGGATGCTGCAGAGTGGCTTGTGGCGCGCCAAAAGAACGCCGCTCCCGGGGACCGCGATGTCGAGAAGGTGCGCGCGGTGCTGAATGCCACCGGGCGACGGTTTGAGGAAAGCCCGCGCATGATCGCAAATCGCGCGCTGCAGCTGCAGGACATGCTCAACGCACTCGGCGATCATACATCCGCGGTTGCGCTGACGCGGGATCTGCACAGTGTTCTAGGTGGCACCGCGGCAAGTCCGGGTTTCGGAAACCTTGGCGCCTACTATGTCAATCTTCGCAAGACCGGTGCGAGCAGAACCGAGGCGCTGGCAATCCTGCAAAAGAAATATGATGGGGCCTTCATTTCGGACAGGTAGTCCGCGCGTGGTTGATGCGGCGGTGCACTGGAATGCCGCGCTGCACACGGTGGATAAGCTTCTCCCAAAGGAGGAATAACCGGCAGCTTTTGAAAGCTTGTGTTCCGCATTTGCCAGAACGCATTGTAATCCGGTACAAAAATGCGTCTAAGGCCAATAACAAAAGTGCTCAAATGGGCAATAAGGAAGACCCGCTTTACGACGATGCAATCATGCGCCTTATGTCGGCCGCTTACGAGGCCGCCGACAAGGAGCTGGGAAGCGACGATAAGGCGTTGCAAGTCACAATGGCGGTGGCCGTCATTCGCGCGATAAACGAAGGCGAGCGTGACCTTGAACGCTTGACCGCTCTCGCCATTGCTTCGGTGCGTGGGGACGGCGTCGAGGATGAGAAGTCAGATGGAAAGAGTTCGCAGCGTCCAGGCTGGGTGAATCTATCCGGGCTACTCGGGTAGCAGACCGGCCAATGGAGCGATCTGCGATGAACGCGCGGCTGTCTCGACTGTTCGCGATACTCTTGCTGGCGGGTTTCGCAGTTGCGGGCGTAGCGGTGATTGCGGTGGTGCATTTCGCTGCCGACCAAGCCCCACCGGCGCAGAAGGACGTGGCGGCTATCGAGCCGTCGCCAGCCGATTTTCCACCCTCGCTCGATTGCGCGTTCCACGACATGATGCGCACGCACGCCGTCGTTTCGTTCTATTTCGACGTCGACGTTATCAAAGACCAGACGCCGAGGTTCTTTGAACGCGCCATCGTTGCAAGGGACGGAACTCGGACGAATTTCGAAGGCGATGCACGGCCCGTCTGGACTTACGGTTTGGATGATGACGGCAAGCCAATGATCAAATCGTCGGACGGCGCCACACGCATCGTGCTGTACAACTTGAAGCTTGGTGCTTCAGGGATGCTGCCAGTGGAGGCCGGTATCCGCAGCAACGTCTACCGCAACCTCGGCGGCGAATGTCGGCAAACCAATCTTCATAGTCGCGACCCCGCCGACGTCGTCACGGGGCCGCGCTGAGCAAGGCGCTTCTCAACGCCTCGCGCCCTATGCGTGCGGCAACGCCGGCGCATTTCCCAAAGCGTCGCCGTGTGTGTGCTCGCTGCTGCCCTCCGGCGCCTTGATGCGGAACCAGGCCACATAAAGCGCCGGCAGGAACAGCAGCGTCAGAAGCGTGCCGACGATAATGCCGCCCATCATCGCGTAGGCCATCGGTCCCCAGAAGACCTCACGGGAGATGGGAATGAGCGCGAGGCTTGCGGCGGCTGCGGTGAGAAGAATGGGCCGCATACGATGCTCGGTCGCCTCCGCCACCGCCTGCCAAGCCGGAACTCCTTCGCTCCTCAGCTGCTCGATCTGCACGACGAGAATGACCGAGTTGCGAATGAGGATGCCGACGAGAGCAAGCACGCCCAACGTGGCGACGAAGCCCATCGGGGCGCCGCTCGGAAGGAGTGCTGCGACGACGCCGATGAGCCCGAGCGGCGCCACCGCCACCACCAGGAACAGCCGCTGGAAGCTCTGCAGCTGAACCATAAGGATGGTGGCCATGACGAATGCCATGAGCGGCACCACAGCGATGATCGGACCCTGGCCTTTGGCGCTCTCCTCGACTGCTCCGCCGATGACGACATCGTAGCCGGCGGGCAGCTTGCTCTTGAACTGATCGACCGCCGGCGTGAGGGCGGCGACCACAGTCGCGGGCTGGCTATCACCGACGATGCCTGCTTTGACGGTGACAGTGGGGAGGCGGCTACGGCGCCAGATGATCGGCTGCTCCTGCACATATTCGAATGTCGCGACCGCGGCGAGCGGTACGGATTGGACGTTCGATGGGCCGGCCAGCTGCAAGTTCTGCAACGTTTCTATCGAGCCGCGCTCGGCGCCTTCGGCGCGCGCCGTGACGTTGATCAGATAGATTCCGTCGCGAATTTGCGTGATGACGTTGCCGCCGACGATGCTGTTCAGGGTCGATGCGATGTCCTGAGAGGTGATGCCGAGCAGTCTCGCCTTGTCCTGAAGCACGTTGACCTTCACGACGCGCGCCGGCTCGTTCCAATCATAGATGACGTCGCCGATATGCGGGTCATTGCCGACGATGGTGGCGAGGTCGCGCGACAGCGTGCGGACCGTCGCAACGTCAGGTCCACTGATGCGATACTGCACCGGACGGCCGACAGGGGGGCCGATGTCTAAGAGCTTTACGTTGGCGTCCGTGCCGGGGAACTCGCGCTTCACATATGTTTCGAGCCTTTTCTTGAGCCGGCCACGCGCCTCCAGATCCTTGGTGACAATCACCGTCTGCCCGAACGAGGGATGAGGCGGCTGCACGTCGAAGGAGAGAACGAAGCGCAAGGCGCCCTGGCCGATGTACGACGACCAGCGGACGACATCGGGGTCGCCAGTGAGCGCTTCCTTCTCGAAGCGCACGACTTGCGCTTTCGTTTCGAGGATGGAGGCATTCTGCGGCAGGTTCCAATCGACGACCAGTTCGACGCGATCGGAGGACGGGAAAAACTGCTGCTGAACGAAACCCATGCCGACGATCGACGCAACGAACATGCTGAGTGTGGCCGCGATGGTCAGCCAGCGGTGGCGCATGCAGAACAGCAGAAATGCCGAGAAAATGGATGACAGTCTGCCCGGCTTGTCATGGTGCTTGTGCATGGATGCCGGCAGCAGCCAGACGCCGAGCAGTGGCGTGAACAACACCGCGACGACCCAGGAGACGAGGAGTGACACCGCCAGCACGACAAACAAGGTGTAGGTGAATTCGCCGGCAGCGCTGCCGTTGAAGGCGATCGGGATGAAGCCGGCGACGGTCACCAACGTGCCCGTCAGCATCGGGAAGGCTGTCGACGTATAAACGTAGCTGGCGGCCTTCTCGAGCGGATCTCCAATCTCGAGCCTTGCAACCATCATCTCGACGGCGATCATGGCATCGTCGACCAGGAGGCCGAGCGCGATGATCAGCGCTCCCAGCGAAATGCGCTGCAACGTGATGCCCGAATACTCCATGACCATGAACGTGATCGCGAGCACGAGGGGTATGGAGAGGGCGACGACCATGCCGGCGCGGGCGCCGAGCGATACGAAGCTCACGATCAACACGATGGCGACAGCTTCAAAGAGAGCGCGCGTGAAGCCGGAAACGGCTTCCTCGACGATCAGGGGCTGGTCGGAAACGAGGTGGACATTGATGCCAACGGGCAGTTCACCTGTGATGCGCTGCATTTCCTCGTGCAGGGCTTCGCCGAACTTCAGAAGGTTGGCCTTAGGTCGCATGCCGATGGCGAGGCCAATCGCCGGTTCGCCATTGTACCGGAACAGCGCGCTCGGCGGGTCAGCATAGCCGCGGCGAATGGTGGCGACATCGCTGAGGCGGAAAAAGCGGTCGTTGATGCGCAGATTGACCGCCTGCAAGTCGCTTTCGGAGGAGAACTGGCCAGTGACGCGAAGACTGATGCGCTCGGTGCCGGCCTCGATCACGCCCGATGGCACGATGGCATTCTGTTGCTGTAGCGCAGTGACAATGGCCTGCTGATTGAGGCCGTATGCAGCAAGCTTGCGCGGCGAGAATTCGAGGAAGACGACCTCATTCTGCGCGCCGACGATGTCGACCTTGCCGACGTTCGGGACGGTGAGGACCTTGGCGCGGACCTGTTCGACGTAGTCGCGCAGCTGGCGCTGGGTCAGACCATCGGACGTGAACGCGTAGATGTTGCCGTAAACGTCGCCGAAGCGGTCGTTGAAGAATGGTCCGACGACGCCCGACGGGAACTGCCCCTGGATGTCGCCGATCATGTTGCGGATGAGCACCCAGGTCGGGGCAACGTCCTGCGCCTTGGTGCTGTCGCGCAGGTTGACGAAAATCGTCGTTTCGCCGGGTGTCGTTATGGAGCGGGTGAAGTCCAGAGACTCCAGCTCCTCCAGCTTCTTTTCGATCCGATCGGTGATCTGGCGGGCCGTTTCCTCAGCTGAGGCGCCGGGCCATTGCGCGACGATCACCATCGTCTTGATGGTGAAGGCGGGATCCTCTTCGCGGCCGAGATTGAGATAGGAGAACAGGCCAGCGAGTGAAAACACCAGCATGAAATAGGTGACAAGCGATCGATGCGCGAGCGCCCATTCGGAGAGGTTGAACTTCTTGTCCATCAGCGGCCGGCTCCTTCGTCGATCCGGACGCGCTCGCCGGGGTTCAAGCTGTTGGTGCCGGCGGTGACGACGCGCATTCCCGGCGTAAGAGCCCCGGCAACGAGGACCGAACCGTCACTATGGCCCACGACTTTCACCGGGACAGCCGAAACCGATCCGGTTCCGTCGACGATAAGAACGCGGGTTGGGCCATCGCGATCGACGAGTGCCGATGCAGGCAGGCGGACGTTGCTAGAACCTTCGCCGGCGGATTTGTTGCGCACCGTGACAGTCGTTCCCAGACGGAACGTCTCAGGCGGATCGGAAAGCGTGATCCGTGCGCGACGAGAGCGCGTGACGCTGTCGGCCTCGGGGGCAATTTCGCGGAGCACGCCCGCGGTGCGGATGCGCTCGTCGAGTTGGAGCGCGACCTCGAATGCTGCTCCTGGCGCGAGCGAAATGCTCGAAGCTTCCGGGATGTCGACGACGGCCTCGCGAACGTCGGGGCGTGCCACCGTGATAACGGGTTGGCCGACGCTGACGACCTGTCCCACTTCTGCGCCGATGGCGGTGACGATGCCATCGAAGTCGCTGCGCAACTCGGCGTACGAAAGCTGTTCCTCGGCTTTGGTGAGGTTGGACGTGGTTCGCGTCACCTCGGCCTGGGCCGAGATGCGCGCCTGCTCCGCTGCCTCGAAGATCGCCTGCGCCGTCACTTTGCGATCGCGAAGCTCGCGCTGGCGTTCTTCGACTGCCGAGGCATTCGTGAGTGTGGCTTGGGCGTTTGCGAGCGCGGCGCGCTGAGCGCGGGCTGCAAGCTCGAGTGCGGTCGGATCGAGTGCGGCGACGCGCTGGCCCTTGCGCACGACGTCACCGACCTCGACGTCACGCGCCACGATGCGGCCGAAGACGCGGAAGCTGAGGTCGGCACGATAACGGGGTTCAACAGTTCCCGCGAACGCGAAACCATCGCTGCCTGCTCCGGGAATGACCATCGTCAGGACGGGGCGCGGCGGCGGCGCGGGACCATCCTTGGCCTCGCCACATGCGGTAAGCGCCAGTGGCGCCGCAATCGCCAGAGCAAGCGCGCATCTGCGCGTTCCGGACGTTCCGGAGATCATGATTGGGCTCCGTCGTTTATGGAGACGATCTGTCCGGGCCGCAGCATTTTGGCGCCCTCGGTGACGACGCGTTCGCCAGGCTCGAGCCCGCCATCGATGACGACCTTCTCGGTCTCGTAGGAGGCGATGGAGACGGGCTTCAGGGTGACGGCGAGTGTCGCTGGATCCACGATCCAGACGGCGGGGCTATCGGTGGAACTGTCGAGCGCGCTGGCTGATAGAAGCACGACTTGGCGCGGAGCCAACCTCACGCAGCCGAACGTGACGGAGCCGAGTGTGAAAGCTGGCGGCGGATCGGTGATCGACACCTTGACGCGGACGGTTCCGGAGGCGGTGTCGGTGCTGGGCGATACCTCACGCACGACCCCCTTGGCCGTGATCTTCGGATCGGACACGAGTGACAGAGACACGACGTTGGATTCGGTCTTGTTCAGGAACGCTGCTTCATAGACGTGAAAGACGGCGTCGCGCGCGCCATCCTCTGCGAGCGAAAACATCGTCTGGGCTGCTTGGGCGACTTGACCGACTTCGGCGTTGCGGGCGGTGATGATGCCTGGCGCGGCGGCGCGGAGCTCGGTGAAGGAGAGCGCGTCCTTCGTGCTGGCGAGCTGTGCGCGTGAGGCTTCGAGCGAGCCTTGTGCGGTACGCAGTGCTTCCTCAGCCTGATCGTAGTCCCGCTTCGTGGTGAAGCCGTCTTTGATCAAGGCCTTCTGGCGCTCGAAGGCTGCCTCGGTCTGGCGTACGCGCGCTTCGGACGAACGGACGGCGGCTTCCGCCGATACGACATCGGCGCGCTGTTCCGTCGGATCAATGCGCGCGAGGATCTTGTCGGGCGTGACGTGATCGCCGACCTCGACGCTGCGTTCGGTGACGAGACCGGACACCCGGAAGGAGAGGTTGGTCTGCACCCGCGCCTTAACCTCGCCGGTGAGGCACGTTGAGGGGGTGTACCCGACCTTGGAAACGACCTGCGTGCGCACGAATGGGGGTGACTTGGTCGACCCGACCTCGGTATCGCCGCACCCGGCCGCTGCTGTCGCCAAGGACAGAAACGTCAATAAAAGCAATTGGTTGTTTCTCGATGTCATCGATCGCCACCCCCGCAAGCAGACCTAGATCGGTTATCGCCGTATTGCTGACTGACCGGTAAGTCAATAATATGTTTAGTGCTGGCGTCCCGAATGGGCGATTGGACAGGGCGTCGCGGGCGCGGTGCTGAAAGGGATATCGAAAGAATGACGGGAACGACCAGGGCGCGGCGGAAGGCGGAAAGGCCCAGTGAGATCCTGGATGCTGCGTTCGAGGAGTTCACCCTGCACGGCTACGCCGCAACGCGGCTCGACGACGTCGCGGTACGGGCCGGCGTCACGAAGGGAACGATCTACGTCTACTTTACAAGCAAGGAGCAGGTGTTCGAGGCGCTCGTGCGCGACCGCGCCAAGGCTCAGCAGATCCTGCTCGCTCCGTTCTTCGAGGAGCAGGGTGAGCCGACGTTGGAATCGATCCGTGCCGATCTGCTCTTTCTTTTTCGCGCCTGCGCGAACGACAGGACCACGCAAGAGCTGCTGCGACTTCTGATATCTGAAGCGGTGCGCTTTCCAGCGCTCGTCGACGAGTATTTCGAAAGCGTCTTTGACGGCGTCCTCGCAAAGCTCCAGGAGCGGATGAAGCGGGCCGGCGAACTCGGCGTTATCCGCGAGGCCCCGGCGCTCGACTATCCCGAGCTCGTGATGTCGCCCGCGCTGTCCATGCATATCTGCCGGCTGCTGTTCGCAGACCGCTGGCCACTCGACACGGAGCGGTTCATCGAGACTTCGGTCGATCTGCTTCTGAAGGGACTGCTGCCCGAAGAGTGATGCTGCCGCGCGCTGATTAGATCAGCGGATGGACTGCTCGAGGGCGCGCGACTCCACCGTCGGCACGACTTTTCCAAACGCGATGATCTTCGTCTTGCTCTCACTCCAAGCCTGCGGAGGCTGGCGGTGCAGTCGTTCGCACATCGTTACTGATTTGCGGATTTGGTCATCGGGGACGAAATAGAAGTGCCCCGCCTTGCCGAGCACGCGGCCAAGATTGGTGAAGTATTCCTGGGCCACTTCGAGTGCGGCCTGATCGATGCAGTGGTCGGTCTGGTTGAAATCCTTCAGCGGGATGCGCGCATCGTCGAACATGGCGTGAGGCGTCGATGCGGCGGCGGATGAAGACACGAAGCGCGTGCCGACCACGAGCGTCAGTTCGTCGTCGGATGGTACGCCCGGATCGGTGAGTGGCCTCGCGGGCGCCGTCGATTGCGCCAGCCCATGAGGCATCCCGAACCCCATGAGGGCAATGAAGACTGCTGCAACGGCTGCAAGCTGTGGTTTCATCATGGACGTCGAGCCCCATCAAGCGGCATGCGCACGCCGCGACTTGCGGTGTTGCATCGGACGAATGACCATAACATTATCAGAAAATGATCGAAAAGCAGGCGCGCGTGGCGATTGCGGAACGCTCGAATCCCGCTAGCCTAATAGACAAAGAAGAAACGACTGTGGGGGTCTCGTTCGGGAAGGGTCTGTAGACGAGAACTCGTACGCGGCGGTGTACCATGAACGTAGCCCCTGCTCCGCGCCTTCAGGCCCTTTGCGCCTCCGCGTCAAGATGGGCGCGTCGCCTGTTGCTTCTGATGCCCGTATCAATGGGGCTGCATTCGGCAGCGGAAGCCAGAGACCTGGGCTCGCTTGAGGCGGTCATCCGAGACAGCGACCTCGTCATCCTTGCAGATGTGAAGCACGGCGTGCGCGAGCGCGTGGCGTTTTATTCCTCCGCAGGGCTGTTCGAAGCCATGGCGCGTGCGGGGGTCCGTCATGTCGCCATAGAGATGCCACGCGTGCTCGGGCGTCAGGCCATGGGCATAGAGACGGAAGAGGACATCGGGTTCTTCGCGGAGGATGTCATTCGCTCGGGCCGCTGGCATTTCGTCGATCCCGACCATGCCGAAGAGGATTCGCCGGTCACGCAATACCGTGTCGCTGAAGCGCTCGGTCGTCAGGTCCTTCTCGCCAAAAAGCTCGGCCTCAACCCGATCTTCTATGACTTCAACAATCCGCTCGGCGGGTTCAGAACGCAGAACGATCCCGTCTACCGATGCCTCGCGCAGCTCAGCCAGCGGGTCTGGTTCCGGTACGGTTTCGACGGCACGGTTACCAAGGCTCAACGTGACGCGGCGATCATGCGGGAACGGTTCAGCCACGACGATGAGCTTGCGGCTTACGTCGAGACCGAGGTGCGCGGCAAAGGTGGTGGCAAGGTCGTGATGGTGCCGGGCTACGCGCACGCCGTGCTTCCCGGTGGCTTGGTCGAGCGCATGGAAAATCGTCTGAACGTCAGGGCGACTGTCGTCGCGGTTCTGAAAGACGAGGCCGAAGATAAAGCCTTCCATTCGTTCCTATGGCAACAGGCGCGCATGCTGTCGATCGATCTCTCGCGCCCTCCCCAGTACTATTACACCATTGCCAATTCCGCGTTGCGTCGCGATGAGGCGCCGGGCCGCTACGTTGCGCTTGACGGCACTAACGAGCGCAACGTGCCGTCGGTCTGCTTTCAGTTCGCGCAGTACCTGCGCTGAACGCTCGTGCCGTTACGACGACGACAAGGCCTCGCGAGCGCCGGCCCGCCTCAGGTGGACGCGTCGAGAAGATTGGGACCGCTGTCCCCGGCAGGCGCGCGGCTGATTGGACGGAGGAATTGAAGCACGTCGCGATCGGCCATTAGCTCCACCTCGCGTTCCTTCGACTGAGCGGCGAGCGTTCTGACGTCCTTCGGCGAGAGACCGAAGAGGTCCTTGAAGGCTCGCGTGAACGCCGAGGGCTGGCTGAAGCCGAGCTTGAACGCCAGCTGGGAAATGCGCTGGGGTGGCTGCTGCGGGTCTACCATCACACGGAACGCGTAGTGCAGACGACGCTCGGTGATGTAGGTGCTGACGCCGCCCAAAGGCTCGAACAGCCGATAGAGCGTCGATCGCGCGATGCCGAACTCGTCGATCAGAGCCTGCGGCGTCAATTCCGGATCTTCAAGGCGCCGCTCGATCGCGGCTTTGAGAGACACGAGTGAGCCGATGCTGACGCCCGGGCTGCCTTCTACCTGCTGACGCGCTCGCGCCTCGAGACAGGAGGCGGCGAGCTGAATGATCGCGCTACTGATCGCGCGCGCATCGACCACCGTTACGCTCGCCCCCGTGGACAGCACCTCTTCCATCATGCCCCGCAGGATCGCCGTCAGCGGGCCCTGCTCGCGCACGAAACAGTGCGCATCGTCGAGAAACGGAATTATCGCCTCGAGCCTGCGTCGAGAGATGGCTAGGCCGACGTTGTCGACCTCCGGGGCTTCGATCGTCACCTCCTGCGAGAGGTCGATGAACGCCATGTCGCCAGCCTCGACGCGTCGCAGGTGGCCGCCCGATTCCAAAGTGAAATGCCCGCGCGTGTAGCAGACCACGAGAATCTGGTCGTTGGCCCATTCGGCGATTGTCTTGATGGTGCGTCTTAGACGGCTGGCTCCTGTTCGCGCGCGCGATACGGTCACGTCGGGAAGCGCGAAGATTTCGGCTTTGGCAAAGAACGGGGCGGATCCAGCGGAGGGTGGCGGGACCTCAAGTTCGAAGATCGACTGCATCACCTTCTGAAAATACGCAGGGCTCTGCGGGTCGGTCGCGGGGAAATCAAAGCTGTAGCCGTCAATGTAAGCAACTTGCGTGTCGGGCTTCATGGGCATGTGCTCGTCATTGTACGGAATGATCATTGCGCCTTTGGCGAGGCCGCCCTTGCCGTGTGCGATGTCCACATACAGGGCGGACACGGTACGCGTTGTCCCATTTTTTTTACCCAGCATCCCAACCGTCCCCGTTAATCTTGAACGGCGTGCAGAGCCGTAGGAACAGTCCGCTCGGTGCTGGCGGAATCATCAGGGTCGCCCGCTCCGCTTTTTAAGGCCCGGGGGGGACCTCAGAGTGGACAGTTTCATAAGAGCGTCAATTGCGGATAGCGGCCGGCGACCAGAGAAACAGTTTCTGTTTTTTCCTTTTTTATCAGCACGTTCCTTAGCGGCAGTGCCGCTCGCGCTGCTGCTCGCGGCCGGTATGCCGACAGCGTCACACGCTGGTCCCATCACCGGCGCTAATGGCGCCAACGGTTCTGACGGTACGACGTCGCTCGGTGGCGCTGGCGGTGATGGCGCAGGGGCTCCCGGCAGCGGCGGCGCAGGCGCCACGTCCAATTCAGGAAGCAATGGCGTCGCTGGCAGCAACGGGGCAGGTGGCGGCGGCGGTGGTGGCGGCCTGCACCTGACGTGTTGCACCCCGCTGGTCTATCCGACGGGCGGAGCTGGCGGTAACGGTGAATTCGGAACCGGCGGTGCGGGTGGCACTAGCACCGCGGCACCTCGGGGTGGCGGTGCAGAGGCCGGCGGCGGCGGCGCGTACGGCGGGTCCAGCTCGGTCGACGGGGGCGGTGGTGGCGGTGGCGGCGGTGGCCGCGGGACGACGAACTCGGCTGGCACGGCAACGATCGATGCGGCTGATCCGGTCACCGGCGGTAACGGCGGCAATGGCGGTAACGGCGTTGGATCGTTCGGCGATGGCGGTGCAGGTGGCGGTGGCGGCATCGGTGTCGTCTTCACCGGGGCGACATCGCTGACGGTCAACGGCGCCGTCTCAGGCGGCATCGGCGGCACCGGCGGCAATGGCGGTCTGGGCTTCGGATCCTCGGGTAGTTTTCCGGGCGGTGGTGGCGATGGCGGCACGGGCCTGCACGTTACACAACCGGGCGCTACTGTATTCGTCAATGCGGCTGTGACGGGCGGCCAGGGTGGAGCCATAGGCGTCGGGCAGAACTCCAGTTCAGAAGCGCGGACGCGAACGGGCGCTGGCGGAGCTGGCATCATCGCGAATGGCACGTCTATCATCAGCACAAGCTCGATCTCGGGCGGGCTGAACGGGGCCGGCACCGCACGCGGGGATGCGATTACTTTCATCGGCGGCGCGAACAGGCTGACGCTCGAAACGGGCTGGGGGCTTACGGGCAACATCGGCGTCAACGGAACGGGCACCACGGCCACCTTCACCCAGACGGCGATCGATGCGTCGATAGCGAACATCATCACCGGCTCAGGCGGCGTGATCGTCAACGACGGTGGCAGCGGGCGAACTGTGGCCCTGACAGGCGTCAGCACCTTCACCGGGAGCACGGTTGTCGAAGAAGGCCGTCTGGTCGTGAACGGCTCGATCGCTGCGTCGAGCGGCGTTACCGTGCAGGATGGTGGCTTCATCGGTGGCGGTGGTGCTGTCTCGAACCTGGTTCTGAACAGCGGATCCGCCCTGGCGCCGGGCAATTCCATCGGCACGCTCAACGCAGCGAGCGCGACGTTCAATGCCGGCATGGTCTACCAAGTGGAGGTCAACAGCGCCGGTGCATCCGACCTGCTGAACGTTTCCGGCGTCACGACCATCAACGGCGGCAAGGTCGTGGTCGTGCCGTTCCCCGATTTCGCGGTCAACACGAGCTACACCATCGTCGCCTCGGCCGGCGGTGTGAATGGCCAATTCAGCGACGTTGAATCCAGCGTCGAAACGGCATTTCGCACAGCGGTGCTCAGCTACGACATCAACAACGTCTACGTGACGATCAAGCAGGTTGCATTCGCCGACGTCGCGCTGACGGCAAATCAGAAGGCGGCGGCAGCTGGTGCCGAGAGCCTCGGTGCCGGCAACGCACTCTATCAGGCAATCTTCGGCCTCAGCTCTGTCGAACAGGCGCGGGCCGCATTCGATGCGGTGTCCGGCGAGGTGCATGCCTCGGTTTCTGGGGTGCTCATCGAGGACAGCCGCTATGTCCGCGATGCGGTCTTCGCGCGTCTGTTGCAGGCCTCGTATTCGAGCGGAAGCTCGAAGCAATTTGCCTTGGCGCAAAGCAATTCCGCGTCGGCGGGACGCATGGCGCTAGGTGCAACGGGCAAAAATAGGTCTGGCGGGGCGCCCGCGAGCAACCTCGCCTTCTGGACGCAGGGTTACGGAGCCTGGGGAGACCTCAACGGCAACGGCAATGCTGCGAGCGTTGATCGCACGCTGGGTGGCTTCGTCTCGGGTGTCGACGCAGGACTTGGCGGCGGCTGGCGAGCAGGTATCGCGACGGGCTATGCGCACTCGAACCTCGATGTCGATGCGCGCCTGTCGTCAGGGAGCGTCGATAGCTACCACCTCATCGGTTACCTCGGCGGTCGGATCGGAGATGTCGCCGTGCGTGGAGGTGGTGCCTGGACATGGAGCAACGTCGACACTTCGCGGACGATTGTCTTCCCCGGTTTTCTTGATCGTGCGCAAGCCAGCTATGACGGCGACACCGGCCAGCTGTTCGGCGAGATCGCGCTGCCGCTGGGCAATGCACAGATGGCGTGGGAGCCCTTCGGCCGCCTGTCGTACGTCAACGTTGACACCGGGGGCTTCACAGAGACGGGCGGTTCGGCAGCCCTTTCGGGTGCGAGCGCCGATGCATCGCTCGGCTTCTCGACGCTGGGTATCCGCGTCGCGACGACAACGCGCTTTGCCGGCGCGCTGGTGACGCCTCATGCTTCGATCGCCTGGCAGCATGCGATCGGCGACGTCGATGCCTCGCGCACGCTGGCGTTCGCGTCGGGTAGCTCTGCGTTCACGGTACTCGGCGCTCCGCTGGCACGCGACAGCGCGCTGATCGACGCCGGTCTCACAGTCGCGTTAGCGCCGGACGCCACGCTGGGACTGTCCTACTCCGGGCAGCTAGCGGGAGACGTGACCGACAACGCGGTGACCGGGCGCTTCGACTGGCGGTTCTAGACCGGGCTCCCGTCCGCATCGGGCCGGTCGCCGGCGGGTGCGCTGCAGCATCCAAAGCCGGC
Organism: Hyphomicrobium sp.; assembly: GCA_030148725.1. Lineage (GTDB taxonomy): Bacteria > Pseudomonadota > Alphaproteobacteria > Rhizobiales > Hyphomicrobiaceae > Hyphomicrobium_A. The sequence continues at coordinate 45,757 of JASBSU010000041.1, forward strand.
ACGATGCCTGCAATGCGTTGCCTTGCGAGGGATCAAGTCAATGGCCAACGGCCTGATGCGTAGCTCGGTTCGAGAAACGTACCGGTGTGGAGGGCGACTGTTCCAGTCTGAGGCGACTACGGGGACGTGGCTGGACGAATTGTCCCCGCCGCGCTGGCGAGGGACTTTAAATGCAGTTGTGCACGATCGCGGGCCATAGCCACAGGACTCGGGTTCAGTTCTTGGGAATTGAGATCGAGATCCAGGGTGCTGTTCTACGGCCGCGAAAAGAAACCGAGTTGCTCGGGCGGGTGGCAAAAGGCTTGTTGGACGAGATCGGCGGCGACACAATTTGTGTCGATATGTGTTGCGGGTCGGGAAATCTCGCTTTGGCACTTGCGAGGCATTCTGCCGATGCCCGTGTGATGGCCTGCGATCTCACAGACGATGCCGTCCAGAATGCGCGTCACAATGTGACCCAGCTGAGCTACCACGAACAGATCACCGTGATGCAGGGGGACCTGTTTCATCCGCTGACGGGCTTGGAGGGGGGCGTCGATCTGATCGTCTCCAATCCCCCATACATCTCAACCTCGCGGCTGTTGTGCGGGGACAGGTCCCACCTGCTCCGGGAAGAGCCTCGGGAGGCTTTTGATGGAGGCCCTTATGGCATCACACTGCACACTCGCCTGATCAGCGAAGGGGCCGGCTATCTGAAAACTGGCGGATGGCTCGCGTTCGAATTCGGGCTCGGTCAAGACCGGCAGGTGGGGGCATTGCTGAAACGCGCGCGCGCGTACGAGGAGCCGATTTGGTATACGAACGAGGCTGGCGAAAACCGCGTGGTGTGCGCACGCAAGAGGTAGCGCCGGCCGCCCAGTACCCTGACGCCGGGCGCGAGTTTGGCGCGCTGAGCAACAATCTTCGGTGAAGAGCCCGCAGTCATCGCGCGCGTGACTACGCTCTGGTTGCGATGCGGCGCATCGCTAGAGGTCGCGGAGGCTTGTGCACTGCGCGCTCGAGCGGCTTAGCGCGTCAAAGCGCCTTGCCCTCGGACCAAGTCCGACGGGTTTGTCGTCGCAAACAAAATCACCCGAAACCCGACGGTTACCCGCCGGGTTTCGGGTCTGTCGAGCCTAAGCGCTTAGTAGCCCTTGGGGCACCAGGATTCGGAAGACGACTTGCACGACACGGGGAACGCCTTCACCATTTTCTCCGCCGCAGCCCATTCCTTCTCACTGATGCTGTTGTTGCTGTTGGCGTCCATTGCCTCGAAGGCTGGCACCGGATCGATCTTCAGCTTTCCAGCATTTTTTTCCCACTCGGGACGGCTCACGGTGCCGTTGCCATCGGTGTCGACCGTGCCCATATCCCAGCTGCCAGCGATGGCTGCCGTTCCCGAAAGCAGCAGAACCGAAACGAAGGCGACCCATTTTTTGGTCATTAGCGTCTTCTCCCTAATACGTATCCGAAATACGTAGCTCCGACGTCGCCGCCCATCGCGGGCAGCGGTCATGCCGCCGTTTTTTGGCGGTCTGTCAAAGGGGCGCCTTCTCTCGATGCCAATCAATGGCAACGCTTCCAATCCACGATGGACATACTGGCAGGTGTGACGGGATGGCACAGGTGTGTTGCGTGCGGTTTTAGCCGTTCGCGGACGCTCTCCATCGGTTCCTCGAGGGTGAGCGCGTTGATCGTCAGCGTGTTATGCGGCGACGTGCGTATGAAATGTTGTGCGACAGCCGGGAGCGTCCGCTAGAAGCGGCATAGGCCGTCGCAACGACGCGAGCTCTTCAACGCGACAACGCGGTGGTCGAACCCAAGGCAGCTTGGAGTGCGGGCGTGCGCCGGCTCGGGCGAGCTTTCGGGCGCGACGATACTGGCTGTTTGAATTTCTTTTATCGTTGGTGCGGGACCGCGCAAAATCGCTTTTCAATTTCTGCGCCGCAATTGTCCGCAAAAAACTTCTCATGGATGCCGTCAGAAATTCACGGACGCATTCCATTTCATTGTGGGCCGATTGGCTTGAGCCTGAACGAGAACAGCTTCGCGACTCGCGGTGGAGACACCACAGTTGCGGGCGGCTCGGCTGACAGCTCACCTAGTAATCCAATCGGGTGGTCAACACGTCCGGCGCTGGCGACGGTCGTCGCGCCATTTCGTTTTCGTGGCGAGTTTGTGTGGTTGCGGTCGAGGTGCGGACTGCAAACAACTGCACCTTACATGCGCTGTAAGGTTCGGTTGGCGACCGCAGATGTGTACGACGTCGTTCGAGAGGGTTGACCAGCGCCGCGTGGTCTGCTCCGCTGCGCATCATCTGCCGCGGCGGCAAATGCGCGGATTTCCGTTCGAGCGAACGATCGTCACTGTCGCGTGCAATCATGCAGCTGTGCGGACAACTCGCGGTGGGTTTCGCCGTGCACACGTGTGCGTTATGAAACGTAAGGGCCTGGCGCCAGACGACAGGATAGGGGTTCTCGCCGAGAGATGATTTCAAATGAATCGCTTCTTCTTGTCGCTATTGCGATTCCGTTCCTCGGCAGTCTCATTGCTGGCCTACTTCCCACAAACGCGCGCAACCTGGAAGCTTGGCTGGCCGGCGGCATAGCGCTGATCGAAGTCGGCATTTTCAGCTTCCTCTACCCATACATCGTCGACGGTCAGGTGGTGCGCGCGGAGTGGGCGTGGGTACCCGCAGCTGGGCTTTCATTCGTGCTGCGCCTCGACGGCTTTGCGTGGGTCTTTGCGCTGCTGATCAACGGTATCGGCGGGCTCGTGTTCCTCTACGCGCGGTACTACATGTCGCCGGAAGATCCGGTGCCGCGGTTTTTCTCGTTTCTGCTGGCGTTTCTGGGGGCGATGCTGGGGATTGTGCTCTCCGGCAACCTGATCCAGATGGTTTTCTTCTGGGAGCTCACCAGCTTTTTCTCGTTCCTGCTGATCGGCTACTGGCAGCATGACAGCGGCGCCAGGGCCGGTGCGCGTCTTGCGCTTGCGGTCACGGCCGCCGGCGGTCTTTGCCTGTTCGGCGGTGTCCTGCTGCTGGGGCATATCATCGGCAGTTATGACCTCGATAAGGTGTTGAGAGCGGGCAACCTGATCCGCAACCATCCCCTCTATCTGCCGACGCTCATTCTGATCCTGATCGGCGCGCTCAGCAAAAGCGCGCAGTTCCCTTTTCAGTTCTGGCTGCCGCGCGCCATGTCGGCACCGACACCGGTGTCCGCCTATTTGCACTCCGCAACGATGGTGAAGGCGGGGATCTTCATTCTGGTGCGCTTTTGGCCGGTGCTCGGTGGGACCGATTACTGGCTGTGGATCGTCGCGCCGGCAGGTCTCATAACGTTCGTTCTCGGCGCTTACCTTGCGATGTTCCAGAACGACCTCAAGGGCGTTCTCGCGTACTCGACGATCAGCCACCTGGGCCTGACCACGCTGCTGCTCGGTATGGATTCTCCGCTGGCGCTTGTGGCGGCCATCTTCCACCTGATGAACCATGCCACGTTCAAAGCTTCGCTGTTCATGGCGGCCGGCATCATCGACCACGAGACCGGAACGCGAGACATCCGCAAGTTGAGCGGCCTTTACCGCTATATGCCGGTGACGGCGACTTTGGCGATGGTGGCGGCGGCGGCGATGGCTGGCGTGCCACTGCTGAACGGGTTCCTGTCGAAGGAGATGTTTTTCGCCGAGACGATCGAAACCCACGACGGGTCGCTGCTCGACGACGCGCTTCCGTATTTCGCAACGATCGCGGCGATGTTCAGCGTCGCCTATTCCTTGCGGTTCATTCGCGATGTGTTCTTCGGGCCGCCGCCCACGGAGCTGACGCGTACGCCGCATGAGCCCCCGCACTGGATGCGCTTTCCGGTCGAGATCCTCGTCGTCGTGTGCCTCGTGGTCGGGATCGTGCCCAACTATACCATTGCGCCTTTCCTCAATGTTGCGGTCGCTGCCGTGCTGGGGAGTGCTGCTCCGAAGTTCGACCTCGCGATCTGGCACGGATTCAACGTTCCCTTCTTCATGAGCCTCGTTGCGCTGGCCGGCGGCGTCGGCGTCTATGCGATGCTCAAGTCTTTCGGCTTCACGGGGCTTTCCGTGCCTTGGTTGAGCCGCGGAGACCAGGCGCCCTCCGATCGCATCGGTTCGACGGCGAGGGCGCTGATGCGGGTGATTGCGACGCGCCGTCTGCAGCCGCAGCTCAGGACGGCTATATGCGTGGCGTTTCTTGTCGGTCTGTTGCCTCTCGCTGGTCGGAACCTGCTGCCTGAGACGATGGAGTTGACCCGCATCGATGTCGCCTTCGCGGTGGTTTGGTTCATCGGCATTGTTTGCGCACTGGCGACTGCGTACCAGGCAAAGTTCCATCGGCTTGCTGCGCTCATCCTCCTCAGCGGAGCCGGTTTTGCGACCTGCATCACATTCATCTACCTGTCGGCTCCCGACCTCGCGCTGACGCAGTTGCTAGTCGAGATCGTGACCATGGTGCTGATCCTCCTCGGCCTCAGGTGGCTGCCGAAGCGCGACGAGCGACTTCTGGAAACGGATTCGTCCATGCTCATGCGGCGCTACGTTGATCTGACGATCGCGCTGGTCGTGGGCGCGGGACTGGCGCTGCTCTCGTTTGCGGTGATGGTGCGTCCGCAACCGGACAATGGCATCGCTCAATATTTCCTCGCGCAAGCCTATCCGGAGGGCGGAGGAAAGAACGTGGTCAACGTCATTCTTGTCGACTTCCGAGGCTTCGACACGCTGGGTGAAATCACGGTGCTGTGCATCGTCGCGATCAGCGTATTCGCGCTGCTGCGGCGGTTCCGGCCGGCACCGGAAAGCATCGCAGCGCCCGAGCAGAAGCGTATTCAGGAAGCTTTCGACGTCGATCACCCGGATCGGCGGCCCGGCGAGACCATCGACGACTATCTCCTGGTGCCTTCCGTCGTGATGCGCCTGCTGTTCCCTGTCATCGGGACGCTCGGAATATTCCTGTTCCTGCGCGGACACGATCAGCCGGGCGGCGGCTTCGCGGCGGGGCTTACGCTCGCGGTGGCGATCATCCTGCAATACATGGCCGGCGGAGCTGTGTGGGTGGAGGACCGAATCCGGGTGTTCCCGTTGCGATGGATGGCGGTCGGGTTCGTCTTTGCCCTCGCTGCCGGGTGCAGCGCCTGGATTGTCGGATATCCGTTCCTGACGTCGATGATGGGGGACGTGCACCTGCCTCTGATCGGGGATGTGCACCTTTCAACCGTCATTCTTTTCGACCTCGGGGTTTTGGCGATCGTGCTCGGCGCGACGGTGCTCGAACTCATCGCGCTGGCGCACCAATCGATCCGCACGCATCGCAAGCCCAAGCCTGCCGCAGTCGAAGGAGCCGCGTGATGGAGATCATTCTCGCTCTCAGCATCGGCGCGCTGGCGGGCTCGGGCGTCTGGCTGATGCTGCGATCGCGCACGTATCAGGTGCTGATCGGTCTGTCGCTCCTCTCATATGCGGTGAACCTATTCATTTTCTCAATGGGGCGTGTGCGTACGGGTGCGCCTCCGATCCTGAAGCCGGGGGTTCCGGAGACGCTTGCCAACTACACCGACCCCGTGCCGCAGGCTCTGGTTCTCACCGCCATCGTCATAACCTTCGCTATGACGGCGCTGTTTCTCGTGGTGTTGCTCGCCGCGCGCGGCTTGGCGCGCAACGATCATGTTGACGGGCGAGAGTCGTGACCGTGAATATCAACCATCTCGCCATCGCGCCGATCCTGCTTCCGCTTGCTACGGCCGCTCTTATGGTGCCGCTGAGCGAGCGTCGCCGTACGCTGAAGGCGCTCATGTCCGTGGTGTCGACGCTCGGCACGATCGCCATTGCGCTGACGTTGCTGAGCTATGCCGACGCGCAGCCGCCAGGAGCCGGCGCCACGAGCGTCTACCTGCTCGGCAACTGGGCGGCACCCTTTGGCATTGTGCTGGTCGTCGACCGGTTGTCCGCGTTCATGATCACGCTCGGTAGCATCGTCGTTTTCTGCGGACTGTTGTTCGCGATTGCGCGGTGGCACGGTGCGGGCGCGCACTTTCATACCCTGGTGCAGTTCCTGCTCGTGGGGCTGAACGGGGCGTTCCTCACTGGGGATCTCTTCAATCTCTTCGTGTTCTTCGAGGTGCTGCTCGCGGCTTCCTATGGTCTGGTGCTGCACGGATCGGGAGCGCCGCGCGTCAAAGCCGCCGTGCACTACATCGCGATCAATCTTGCAGCTTCGTCTCTGTTTCTTATCGGGGTCAGCCTCATCTACGGTGCTGTCGGCACGCTGAACATGGCGGATCTCGCGGCGCGCGTTGCAGCACTCGGCGATAGCGAGCGCATGCTTCTCGAAACAGGGGCTGCCATTCTTGGTGTGGCGTTCCTGGTCAAGGCGGGCATGTGGCCGATGTGCTTCTGGCTGCCGACGACCTATTCCGTCGTCGTGCCGCCGGTCGCAGCAATGTTCGCCATCATGACCAAGGTCGGCATCTACGTGATCCTGAGGCTTTGGCCGATGATCTTCGGAGCGGAAGCGGGGGCGTCGGCGTATTTCGGGTCGGAGTGGCTGCTGGTCGGGGGCATAGCGACCGTTGTCTTCGGGTGCATCGGCCTGCTTGCGGCGCAGGATCTGCCGCGGCTCGCGTCCTACAGCATCATCGTTTCATCCGGGACGCTGCTTTCGGCAATCGCCGTTGGAAACGTCGGGGTTACCAGCGGGGCGCTGTTCTATCTGGCGAGTTCGACACTCGCGGTCAGCGCCTTTTTCCTGCTCATCGAACTGATAGAGCGCAGCCGAATGCCGGGTGCCGATGTGTTGGCCGTGACGGTCGAGGCGTTAGGCGAAGAGGAGGATGACGTTGACGGCGCCGATCCGGTTGGCGTCGCCATTCCGGCGACGATGGCAATTCTCGGGATCGGGTTTGCCGCGTGCGCGCTGCTGCTGGCGGGGCTCCCGCCGCTGACGGGGTTCATCGCGAAATTTCTGATGCTCTATGCGTTGTTTCCGGCAGGCGGTGTTGAAGCGGCGGCGGTCGCGCCTGCCGTGAGCTGGACTTTGTTCGCGGTGCTGCTGGCTTCGGGATTTGCCATCATGATCTCCATGGTGAGAACCGGAATCCGCGTCTTCTGGGTACCGCTCGAAAGCGAGGTTCCGAGCGTTCGATTCTTGGAGATGGTGCCGATCGTGGTGCTGCTTTCGCTGTGCGCGGCGATGACGGTCGCAGCCGGTCCGGTGCAGAGCTTCATGCAAGCGACCGCTCAGAGCCTGCACGCGCCGCAGGGATATATCGGGGATGTCTTATCTGCGCCGCGCGTGCAACCGGCGCCGTCGGGGGTTGTGCCATGACGCGGGTGCTTCCCTATCCGTTTCTCTCACTGTTTCTCTTGGCGATGTGGCTGCTACTCAATCAGTCGGTTTCGCCTGGGCATATCGTGCTGGGGTCTTTGATCGGCGTCGTTGGTAGTCTTGCGATCTCGACGCTACAGGTTCCGACGGCGCGCGTGCGGCGGCCGCTGGCATTGTTCCGCTTGGCGGTCATCGTGCTGACCGACATCATCCGGTCCAACATTGCGGTCGCGAAGATCGTCCTGACGCCCGGACGCAAAGCCAATTCCGGGTTCCTGACCGTGCAGCTCGATCTCCGGAACGAGTACGCGCTGGCGATCCTTTCGTGCATGCTGACGTCCACGCCGGGAACGGTGTGGGTGAACTTCGACAGCGCCAAAGGTGAATTGCTGCTGCACGTGCTCGATCTCGTGGACGAGCAGGTGTGGGTTGATCTCATCAAGAACCGTTATGAGCGGCTGCTGATGGAGATTTTCGAATGAGCGCCGGCACCATTCTCGTGTGGTCTGTCACGGTTGCAGAGATTGCACTGGTGATCGCGATGGCGTTAGCGGCTTATCGCATGCTGCGTGGGCCGCGGGCGCAGGACCGCGTGCTGGCGCTGGACGCATTCTATATCGCCGGCATGAGCCTCATTCTGACGTTCGGCATCGAGACCGGTGAGACGGTCTACTTCGAGGCGGCACTGGTCATCTCGCTGCTCGGATTTGTCGCGACAGCGGCGCTGGCAAAGTTCCTTATGCGCGGGGAGCCTATAGAATGATGAGCATTCCTGGGGATTTGCCCGCCTGGGTCGCTATTCTCGTCTCCGTGCTGGTACTGTTCGGTTCCGGCCTGACGCTGATCGGAACACTTGGGCTGCTGAGGCTCGACAATTTCTATGCGCGCGTGCACCCGCCGACGCTCGGGAGCACGCTGGGCGTCGGCTGCGTGCTGCTGGCCTCCATGGCATATTTTACGGCAGTCGAGTCGCGGCCGGTGGTCCACGAAGTGCTGATCGCGATCTTCGTCACGATCACCACGCCGGTGGGCCTGATGCTGCTGGTGAGCGCGGCGCTGCGGCGTGACTGGACGGCAGGAGATCCTTCGGTGCCCTTGCCGCCGGACCTGCCGAAGCCGAAAGCAAAGCCCGAGAAGCAATAGCGCGTGTGTTCGGCGCCAGGGCGCCGGATCTAACACCGTTTTTCTAGACGCGACTTGCGGAGCGCATTCAGCCGCTGGCGCGCCATCTGCGGTGTGTCGTTCTCGAGCAAGTACTCATTGCGATTGAAGTCGCGCAGTGCGCGATTGGTCTCTTTCTTCAGCTCCGCACAACTCAGGTGAGCGTATGATATGGGCGCGTGTTGCTTGATGGCTTTTTCGTTCGCGCAGCCGGCAATCAGGCCAACGAGTGCGAGCGTGCAAAGCGCGACTATCGCGCTTGCAGCGGGGAAACTCAGAGTCGACGGATTTGCCAGTCGCATTCTGGAGTGACCACGATCAGGGTGTTAAACATGGCACCGTGCTCCCAGATACTGGTCGAGCAGATCGCTGTAACGTGTGGCTTGGCTGCGCTGTTCCGGATTGAGTTTCCCGCCGCTTGAAAGGCGTTCGACGTAGGCCGGAACCCCACGGCGATCCAGCCCGCGCAGCTCCTGTTGTATGCCGGTGCAAGTTTGGCCTTTGGGCAGCGGCCGCGCCCCGGGATCGGTTGCGGCGTTGCTCGCGGCGCAGCCCGCGAGAACGGGAACAGAAAGAAGCGTTGGAAAGAACCAGGTGCGATTATTCGGCATGTCAGATCCGTGGTCGCTCTACGCGGCACACGGAGCGATGATACAAGAGGCCAGCGGTCGCGGCTCCTTACGAATGAAGTAAAGTGCGCGCAAAGCGGCAGTAAGCTAGTGCCAGAATATGCTGCCAGGACGGAGGCACGGTTGAGGATCCTGCTGATCGAAGACGACGCCAAGACGGCTCATTACGTTCGTACCGGGCTGAGCGAGGCTGGTCATGTCGTCGATGTGATTGCTGATGGACGCGAAGGTGTCACGCAGGCCATGGGGCAGGATTACGATGTGCTCATTCTCGATAGAATGCTGCCGTACCTCGACGGTCTGTCGATTGCAAAGACGGTGCGGGCTGCGCGGAGCGGCACGCCGATCCTGTTTCTGACTGCGCTCGGCAGTATCAACGAACGTGTCGAGGGCCTCGACATCGGCGATGACTATCTCGTGAAACCGTTCGCCTTTTCGGAGCTGCTTGCGCGTGTGAATGCGCTCGGCCGGCGTCCGGCACTGAAGGACCAGAGCGGGATCCTCCAGGTGGGTGATCTGGTGCTGGATACGACGACGCGTCTCGTGACGCGCGGGGGCACGCGCATCGAGCTACAGCAGAAGGAGTTTACGCTGCTCGAGTTCCTGATGCTCAACAAGGGGCGCGTGGTTACACGAACCATGCTTCTGGAACGCGTGTGGGACTTGCATTTCGATCCGCGGACAAGTGTCGTCGAGACGCACATCTCGCGGCTGCGTGGCAAGATAGACCGGCCCTTCGACAAAGCACTGCTGCAGACCGTGCGCGGCACCGGCTACATGCTCACCGATGCTTCGTGAGCTCGCCAAGCGCTCGCAGGTAAGGCTCGCTGCCACCTTTGCCGTTCTCCTCGCGCTCGCGACGACCACGCTCTTCACCCTGCTTATCGTCAATCTCAATGATGAGCTGGAGGATCGCGTGCGTGCGCGTGTCCTGCGCACGAAGGATGCGCTGCTCGCCGTGGATCGCAAGCACGGGTTCGATGAACTCGTGAGCGTGGTAGCGGATGAGGCGGATTCGCTGCGAGACGCAGACAACATCTACATGCTGCTCGGCGACGACGGCAAGGTCTACGCAGGTAACGTCCTTCGCGCGCTGCCGTTCGATGGCTGGCGGGTGATCCCACGATCCGAGCTGCCCTCGGTGCAGGGCATTGGCTCGCCCCGCGATCGCTTCTTCGCCGTGTGGACGCCCGTTTCGAAGGGCAAGCTGCTTGTGGGTGGCAGCGACCGAGAGGTGCGGCAGGCCAGGCTGATCCTGTTGCACAGCGTGGGTTGGGGGCTTTTGATAACCGCCGCCATAGCCATCGGAGCCGGCGTGTGGCTGGCGCATCGGGCGCAGCGTCGCATCGACGATATCGGAAATACCTTGGCCGCGGTCTCATACGGGCAGCTCGACAAGCGCATCGAAACGCGACCGCATGGAGACGATCTCGACGATGTCACGGGCAGCATCAACGCGATGCTGGACCGTTTGCAGCGTCTCATTCAGAGCGTCAATCAGGCGTCGACCGACATCGCACACGAGCTCAAGAAGCCGATGATGCGTCTGCGTGAAAAGCTCGAGGCAGCGAGCGAGCGGGCAAACAGCGTCGAGGCTTTCAAGGAGGCCGTGGACGATGCGCTGGTTCAATCCGACGCTATCGTTGCAACCTTTGAGGGGCTGCTCAACATCAGCCAGCTGCAGGCAGGGACGCGCAAGGCCCGCTTTGCAGACGTGAACCTTCTGGAGGTCGCGGCCGATGTCGGCGAGCTGTTTCAACCCGTCGCCGAGGATGAAGGTAATACGCTGCGGATCGATGTTCCAAAGGACATCAAGGCGTCGATCCGCGGAGATCGTGGCCTGCTTGTGCAACTGTGCGCCAACCTCATCGAAAATTCTCTGCGCCATGCACGTGGCGCGGTGGGCATCGTGCTTTCGCTGCGCAAAGACGGGAATGATCTCGTTCTCGAGGTGAGCGACAATGGAGCGGGTATCCCCGTTGGGGAGCGCGCAAACGTTTTCAGGCGGTTCTATCGCATCGAAGGCGCCAGCGCTGCGGAAGGACACGGCCTCGGCCTCAGTCTGGTTGCGGCCATCGCCGACTTGCACGGGGCCAGCATTGAACTTGCCGACAATGCTCCCGGCCTGCGCGTGATCATCAGGTTCCCCACCGCTGCGAGCGCTCCCTTACATAAAAAGTAAGCGGCGGGCCAAGTCCAAGAAACACTGAGATGCGAGGCTGTCCGCAGCATGAAGGAGCTGCGGACATGGCGAAGGGCATTCTACTTCCGGCGTTCTGGGTCGTTGGGGCGCTGTTCGGATCTCAGGCGATGGGCATGTCGTCTTCAATCGTCGGCGTGATCAACACCGTGGACGTGCGGGGACGAACGATCTCGCTGCGCGGCGGAATGACATTCAAGGTTGCGCCAGGCGTGAAGCTGTCGACGCGCCGCGAGGGCGAGGAAGTGACGGTCGTCTATCAAGTGGCGAGCAATGGCCTCGTGGCGCACGAGGTGCGCCCGGCTCCGATCGCTCAGAAGACGCTGCTCATGCAGGACGCGATGCAGCCGGGGGGCCGCCAATCGCGGTAACGCGGTACGACGCCGACGACTTACTAGGGTGGGACCAGGGTGGAAGAACGCTCAATAGCGCGTGCTCGGCTGATGCCGGCGCTCGCGGAACCGCGTGTCGTTCCGCAAAGGCGAGGATCGTCCCTGCTTTTGACGCTGGGCGTGCCGGTGTCGCTTCTCGCCGTCGCGTTCGTGGCGGCTGCCACCGGCGGGGTTGTTCGCGACGTCGTGTTGGATTCTCCTACCGGCGTGTTTGAAACTCTCACCGGCTCGATGGCGCTGGCGGCTGGCATCTTCGGGTACAGCGCCTTCATCGCGGCGCGGCGGCGTTTTGATTGGCGTGTACGTGGTTGGCTGCTCGCTTATGTGCTCGCCATGGTCTATTTCGCCGGCGAAGACCTGAACTGGGGGCAGTACTACTTCGGTTGGACACCCCCGGAGTTCTTCCTTGCGCACAACAACGAGCAGGAAACCAACCTGCACAACATGAGCTCCTGGTTCAATCAGAAGCCAAGGGCCGTCGTCGAGCTTTGGCTGTTCGTTGCCTGCATACTCGTGCCGCTCGGGGCGCGCTGGCCGCGGCGGCTGCTGGCGCGCCTTGTGCCGCATTGGTTTTGGCCAGACCGGCGGCTCGTTTATGTGGCGAGCCTGGCGCTTCTGCTGAAGGTGCCGAAGACACTTGAGACGTTGGGCGCGATCGAGAGCGAGATTCTCTACGGCGTGCGGACCAGCGAACTGCAGGAGGTGCTGTTTGCATACGCCTTTCTGCTGTATGCGCTGCTGCTGAAACGCCGGGCCGCAGCTTCGGTCGAGGGTCGCGTGCGGCTGCGACATGTAGGCGGCGCTGGTTCGGAGCAGCGATTGCTCTCGCGCGCGTGATGTGGAGACGCCGAAATTCCGTGCGCGCAATCGTTGCGGCTATGCTCTCACGAGATCACCGCGTGGCGCTTCGCATTTTGCTTATTTCTTCGCCGATTGCCGACTACCTGCTGAGCACCGCGCTTCCCGCGTCCAACATCAATCTCGCGAAAATCCTTCAATAACAGCGCCTTGAGCTGCTGGCACAACACTTGCCTAGAGTATTACGAACTTCGCAATTCGTAATACTCGCCTGGGTGTGTCTGAAGGAGGTTGGAATGGGGTGCAAAGCTCGCCTGAGCATGGTGCTGGGGCTCGCGTTCTCGCTTGCGTTGTCGGTGATCGGCGGTGCCGTCGCTGCGCCGCTCAAAGTCGCCTACAGCGACTGGCCCGGCTGGGTCGCGTGGCAGGTCGCTATTGAAAAGGGTTGGTTCAAGGAAGAGGGCGTCGACGTCGAGTTCGAGTGGTTCGACTACGTGCCCTCGATGGATGCGTTCAGCGCCGGCAAGGTCGATGCCGTGTGCATGACCAACGGCGATGCGCTGGTGGTGGGAGCGACGGGCGGCAAGAGCGTCATCGTCCTCATCAACGACTACTCCAACGGCAACGACATGATCGTCGCCAAGCCGGGCATCAAATCTCTCAAGGATCTGGTCGGCAAGAAGGTCGGTCTCGAGGTCGGTTTCGTCGACCATCTCCTGCTGCTGAACGGGCTCGAGAAGGCCGGCATCAAGGAATCCGACGTCACGCTGGTCAACACGAAGACGAACGAAACTCCGCAGGTTCTGGCCTCCGGCGATGTCGACGCCATTGGCGCGTGGCAGCCGAGCTCGGGACAGGCGCTCAAGCTCGTGCCGGGTTCTTCGGCCATCTACACGTCGGCCGACGAGCCGGGGCTCATCTATGACGTGCTGGCCGTCAATCCGGCGAGCCTGTCGAGCCGCCGCGCTGATTGGCTGAAGGTCGTCAAGGTGTGGGGCAAGGTCGTTGCCTACATCAACGATCCAAAGACCACGGACGATGCCTTGAAGATCCTCTCCGGACGCGTCGGACTGAAGCCGGAAGAATACAAGCCATTCCTTGGCGGAACGAAGCTGCTGACGCTCGCCGAGGGCGCGAAAGTTTATGAAAAGGGCGATGGCTTCAAGTCGATCTACGGTTCGACGCAGATCGTCGACGACTTCAACATCAAGTACGACGTCTACAAGGAGAAGCAGGACGTCTCTTCCTACATCGATCCCTCGCTGACGATTGAAGCAGCGAAGTAAGCAGGCCGTATCGGCTGGCAAGGGCTAGGGCATCGATGAGCCACGCGAAACTGTTCATGATCCGGGCGCCCTTGTCGCCCACATCGAGGACGCTGTTCGCGGTCCTATCGTTTGCCTTGCCGCTGCTTGTCTGGTGCGCGGTCAGCTACGTACCGTGGATCTGGCACCCGATGGTGGTGGTGTCGGACCCTGGCAGCGTCAGCTACTTCAAGGACGGTATGCGGGTGCCGCGAGAGACTTTCGATCGCGAAGTGGTCACCGCCAAGCAAAGCGGGGGGGCCGTGCCGAGCGGCCACCCTGCAAACCCCGTTTATCTGCCGGCTCCGCACCAGGTGGTGGCGGCGCTCTACACATCATTCACGACGCCGCCGCAGACGCGGGACGGGAAGTGGCTGCACGAAAGCCTTTGGCAGAGCGTACAGATCATCTTCTGGGGCTTTCTCATATCGTCGCTCATCGGCGTGCCGCTCGGCATTCTTTGCGGCGCGTATTCGGGTATCTCGCGCACCACCGAGCCGTTCACCGAGTTCTTCCGCTACCTTCCGGCTCCAGCGTTCGGAGCGCTCGCGGTGGCCATCCTCGGTATCTACGATGGGCCGAAGATCGCGATCATCGTCATCGGCACGCTGTTTCAGCAGATCCTCGTCATCGCCAATACCACGCGCACGCTCGACTATCCGCTGGTCGAGGCAGCGATGACGCTCGGCACGAAGCGGCGGCAGATGCTTCCGCGTGTGGTCATTCCGGCAATGATGCCGGCGATCTTTCGGGACCAGCGCATTCTGCTCGGGTGGGCGTGGACATACCTCATCGTCGCCGAGCTGATTGGCACGTCGTCGGGCATCACCTGGTTCATCACGCAGCAGGCGCGATACCAGAATTTTCCGAACGTCTATGCCGCGATCATCATCATCGGAATCCTCGGTCTGACGACCGATCTGGTGCTCGCCTATCTCGGGAAGCGGCTCTTCACCTGGGATCGCACGGGGCAGACGAGGTAGCCATGGACAAGCTTGTTTCATCACCTAGCTATCTCGATCAGTCGGCCGCCGTGCGCGAGCGTTTCGACCGCCTCAAGGAGCGCGAGGTCATCCTCAGCGTGCGCAACTTGAACAAAGTGTTCAGCGCCAACGGCAGGGAGACCGTGGCGCTTCGCGACGTGAGCTTCGCGACGCATCGACGGGAGTTCCTGTGCGTCATCGGATCATCGGGTTGCGGCAAGTCCACGCTGGTGCGGATACTTGCCGGTCTCGAGACGCAGACCTCCGGTGAGGTGCTGGTCGAAGGGAAGCCCGTGGAGGGGCCGGGTCGCGATCGCGGCATGGTGTTCCAGACGTACACGCTGTTTCCGTGGCTGACCGTGAAGAAGAACGTCATGTTCGGCCTCGAAGTGAACAACGCGGGCAGGTCCGAGGCGGAGGCGCAAGCGCTGCAGTGGCTCGACCTCGTCGGGCTTTCGAAGTTTGCGGACAGCTACCCCTATCAGTTGTCGGGCGGCATGAAGCAGCGCGTCGCGATCGTGCGGGCGCTCGCCAATCAGCCGCGTGTGCTCCTGATGGATGAACCGTTCGGCGCGCTCGATGCGCAGACGCGCGCCAAAATGCAGGCGCATCTCCTGGAGATCTGGCGGAAGATCGACATCACCATCGTTTTCATCACGCACGATCTCGATGAGGCGATCTTCCTCGCGGACCGCATTCTCGTGCTGAAGCCGCACCCGGGCGAGGTGATCGAGATGATCGAAGTGCCCGTGCCGCGTCCGCGGCATGAGCGGCAGGTGACGTCGGAGGAGTTCCTCGCGACGCGCCGCCGGCTCGATGAGCTGATCCATGCGCCGACCAGTCACGCTCAGGACGAAGAGGACGAAGCGGGCTTGCACGCCGCCCTGGCGCGGCTCACCGACGTAACGGACAACGTGGAGTAGCGACGTTCGATGCTTTGGTCGCAGCGCACATGGGCAGAGCTGCCCGCCGATATCACTGCAGCGCGACAGGCCGCGATATTGCCGGTCGGTGCAACGGAACAGCATGGGCCGCATCTCGGCACCGGCATGGACTGGGTGCTGGCCGATCGCCTTTGTACGGCGGTAGCGGCGCGCACGGGCGTGCCAATGCTGCCGGTTCTGCCGTACGGATGCTCGCTCGGGCATAGCCTGCGCTGGCCGGGGACGATCGCGGTGCAGCCGACAACGCTGATCCAGATCGTCAAGGAGATCGGCGACTGGGCCTATCATAGCGGCGTGCGGCGGTTGTTCATCGTCAACACGCACGTGACGAACTTTGCGCCGCTGCGGTGCGCGCTTGAGATGCTGCGCGCCGAGCACGACGATCTGATGGTTGCCGTCATCAACTCGGCGCACGTCAGCCCGCGCGTCAAGGCAGCGCATTTCGCAGAGGGCGACGACTGGCACGCCAACGGTGCTGAGACCTCGCTGATGATGGCGGTGGCGCCGGACATCGTGCGGGAGGCGCTGATCGCCAGTTCGGACGACCCCGATCGCACGGAAGGTCTGGTGTTCTCGCATCCGGTCAATCGCACGAGCGTCAATGGCGTCACCGGAGCGCCGAGCGGCAGCAGTCTTGCCTCTGGGCAAGAGCTGTTCGGGTGGATGGTCGATGATCTCTCAGCGCTGGTCGAGCGCGGCAAGCACGAAGAGCCGCCACTCCCGCATTCCTACTTTTCGCAGGTTTAGGCACAGGTAACACGACCTAAGAGAGGACGCATGACGGCCAACGGTGACATCGCGAAGCTTCAGAAAAGCCTCGAAGATAAGGGGATCAAGTATTGCATCGGCGCGTATGTCGACATTCACGGCGTCCCGAAGGGAAAGGTCGTTCCGATCGATCATCTCGAGCACATGGCGCACGGCTCGGAGCGTTACACGGGCTATGCGCTCGATGGTCTCGGGCAAGCGCCGCACGACGATGAGATCACGTCGATCCCCGACTTCGGCCATATCATCCAGCTGCCCTGGGAGCCGAAGGTTGCGTGGATCCCGGCGGATAACGAGTTTCAGGGCAAGCCGTATCCGCTCAACACCCGCGTTGCGCTGAAGAAGGTGATGGCGGAGGCGGCTGAGATGGGCTTCGGCTTCAATCTCGGTGTCGAGTGCGAAATCTTCGTCTTGAAGAAGAACGCCGACGGCTCGCTGTCGATCCCAAGTCCGGACGATAAGCTCGTGAAGCCCTGCTACGACCTTGCAGGGTTCATGGACAACTTCACCTGGCTCGATCAAATGGCGTCGGCGATGAAGACGCTCGGATGGGATCTCTACTCATTCGACCATGAGGACGCGAACGGGCAATACGAGTTCGACTTTGCCTATTCTGACGCTCTGACGACTTGCGATCGGGTGACGTTCTTCCGCTTCATGGCGAAGCACTACGCCAAGGAGCAGGGGCTGATCGCCACGATGATGCCGAAGCCCTTCGCCAACAAGACGGGTACGGGTGCGCATTTCAATATGTCGCTCTCCGACCTGAAGACCGGCAAGAACGCTTTCGCGTGCGATCCGAAGGACGATCCGCGCGGGCTGGGGCTAACGGAAACGGGATATCACTTCATCGGTGGCATCCTGAAACACGGACGTGCGCTTTGCGCTGCGTTTGCGCCGACGGTCAACAGCTACAAGCGGCTCGTGCGCCAGGGCGGTATGGCGTACTTCTCGTGGGCGCCGGTGTTCAACTCCTATGGGTCGAACAATCGCACGAACTCGGTGCGTGTTCCGGCCGGGGGCGGACGTTGCGAGTCACGTAATGCGGACGGCGCCGTCAATCCATATCTGGCTGCAACACTCGCCCTTGCTGCCGGCCTCGATGGCGTGCGCAACAAGATCGATCCGGGGCAGCCCAACGAAGACAATCTCTACGCCATCGGTGAAGCCGAGCGGCGCGCGCGAGGGATCGAGTTCCTGCCGCAGACGCTGCAGGAAGCGGTCGAGGCGTTCGCTGCCGATCCGCTGATTGAAGAAACTCTCGGAAAAGAACTGCGCGATGAGTTCATTCTCTACAAGCGCAACGAATGGGAGGCTTACCACCTTGCAGTCAGCCCGTGGGAAATCGAGCGCTACACGCACCTCTTCTAAGGTGGCGGAGAAAGACATGCTGGGTACCGCGCCCGAGTCGCGTTTCGTCAGCCGCATCAGCATCTCTCTCCCGGAGAGGCTGCTGACGGAGCTCGACTCTATGGTTGGCGATCGCGGCTTTCAGAGCCGGTCGCAGGCCATCAACGACATGCTGCACAAGTCGTTGATCGAGCACCGGCGCGAGCATGGCGAGGGCGTGATGGTGGGTACCATCACACTCTACTACAAGAACGCAACGCCCGGCTTGCAGAAGAAGCTGGCGGATTTGCAGGCGGTGCACATCGACGAGGTCATCAGCTCGCTGCACATCCATCTCGCGAACAACGAGACGATGGAGGTCATCCTCGTGCAGGGGCCAGCACAAAAGCTGCAGGACATCGCCGACGAGATGATCACGCGTCGCGGTGTCATCTCCGGGAAGATGCAGCTTATCGCGGCGCTCATTCCGCAGCTTCACCCGTTTCCAGCTGCCAGTAAGGCGTAACGAGACATGCTGACACTGTCGGACATGCCTGGAATGTGGAGACGGTCGCTGATCGTGATGCCGGATGGCACGCGCGATACGACGACGTGGGTCGGGTGGCTGCAAGGGCCAACGCTGTTCGTCGATCTGCGTCAGCCTCAGGGGCGCCCAAGCTTCGAAGGCGTGCGCGCTCTTGGCGATCTCACAGGCCGGCAGGTCGCGTGGCTCGCCGAGCAGGAAGGGTTTGCCGGTCGCCTCGAGCAGGATGGGGCGTTCTTCGTGTGGCAGAGGCTCATGGATTTTCAGCCGCCATCGCCCACCGCCGATAGCGGACGCCTCTATGTCGACGGCGATATGGTCGTGGAAGAGGGGCGGTATTCCCCGTACGTCGAGCATTGGCATCGCGACGAGGAAGGCGCGCAGCCGTTTGCGGGGCTGCGTCTGCTCGATCGAGCGAGCGGCGCTGAAGGGTTTCTGGTCCGCGTCGGCTCGGTATTCATGTTCGCGCGCGCGGCCATCAACAGATCCATGCCGCAGGGGGCAAGGCTGGCGGCCTGCATCGGGTTTGCCGCATCGCTCGAGGAGGCACGTTCTCTCGTCGATTGCGAGATCTCCTTCGGCCGCGTCTCTGCATCGGGCTGGATCATCGAGCGTTCGAGCTTGCCCTATCGGGAAGGCGCTCGGCTCGATCCGCAGATCAGCCGGAGCGAACAGTGCTGCAAGACGGAAGACATCTCCGGCGATGGCAGCGCGATGCTGCGGAGATGGGACATCATAGAGCTGGAAGGCGATGCGTCCGCGCTGGGTGAATCGCTTTGGTTCGCCAGTGAAGCAGTTGCACACGACTAGCATTCAGAGAGGTTTCGATGCAGGCTCCATCTCGCGACTTTTCCGATATTCCCGTCATCGACATCTCGGCGCTGAGCGGTGCCGATGCGGCTGCGCAGGCGCGGGTGGCTGACGAACTCGGGCGGGCAGCGCGGGACGTCGGCTTCCTCTACGTCACCGGAACCGGCATAGACGAGGCGCTCTTCGAGGAGCTTTTGAAGCAGACGAAGCGCTTCTTTGCGCTGCCGTTCGAGAAGAAGATGGACGTCTATATCGGCCGGTCCCGCAACCATCGCGGCTATGTCCCGGAGGGCGAGGAGGTTTTCTACAGCGGTTCGAAGGACAAGAAGGAAGCCTTCGACATGTCCATCGATCTGCCAAGCGATGATCCAGAATATCTCGCGGGCAATCCGATGCTCGGACCGAACCAGTGGCCGGATCTTCCGGGCTTCAAGGAGGCGGCGAATGCCTATTACACGGCGGTGTTCAACCTTGGGCGAACCCTGATCCGCGGCTTTGCCATGGCGCTCGGTGAGGCGCCGGACTACTTCGACAGCTACATCACAAAACCGCCGAGCCAGCTGCGGCTGATCCACTATCCATTCGATCCCGACGCCAAGGACGCGATGGGGATCGGCGCCCATACCGATTATGAGATCTTCACGCTGTTGCGTGCGACCTCGGCGGGTCTGGAAGTGCTGAATGGCGCCGGCGAGTGGATCGAGGCGCCGCCCAAGCCCGGCGCCTATGTCGTCAACGTTGGCGACATGCTGGAGCTATGGACCAACGGGCAGTTCGTGGCGACGAGCCACCGCGTGCGGAAGGTGAAGGAGGAGCGTTACTCCTTCCCGCTGTTCTTCACGGTCGACTACGACACGGTCGTCGAGCCGATGCCGCGCTTCGTGACCGATGATACGCCGGCTCGGCCGGGTGTGAAATCAGGCGAGCATCTCTACGCGCAAACGCTGCAGAGCTTCACGTATCAGAAGGAGCGGCTGGCACGCGGAGAAATCACCATGCCGGACTCCGCCGCGCCGCTGTCCTCATTCGGTCAAGAGGCGCTGCAGCGCCAGGCGCCCTGACATCTTCAAAAACAACAACAGAAGCGGGATTGATATGACGGAACCCGTCTACAAGGACACGCTGCCGGGAGGCAAGCACTGGTCACTGCTCATGCGGCGCGGCACGACGCTGACGCTGGTCGATATTGAAGGTGGGGCCAACGTCGGGATGCTGTTCTACAACCCGGCCAATCCGCTCGAACGCTACAATGCGCCGGACACGCTCAAGTGCCAGCACACGTTCAAGCTGACGCGCGGGCATTGCCTCTACTCGGACATGGGGCGGATCTTCTGTTCCATCATCGAGGATACGCACGGGTGGCACGACACCGTGTGTGGAAGCTCGACGAAGGCGAAGGTTGCCGAACGCTGGGGTGACGTGAGCTACCAGGCGGCGCGAAACGACTGGCAGCAGAACGGACACGACAGCTTTCTGGTGGAGGCCGCGAAGTATGGTCTGGGGCGCCGCGACCTCGCCGCAAACGTGAATTGGTTCAGCAAGGTCGCGGTCGCCGACGACGGCGCCATCAGCCTCGATCCTGGCGCGTCGCGCGCCGGGGCAAAGGTCGTGCTGCGGTTCGAGATGGACACCCTCGTGCTCTTGCACACGTGCCCACACCCGCTCGACACGTCTGCCCACTATCCGCGCAAGCCGGTGACGTTCGAGATCGGAGTCGCCGGGCCGGTATCTGCCGACGACTATTGCCGGAACTCGGCGCCGGAGAATGCGCGAGGGTTCGAGAACAATCGCATTTTCCACGCCGGCTGCTGCTCGTGAAGGAGTGTGGGACAATGCTCAAAGACAGCACGCTTGATCCTGCAGCGGCGCGCTTACGCAAGGTCGTTCCGGCGGGGGCGTATTTTCTCGACGTCGTAAAGGCGGGGGAGACGGTTCGCATCGTCGACGTTGAAGGCAACCAGGCGGCAGACACCCTCTTTTTCAATGCGGATGATCCGCATGAGCGCTACTCGGCCATCGATACGATCCGAGAGCAGGGGAACGTCTACATCAGCGTCGGGACGACGATCCTGTCGGATAGCTGCCGCCCGATGCTGAAGGTGACTGCGGACACTGTTGGACATCACGATACGCTGGGCGGCGCCTGCGCGACCGAGAGCAACACGGTGCGGTATGCGCTCGAGAAGAAGACGATGCACGCGTGCCGCGATTCTTATCTGCTGGCCGTCGCGGAGAACGAGCACTTCGGTCTGTCGAAGCGGGATATTGGGCACAACATCAACTTCTTCATGAACGTGCCGATTACGCCGGACGGGGGGCTCACATTCGCCGACGGTGTCTCAGGGCCCGGCAAGTACGTGGAGATGGAAGCGCTGATGAGCGTCATCGTGCTGATCTCCAATTGCCCGCAGCTAAACAATCCCTGCAACGCATACAACCCAACGCCGATCGAAGTGCTGATCTGGGGCGAGCGGAGCTGACGAATGTTTTCCAAGGTCCTCATCGCCAATCGCGGCGCCATCGCGACCCGCATCATTCGGACGCTCGATCGCATGGGTGTCGACAGCGTCGCGGTCTATTCGGAGGCTGACCGGCATGCGGCGCACGTTCTCGCGGCGAGCCAATCGGTGTGTATCGGTCCGGCGCCGGCAGCGCAGAGCTATCTTCGTGCCGACGCGATCTTGGAGGCAGCCCGCGCGACGGGTGCGCAGGCGATCCACCCGGGCTATGGCTTTCTGTCCGAGAACCCGGATTTTGCTGAGGCTTGTGCGGCTGCGGGTGTCCGCTTCATCGGGCCGCGACCCGACCAGATGCGCGCGTTCGGGCTGAAGCATCAGGCGCGTGAGTTGGCGCTCGAGGCGGGCGTGCCGCTGGCGCCGGGATCAGGGTTGCTCGACGACGTAGCCGCCGCCACGGCCGAGGCCGAGCGGATCGGCTACCCGGTCATGCTCAAGAGCACTGCTGGTGGCGGTGGCATCGGATTGCAGCTCGTCTCGACGGCCGCGGATCTGGCTCCAACATTCGAGCGGGTGGAGCGACTGGCTCGCAACAATTTCAAAGACGGCGGCATCTTCCTCGAAAAGTACGTCGCGCGCGGTCGGCACATCGAGGTGCAGATCTTCGGCGACGGAAAAGGTCATGTGCTGGCGCTCGGCGAGCGTGATTGCTCGGCGCAACGGCGCAACCAGAAGGTGATCGAAGAGACGCCGGCGCCCGGCTTGTCAGAGCCGGCGCGGCAAGAACTTTGGTCGACGGCCGTTCGGCTCGGTCAATCGGTCAACTACGAAAGCGCCGGCACGGTCGAGTTCCTGTACGACAGCGACACCGGGGCGTTCTATTTCCTCGAGGTCAATACGCGGCTTCAGGTCGAGCACGGCGTGACGGAAGAGGTGCTCGGCGTCGATCTCGTCGAGTGGATGGTGCGGCAGGCGGCAGGCGAAATGGCGTTGCCGACGCAGGCGGAGATCAGGCCGCGCGGGGCGTCGATTCAGGTGCGCTTGTATGCGGAAGACCCGTGGCAGGATTTTCGCCCGAGCTCAGGTCTTTTGACGCACGTTGCCTGGCCGGCGGAAACGCGCGTCGAGACATGGGTCAAGAGCGGTAGCGACGTGACGCCGTTCTACGATCCGATGATTGCGAAGATCATCACCAAGGGCGCGGATCGGCCGGAAGCGCTTGCCAAGTTGCAGCAGGCGCTGGGTGAGACCGAAATCGGTGGGATCGAAACCAACCTCGATTATCTGCGTGCGCTCGCGGCCTCTGACGTACTGGCGCGTGGCGCGGTGCTGACACGGACGCTCGCGGAGTTCGAGTATCAGCCGAACACGATCGACGTCCTCGTGCCGGGTACGCAGACGACGGTACAGGATTGGCCCGGGCGCGTCGGCTACTGGGCCGTTGGTGTCCCTCCGTCCGGCCCGATGGATGATCTGTCGTTCAGGCTGGCAAACCGCATCGTCGGCAATGATCCTGGCGCAGCGGGGCTGGAGATTACTCTCTCGGGGCCGACGCTCAGATTCAACACCGACGCAGTCGTTTGCATCGCTGGCGCCGAGGCGTCGGCAACGATCGATGGGCGTGCGGTCGCCTACTATGCGCCGATTGCGATAAGTGCGGGCGAGACGCTGAGCGTCGGTACGGCGCAGTCATCTGGCGCGCGCATCTACGTTGCGGTGCGCGGCGGCATCGCGGTGCCGGATTACCTTGGCAGCGCGTCGACGTTCACGCTCGGGCGTTTCGGCGGGCATGGTGGCCGCGCATTGCGCGCCGGCGATGTTCTGCATCTTGGCGATGCAGGAGCCGCTCCGGCAAAGCCGGCAGCGGGACCTTTGTCTGCGCAGATCGTTCCTCAAATCGGGCGTGAGTGGGAGATCGGCGTCCTATACGGGCCACATGGCGCTCCGGACTTTTTCACCGATGATGACATCAAGACGTTCTTCGCCACCGCGTGGGAGGTTCACTACAACTCGAACCGGACCGGTGTGCGTCTCATCGGGCCGAAGCCGCAGTGGGCGCGCACCGATGGCGGCGAAGCGGGTCTTCATCCTTCGAACATTCACGACAATGCATACGCTATAGGCGCGGTGGACTTCACCGGCGACATGCCGGTCGTCCTGGGACCGGACGGCCCTTCGCTCGGCGGGTTCGTTTGCCCGGTGACGATCGTTGCCGCTGAGCTTTGGAAGATGGGGCAACTCCGTTCCGGCGACAAAGTGCGCTTCAAGCGGCTCAGCCCGGCCGATGCCAGCGCGCTGGAGGCGCGGCAGCTGGCTGAGATCGAAGCGCTTGCACCGATCCCGTCAGTTGCTGCACCGAACGGCGGCATGCTTGGCGCTGACGATTGCATCGTCGGAGCGCGCGCAGCCAGCGGCGCGCGGCCGCGTGTGCTCTATCGACGTGCGGGCGACAAGTATCTACTGATCGAGTACGGCCCGATTGCGCTCGACCTGGAGCTGCGGTTCCGCGTTCACGTGCTGATGACGGCCCTGGAAGAACTGAAGCTCGCGGGAATCCTGGATCTGACGCCGGGTATCCGCTCGCTGCAGGTTCACTACGACAGCCGTGCGCTCCCGATCGCAAAGCTGCTCGCGGAGCTGTCGCGCATCGAAGACGGCATGGGCGACATCGACGCGATGGAAGTGCCATCGCGCGTCGTCAATCTGCCGTTGTCATGGGACGATGCGGCGACGCAGCTCGCCATCGAGAAATACATGCAGTCGGTGCGCTCCGATGCACCGTGGTGTCCATCCAACATCCAGTTCATCCGCCGCATCAATGGGCTCCAAAGCATCGAGGAGGTGAAACAGATCGTCTTCGACGCGAGCTATCTCGTGCTCGGTCTCGGTGACGTCTATCTCGGGGCGCCCGTGGCGACGCCGGTCGATCCGCGGCATCGGCTGGTGACGACGAAATACAACCCGGCGCGCACGTGGACGCCGGAAAACGCCGTCGGCATCGGCGGCGCGTACATGTGCATCTACGGGATGGAGGGGCCGGGCGGTTATCAGTTCGTCGGGCGCACGTGCCAAGTGTGGAACACGTACAACAAGACGAGTGAGTTCAAGCAGGGCAAGCCGTGGCTGCTACGCTTCTTCGACCAGATCCGGTTCTACCCCGTTCCGGCTGAGGAGTTGCTGGCTTTCCGCGATGGCTTCCTCGATGGGCGGGTGTCACTCGACATCACGCCGACGTCGTTCAAGCTGAAGGACTACAGAGCATTCCTGGCGGCGAACGCTGACGATATCGGTGCCTTCAAGTCCAATCAGCAGCACGCCTTCGAGGCCGAACGCGCGCGGTGGCAATCAAGCGATCAATCGGGAGCAGCGGTGGATGCGGGGGCGCCGCCGGATCTTGGCGACGACGTTCTTGCGCCTGGCATGACCGCAGTGCCGAGCCCGGTGCCTGGAAGCGTCTGGAAGCTCGCGGTTGCGGCTGGCGCGAAGGTTTCGGCAGGGGATGTGCTGGTGGTGGTCGAGTCCATGAAGATGGAAATGGCGGTTGCCGCGGATCGCGACGGCATAGTTCACCAGGTGCGCTGTGCCGAAGGGCGCGCGGTGGCGCTGGGCCAGACGCTGATCGTGCTTGCGGAGCCGACGAAGGAAGCAGCGCTATGACGATGTCGCTCGATATCGGTGCGCTGACGCGTGCCTATGCAGACGGTGCGCTGAAGCCCGAGGACGTCATCGCCGAGGTCTACGCGCGTATTCGGGCGCGGGGTGAGCGTCCGGTCTGGATCACGCTGGTCAGTGAGGACGCTGCACGCGCCAAGGCCCGCAATGCGCCGACGGGGCCGCTGCATGGCATCCCATTCGCGGTGAAGGACAACATCGATGTCGCCGGATTGCCGACGACGTGCGCGTGCCCGGCGTTCGCCTATACGCCAGAGAGATCCGCGACAGTCGTCGAACTTCTGGAAGCGGCCGGCGCCATCCTGATCGGCAAGACGAACATGGACCAGTTCGCCACTGGGCTGGTCGGCACGCGTTCGCCCTATGGCATCCCGTCCAGCGTGTTCAGCGATGAACATATTTCCGGGGGATCGAGCTCGGGCTCGGCGGTTGCGGTTGCGGCCGGGCTGGTCTCGTTCGCGCTCGGAACCGATACGGCCGGTTCAGGGCGCGTCCCGGCCGGGTTCAACAACATCGTGGGACTGAAGCCGAGCAAGGGGCTCATCAGCACGCGGGGTGTCGTTCCGGCGTGTCGCACCCAGGACGTGGCTTCTGTTTTTGCATCGACGGTGGGCGATGCGCATACGGTTCTTGGCGTGGCGGCCAAATTCGATGCTGCCGATGCCTATTCGCGGCGCGCTCCGGATTTGATCGCGCCAAAGCAGTTGCCGGTTGGCTTTCGCTTCGGTGTTCCAAAGGACGGCCCCGACTTTCTGGGTGATGACGCTGCGGCTGCGCTGTTTGCGGAGGCGGACGCGCGGCTGCAGTCGCTCGGAGGCCAACGTGTCGAGATCGACTTTGCGCCGTTTCGCGAGGCGGCGCGGCTGCTGTACGAGGGTCCGTGGGTCGCCGAGCGTCTGGCTGCAATCGAGGACTTCGCGCGCACGCACCCGGAGGGCATGGATGCGACCGTGCGCGGCATCATCTGCGGCGCAGACAAGATCGACGCGGTCTCGGCGTTCAAGGCGTTCTATCGGCTGGCGGAGCTGACGCGGGCGGCCGAAGCATCGTGGGAGCAGATGGACGTTCTCCTGCTGCCTACGTCGGGCACGATATACACGATCGCTGATGTTTTGGCCGATCCGGTGAGGCTCAACTCCAACCTTGGCCAAACGACGAACTTCGTCAACCTGATGGACCTTTCGGCGCTCGCCGTGCCGGCGGGTT
Organism: Hyphomicrobium sp.; assembly: GCA_030148725.1. Taxonomy (GTDB): domain Bacteria; phylum Pseudomonadota; class Alphaproteobacteria; order Rhizobiales; family Hyphomicrobiaceae; genus Hyphomicrobium_A. The sequence goes on from JASBSU010000041.1 coordinate 72,286, forward strand.
TCCGTGCCAATGGGCTGCCGTTCGGGGTGACGCTGATCGCTCGTGCGTTCGAGGACGGCAAGCTCGCCTGCATCGGAGACGCGCTGCATCGGGCGCTGCCCGACGCTTCCATGGGCGGCACAGGGTTGGCGTTGCCCGAGGCTGGCGTGTCCGCTCAAAAGACCGCAGACGCATACCGCGTCGCCGTCGTTGGTGCGCACCTCACCGGGCAGCCGCTGAATGGACAGCTCGTGGACCGCAAAGCGCGGTTCGTCGACACTGCTCGGACAGCACCGGGCTACAGTTTTTATGCGTTGCCGGGCACTGTGCCGCCGAAGCCGGGTCTGGTATTCGATGGTGTCGGGCGCGGGGGAATCGAGGTCGAGATATGGGAGATGGACGCGGCGGGCTTCGGCTCGTTCGTCGGGCTGATACCGGCGCCGCTCGGCATCGGTACGGTGACGCTCGAGGATGGCAGCTCGGTCAAGTGCTTCCTCTGCGAGGCGCACGCCACGCAAGGGGCTGAGGACATCACGGCGTTCGGTGGCTGGCGGGCGTGGCTCGCCAGCAAGACGTAGGCGAGCGGGTCCGAACTTCGTTGCGGTCTCGAATGTCTTGCTTCGAGGCTACGGCAGGTCGGCCATGCTGCGGCGACGCGCCTTCGATTCAATCGGCGCAGGGCGCAGACGGTCTGAGGATTCCTGCGCTTGCTCTTCGGTTTCGACCTCCTCCAGCGGCATGGTCATGATGCCGATGCCCATCGCGACGCTGGAAAACGTGATGATGTTGAAGCTGTAGAGCAGCAGCAGGGGAATGAAGGGGTTCTGCGCTTCGACGATCAGCTTCTTGAGGCCGGCGAGGTTGCCCAGCAGCATCAGCGAGACGAGCGCGACACCGATGGCCGCGCCGAGCGCCAGATGCAGCCCAAGAAAGCGCAGGAGCGGCGGGAGCGCCTGCTGACCGTCCCGGGATGTTTCGTGCTCGCTCATGGCTTGCACGCCCTCTTGTTTCGCCCGCAAGGGACTGTTTTACCGTGCTATTGGCGATGCTAGTACAAATTGTCGCAGGGCGCCAGCGCGTTGACGGCTGTTGTGCACGCGACTTTCGCATGAGGACGGGCGCACGAGGTCGGGCGGCCGGAATCCGCCAAGGACGGGGCTATTCAGCGGCCGCCGAGCTGCCAGCGGTCGGGCCGATGCAGTCGGCTTTCCAGTCCGCGATGCCGGCGACTGTCGCCTCGTAGACGGCGGCGCCAACGACTTCTCCGATCGCCGTATGCTTGCCGGCGTACGTTTCGGCGTTGCCGCCCACTGGGGCTGCGACCGCGATGCAGTCAGTGCCGGTTCCGGTGATCGTCAAGCCGCCGCGCTGCACGCCCGCTTCGAGCACGGCGGTCGTGCGCGCTTCGGTGGCGATGGAGAGGGCCTCGATCAATCCGGCCTCGGAGAGCGGGCAGGACAGGTGTACGAGCGTGTTTATCGTGCCCGCAAAGGGCGGAGGCTGGTGCAGCCGTTTGCCGACGCGCTCGCTGTTGGATAGCCCGACCGTCGTGAGGCACCGCGCCTCCTTATCCTCACTGCGCGCCATCGCGAATTGATAGCGGCGGATATCGCGCGAGGTGACGAGCACGACGGCATCATCCAGATCGGCTTCGCGGATGCGGGAGCGGATCACCTCGAAGGCATCGAGCTCCGGCGGCAGATCCTTGTTGCGCACCTCAAGCCAAGCGATGCGCTGGGCCACCTGTAGCCCCGGGCGCAGCATGGACCAGCTCAGGACGCGCTGCGGCTCTGCAAAGCGGACTTCAATGAACGGGGGCTTGAGCGAAATCGAGAACGGCTCTTGCATTTGGTCCGCGTGGTCAGAGTTGGGTGCCGGCGCCCTGATGATGCATCGCTATGGCGTCGTCGCCAAATCTGCAACCGTCAAAACGAGCGCGTGCGCCTTGGAGCGGGCTGGATGAGGCCGCATTATCTCATTGACTTGGCTGCAGTTTGCAGCGGGCCCCCGGCGCGGCTCGCATGGGTGATCAGAAAAACAGAAGGGCGAGAAGCGTCAGGGCCAGGACGGCAGAACCCTCAATGATGCAGGCGCGCTGGTAAAGGCGCAGGGCGCGGCGAATGTCGGCAGCGTTGAGGTCGCTTCTGCCGGAACCCATGTAGGCATCATCGACGAGTGTGCCGCCGTACCTGCGTGGACCGGCGAGGCGCAGGTCGAGTGCGCCCGCCATTGCGGCTTCCGGCCATCCGGCGTTGGGCGAGCGGTGTCGGCGCGCATCGCTCACGACGGTGCTCAAAGCGCTTTTCGCGTCAGCGTCGGGCACCGTTGCTGCTGCGGCGATGATGGTGAGGGCGGCGAGGCGCGACGCGGGCAGGTTGACGAGGTCATCGAGGCGTGCGGCCGCCCAGCCGAAGGCGCGATAACGCTCGCTCTTGTGGCCGATCATGCTGTCAGAGGTGTTGATGGCCTTGTAGAGCGCGGCGCCGGGCAGACCGCCGACGAGCAGCCAAAAGAGCGGGGCGACGACGCCGTCCGAGTAGTTTTCGGCGAGGCTCTCGATCGCTGCGCGGCTGACTGCCGCCTCGTCCAGAACAGCGGTGTCGCGTCCGACGATCATGCCGACGGCGCGACGACCGGCTTCGATGCCGCCATCCTCAAGTCCCGCGGCGACGGCGGTGACGTGTTCATAGAGGCTGCGTTGCGCGATGAGCGTGCCAGCGACAGCACCGGTTACCACGATCGCGAGGACGGGCGGCAACACGAGGTCCAGAGCAGCCTCGAAGGCGATGCAGGCGCCGGCCGTTGCCGCAAGCAAGACGAGGAGGCAGACGAGGCCGTTGGCCCGTCGGCGTGCAAACGAAAAATGCGGCCGGTTCCAGCGCTCTTCCAGCCAAGCGATCAGGCGGCCGATCCAGCTGACCGGATGCCCGATACGCGCAAACAGCCATTGCGGATAACCGAATGCGGCGTCGACGCAGAGGGCGATCAGTGACGTCAGGGCATGCATTCGCGGCTGATCCGGGCGAGTGGGAGCCGCGTGCTAGCATGACCGGCGCCGGTGTTGAATAGGCGGCACGGGTGATCCGTCCCTGCAACCACGCGTGGCCGCGGGCTTGCGGGCGTTCGCGCGTCGAAGCTTTCTCTACAACGAGCGGGGGCTGGTCAGCTTTGTCCCGAGTTGTGCGCCGACGTACCCGCCTGCACAGGCTCCGGCGATGAGGATACCGAGCGAGAGCGCCGATTCTTCGAGGCCAATCCAATTGGTCAGGAAGTACGCGGCGATCGACCCTCCGAGACCGCCGAGCGCGCCGGTCAGGATCGCGACGATGCCGCCGGTCGCAAACCCTATGATCAGTCCGACGATGATGCCGGGGTAGAGCGAGGGCCAGAAGTGGTCATTCATGTGCGTCCCCTTCGGATCAGATGCCGGGCGCGTGGCGCGCGGCCTTGGTATCGAGGTAGGAATCAAAGCACGCGGCAATCGTACGCACGAACGGGCGGCCACGGTCGGTGACGCGGAAAGCATCGCCGTCGCTTTCGATGAGCCGGTCCTGGTCCGCGTCAAGGAGTGCGTGAGCCTCGCGGAGAAGCTCTTCCGACCGGTCGCCGAAGCGCTGGCGCAGCTCGCGTGCCGGAAAGGTCATGTCGCACATGAGGCGTTCGATGACGAAGCCGCGCATGCGGTCGTTGTCGGTCAAGGCGATGCCACGCGAGGTGGCGAGACCCTCTTCGGCGATGCGGCGTGCGTATTCCGCAGCCGCAGGGTGGTTCTGGACGTAGCCTTGCGGGAGGCGTCCGATTGCTGATGCTCCAAAGCCGATCAGGGCGTCGGCCGTGTCCGTGGTGTAGCCTTGGAAGTTGCGCGCGAGCTGTCCCTTGGCGAGCGGATCGTCGGGCAGCGCGAAATGATCGAGGCCGATGCGTTCGTAGCCGGCGCGCATCAGAAGGCGAGAGAGACGGTTCGCCTGGGCGAAGCGCTCGATGGAGTCCGGCAGCGTGGCCGTCGCGATAAGGCGCTGGTGCTTGAGGCGTTCGGGCAGATGCGCGTATCCGAAGGCGGCAATGCGCGTCGGACGGAGCTGCAGGACTTTTTCCACGGTGTCTTGCAGGCTGGCCCGCGTCTGGTGGGGCAGTCCATAGACGAGGTCGATGTTGATCGCCTCGATGCCGTGGCTGCGAAAACCGAGAACGGCGCGCTCTGTAACCTCGAAGGACTGCCGACGGTTGATGGCGGCCTGTACGGTCTCGTCGAAGTCCTGCACACCGATCGATATGCGTGTGACGCCGGCCCGCGCGAAGGCGGATGTGCGCGCGTCGTCGAGATGGCGGGGGTCGATTTCGACTGCGAATTCGGCCCCTTCGCGAATGCGGAAGAGGCGGCGATGCAGGTCTGCGAGTTCGACGACATCGTCGGGCGCGAGGACGTTCGGCGATCCGCCGCCCCAGTGGATATGCAGGACCTCGTGCTCCGCCGGGACGTCAGACGCGATTTTGGCGATTTCGGTGCGGAGCGACGTCAGATACTCGGCGATCGGTTCGTAGCGGCGCACGGCCTTAGTGCAGCAGCCGCAATACCAGCACAGCTCGTCGCAGAACGGGATGTGGGTATAAAGCGAGAGGCGCGTTCCCGGTCGAAGTTCCGCGAGCCAGCCCCGATAAGTCCGCGCGTCGATATCGTCTGAGAAATGCGGTGCGGTTGGATAGCTTGTGTAGCGCGGCACGGGCGCCGAGTAGCGCTTCACGAGTTCAGGGTTCATGTGCGTGACCGATCAAGATTTCTCTCGCAGCGAAGCTAGAGCGGTCGTGCCGGGCGCCGCTTGACGCTGATCAATTGCGCTGGACGAACGCTAACGGGACGCAGCTGCGGCAATCGCAGCGCATCAATGCAGGCGCTTGCCGCCAAGCTTCGGAAACGGCCGATCGCCTTTGGGCAGAAGGTTGAGCGGAAAGCGCGGGTGTGGCCGCGTCTGAGACCACTTTTCACAGAGCGTGCGCTCTGCCGCCGTGAAGGCGTCGGGTAGACGGCTGTTGATCCCAGAATCGCATTCGAGGTGGGAAAGGCGACAGGCGAGCGTATCGCGGACCAGTGCTTCGATGCCTTCGTCGACGGCGCGATCCGGTTTCAACAGCGCTTCAAGGCGGCGGCTTATCTCGGCGTGCAGCTCGGCCAAGCGCTTGTGCTCGCCGTCAAGGCGTTCGAGATCGGGCGCAAGGTCAGGTCCGTGGCGTGCGATCAGGATCGGAAACACAACCTCGCCCTGGAAGCTCACATGCTCGCTCCAGCTGGCTTCGAGGGTGCGGGTGAGGATGCGCACCATCCGCAGGTCGCCGCCCGAGGTTAACCCGTCGGCGACGGCAAGAAGAGCGGCGCTTATTTCCCGCTGAAGTTGGGCGTCAGCTTCGACCTGGGCGCGAATGTCGGTGCAATCCTGCATCGGTCGAAGGTAGGGCAGCGCCCTGGGGGCGCTTTGATAAAAGTCATCGGGGTTTTGATTGGGTTCGCGGGGAGGCGCGTTTGTTACACTCTCTTACAATCCGTCACGCGGCCGGCATACCGGTGCGGCAGGGCTGCCGTTTAATCCGCTTAACGATCACCAACGATCAAAGACGGAGAAGGCGATGCTAGCGGTGCAGTCCGATCAGAGCGTCCATGCCTCACGCCCCTCGTTGGCGCCGACTGGCGTTTCCCTCGATGAGCGGATGGCTCATGCAGCGGTACGCCGGCTGGTGGCCAAGGAGCACGTGTTTTGCGAAGGTGACGACCGGGAGCATGTTTTCCGTGTCGAGGACGGGGTCATCGCCGTCTACAAGACGCTGCCGGATGGGCGTCGCCAGATCATCGATTTTGCTTATCCGGGAGACCTGATCGGACTTGGGGTGCTCAGCGAGCATGTGCTGAGCGCGCAGGCGACAGTATCTTCGCGGGTACGCTGCCTTTCCGCCGCGGCGCTTGAGCGTATGGCAGAGACCGACGCGAGCTTGGCGCTGAAGCTTTACAAGTCGGTTTGCCAGGAACTGGCTGCGACGCGCAGCCTGCTCGTGACGGTCGGTCAGCGCAGTGCGATCGAGCGCGTTGCCGCTTTCCTCGTGGCGCTGCAGCGCCGGACGGCCGGAGAGTCCTCAACGATCAATCTGGCGATGCGCCGTAGCGACATTGCCGATCTTCTCGGGCTCACCATCGAGACGGTGAGCCGCACGCTGACCAAGCTGCGCACGATGGCGGTCATCGACATCGAGCAGGGCGGCACGCGCGTGCATCTCAAGGACATGGCGCGGCTCATCGATCTCGCCAACGAGTAATCAACCGACACATATCCGGTCCTTTGCATCCCTGGGCCGGATTGTCTGGCGTCACCGTCTCACCCGGTGGCGCCTCTTTTTTTGCCTCGCGCATCCGATGTGCCGCGAGGCACTGCGCAGCGTTGACGCAGCGAACTTTGACGAACGTCAAGCTCGGGAAAATGCGCCAGCGTCAGCGAAACGAAAGCACGAAAAATTCGCGGCACTTTCGTCGCATGCTTGATCGCCGTCAATGGGCCCGGGGCGTTGTGGCTCCTATCGTTTACCGTCCGGGAGACACGAGGGTTTTATAATGAAGGCAACCAGCGAAGAGGTCATTGCTCTGTCGGGTGCGACAGCAGCTTTAGTGGCCGTGCTGATAGCGGCCATCGGCGCGGTGCTCGCGCTGTTTGGCCAGGATGAGGTCATCCGTTTTCACGGTGCGCTGTTTCTGATCGCCGCCGTCGCTGCGGGATACTATGTGCTCGCGCATCCACGCGAGGGCGGTGCGGACGAGCAGGCCCACTATATGGACGGGCCGATCAAGGTCGCGACCATCGCTGCCGTTGTCTGGGGTCTGGTCGGGTTTCTGGTCGGCGACATCATCGCCTGGCAGCTGGCTTTCCCAGCCCTGAACCTCGATCTGCCGTGGACGAACTTCGGTCGCCTGCGGCCGGTGCACACATCGGCGGTCATCTTCGCCTTCGGCGGCAACGTGCTGCTCGCGACATCCTTCTATGTCGTACAGCGCACCAGCCGGGCACGCATCGCCGGGTTCTGGGCGCCGTGGTTCGTGATCTGGGGTTACCAGCTCTTCATCGTGCTTGCCGCGTCGGGCTATGTCCTCGGCGTGACGGAAGGCAAGGAGTATGCAGAGCCGGAATGGTACGTCGATCTGTGGCTGACTCTCGTGTGGGTGGTCTACCTGTTCGTGTTCCTCGGGACGCTCTGGAAGCGCAAGGAACCGCACATCTATGTGGCGAACTGGTTCTACCTCGCGTTCATCGTGACGATCGCGATGCTGCACATCGTCAACAATCTGTCGGTGCCGGTGTCGTTCCTGGGCGCGAAGAGCTACTCGCTGTTCTCGGGCGTGCAAGATGCCATGACGCAGTGGTGGTATGGCCATAACGCGGTCGGGTTCTTCCTGACGGCGGGCTTCCTCGGCATCATGTACTACTTCATCCCCAAGCGCGTGGAGCGGCCCGTTTACTCCTATCGCTTGTCAATCATCCACTTCTGGTCGCTGATCTTCCTCTACATCTGGGCTGGTCCGCACCACCTGCATTATACGGCGCTGCCCGAATGGGCGCAGACGCTCGGCATGACGTTCTCGATCATGCTGTGGATGCCCTCATGGGGCGGCATGATCAACGGACTGATGACGCTGTCGGGCGCCTGGGACCGCTTGCGGACCGATCCGGTGGTGCGACTGCTCGTGGTGTCGGTGGCCTTCTACGGCATGTCGACCTTCGAGGGGCCGCTCATGTCGATCAAGTCGGTCAACTCGCTGTCGCACTATACGGACTGGACGATCGGACACGTTCACTCCGGCGCGCTCGGCTGGGTCGGCATGGTCTCGTTCGGCGCCATCTACTGTCTCGTTCCGTGGCTGTGGAAGCGTCGCGGGCTCTATTCGCTGAAGCTCGTCGAGTGGCACTTCTGGACGGCGACGATCGGCATCGTGCTCTACATCTCGGCGATGTGGGTGTCGGGCATCACGCAGGGCCTCATGTGGCGGGCGTACGATAACCTCGGCTTCCTCAAGTACTCGTTCGTCGAAACCGTCGAGGCGATGCACTGGCCGTACATCATCCGTGCAACCGGAGGCCTTATGTTCGTGGTCGGCGGTGTGCTGATGGCCATCAACGTATGGCGCACGATCCGCGGCGAGACGTCATCCGACATTGCAGATCAGCCAGCATCGGCAGCCGCGCCTGAACTGCGCCATGCCATCGCTGCAACGCCGGCCGAGTGAGGGGAGCCATGAAGCACGATATTTTCGAGAAGAATTCCCTCATCCTGCTGATCGGCATCCTCATCGTGGTGTCGATCGGCGGACTGGTGGAAATCGCACCACTGTTCCTGCTCTCCTCGACCATCGAGAAGGTGCAGGGCATGCGGCCTTACTCGCCGCTCGAGCTTGCGGGGCGGGACATCTACATTCGCGAGGGTTGCTACAACTGCCACTCGCAGATGATCCGCTCGCTGCGTGACGAGGTGGAACGCTACGGTCACTACAGCCTGGCCGCCGAGAGCATGTATGACCACCCGTTCCAGTGGGGCTCCAAGCGCACGGGGCCGGATCTGGCACGGGTCGGCGGCAAGTACTCCGACAATTGGCATGTCGATCACATGCGCGATCCGCGGTCGGTGGTGCCGGAATCTGTGATGCCGGGCTATCCGTTCCTCGCGAAGCGTAAGCTCGATTTCAGCGATATGGGCGCTCGGATGAAGGCGCTGCGGGTTGCCGGCGTGCCTTACACCGACGAGATGATCGAGAAGTCTCAGGAGGACGTCGTCGCCCAGATATCGCCCGACAGTGCCGAAGCAAAGGCATTGCTGGAGCGCTATCCGAAAGCGCAGGTGCGCAAGTTCGACAGGGCGCCCGGCGGTGATCCAACCGAACTCGATGCAATGATCGCCTATCTGCAGATGCTTGGGACGCTGGTCGACTTCACGAAGTTCGACGCGGCCGGTCCCAACCTACGCTGAGGATGGCCATGACATATCATGCAGCAACGGTCCTATCGCAGACAATCGCCCTGGTGCTCTTCGTCAGTTTGTTCATCGGCATCATCGCGTACGTGTTCTGGCCTGGGAACAAGAAGAAGTTCGACGAGGCCGCGCAGGTGCCGCTCGACGACAACAACGACGAACCGGAGGGAGACGGTCGATGACCAAACGGGAGATTGACAGCGTCACCGGCGTCGAGACGACCGGTCACGTCTGGGACGGAGACCTCAAGGAGCTGAACAAGCCATTGCCCCGGTGGTGGCTGTACGTGCTCTATGCCACGATCGTGTGGGCGGTCGGCTACTGGATCGTCTATCCGGCATGGCCGACGCTGAACGACACCTACACAAAGGGCATGTTCGACTACAGCCAGCGCGGCGAGGTGAGTAAGGAAGTCACTGCGGGTAAGGCCGCGCAGGCGAAGTACTTCGAACTCATCGCGGCGACGCCCGTCGCTGAAATCGAGAAGAACCAGGAGTTGCTGCCGTTCGTGATGGCGGGCGGCGCAGCGGTGTTCGGCGACAACTGCGGTCCGTGTCACGGCAAGGGCGGCGGTGGCGCGGTTGGTTACCCGAACCTCAACGATGACGACTGGCTCTGGGGCGGTACCGCGGATCAGATCGAGCATACGATCCAGTATGGAATCCGTTCGGGCCATCCTGAAACGCGCGACATGGCGATGCCGCGCTTCGGTCTCGACGGCATCCTGAAGCCGGCAGAGATCGTCGACGCGGCTCAGTTCGTGCTGTCGCTTTCCGGGAAGTCGACGGACGCCAGTGCTGCTGACCGCGGCAAGAAGATTTTCGCGGACAACTGCGCGGCGTGTCACGGCGAGGATGGCAAGGGCAACCAGGACATGGGCGCACCCAACTTGACCGATGGCATCTGGCTGTATGGCGGGAAGCTCGAGAACGTCGAGAAAACGATTGAGACAGGCAGGGGCGGCGTCATGCCCTACTGGACCGGTCGGCTCGATCCCGTAACGATCAAGATGCTTGCCGCATACGTGCATTCGCTGGGCGGCGGCAAATAGGGCGGCTTCACGCAGGCGAGTTTCGCCGATGAACATGATGAACCGGACTAGCGACATCGCTACAGAAACTCCTGGAGGATACGCCGGGCGCCAGAAGGTTTACCCGAAGCTGGCGCACGGCACATTCCGCAAGCTGAAGTGGGGGGTGATGATCGTCACCCTCGGCATTTACTATCTGCTGCCGTGGTTGCGATGGGACCGGGGACCCAACCTGCCCGATCAGGCATTTCTGCTCGATTTTGCGAACCAGCGCCTGTTCTTCGGGCCGATCGAGATCTGGGCGCAGGAACTCTACTACATCACCGGCGTGCTGATCCTGTCGGCACTGGGTCTGTTCCTGGTCACGGCCGTGGCGGGACGCGTCTGGTGCGGGTACGCATGCCCGCAGACAGTGTGGACCGATCTCATGATCACGGTCGAACGCTTCTGGCAGGGCGACCGCAACGCGCGCATGCGTCTAGACAGCAGTCCGTGGACGTTCGAGAAGGTCTGGAAGAAGACGGGCACGCACATCACGTGGTTGCTGATAGGTCTCGCGACAGGCGGAGCGCTCGTCTTCTATTTTCGCGATGCGCCGACGCTTGCACGCGAACTCGTCACGGGTGATGCGCCTGCCATCGCGTACGCGTTCATGGGTATCTTCGCAGGCACGACCTACCTGCTCGGAGGCATCGCGCGCGAGCAGGTCTGCATCTACATGTGCCCCTGGCCGCGCATACAGGGCGCGATGTTCGACCGCGATTCACTGCTGGTCACCTATCGCGACTGGCGCGGGGAGCCGCGCGGTCCGCACAAGAAGGGGCAGGCCTGGGCAGGCCGCGGCGACTGCGTGGACTGCACGGCGTGCGTCACCGTTTGCCCGATGGGCATAGATATTCGCAACGGCTCGCAGCTCGAATGCATCCAGTGCGCGCTGTGCATCGACGCGTGCGATGACATCATGACGAAGGTCGGGCGCCCGCAGGGGCTCATCGCTTACGACACGTTCCGCAACGTCGAGGCGCCGAGCCATGAGCAGCGTGTGCCCGTGCGCATCATTCGTCCGCGCACGCTCGCCTACACCGGCCTCATGCTGCTCGTCGGCGGCTTGATGCTGACGGCGTGGCTCAATCGCGCGGTGCTGGAAGTCAACGTGCTTCACGACCGCAATCCGATGTTCGTGCAGCTCTCGGACGGCGGCCTGCGCAACGGCTACGTGGTGAAGCTCTTGAACAAGGAACACGATACGCGGCGTGTGCGGCTCAAGCTGGCTGATCTCGATGGTGCGCAGTTGCAGATCGTGGGTTTCCAGGAGGCCGATCCGGTCATCGATATCGTGCCGGACAATCTCAGAGCGCTGAAGGTGTTCGTCACGGTTCCGTCGGCGCTTCGCGACAAGCTCAATGGCTCGTCTACGCCGTTCCGTTTTGAGGTTATCGACGCCACCGACGGCTCCATTCTCGATCACGATGCAACCTTCCGAGGGCCGGCCAATGAGTGAGACCATGCAAAATTCTCTGAAGCGGCGCATCAAAGGCCGGCACGTTCTCATGATCCTCGTCGGGTTTTTCGGGACGGTCGCCGCGGTCGACGGCTTCATGATCTACCGCGCGGTCTCGACGTTCGGCGGCATCGAGACCTCGGACGCCTATCGCAAGGGTGTCGCCTACAACGAGAGCATCGCGAAGGAAGAGCAGCAGGGGCGGCTCGGCTGGCGTGACGAGGTCAAGGTCGCGGGCGAGCCGCACCGGCTTCTCGTGACGCTGAGCGACAATGGCAAGTCGGCGGTGGCCGGGAAGCATGTCGTGGCGACTGTCGGCCGGCCGGCTACCGACCGCTACGATATGACGCTGACGCTGTCGGAGACCGCGCCTGGGCTTTACGAAGCGGCACTTCCGGGAGCGAGCGAGGGTACGTGGATCGTCGACGTCAGCGCTTACGATGGCGGCAACACCGCTGAGCCCTTATACCAGGCGCGGAGGCGCGCATGGATCGGACCTTAACGCTCGAACGCGGACAGCTTGATAGCGGACCGGCAGGCGGTGGTAACGCCGGCATGTCGCTGCCCGATACGACTACCGTATCGCTCATCATCGAGAACATGCAGTGCGGCACCTGCATGGGCCGCATCGAGCGCGCGCTGAAGGCAACGCATGGCGTCTCCGCGGCGCGGGCCAGTCTCACCGCCAAGCGCGTTTCGGTGACGTTCGACAATCAAGAAACAGAGCCGCAGAAGCTGATCGACGCGCTCGACCGTACCGGATACCGGGCGGCCGAGTCGGTCGGCAACGCCGATGAACGCGCGTCGGCGCGCGCCGACGATCTGCTGCGGCGGCTGGGCGTTGCCGGGTTCGCGGCCGCGAACGTGATGCTGCTGTCCGTGTCGGTATGGGCGGGCGTCGCCAGCGACATGGACAAGTCGGCGGCCTCGCTGTTCCACTGGATATCCGCGCTCATCGCCATGCCGGCCATCGCTTACGCCGCGCAGCCGTTTTTCAGCTCCGCGGCGAGCGCGCTGCGTGCGCGGCACCTCAACATGGACGTGCCGATCTCGCTCGGGATCATCCTGGCGACGACCATGAGTCTTTATCAGACGTGGCGCGGCACCGAGCAGGTGTATTTCGATGCCGCGATCATGCTCACCTTCTTCCTGCTCATCGGCCGCTACCTCGACGAAAAGGTACGCGTGAGGGCGCGCGGCGCGGCAGAGAACCTGCTCGGCCTCAAAGCCCTTTCGGCGAATGTCATCGGCGAGGATGGCTCGGTTCGGCGCGTTTCCGCGCGGGCACTGGCACCCGGCATGTGCATTCAGGTCGCGGCTGGCGAGCGTATCCCGGTCGATGGCCGCGTGGTTCGGGGCACCACCCATGTCGACACCAGCCTCATCACCGGCGAGACGGTTCCGCGCAAGGCGCAGCTCGGCGATCTCGTGCATGCCGGCACCGTCAATATGGCCAACTCCGTGGTGGTCGAGGCGACGGCGACCGACGAGAATACGCTGCTCGCCGACATTGCGCGCCTCGTGCTGGCGGCCGAGCAGGGGCGTGGGCATTACGTTCGCCTGGCGGATCGTGCGGCACGCAACTATGCGCCGGCCGTGCATATTCTCGGTGCCGCGACGCTGATCGGCTGGCTGATTGCCGGTGCAGGCTTCGAGCTGTCGCTGACCCATGCGATTGCCGTGCTCATCATTACGTGTCCGTGCGCCTTGGCGCTGGCGGTCCCGGCCGTGCAGGTGGCCGCGGCGGGGCGGCTGTTCAGCAAGGGTATCATCGTGAAGGCTGCGGACGGGCTGGAGCGCCTTTCGGAAGTCGACACGATCGTCTTCGACAAGACTGGCACGCTGACGCGCGGTGAGCCTTCGCTCGCCAACGCCGACGACATCAGCGATGCGACGCTGGCTGCGGCGGCTTCGCTCGCAGTTGCCAGCCGGCATCCCTACTCGCGTGCGGTGGTTCGCATGGCGCGCGAGCGCGGGATCGTGTTTTCTGTTGCCGACGCCGTTGTCGAGCAGCCGGGAAGCGGGCTTTCCGCCGGTTCGGGTGAGACTGAGCGCCGGCTCGGCTCGGCGAGCTGGGTAGGTCTCGATTTGAGGGACGAGCCTGACGTTGCAGCCTCCTCGCTGTGGTTCCGCGCCGGAAATACGGCGCCCATTGCGCTGCGTTTCGAGGATGCGTTGCGGTCGGATGCCGAGGCGGTCGTCGGCGAACTCAAGAGCCGCGGTTTTCACGTCAGTCTGTTGTCGGGCGATCGCGAGAGTGCGGTCCGCGCTGCGGCTCGCGGTGTAGGGATCGACGACTGGCGCGCGGATGTGCGTCCCGACGGCAAGATCAAGCATCTGGAGGCGCTGACGGCTGAAGGGCGCCGCGTGCTGATGGTCGGCGACGGCCTCAACGACGCGCCTGCGCTGGCTGCCGCGCACGCCTCGCTGTCGCCATCGACGGCGGCTGACGTCAGCCAGACGGCATCGGACGCGGTATTCCAGGGCGAGCCGCTGGCTCCGATCATCGAAATCCTCAAGGTGGCGCGCGCGTCGCAGGACATGGCGAAAGAGAATTTCGGCATCGCGCTGGCCTATAACGTCGTGTCGGTACCGCTGGCCATGGCCGGCTATGTGACGCCGCTGATCGCGGCGCTGGCGATGTCGCTGTCGTCGATTGCGGTGACGGCGAATGCCCTGCGCCTGCGGGGCCGTAGGCTGGCTCTCACTCGGGGCAAGTTCTCATGATTTCCCTAGCCTGGCTCATTCCATGTGCGCTGGCTCTCGGGCTGCTGGGGCTTCTTGCGTTCCTGTGGGCGCTGAGGTCCGGTCAGTTCGAGGATCTGGAAGGGGCCGGTTGGCGTGCGATCCAGGACGAAGAGCCGGGCGACGTCGATGACCGCTCAGCGTCGGGACCGACGCGAGGGCCGGGGCCGGTAAACTGAGCGCTGCCTAGCGCATCATTCCATGACTGAGTGATCAGTGGTCGGCGTGATTATGCCGGCTTTCATCGTGCGTCAGCAGCAGATCACACTTCGATTCAAGCAGCGCGCGAGAGGCGCCGAGCTGCTGCTCCGGGCTCTGGGCGTCGACCACGACAATCGAGGCGCCCTGCTCCAGTTGAGCGGCGATCTGGCGGTACAGCCGACCGCAAGCGAGTAGTGCCAGCGCCGGCACGCCATCCAGGTCCTGCGACAGCAGCGGCATGCTGCTCGTCAAAACGTTAACGCTGGTGGTGTTGTTGCGCAGGCGCGCGGCCACCCCGTGGGCGTTCTCAATGTCGTTAAAGACACCGATAACGAGCCGCGGCCGCTGGCGATTGGCGCCATTCTGGCAAGTTCCGCAGCAGCCTTTCGGGCTGCTATCCCCATGATCTTCGCTCACCGGGGTCCACCCATGCGCCGAGGTCAAATCTGGTATGAGCCTAGCGCCACGGCGTCGCTGGGGTTTGACCTCTTTGTGAGCTTGTGTGACAGCATGTAACAGAGATCCAGGACCCACCGGCCGCCTCCCATGTCTTCTGCTGACAGACAGACCGTTCTCATCGTCGACGACGAGCCCGAGGTTCGCGCGCTTTTGCGATCGGGCCTCGAAGGCGAGGGGTATTCCATTCTGGAGGCCGCCGATGGCGCTCAGGCGCTGGCGCTCGTCGAGCGGGTGCCCATCAGCCTGGTGACGCTCGATCTGAAGCTCGGCGGCGAGGACGGGCTCAAGGTGGCACGGGAGCTGCGCGCGGCCAAGAACGTGCCAATCATCATGATCACCGGCAAGGGAGATGCCATCGACCGGATCGTGGGGCTGGAGCTCGGGGCCGACGATTACATCCCCAAGCCGTTCCTGATGCGGGAGGTGACGGCGCGTGTCCGGGCCGTGCTGCGGCGCTACATGGGCGCGACCGGTCCCGCCAACGCCGCAACGGAGCCCGACGGAGAGCGCTACAGTTTCGATGGCTGGGTGGTGGACGTTCCGCGGCGCGAAGTTCGCGATCCCGCGGGCGAGATACGCGATCTGACAACGGCAGAGTTCAATCTGCTGGCGCTGTTTCTGCAGAAGCCTGGGCGCGTGCTTTCACGTGATGAGATCATGGATCTGCTCAAGGGGCACGACTGGACGCCGATGGACCGTTCGATCGACGCGCTGGTTGCTCGCTTGCGCAAGAAGCTCGAGCCGGACAGCGAGCGTCCCGCGCTGGTGAAGACCGTGCGCGGTGTCGGTTACGTGTTCGCGGGGGCGGTGAAGCGGGGGTGAGTGCAGCGCTGGCAATCCGGCGCAGTTCGCGCGGCCCGATCAGCCTTCGTCGGGGTGCAGGGCGTCGTGCAGGGCAACCGCCAGTTCAGCGCGCTTATAGGGCTTACGCAGGATGGGGTTGCCGCCGTAAGTGGCCGGGTCGTGCTGCGCCTCCTCGGCGGCATAGCCCGTGGTCAGCACCACTTTCACCTGCGATGCGTGTGAGCCGATCCAGCGCGCCAGATCGTAGCCTGAGACGCCACCTGCCATGACGATGTCGCTCAGGACGACGTCGACATGCTCGCCGCTTTCTAGAATCTTGATCGCAGCGGCGCCGCTTTCGGCTTCGAGGGCAACATAGCCAAGGCCTTCGACGCGCTGCAGTGTCAGCTCGCGGACATCGGCGTTGTCTTCGACGACCAGCACGACCTCGTTCTCCTCTGACATGAGGATCGTCTCGGGATTCTGGCTCGGATTGACGAGCGCGTCGTCTTCGGCACGCGGCAAGTATAATGAGACGGTCGTGCCGCCGCCGACAGCGCTCTTGATCGTGGCGTGTCCGCCTGATTGCTCGGCAAACCCGTAGACGGTGCTGAGGCCGAGCCCGGTGCCGCGACCTGTGTCCTTGGTCGTGAAGAAAGGTTCGAAGGCACGCTCCAGGACTTCCGGCGTCATGCCGTGCCCCGTATCGGAGACTGACAGCAGCACGAATTCACGTCCACCGCCGTCGAACGGCAGCATCTCGCCCGATACGTTGCGTGTCTCGACGAGCAGCGCACCGCCGTGGGGCATTGCATCGCGGGCGTTGATCGCGAGGTTGAGAATGGCGTTCTCGACCTCACTGGCGTCGACTTTGGTCTTCCAGAGTTTGCCGGCGAGCATGGCCGTCAGTGTGATCGGTTCGCCGATGGAGCGCTTCAGGATTTCCATGAGGCTGAGGATCAGCTCATTGAGATCCAGCACCTGCGGCGTAAGGCGGCGCCGGCGTGCGAACGTCAGGAGGCGTTTGGTCAGGGCGGCTCCCATATCGGCGGCGTTGGACGCGCGCTTCAGGAGCGTCTGCGACAGCTGCTCGTCCTTTGCGTCGCTGAGCAGTTCGAGGTTTCCGGTGATGATGGTGAGCAGGTTGTTGAAGTCGTGCGCCACACCGCCCGTCAGCTGGCCGAATGCTTCCATGCGCTGGGCCTGGATCAATGCGGCCTGCGCCTCCTCGCGGCGCCCGATTTCGGCCTGCAGCTCGCGAGTTCGCTCGGCGACGCGCGCTTCCAGATCGGAATTCGCCTTCGCGAGCTCTGCCTGGGCGCGCTTTCGCTCCGTCACGTCGCGTACGACGACCATGAAGACGGGGCGGCCGTTGATGTATTGCTTGGCTATGGATGCTTCGGCGGGAAATTCGCTGCCGTCCTTGCGCCGCGCGAAAATCTCCTGGCGCTCGCCCATTCGGCGGGCCGCAATGGGCGATCGGGCGAAGTCCGCGACATGCCCGTGATGCGCGCCACGGAAGCGTTCGGGGATCAAGATGTCCATCGGTTGCCCGATGATCTCGTCCTTGGTGTAGCCGAACATCGCCGCTGCGCCATCGTTGAACAGCATGACCCGCATCTCATCATTGAGAGAAATGATGGCGTCGGCGGCGATGGCGAGGATGGTCGAGATCTGCGATTCGGCGAGCTTCAGCTCGGCCTCGGCGTCACCGGCGGTTGGGGCTTTTTGGGGGGGCATGGGGCCATGCATCAGACTTCGGGAACAGTCTGATTGAATGCTATCAGGCCACTGGGATCAAGGGGCGGCCGGCCGTTGGGGGCGATCGGGCCCGGTATCGGCCAATCCCTATCGGTTAAGGGAGGGTTTGAAGCGATTTACGGACGACCGATTCCTTCAAGGCGGGCGAGCACAGCTCGATGAAGCGGTAGACGTAACCGCGGAGATAGCGGCCGCGCCTGACGCCGAGGCTCGAGGTGCTGCTTTCGAACAGTCGGGCGCTGTTGAGCTTGCGCAGCTTCAGGTCCCGCTCGGGATCGAATGCGATGGCAGCCATGATGCCGACCCCGAGGCCGAGCTCTACGTACGACTTGATGACGTCGGCATCCAACGCAGAGATCGCGATATCGGGAACGATGCCACGACGGGCAAACGCGTCGTCGATGCGCGTGCGTCCGGTCAGGCCCTCGTCATAGGTGATGATCGGAAACTCAGAGACGTCTTCCAGAGTCAGGTTCTTCTTCAGCTCCAGGGGGTGACCGGCGGGAACGATGATCGCGTGCTCCCAGGTGTAGTATGGAAACGTTGCAAGGCTGGTGGAATGCTCCATCGAGTCGGTCGCGATGCCGATGTCGGTGTCGCCTTCGAGCAGGATCGGTGCGATCTCGCGCGGGCTTGCCTGGTTGAGGGAAAGTCGCACGTTCGGGAACGCCTGCTTGAAGCTGGCGATGATCGGCGGCAGCGTGTAGCGCGCCTGGGTGTGCGTCGTGACGATGCGCAGCGTTCCCTCGTTGCCGGCTGAAAGCCGCCCGCCGATCTCGGAGAGGTTCTGCGCATCGATGAGCATGCGCTCGACGATTTCGATGGCTTCCTTGCCGGCGTCCGTAAGGCCGAGCAGCCGCTTGCCGCGCCTCACGAACAGCTCGACGCCAAGCTCGTCCTCGAAATCCTTGACGTGCTTGCTGACGCCGGATTGCGACGTCAGAAGCGCGTTTGCAACCTCGGTCAGATTGAAGTTGCAGCGCGCCGTCTCGCGAATAATCCGAAGCTGCTGGAAGTTCATGCCTGCCCCGCAATGGCTGGCACCGGCGATGATCGCCGCGCATCCGTGGCCCCACTCATGCGCTGTGCCAGGGGACCGTAGAGCGTTGCTGCAGGCGTTTGAATAACGATATTCGTATTAGCTTATGCGTTTTTCTGATGATGCGTCGATCGTCGTTCACACGACCTGTTCGCTCGCTTCGCTCATCGTCAGAGAGTGTCGCAGAATTTCCAGCGCCTTGATGAGGGTCTGCCGATTGGGTGCCGCTCCAAGTGCGATGCGAATGCTCTCGGGTGCGCGCTCGCCGGTGCTGAACGCATCGGCTGTCACGACACCGAGGCCGCGTTTTTGCAGATGCGCAGCGAATTCCACGCTGGACCATTGCTCCGGCAATTTCATCCAGATGTGATGTCCGTGCGGATGCGCTGCATACTCGGTTCCGGCCAGCTCCGTCGCAGCAATGCTCTGGCGCGCAGCGGCTTCGGCGGCGACAGCTTTGATGATCGTGTCGGCGGTGCCCTCACGCAGCCAGCGCGTTACGACTGCGAGCGACAACGGGACTGACATCTGCAGCGTCGCGCGCAGAGTCTTCGTCAGCTGACGCGCCGCGCTTTCCGTCGGCGTGACGACAAAAGAGATGCGCAAGCCGGGGGTGACGCTTTTGGAAAGGCTGGCGGCGAGGATGGAGCAAGTTGGTATCAACGTGGCGATCGGCGTGATCCCGGTCGTCAGCAAGGCATAGGGATCGTCCTCGATGAGCGTCAGGCCGTGCCGTTCGATGGTGCTCGCGAGTTCCTCCCGGCGGCGCTGCGGGATCGTTGCCGTGGTCGGATTGTGCATGGTGGGCATCAGGTAGATGAGGCGCACCTTCGGATGCTTGCGACAGGCGCGTTCGAGAGCGTCGGGCAGGATGCCTTCCGCATCCATCTCGATGCCGATTAGCTTCACGCCGATGGCGGCGGCTGCCGCCTTGAGACCGGGATAGGTCAAACTCTCGGTGAAGACCGTCGATCCCGGCGATGCGTGGATGAGCAGCAGTGCGAACAGGGCAGATTGCGTGCCGGGCGCTATCACGACGCGTTCGGGCGCGACGTCCGGAACGAGGCGACGGAGCCACTCGGCTGCCGCCGCGCGCTCGCTGCGTGTGCCGCCTGGCTGCTGGTAGTTCAAATAGGATTCGAGCCGTCCGTCGGTGCGCAGCTCGCCAAAAGCTTTGGCGAGGCGCGCAGAAAGATCGGCGTCTGCAGGCTGGGGCGGAATGTTCATCGACAGATCGATGCCGGGCGCCAGCGCGGCCCTACCACTTCCGGCGCTGCCGGCTTTCACGAACGTGCCACGGCCAACGCGGGCTTCGGTTAGCCCCTGCCGCTGTGCTTCGGAATAGGCGCGCGTAACGGTCGTCAGATCGATGCCGAGGGCGGCGGCGAGCGTGCGGTGGGTCGGCAGCGTCTGGCCACGGTGAAGCCGGCCGGCGGCGATATCGTCGGCCAGCGCGGCGACGATGCGCAGGTAAAGCGGACCGGTTCGGTCCGTTATTGTAGGCATCCAATCCATACAAGCGTGGTCACATGGCGCGTTGTCGATCCATACAATGTACCCTAGCTTGATGGTCATGCCGGACCAACCAGAAAATGGGTGCATGGGGATGAACGACGCTTTCGAGCCAACGCTGGCCACGGCCGCTCTGCGCGGCGCGGCTTGCCGCTGTCCGGCGTGCGGGGAAGGTCCGCTGTTTCGCAAGTTCCTCAAGGTGAAGGATCGTTGCGACGCGTGCGGCGAGGCGCTTCATCATCATCGTGCCGACGACATGCCGGCCTACATCGTGATGTCGATCGTCGGGCATATCGTGATCGGCTTGTTGCTTTGGGTTGAGACATCGTTCGCGCCATCGCTGTGGATTCACATCGCGATGTGGGTTCCCCTGACCATCGGTCTCAGTCTTGCGCTGCTGCCGCCTGTGAAGGGCAGCATCGTCGGCGTGCAATGGTCACTGCGTATGCATGGCTTCGGGGACCGTGCCGTGCGCGCGCCCGCGGAGAGGCTTCAGCGGGCGGCCTGAACCGTCCTAGCCAGGTTTTGTTGCGATCATGGTGCCGCCCACGGCCAGCTTGAAGTTGCGGCATATCTTGCTGGCCGTCGCCGTCATGGCGGTGTGGGGATCGAACTTCGTCGTGATCCACGTCGGGCTCGAGAAGATTCCGCCGCTGACGTTTGCGGCGTTGAGATTTATTGCCGCGTTCTTTCCAGCAATGCTGCTGATCAAGCGTCCGTCTGTCCCGTGGCGCAACCTTGCCGCTTATGGACTGCTGATCGGCGGAGGCCAGTTCGGCCTGCTGTTCATTGCGATGAACGGGAGCATTACGCCGGCGCTCGCCTCGCTCGTCGTGCAGATGCAGGTGTTCTTCACGATCGGTCTTGCATCTGTGCTCAGCGGTGAGCGCGTGCAGCCGTTTCAGTGGCTGGCGCTGGCGATTGCCGTCGCCGGACTGGCGCTCGTGATTTTCCACACCGACATGACGACGACGCCGCTCGGCCTCGGGCTGGTGCTCGCTGCTGCGTTGTGCTGGGCCGGCGGCAACATGGTCATTCGCGCGACGCCCAACGTCGACATGCTCGGCTATGTCGTCTGGGCGAGCCCGTTCTCCATCGCGCCTCTCGTCCTGGCGGCGCTTATGTTCGAGGGCGCGCCTGCAATGGTTGCCGGCGTTATGCATGCCGACGCGGTGACATGGGCGGCTGTCGTCTGGCAGGCGGTTGGCAACACGCTGTTTGGCTACGCCGTCTGGGGCTGGCTGCTCGGGCGATATCCGGTCGCGAGCATCGCGCCGATGTCGCTGCTCGTGCCGGTGTTCGGTATCGCCGCGTCGGCGCTCATGCTCGGTGAACCGTTGCATGCATGGAAGATAGAGGCGATGGCGCTGGTGATGCTCGGGCTGGTCATCAACGTGATGTGGCCGCGGATCAGAACTGTCATCAAGATGCGGGCAGCGCAAAAGAGCGCTTAGCGCGACGGCAAGGCGCTGCGTGCTGCCGTCAGGGCTGACTGGCAGCAGGCGTTGCGGTTGCTGCGTCGCTGCTGCGCCAACGGACCACGAATTCGAGCGGCATCGCGATCGTCCAGCTGACGCCATCGGGATCGAAGCGGTAGTCGACCTTGGCACTCAATGCTTGGCCCACGACGCGTTCGATCACCACGTGCCCAAACCCTTTAACGGACGGCGGCGATACGCGTGGCCCGTTGTGCTCCTTCCAGTGAAGAACGAGGCGTTGCTGTCCTTCTGCGTCGGTTTCGAAGCTCCACTCGACGCGTAGGCGTCCGGCGGATGTGGACAGGGCGCCGTACTTAGCGGCGTTGGTCGCGAGTTCATGCAACGCGAGGCCGAGGTTCTGAGCTGCCGTGGCGTTCACAAACACCGGCAAACCCTTGCACTCGACTGCGTCCGCTGCATTGCCCGTGAAAGGCTGGAGAACGGCGCGCACCAGCTCTTCCAGCGAAGCGCCGGTCCAATCTTCGGCAACGAGCAGGTCGTGAGACGCCGAGAGACTCTGCAGGCGTTGGATGAGCTGCGACTGCAAGACCGCAACGTCCGTCGATTTGCGTGCGGTCTGGCGCACCATGGCGACGATGACGGCGAGCAGGTTCTTCGTGCGGTGCGATAGTTCACGCATCACCATCCGCAGGTGCTTTTCGACGCGCTTGCGCTCCGTGATGTCGCGGAATACCGCTGAGAAGCCGAAGATGCGTCCATCGGGGCGCCGCATGGGCGCGACGTTTATGTTCACGTCATGCAGGCTGCCGTCCTTGCGACGGCGGACGGTATCGCGCAGCACGTGCTCGCCATGTCGCAGATGGCGATACTTCTCTTCGAATTCCTGTTCGGCGCCTTCGGGGAAGAGAAGCCGTTCGGATTTGCCGATCACCTCATCGGCGGTGTAGCCGAACATGCGCTCGGCGCCGGGATTCCATGACTGGATGATCCCGTCGCTGGACATGGAGATGATCGCGTCGGCAGACGTTGCGACGATGGTCGCCAGCTGAGCGTTCTTCTCAGCTTCCTCGAGGTGCTCGGTGATGTCGGTATTGGTGCCGAACCAACGGATGACCTTGCCGGTGTCGTCGCGAATGGGCATGGCTCGCGACAGGAACCAGCGATAGACGCCGTCACGGCCTTTGAGCGGGAAGGTATCTTCCCACACTTCGCCGGTAGTCAGGCAGCGGTTGATTTTCTCCATCGTCCGGTCGACGTGCTCGGGGTGCTGGCGGAGTGGCCAGCCCCACTCTCGCGCTTCCTCAAACGGCAGACCCGTGAAGTCGAACCAGCGCTTGTTGTACCAGTAGATGTGTCCAGCAGCGTCGGCCATCCAGGCAAAAGCTGCGATGTTATCGGCGAGCGTGCGGAAGCGAGACTCGCTCTCTCGTTGGGCGCGCTCCGCGAATACCCATGGGGTCGTATCGACCACGATCGCAAGCACGCCGAGAACCTTGCCGCCGTCGCCGCGAATTGGGCTGTAGTCGAGGTTGGTCCAGACGTCCTCTGGGGTTCCTCGGCGGTTGAGGTTGAAGTGCTTGTCGCGAAAGGACAGAGCCTCCCCCGACATGCCCATTTCAAGAATGCGCTTGTTGAAATCGGCGGCTTCCGGCCAAGCCTCGATCACCGGCATTCCAAGGAGACCCGGATGACGCAATCCGGCGAACGCCGCGTACCCGTCGTTATAGATCATGGTACCTTCGGGTCCCCACAGCAGGACCATCGGCACCGGCGACGCCGTCATGAGATCGACCGCACACTTTAGGCACCCCGGCCAGCGGTCGATTGGGCCAACTGGCGTTTGGCTCCAGTCGAATTCCTCGATGCGTTTCTTCATACCTGCGGTGGAACTGAGCGCCATGGAGTGTTCCGGGAAACGAAGACCGAACAAAAGAGTTCCACGCGGCCCCGCAGAGTTGTGCTGAAGGTCGTGTGGTTTGCGCCAGAGATCGGGCGGAACTTAAGTACTCGCGGACGGTTGTTCACTTGGGCGAAGCCGGCCTGAGCACTCCGAGGATCTCCATGGGCAATCTAATCTACTGGGCGGTTATTTTTCTTATCATCGCTCTCGTCGCGGCATTTTTCGGTTTCGGCGGGGTGGCAGGCGTCGCCACAGAGGGCGCCCGTATACTCTTCTGGGTTGCGATCGTGCTGGTCGTCATATCTTTTATCGCCGGCATGATGCGCCGGGGGTAGGATGCTCCATATAATATTCATTCGTATCAATGACATAACTGGCTTTTGGCGCAATTATTCAAAAGGCTTGCGCCAAGCCGGAACTTTTCTCGTTATTGAGCGTTTGGCACCAACTGAGCATCATGTGTGGACGGCCTAAGAAGGGGAGACCATGTCCATCTCGGAAATCATCGCGCCGCAACTTCCTTACCTTAGGAGGTTTGCGCGCGTTCTATCGGGCAGCCAGGACAGTGGCGACGCGTATGTGGTGGCGATGCTCGAGGCAATCGCTGCCGAACCTTCGATGTTCCCCATCGACTTGGAGCCGCGCGTTGCCACGTATCAGTCGTTCTTGGACGTCTGGAATTCGGTTCGTTTGAACCATCAGAAAATCGATGCGCCAGTATCGGAGCGGCTTGCCGCCGCCGACCGAAAGCTGGAGGCGATCACGCCGCGGGCCCGTCAGGCCTTCCTGCTCATGGCAGTCGAAGAGTTTTCGACTTCCGACACCGCGAAGGTGCTGAAGACCGACGAAGCCGAAGTAAAGGCGCTCGTCGATCAGGCGGCATCTGAAATCGCTGAGCAGGTCGCAACCAACGTGCTGATCATAGAGGACGAGCCAATGATTGCGCTCGACCTTGCTGACCTCGTCACTGGCCTCGGCCATGAAGTGTCAGAGACGGCGCGCACGCACACGGAAGCGGTTGCCGCCTTCAGGAAGCATCGGCCTGGTCTGGTTCTCGCCGATATCCAGCTCGCGGACGGCAGTTCGGGACTGGAAGCCGTCAACGAGATCCTGCAGTCGTTCGACGTTCCGGTTATTTTCATCACGGCATATCCAGAGCGCCTGCTCACCGGAAGCCGCCCGGAGCCGACCTTCCTCGTCAACAAGCCTTTCCGCACCGAGACAGTCCAGGCCGTCATCAGCCAGGCACTGTTTTTCGACTACAAGGCGCGGCGGCAAGAGGCCAAGCTCGCTTCGGCCTGACGCGCACATATTTCTTCATGACAATGGGCGGGTTCTCGAACCCGCCCATATTTTTGCGTGTGCATTGGGCTCAAGTCGCGCACGCGTTGTCGCTCGTTGAAGCGATCCAACGCATCATTGGTGGCTGTGCAGAGTGGGCTTGATGGGAGGCTAGATCAGACCCGCGCTGATCGACGGGGCGTCCGATCGGCGGCGGGTTGGCTCGCGTCGTCGGTCTGCTGCTGGGCAGGAGGCGCGGTCATCAGCTCATTGAGGCGCGTACGGGCACGGTTGACGCGGCTCTTCACCGTTCCCACAGCACATCCGGAGATGGCTGCAGCGTCCTCGTAGGAGAAACCTTCAGCGCCCACGAGAATAAGGGCTTCGCGCTGGTCCGCGGGCAGCTTTGAAAGCGCGCGGTTGAGGTCCACCAGATCGAGGTGGCCCTGCTGCTCGGCCGGAACGGAAAGCTTGGCGGCGAGCTGACCCTCGCTGTCGGCCACTTCACGCTTCGTCTTGCGCAGCTCGGAGAAGTAAGCGTTGCGCAGGATGGTGAACAGCCAGGCTTTCAGGTTGGTGCCTTCCTCGAAGGAATCGAGGTGGTTCCAAGCCTTCACGAGGGCTTCCTGGACGAGATCGTCGGCGTGGTCGCGATTGCCACACAGCGAGATCGCGAACGCGCGCATGTTGGGGATTGCGGCGATCAGATCGTCGTTGAGTCTGCCCTGCAAGCCATTGCTCACGAGTTATCCTCCTCGCCACTGGGGCTCGGGGGCGTCGCGGCCTCCTGGCGCTGCAATTGCTTAATCAGGTCGTTGATGCGGTCGGGGACGGGCGTGCTCAGAAGCTCGCCGTAAGCAGCGCGCAGCTGCTTCCCGAGAATGTCCGGCAGAACAGTTTGTGATCCGCGCGGGCGCTGAGCGCTGCCGGTTGTCTGCTCGTCGGCATTGTCGCCGCTAGACTGCGTCACCTGCACACTGCCGCTGCCGTCAGCGGCAGCGCGCTTAGGCTCCTGTGAGCCGTATGGCGCGCTCACATAAGCCTTTTTCTCGTCCGACATCAGCGGCCCTCCGCCTCCCCTTCGTAAGTACAGCGATTGTCCTTTGAGGACACCTTATGCGGCCGCGGACCATATCATCTGGTCCGGAAGCATCAAGAACGCGCGCCTACCGCACCGAGTTCCGCCGCTCCTCAGATTTTATTCCTGTTGCGGAGATATCGCCTTGCCGCCCCAGCGGGTGGAACGCGACCTAGAGCATTACGTTATGAGTTTCGTACGCCGGGTTTTTGGGAGGGCGTACATAACCAACAAGCGATGCGAATGCTCGATAGGTTCCGCCCGGCTGGCTGGTCCATCCAGGCTCATTTTTTGCTCTACAGCTCGGCGCTGCTCATTCCGGCGTTGATTTTCAGTGGGTTAATGATCCTCAGGTCGGCGTCGCTGGAGCGTGCGGCGATGGAGAGCGACATTACCGAGGTCGCTCGCGAAGTTGCGACCGCGATCGACCGCGAGCTTGCGGCCGCCAAGACCACGCTCATCGCCCTCGGATCCTCGCCGGCGCTAACGGAGGGCGAGCTCGAGGCCTTTCATGACCAAGCTGTCGCGGCGCGAGACATCAACGGCATCGACTATCTACTCACGAGCCGGACGGGCAAGCAGCTGCTGACGACGCAAGCGCCGTGGGACGGCAAATCGGTTCAGGAAGCGGCCGCTCCGATCGACGCGAAACAAGTTCTTGAGGCAGCCGCTCCAGTTGTCTCGGACATTTTTGCAGCGCCTGCCGGTATGCGGTCTTTCACAATCTCTATCTCCGTGCGTCGTGGCTCGCGGGCGCTTTACGTGCTCAGCGCGCTGATGTCGTCGGCGCGGATCGAAGAGATACTCAAGCAGGCGCAGCTCGCCAAAGGATGGGCGGCCACGGTGGCTGACCATCGGGGAAAGATCGTCGCGCGCTCCGATGCTGTGGCGAGACGCAGTGGCGAGGCCATGCCCGACGAGGATGTCGTCGTGGACCGACTGACGGGGGCCGCGATATGGAGGACCGCAGGGAGCGACGAACAGCCTGTGCTGCGGTCAACTGCGCGCTCGCAGCAGTCGGGATGGGTCATCTCGACGACTGTTTCCGAGGCGATTGCCAATCGGCCGATCGTGCGCTCGTGGGTCCTAGTCGCGATCCTGGCGGTCAGTTTTTCGCTGCTCTCCGCGCTGCTCGCATTCCTCTTCGGGCGGCGGCTGTCGGAGCCGGTACGCTCGCTTGTTCAAGATGCCCGAGATCTCGGCCGCGGCGATCTCGTCGCACCTCGCAATTCGTCCATCGTGGAGGTTCGCGAGGTGGGCGAAGCGCTCGTCAATGCCAGCGAGACGCGTCGCCAGATGGAACGCTCGCTGCGCGAAAGCGAAGACAGGCTGAAGCTGGCGCTTGCGTCGTCGGAAACCGGCGCGTGGGATTGGGATCTCACGTCGCGAACGCTGAAGTGGGATCAACGGATGCGCGAGTTGTGGGGCCTCGCGCCGGACGATCCGGTGTCCTACGAAGTCTTTCTCGCGGCTCTTGATCCGCATGATCGTGAGTTGACTGCGAAAGCCGTCGAACGGGCGCACGATCCGGAAATCCTCGCAGAGTATGACGTGCAATATCGCGTGAAGGGTGTGCGCGATGGCATCGAGCGGTGGATCGCTGCAACAGGGCGAACGCAGTTCCTCGACGGCGTGCCGATCCGCATGGCCGGCACGGCGCGCGACATCACTGACCGGAAGCGCTGGGAGGAACATATCCAGCTGCTGATGCGGGAGGTCACGCACCGGTCGAAGAACCTTCTCGCGGTCATCCAGGCGATGGCGCGGCAAACGAAGCTCGCCAGCAGCGACGTCAACGATTTCGAACGGCGCTTCTCCGGGCGTCTGCAGTCGCTGGCCGCGGCGCATGACCTTCTGGTGCAGCGCGACTGGCGCGGTGCTTCGATGTCAGAGGTGATCAAGTCCCAGCTCGGGCATTACCTCGATCAACAGGCGGGCCAGATCGATATGAGCGGGCCAAACCTGACCGTAACGCCAGAGGCGGCGCAGAATATCGGCCTTGCCGTCCACGAGCTTTCGACCAACGCAGCGAAATACGGTGCGCTGTCGGTGCCAGAGGGGCGGGTCGACGTCCGGTGGCAGAGGGAAGGGGAAGGCGCCGATGAAGGCCGCATCCACCTGACGTGGACCGAGCGCGGCGGCCCTTCGGTGTCGCAGCCGACGCGGCGGGGTTTTGGGCAGGTCGTCACGGAGCAGCTGACCGCGCGGGCCCTGCAGGCGAGCGCCAACCTCAGCTTCGAGCGCTCCGGCGTTTGCTGGAGGCTCGATATGCCAGCGAAGCTGGTTCTCGCGGAGCAGGCGTGACGAATTGGCCGCGGAGCCGTGGCGCCGTCGCCCTGATGGGAACTTTGCGAGCTATCTCCGTGTTTTGGTTGAAACTCGATCAAAATGGATACTCATGGTGAGGCAACTTAAAAATCAAGAGCTTACAAAGCTCATTGGTCGCCGCCTCAAAGAAACGTTTGAGGATAGCGACAGCGGCTTGCCGCGCGCATTTTCGGAAGGGCTCGACGCTATTCGGCGGGCCGAAAAGCAGCAAGCGGGTGGGTTGAGAGAGATTGTTCTCGACATCGGCAACGGTGATAATGGGGCGACTGTCGCAGACTCGCATGCAGAGGCTGCAGAGGTAAACGGCTCGCGCGACGCCGGCGGTTAAAGTCCGCGGGCGGGGGAGGGACGTATGGCGGAGAAGAAGGAGGTACTGGCGCGCCAAGTGCCGTGCCAGCTTTGTCCGCTGCGTAAGCTGGACATTTTCCGGCCGTTCACTCCCGAAGAACTCGACTTCGTATCGCAATTCAAGACCGGTGAAGTGAAGGTGAAAGCGGGCGATCCGCTTTTTCTGGAGGGCGCGAACTGCGCCCATCTCTATACGCTGCTTTCGGGGCTAGCGTTCCGCTACAAGCTTTTGCCCGATGGCCGGCGGCAGATCCTGAATTACTGCACACCCGGAGACTTCCTGGGTCTGCAAGGTTCGGTCATGCAGGAGATGCAGCACTCCGTTGAGGCACTCTCCGACATGGTGCTTTGCGTGTTTCAACGCGAAGGGCTTTGGCGGCTATTTGAGTCTCATGCCGGATTGTCGTTCGACGTCACCTGGCTGGCGGCCCGCTCCGAGCAGATCCTCGATCAGCAGTTGCTTTCTGTGGGCCGGCGCAGTGCGCTCGAGCGGTGTGCGCATTTGCTGCTGCATCTGCTTGATCGCCTTGCCGAGCTCGGCATGACATCGTCGCGCGCTACCGTGAGTATTCCGATCACCCAGCAGCACATCGCCGACACCCTCGGCCTTTCGCTCGTGCATACCAACCGAACGCTCGGGCGGCTGATGCGAGAGGGAGCCATACGCTGGCGCGAGAAAGAGTTTGAAATTCTGGACCGCAGCCGTCTGGCTGAGCTTGCCAGCGAGGAAGGCGCGCTGACAGGCGCGACGCGGCCGCTGCTCTAAGTGGCGGTGCGGCGATTGATGCAGACCGCGACGGCAGTTGCGAGAGCTTCGGCGCTGTAGGGCTTGTGCACTACCGGCACCCCCGCAAACCGTTCGGGAATGAGTTGAGTGTCGCCGTACCCCGTGGTGAACATGAAGGGGATGGCGCGTTCCATCAGAGCATCGGCGACGGGGTAGGATGTGGCTCCGGCAAGCGCGATGTCGAGTACGCCGAGGTCGGCCTGCGCGACGGCGAGCCACTGCAAAGCGGCCTCGGCAGTCGTGAAGGACACCACGCTCGCAGCGCCGAGCTCGAACAATATGCTTTCGGTGTCCAGTGCGATGATGGTCTGGTCTTCGACGAGGAGGGCGCGCAAGCCTTTTGCCTGTGCGCCTGGTGCGCCGTCGCCCGGATCGCGCGGGTCGAACTGCGGTTCGTCGGAGTTCTCCGGGAGCAGCTTCTTAGGCCCGGGTTGGCGACGCAGAAGTAAGGGGGAATGGGGCAATTCGCATCGAGCCTCGCTCCGGCCGGGGGTGGCCGGTGGCTCCATCCATAGGGTTCGAACGGTTGGCGAGCGACATCATTTGATGTACTCGGCCATAGAAGCCCTATGACAAAAAGGGCCGGGACAAAGTCCCGGCCCTTCACCTGAAGCCAGCGGCCTTAGGCTGCCTGCTTATTGAGCTTGCTTTCGGCCAGCTTCGTCAGTTTGCTATCGGCGTTGTGCTCTTCCTTCAGCGTAGCGGAAAGCAGCTTTGCCGCGTCGGGCAATTCCAGCAGCTCGGCCCATGAGACCAGCGTGCCATAGCGCGTGATTTCGTAGTGCTCAACGGCCTGGGCGGCTGCGATCATCGCTGCGTCGCGGGTATCGGGGTCCTTGATCTCCTTCATCAGCTCCTCGCCCTCCTCGAGGATGCCCTCGATGGCCGGGCACTTCTCGCCCTGAGGCTTCTTGCCGAGCAGCTTGAACACTTCCTCGAGGCGCTCGACCTGGCCTTTGGTTTCTTCGAGATGCGATTCAAGCGCGCGCGCCAATTCTTTGGCATCGGCAGCCTTGATCATCTTCGGCAGCGCTTTGGTGATCTCCTTCTCCGCGAAATAGATGTCTTTCAGCGTGTGCAGAAACAGATCAGATAGATTTTCGACTTTCATCGCTGGGCACTCCTGTGGGGGACGAGTCAGCGAAAAACGTCAGCGTGTTTGGAAGGTTCCTGATGTGGCGGGAACATCATTTGGACGACTTTGACGACAATCTAAGTTTTGGGGTTCGCACGACGTTCAGTTTTCCGGAGGAGCAGCACTCCGCCGGATGCAGCATTGCACGAGGGGGATACGCATGGGTGCGATCATGATCCGCTGCCCGGCTACGGATGAGCTGGTTCACGTCGGGATCGATACGGACAAGGACACCTTCAAAGCGTTGCCGAATGTCGAAGCCACCGCGGTTCACTGCCCGGCCTGCGGCGGCTATCACACATGGTCCAAGAAGGACGCGGTGCTGGAGACGACTATGCGCATAAAGTCGAAGCCGCCCGGCAACACATAGCGCCGGGTTCGACCTTCACCGCATTCAGTCCGCGTCCGCGAACTGCTCGAGAGCATCAAGGTCTGCAATGCGCAGGCCGTCAGGCGCTGCCTCAACGATGCCGCGCTTCTCAAGATCGCGCAGGATGCCGGCAAGCGCGTCGAGGCTCAACCCGAGATGCTCAGCCACCGTGCCGGATGAGAATTCGTCAGAGATGAGGTTCGGATCGCGTCCTTCGGAGACGCCCAGGCGCGCGATTGCGGACAGGAACGAAGCTACACGCTTCTCTGGCTTGCCACTGCCGCTTGCGAGAGCGCGCACGCGCAGGAACTCGAATTCGCGATCGCCCGCGGCGGCGTAGCGTGCTGCCAGCTGGCCATCGGAATCCAGCAGCTGGTCAAACTCTTCCTCGCTCACCGGACTCACGATCGTCTTGGCGACGGCCTGAGCGGTGCTCGTATGCTCTGCGAGATGACCGAAGCCGATAATGTCGCCGGGAAATGCGAACTCGATGATCTCGTGATGTCCATCGTCCTGGCGCTGGTAGTGGCACAGGGCGCCGCGCTCGACGCGATAGAGTTGCGCGCGTTTGTCACCGGCGTTGAAAAGCATTTCGCCGCGCGCAAGCCGGCGCACCTGCGTCGGCCGCAGGATCGGGCGGAGGCACGTTGCGGGAGCGCGCTCAGCGCTCAGGTCGGTCACTGCAAGCATCTCGAGTACTCACTACTGAGGCAAACGATTTGGGGATCGCGCTTGCCACAATCAAGTCAAAATCTGAGTGTGCTCAAACCCCTAGCTCGGTTTTTTACAACGTAGCTCCAGGCGCACTGTTCCGTGGGGAACATCCATATTCTTCGCAACGTGGCTTTCGAATGTTTCTAACAAAGACATGGTGAATATTGCGTGCGTCGGTTTCGTAAATTCGAGGAACCTAGGGGATGGCAACTCGTTCTTCCCATAGTTGCTGATCTGCAGCAGCCGACCTGAGGCGCAGCCAGTGCGCGCCCGAGGCGTTAACAATTGTGTGAAGAGGAAGCCCCCTATGAAGAAGATCATTCCTGCCGTCGCGCTGATTGCCACGATGTCCATTCCGGCTTTCGCGCAGGAGGCAACCACCCCGGCAGCCCAGCCCGCGGCTCCGATGACGAGCGGCGAGACCACGGCGGCTAAAAGCACGACCAGCGCCGACATCTCCGCCAACAAGCTCATCAACTCCAGCGTACGCAACGCCGCCAACGAATCCATCGGTGACATCAACGACGTCATTCTCGGCACCGATGGCCGCGTAGCGGCTGTGATCGTCGGCGTCGGCGGCTTTCTGGGCCTTGGCGAAAAGGACGTTGCGCTGCCGTTCGATCAGCTGATGTTCGCGAAGGACGAGAGCGGCAAGCTCAACGTCACGACAAGCATGACGAAGGAGAGCCTGCAGTCGGCTCCCGAGTATGTGAAGCCCGACCGCTCCTAATTCGTCCGCATCACGAAACCTGGGCGGCCTGGGATTTCCAGGCCGTCCTTTTCCTTGCCGGCCGGCGCGGAACTTTCGCGACGAGCCATGACTTCTTTAATTTTGCTAGGAGCGAAACATGAATGATCGTCAAGAGGTGCTCTCGACGACGGAAGCGCGTCAGGGTTCTCCGCGCCGCCTCAATCTGCGCGTTCTCGGCGTGTCTTTGCTGATTGCGCTGGTCGCGGCCGGCGGGCTCTATACGGTCTTCTACGCGGGTAACACGTCCATCAGCACACCGGACCCGGCCCCGACGCAACCAACGGCTCCCGGGCCGTGATCGCGGCCAAACAAAAGGGCGGCACTAACGGCCGCCCCGAACCGCGATAGAGTGCTGTTATTTCACTCCATTCCGCTCGAGCGCCACGTCGACGTCGACTTGCATTTGCGGCACACGCGCTCACCGGCCCAAGCGCTCGGGAACGGCTCGCGGCAAAGCAAGCACTTGCGGGTTTTCTGCTCGGCGCTGCGACGGGCCTCGCGATCTGCCTCGTAAGTATCCGCGCAGCCATCGCCGCACGCATCGTGGCAGTCAAATGCGCCATGTTCCTTAAGACTGCTCAACTCTTCCTCGACCATGTTATTCACTGGGCTAAAGCTACTGGGCCATCGCCGCGATTGCGCCGAGCCCTGCCGTTTCCAGCAAAAAAGTTGACAATTCCTGGATGCAGGGCCGCGTGCGGCGAGAAAGACGCACGTCAAGCGCGCCTTGTTTGCGGGGTATATCGGCCCGGAACCGCGGTTTTTCAAGGAAAATCGCGGGGCTGCGCTCCTAACGCGCACTTATTTGCCCGCAACATCATAAGGTAGCCGTGGATAACTATCACAAAATCTAACAAATCGCTACCGACGTGCCGAACTGAAACGGGGGGAAGCGCATTACGATCCACGTCAGACGAACGATGACGAGCGGGAGACTTGGAAATGCGTGCCCTTGCCCTCGAACCGATCCTTCCATGGCCCAAGGATAGCCGGCGCGTTGTAGGCCGCACACCGCCACCACTTCCGAGCGAGGCTGGATGGTCGAGCCACACCGTCAGGAGGCTGGAGGAGCCCCTGGCCAAGGTTGCTGCGCTCCTCATCTCGATTTCGCAGAACAACACCTATGAAGGCCGCGACCCGGCGCAGGTGCCTGACGCGCTGTCATCAGGGTTCGTCGCCGACTTGCTCGGCGTCGATGTCGAGACTCTTGCCTCGCTGCTGATTGATTTGCGCCACCGCGGCCTTATCGAGCCAGGCGATGACCATACGCTGCGGCTGAAAGATCTCGACGGTCTCCAGCAGCTGGTGAACTGACCGACGGAAATCTGCGCCGCACGCGTTTTCCGATTCATATGGTTTTGCCCGGATGCCCTCCCCCCCAACATCCGGCCGGCCGGTGGGATCCCCCCTCCCACCGGCCTTTCTTTTTGCCTCGCAGGGCATCTTCTGGCTCGGCTGAGCATATAGACTTCCGTTAATTCGCTCCTATGTATGCCTGCCCAGGGACCGACGTTTGTCGGGCCGCTGCGGTCGTTGCGATGAGAGCGTGCATGAAAGACGATTTCCCAAATCGATGGATGTGGTCCGAAGCGTGCGAGGTGCTGGCGCGCGCTGAGCGGATGCACCGACAGTTCTTTCAACCGGTGCGCTCGCAGTCGCGGCAGCCGTCCTGGGAACCGCCAGCGGATGTGCTCGAAAGCGAGCGCGACGTGCTGGTCGTCGTCGCCTTGCCAGGTGTGCGGCAGGAGCAGGTGGAAGTTCTGATCGACGCGGGCGATCTCGTCGTTGGCGGCAATCGGACGCTGCCGCCGGAACTCGCTTCGGCGATCATCCACCGCCTCGAACTGCCGCAAGGGCGCTTCGAGCGCCGACTGCGACTTCCCGCCGGGCGCTACAACAATGTGCGCCACAAGTTTGCCGATGGTTGTCTGCTCGTGCTGCTTTCAAAGGCGGAGGGCTAACGTGGTCGATATGAAGATGGACGCTCCTCAGAACCAAGATGCCGGACGGCCGGCTGCAAACGCGCTGCCGCCGCTGCCTGCCGATGCCATTGCGATCATCCCCGTGCGTGAAATGACACTGTTCCCGGGCGTCGTTCTGCCTGTAACGGTCGGTCGCCAGCGCTCGATCGCGGCGGCGCAGAATGCTGTGCGCGAGCAGCGGCAGGTCGGCATCCTGATGCAGCGCGATGGAAGCCAGAACGAGCCGCAGCCGGCCGATCTGCATCGCATCGGCACGGTCGCAAACGTCGTGCGTTACGTCACGGCGCCGGATGGGTCGCATCATCTGGTCGTGCAGGGCGATGAGCGCTTCCAGGTGGTCGAATTCCTTTCGGGGTGGCCATTCATGGTGGCGCGCGTGTTGCGCATTCCTGAATCGCAGGAGCGCAATCCCGACATCGAGGCACGCTTCCTGAACCTGCAGCGGCAGACCATCGAGGCGCTTGAGCTGCTTCCGCAAGTGCCGCCCGACATGGTCACCGCGGTGCAGAGCGTCAACGCGCCCGGTGCGCTGGCGGACCTTTCGGCTGCCTACATGGATCTCAAGCCGTCGGAGAAGCAGGAGATCCTCGAGACGATCGACGTGACGGCGCGCATGGGCAAAGTGTCGGCGCTGCTGGCGCATCGGATCGAGGTGCTGCGCCTGTCGCAGGAAATCGGCCGCCAGACCAAGGCTGCGCTCGATGAGCGTCAGCGCGAGGTGCTGCTGCGCGAGCAGATGGCTGCGATCCAGAGGCAGCTTGGCGAAGGTGAGCAGAGCAAGGCGCAGGATATCGCGGAGCTGTCGGAGGCTATCGCGAAGGCCGGAATGCCGAAGGAGGTCGAGGACGCAGCGCGCAAGGAGCTGCGTCGGCTCGAGCGCATGCAGGAAGCATCGCCCGACTACGGCATGACGCGCAGCTATCTCGATTGGCTGATCGAGCTGCCATGGAAGCTCCCGGAAGATTCGCCGATCGACATCAAAGAGGCGCGGCGCATCCTCGACGAGGACCACTACGGTCTCGACAAGATCAAGCGCCGCATCGTCGAGTTCCTGGCGGTGCGCAAGCTCGCCCCGGAAGGCAAAGCGCCGATCCTGTGCTTCGTCGGTCCGCCCGGCGTCGGCAAGACGTCGCTTGGCCAGTCGATCGCCCGCGCGATGAACCGCAAGTTCGTGCGTGTGAGCCTTGGCGGCGTGCACGACGAAGCGGAAATCCGCGGCCATCGGCGCACGTACATCGGCGCGCTGCCCGGCAACATCATTCAGGGCATCCGCAAGGCTGGATCGCGCAACTGCGTCATGATGCTGGACGAGATCGACAAGCTCGGTTCGGGCGTACAGGGCGATCCGCGCGCAGCGATGCTCGAGGTGCTCGACCCGGAGCAGAACAATACATTCCGCGACAACTACCTCGCGGTGCCGTTCGATCTGTCACGCGTGGTGTTCATCGCTACGGCGAACGTGCTCGACCAGATTCCCGGTCCGCTGCGCGACCGCATGGAGGTCATCCAGCTTTCCGGCTACTCGGCCGAGGAGAAGTTCAACATCGCGAAGCGGTATCTCGTGACGCGGCAGCTGGAGGCGAATGGTCTGAAGCCGGATCAGGTTCAGATCGACGACGAGGCGTTGCGGCAGATCATCAGCCTCTATACGCGCGAGGCTGGCGTTCGCAATCTGGAGCGCGAGATCGGCAAGGTGCTGCGTCACGCAGCGGTTCGCGTGGCTGAAGGCGAGGTTGGACCGATAACAATCGGTGCTGGAGATCTGGAAGCCATTCTCGGCGGTGCGACGTTCGAGAGCGAGGTTGCGATGCGGACGTCGGTTCCCGGCGTCGCCACCGGGCTCGCGTGGACGCCAGTCGGCGGCGACATCCTGTTCATCGAGGCGACGCGCTCGCCAGGCAACGGAAAGCTCATCCTCACTGGACAGCTCGGCGAGGTGATGCGCGAAAGCGTGCAGGCGGCACTGTCGATCGTGAAGAACCGGGCCTCGCAGCTCGGCATCGACGAGAAGCTGTTCGAGCGGAGCGACATCCACGTGCACGTGCCGGCGGGTGCCATTCCGAAGGACGGTCCGTCGGCCGGTGTGGCCATGTTCATCGCGCTGACGTCTCTGATGACCGAGCGTCCGGTGCGGTCGGATACGGCGATGACGGGCGAGATATCCTTGCGCGGCCTTGTGCTGCCGGTCGGTGGCATCAAGGAGAAGCTCGCCGCAGCGGCGCGTGCCGGGATCAAGCGCGTGATGCTGCCGGCGCGCAATCGCAAGGACCTGGAGGATCTGTCGGAGGAGACCCGCAGTCAGTTGGAGCTGATCTGGCTGGAGCGGGTCGAGGATGCGATGGGTGCTGCCCTGGAAGATCGGCCGCAGACGGCGGCGGCCGAGTAGGGGGCGTTACGGACAGGCGGGCGTGCTTCGTTAAGCGCGGCACCCCGCCGGACCTCTCCCCACCTCAGACGAGGGCGAAGACGATCGAGGCGAGCAGGCCGACGGAGAGGAAAAGGCCAGCCAGGGAGATCAGGTGATCGGACGTCATGTCATGGGTTCCGGTGGGTACTGGTCTGGTCTAGCGGTGCGGCCAAACGCTCCGAACCATGAAGTTCTGCTTTCTATATTCGCTGGAGGAATAAGCGGGGCTCGCCGGATCGTGCAGGCCGTGCTAGAGGGCCGCGCATGACCGCTTCCTCAGTTAAAATCGGTGCCCAGGGCGAAAAGCCGCGTGGGCAGGCCCCCACCGTCGGCTTCGTATCGCTCGGCTGCCCAAAGGCGCTCGTCGATTCCGAACGGATCCTGACCAAGCTGCGTGCCGAAGGCTATCGCGTGTCGCCCGACTACTCGGGCGCCGATGTCGTGGTGGTGAACACCTGCGGCTTTCTCGACAGCGCCAAACAGGAGAGCCTCGACGCAATCGGCGAGGCGATGGCCGAGAACGGGCGCGTGATCGTCACCGGATGCTTCGGCGTCGAGGAAGGGCGGATCCGCGAGAGCCATCCGGGCGTGCTGGCCGTCACCGGGCCGCATCAGTATGAGCAGGTGGTCGAGGCGGTGCATGCCGCCGTGCCGCCGCTGCACGATCCATTCATCGATCTGGTGCCGGCCGAAGGGCTGCGGCTGACGCCGCGCCACTACGCGTACCTGAAGATTTCAGAAGGCTGCAACAACCGCTGCTCGTTCTGCATCATTCCGCAGTTGCGCGGCGATCTGGTGAGCCGGCCGTCGAACCACGTGATGACCGAGGCCGAGCGGCTCGTGAAAGCGGGCGTGAAAGAGCTGCTCGTCATCAGCCAGGATACGAGCGCGTATGGCGTCGATCTCAAGTATGCGGAGAGCCCGTGGAAGGGGCGGCAGCTTCCAGCGCGCTTTCTGCAGCTGTGCGAGGCGCTGGGCGAACTCGGTGCGTGGGTGCGGTTGCATTACGTCTATCCTTACCCGCACGTCGACAACGTCATCCCGCTGATGGCCGAAGGGAAGATCCTTCCTTACCTCGACATTCCGTTCCAGCACGCTTCGCCGGCCGTTCTGAAGGCGATGCGCCGTCCCGCGCATCAGGAGAAGACGGCGGAGCGCATTCGCCGCTGGCGCGAGGTGTGTCCCGATCTTGCCGTGCGCTCGACGTTCATCGTCGGCTTTCCGGGGGAGACGGAGCAGGACTTCCAGATGCTGCTCGACTGGCTACGGGAAGCGGAGCTGGCCCGTGTCGGGTGCTTCCGCTACGAGCCAGTTCAGGGTGCACCGGCAAATGCCATCGACGGCGCGGTGCCCGAGGAAGTCAAAGAGGAGCGCTGGCATCGCTTCATGGCGGTGGCGAAAGAGGTCAGCGAAAAGCGCCTCGCCCGCATGGTCGGGCGGGAGATCGACGTCATCATCGATGAGGTGGACGAAGAAGGCGCGATGGGGCGTTCGCAATGGGATGCGCCGGAGATCGACGGCAGCGTGTTCCTCAACGGCGATACGTCACTGAAGGCCGGTGACATCGTGAAGGCTCAGGTCGCCCATGTCGACGAGTACGACATGTGGGCGGAGCGCATTACGGCCTAGAAGCCGTAAATCATAACGCTTATGCCGAAAGCGACGATCATTGCGACGCTGAAGAATGTCGGTGTGACGGCAAGGACCGAGGCCAGGGTCAGGTTCCTTTCCGAGAGCGCGAGCGCCGCCACCGTGAGCGCCAGGATCGGCGCGACGCAAATCTCCATCACAAGGCCCAGGCTCGAAGCCCAATCACCTGTGAGGGCGCCCGATGCGTCTGTGAGCTCCAGCCCGTGCAGCCGGATCGAGGGCAGGTAGTTCATCCAACCGGCGAGAATGACGAACGCCATCGATAGCAGCGCCATGGGCAGCCGGCTGCGCACCAGACAGACGAGCGCGGCGGCGGCGGCGAGTGGTTGGAGAATGATCGATGCGATGATGATCTTGCCTCCAAGCCCGGGGCCGGGAATCTCGTTGAGGTTGCCAGCGAGGATCGGAAGGCTGCCGAGCCCATGGGACAGTTCGATTAGGGCGGCAACGAAAATCAGGACGTATAACCATCGCGACGCCGACGGCGTTGTTTCGGTCAAAGCGTGAGACATTTCAATAAATCCCCCAATGCCATTGGGGGACTTTAGCACGAAGCTTGCGTGTTTTGGGCCGGGTGACCGCCCGCGATCGATTCAGCTCGCCAGGGCGTTCGCCAGCACGATGACGAGGGCCGATGCCCCGACAGCGCCTGCAAGCAGCCACGCCTTCACCGTCAGTGTTCGCTCCATTCTGCGCGCGTCCTCGCGCAGCGTCTCAAACTCGGCGAGCTTGCGGCTCACGGCCTCGAAGCTGTTGTAGGCGTGGAAGTCGCCGCCGCCGCGCACCTCGATGCGGTCGAGCCGTGCCTTGAGATCGCGGCAGCTGCGCAGAAGCTCCTCGAGCTTGACCTCCTTGGAGCGCCGCTCGCCCTTCTGGAAGTTCTGCCAGCGCAGTTCCTGCTCGGCGGTCGCCTTCAGATCGGCGACGCTGCCGGCGACCGCATTGAGGTCGCGCGACATCAGGCGGATGGTCGCTTGAAGCTGTTCGATCTTGCCGGCGGTCTCGGCGACGAAGCTGTCGCGCGCGATCAGTGGCACGGATGGCGCGACTTCGAAGCGGATGTCAGATACCTGCTTTTCGACAGCAGCCTTGCTCAATAATGCCGGCCGACTGCGGCCGTCCTCGACTCTCATCAGCACTTAGAGACGTCTCCCCAGCGAGCGCTGCTCGCGCGCAATCGCGCGTCGGCAGCAGGCACGTTTCCTCGTTCGCACGCCTCGCGAAGGATGCAGCCGCGCGCTCGCCGGACGATGGCGAGGCGAGCGTCGCAGAACCTCGATCGGTCGCAACGTTAGTGGTTAGATTTGCTTGTGTTTTAGTGCTGCGACGATAACGCACACGACATGCTTTGGCTAGTCACGCGCTGGGCATTTTGCCCAACGCACGCAGATTTTTTTATTGAACGCTTGTGCTCAATTTCGTCGAAGACGACGTCAGCCGATTTGTGCGCGGTGACGCAGGAAGTGATCGGCGAGCACGATGGCGAGCATGGCTTCACCGATCGGCACGGCTCTGATGCCGACGCACGGATCGTG
This sequence comes from Hyphomicrobium sp., assembly GCA_030148725.1. GTDB lineage: Bacteria > Pseudomonadota > Alphaproteobacteria > Rhizobiales > Hyphomicrobiaceae > Hyphomicrobium_A. The sequence goes on from JASBSU010000041.1 coordinate 111,998, forward strand.
GCGACCCTTGGTGATGATTTCGGATTCTTCGCCATCGGTATCGATGGTCTTGCGCGGCGTCAGGATCGACGACGTCGGCTTCACGGCGAAGCGGCACACGATCGGCTGGCCGGTCGAGATGCCGCCAAGAATGCCGCCAGCGTGATTGGTGAGGAAGCACGGTTGTCCGTCATGGCCGATGCGAATCTCGTCGGCGTTTTCTTCGCCCGTCAGCTCGGCTGCCGACATGCCGGCGCCGATTTCGACGCCCTTCACGGCATTGATGCTCATCATCGCGGAGGCGATGTCCTGATCGAGCTTGCCATAGAGCGGCGCGCCCCAGCCGGCGGGGACACCCTCGGCAACCACCTCGATCACGGCGCCGATGGAGGAACCCGACTTGCGGATGCGGTCGAGGTAGTCCGCCCAGCGAACGGCGGTTGCGGCGTCCGGACAGAAAAACGGATTGGCGTCGACGGCGTCCCAGTCCCAGGTCGAGCGGTCGACCTTGATGTCGCCGATCTGAACCAAGGCCGCGCGGATGGTGACGCCTGGAATGACCTTGCGTGCGACTGCACCGGCGGCAACGCGCGCCGCCGTCTCGCGTGCCGAGGAGCGCCCGCCGCCGCGGTAGTCGCGAATGCCGTACTTCTTCCAGTAGGTGTAGTCGGCATGGCCGGGCCGGAACTTCGAGGCGATATCGCCGTAGTCTTTCGAGCGCTGGTCGACATTGCGAATGAGCAGCGAGATCGGCGTGCCGGTCGTCACCTGCCGGCCTTGAGCGTCCGGGAAGACGCCGGACATGATCTCGACGGCATCGGGCTCCTGGCGCTGTGTCGTGAAGCGGGATTTGCCCGGACGGCGCTTTTCGAGGAATTCCTGGATGTCGGCTGCTTCAAGCGGCAATCCTGGTGGACAGCCATCGACGACGCAACCGATTGCCGGTCCGTGGCTTTCGCCCCAGGTCGTGACGCGGAACAAATGACCGAACGTATTATGGGACATCGCGAAAAGCCGATGGGTGAGGGTGGGCCTTGGGCGCCGATGCAACTAGCGAGCGTCGGGGCCGTGGCAGTTGTGCCAGTCTTAGGAGTGCAAGCGTAAGCCCGCAAGTACCGAGCCCGGCAAAGACGGTGACAGGAGCGCGCGACGCAGTTTATGTCGGCTGTAGTACCGCGTCACGGCACGCGAAAACCTGCAAAGAGACAGCGCGGAAGGGCCACTTTCGGGTGTGCCATCTTTCGGCAATACCGCCGTTTGGCGGAGACCGCCGGTCACCATAAGGCATCGCCTTGGGGCCAATTGGTCGAACATGTTTCTGAGCGTAAGGCGCAAAAACCGCCGATCGCGCGCCACACGGACCGACAGTTCCGCGTCCCGGGCACCGCATCGTGCCCGAACATGCGAGCTGCTCTTTGACGGCATGAGCAACCGTCATCGAGTGGACATTCTACCTAAGGGAAGAGCCGAGGCAGCCGCTGCTTCGGCTCTTCTTTTTTTTGTGACGCAAGTGGAGAGAGGCATTATTTGCGGCGAGGGTTGTGCAGGTGGATAGCCGGCGCTTATTGGCGCTGCCGATTCACGCACTCGCCGATAGATGCTCGTGCGATCGGAGCGTGGGTGCCGGGCGCCCTTGGCGCCTGATCACGGCTCGCGTTGCTCGCCGCGATGAAGTAGGGCGAGTTTTTGGTGACACGAGTAGAGAGAGGCATTGTTTGCGGCGTGTGTTGCGCGGGTGGAAGGCCGGCGCTTATTGGCGCTGCAGATTCACGCACTCGCCAATAGATGCTCGTGCGATCGGAGCGTGGGTGCCGGGCGCCCTTGGCGCCGGGATGGAGAGAGAGGCTCGAGCTAGAGCCACTCCATCCGATCGCGGCGCAGGACGAGGATGCGGTCCTGGGGGACGGCAAGCTCGGGAACCAGCGCGGGCTCGATCCCGTAAAGGTGTCCGCGCAGCACGCGACTGACGCCACCGTGGGCGGCGACGACCGTGTCGACTTCAACGTCGTTCAGCCAGGCGACCGAGCGCTGCATAAGGTCTGCATAGCTTTCGCCGCCAGTGGGGCGCCAGCGGAAGGTGTCCCGGGCGCGCTCGTCCATGCCCACAGCATCGACCGTCGACAGCTCGGCGGCGAAGACACCCTGCCAATGGCCGTAGTGCAGCTCCTTGAGGCGATCATCGACAGCGTAGGCGGCGGGATCGAGGCCCATGGCTCCGCGCACGATCTCCATCGTTTCGCGGGTGCGGGTGAGCGGGCTCGACACGTAGGCAGCAGATGCGATCGCGGGAAGCAGACGGCGCATGGTTTCGCCGTTGCGCAGCGCCTGCGCGCGGCCGATGGCGTTCATCGGGACGTCGGCTTGGCCCTGGTAGCGCGACTGGGCGTTCCAGTCGGTTTCGCCGTGCCGGATGAAGTAGATCGTGACGTCGTCGCGCATCGCTTGATACGCCTGCCCTGGTGGGCAGGACGCCCTAATCCTCGCTCTTGGCGACGGTGATGTCCGGCGCTTCCTCGTTCTTCATGCCCTGCACGTGGTAGCCGGAGTCGACGTGGTGCACCTCGCCGGTGACGCCGCGCGAAAGGTCCGACAGCAGGTAGAGGCCGGCACCGCCAACCTCCTCGATCGTGACCGTGCGGCGCAGGGGTGAGTTGTACTCGTTCCAGCGCAGGATATAGCGGAAGTCAGCAATACCGGAGGCGGCGAGCGTCTTGATCGGGCCGGCCGAGATGGCATTGACGCGGATGCCCTTCTTGCCGAGGTCGGCGGCGAGGTAGCGCACCGAGGCTTCGAGAGCGGCCTTGGCGACGCCCATGACGTTGTAGTGCGGCATGACTTTTTCAGCGCCGTAGTAGCTGAGCGTCAGCATCGAGCCGCCGGGCGGCATGATCTTCTCGGCGCGCGCTGCGAGGGCGGTGAACGAGTAGCAAGACACCAGCATGGTCTGGGTGAAGTTCTTCTCGCTCGTATCGACGTAGCGGCCGTCGAGTTCGGCCTTGTCGGAGAAGGCGATGCAGTGGACGAGGAAGTCGAGCTGGCCCCAGGCGCGCTCGATCTCGGCGAAAACCGCGTCCATCGAGGTGGCATCGACAACGTCGCACGGCAGTATGAGCTTGGACCCCAACTCGGTTGCCAGAGGCTCGACGCGCTTCTTCAGGGCGTCGCCCTGGTAAGTGAAGGCGAGCTCAGCCCCCTGCGCCGCGGCAGCCTTGGCGATGCCCCAGGCAATCGAGCGGTTGTTCGCTAAGCCCATGATAAGGCCGCGTTTGCCAGCCATCAGGTTGCCCTTGGCAACCCCTGCGCTCGGCATCGGCTCCGTCATGGGTGCTCTCTCTATCGTTGAATTGGCCCGGGTCGTTTGGCGCGCATCCTACACAAATGGCCTGTTCGGTCCAGATGGGCGCTTTTTCGCAGGGAGAACAACGGAAAGGCCGGCCCAAGAGGGCCGGCCTTTCTTGAGGCCGAGCGGGAAGGGGGTTACCGCGGTCAGCCCTCGAGTTGCCAGCGTCCGGAAGGCAGGCGACAGGCTATGCCTTCCTGCTTGCGGGTGTTCTTGCCGGTGGTCATGAGAACCACCAAGTGACGGCAGACCTTGCCGGTGGTGTCCTTATAGGAAGCGGTGGGCTGGATGAGCCCGGAAAGCTTGCCGTGCCAGCGGCGCCAGACGTAGCTCTTGCCGTCGCCAACCTCGGACAGGGCGTACTGGATCCGCTCCAGGGCGGCGATCTCGTCTTTCTCGTCGAGCTGGTACGGGCCCACCGGAATGTTGATGGTCGTGCCAGGCAGAATGGACGTGCCCGGAATGTCCGGGAGCGGGGGCAGCGCCGGAGCCTGCACAGCTTCGAGCTGGGTCGAAACGGACGTGTCCCACTGCTCGCCGCCGAATGCGGTGCTCGGGCCGAGGACTACGGTGGCGATGAGTACAACGCCGGTGGTGACAAGCGTTGAAAGCGAAACTAGAGAGGGATGCAAACGCATGACGCTTCACTCGATTTGAAGACGCTACGATCCGCAAACTCGCGGGTGACCTGTAACGAAGTATGAGCTGCTTTGGTTAAGGCGAGCTTTATCGCTGTCTCAGCGGATTGCTTGCGCAAGCGAGGTATGACGTGAGCCAGCGGCCGGCAGACGAAGGGGCACACGCTCCGGGAGATTTCGCGGAATCGACGGAGCCGTTTTCGCTCTTCGAAACGTGGCTCGCAGACGCCGGCCGTCACGAGCCGAATGATCCGAACGCGATGGCGCTGGCGACCGTCGATGCAAGCGGACATCCTGATGTGCGCATGGTGCTGCTGAAGGGCGTCGATTCCGCCGAGCATCCGGCGCGCGGTTTCGTGTTCTTCACCAACTACGAAAGCGCGAAAGGCCGCGAGCTTCTCGCCAATCCGCATGCCGCGCTCGATTTCCATTGGAAGAGCTTGCGCCGGCAAGTGCGCGTGCGCGGGGCGGTGACCCAGACGACATCCGAAGAAGCCGACGCGTACTTTGCGACGCGACCGCGCGCTTCGCAGATCGGCGCGTGGGCGTCGCAGCAGTCGCGTCCGCTGGAGAGCCGCTTCGCTCTGGAGAAGGCTGTCGCGACGTACGCCGCGAAATTCCACATCGGCTCGGTTCCGCGCCCGCCATACTGGTCGGGCTTTCGCGTGACGCCATTGGAGATCGAGTTCTGGCACAGTCGGCTGTCGCGCCTGCACGAGCGCATCGTGTTCAGACGCGCGTCGGCCGATGCCGACTGGTTGAAGACGCGCCTATATCCCTAGCAGCCGACAGCGAGGCGCCGCCGCCTCCCCTCGTTGATCGCTCGTGCAATCCAGACCGACGGGTAGATCACATGCCGACAAGCGGTAAGCTCAAGCGCAAGACGCTGGTGCTCACAGGTGCCTCGCGCGGCATCGGCCATGCGACGGTGAAGCGGTTTGCCGCTTCGGGCTGGCGCGTCATCAGCTGCTCGCGGCATCCGTTTCCTGCCGAGTGTCCATGGGAGATGGGGCGCGACGATCACCTGCAGGTCGATCTTGCCAATGCCGACGATATCGTTCGTGCCGTTGGGGAGCTGAAGCTGCGGCTCCGGTCGGAAGGATCGCTGCTGCATGCGCTGGTGAACAACGCGGGGATCAGTCCGAAGGCGGCGGGTGGTGCGCGGCTCAACGCTGCCGATACGCCCATCGACACATGGCAGCAGGTGTTCCAGGTGAACTTCTTCGCGCCGATCATGCTGGCGCAGGGCCTCGTCGAGGAACTCGAGCGGGCGCAAGGCGCCATCGTCAACGTCACGTCGATCGCCGGGAGCCGCGTGCATCCGTTCGCCGGCTCTGCGTATGCGACGTCGAAGGCGGCGCTGGCTGCGCTGACGCGCGAAATGGCGGCGGACTTCGGCCCGCGAGGGATCAGGGTCAACGCCATTTCGCCCGGTGAGATCGATACGTCGATCCTGTCGCCGGGGACGGGAAAGATCGTCGAGGAGCAGATTCCCATGCATCGGCTGGGGGCGCCCGAGGAGGTTGCCCGGTCGATCTATTTCCTGTGCAGCGAGCAATCGAGCTACGTGCATGGGGCTGAGCTGCACATCAACGGCGGGCAACACGTTTAGGGCGTGAGAGGGCCCAGCGGCTGCGGGTGCGGGCCTCGCTGGTTTTCGCCTGATTCTGCGCTATTCTTCGGTCGGAAACAGCTCGCCAGCGCGCCTAACCAATTTACTTTGGCGGCTCCTACGGATACCGCTCCTCTCAATGGCCAGAACCGATTCCAGGCCCACTGCAGCAAGGTCGCGTCGCGCATGAGGCCACCGCCGCCGCTCAGACCGTCGTTTTTCGCCCGCTGGACGAGCCGCCTCGCCGTGTTCTCGGCGGTGCTGCTCGGGACGGCGGCGTTCCTGCATCGCCTGTTCGGGTTGCCGACGCCGATTGCCGAGAACCTCGCCGCGGTTGCATTCCTGGGCGCGGGCGTTTCGCTGCTGATGGCGGTTGCTGCCACTGTCGGAATCTGGCGGACGGCGCGGCCGGGCACGGCGCGCGTGGTATTTGCGACGCTGGTCAGTCTGGCGCTGATGCTCTGGCCGCTGGTTTTCCTGCCGCAGTACGAGCGGCTGCCGAACATCAATGACGTGACGACCGATCCGGGCGATCCGCCGACGTTCGACCAGATCGCCAAGCTGCGGGCGGCCGGATCCAATCCGGTCGTCTATCCGGGGGCTGCCTTTGCGCAAAAGCAGACGGCGGCGTACCCCGACATTCGTCCGATCGAGATCGACCGGCCGGCCGACGAGGTGTTCGGCCTCGCCGCGGAGGCTGTGAAGCGGCTGAAGATGGATATCGTTCATCAGGAGCCGCCGGACCTCGAAGCCGGACGACCCGGCATCATCGAGATCGCCGATCGCACATTCATCCTCGGTCTGCAGGACGATGTCGTTATCCGCGTCGGCGGCAGCGAACAGAATGCACGCCTCGATGTGCGCTCAGCATCGCGCTACGGGGGACATGACCTCGGTCGCAATGCGGATCGCGTGCGGGTGATCTTGAGGGAAGTCGTGACCGTGATGGAATCGACGGTTCCGGGCGCACGCGCGGAGAGCGTCGAGCCGAAAGAGGTCAAAGAGGAACGGCCACGCAATCGACGTTCGAAGAATCGTCGCAGGCGATAAGGCCGCGCTCCGCGAGATGGTCGACGTGCGCGCGCAGCGACATGACGGCTGCTCCGATGACAGCCTTGTCGAGATCGCGATAGATGACCGGCAGCAACGCGCGGATGGTATTTGTGCCGCCGCGGATTGCGTCGAGGATCGCCTGCTCGCGCCATCTGCGATGCAGAAGATAGGCTTTGACGGTGCGGCGAGGCTCGTTGATGACGCCGCCGTGACCCGGCAGGAATAGTCCCTCGTCACGCTGCAGCAGCACTTCGAGCGAGCGCATGTAGTCGGACATGCGGCCTTCGGGCGGCGCGACGACGGATGTGTTCCAGGCCATCACGTGGTCGCCTGAGAAGAGCGTGTCAGTGCCGGCGAGCGCGAAGCAGAGATGGTCCGGGGCGTGCCCCGGCGTGTGTAGCGCGTCGAGCCTCCAGCCATCGCCATGAATGCTGCTCGCGTCGGTAACATGCTCGTCAGCCACGAACTCATGCCCCACGAACTCGGCGTCGACATCGCCGCCGCCGTCTGCGGGAACCTCTGAGCGGCGATAGGCGTAGGTGCGCGCGCCGGTCGCCGACTTGAGGGCTGCGATGCCGTCGACGTGGTCGCGATGGGCGTGCGTCGAAACGATGTGGGTGATGGGGCGGCCGGCCGCTGCCGCGAGAATGGCCGCAAGGTGCGCGGCGCTATCGGGGCCCGGGTCGATCACCGCGAGGCTATGTTGCCCGACGACATAGGTGTTCGTCCCCTTGAACGTGAGCGGGCCTGAATTCGGCGCAACGAGGCGCGCGACGCTCGGCGCAAGCACATCGGGCACGCCGTAAGCGAACTGCATGGTGGTGTTGAATTTCAGGGGCGAACTCATCGGGATTAGGGGCGGCAATGCGCCAGCGTCGGTCGCGCCTAAACTAGGGTGGTGGGCGGGCGCTGACCAGCGCCTGCGGCGGCGAGGTCGAGGATTGCGGCTTCGGTTCGGCTTTCAGCGAGGCGTTCGTTGCTATGCGCATTGGCTGGGGCGCCAGGATTCGAACCTGGGAATGGCGGAATCAAAATCCGCTGCCTTACCACTTGGCTACGCCCCATCATCCGCCTGGACATCACTCGGCTGGGCCTTTGGCGGCACCACGTCCGGCGCGGAAGCGCCCCATATAGAGGCTGCCGTGTGGGCCGGCAATCCCGTGGCGATTGCGGTTGGGGACACTCTCGGGCGCGACGCGTGGCCTTTTGAAAAGCGTGGCTTGCGGCCTCGTCAGGTGGCCGCTATAAAGCCGCCCTCGCCGCCGGCCACTCAAGAGGTGACCCCGGCGATGTCCCTATAACGGACCGATGAGTCGGGCGGAGCGTAGCGCAGCCTGGTAGCGCACTTGCTTCGGGAGCAAGGGGTCGGGAGTTCGAATCTCCCCGCTCCGACCATCGGTCCCGCGGACGTCGCGAGTCCGCCCCTGCGGCGGATCGCAAACCCCTGGCGTGCGACATGCAACCTAGTTAGGTTAACGCCACCTCCGGATAGCCGCATTGCCGGCGAAATCGGGGGAGGCGTAACTTATTGTTGGGGGAGACTTCCAATGAAGTTCCAAGTGAAGTGCGTGGCCGCTCTGGTGGCCGCGGGTCTCGCGATGGGCGCGACCCAGGCGGTTGCCGGCGGCAAAAAGACCGAAGATCGCGACATCATCAAGCGCATCGATTCGGATCTGAAGCGCATCGACAAGGAGCTCTTCGGCTGGCTGAAGCGCGACCACAAGCGCTGATCGCCGGATACGACTACTCGATGACGCCGCGGGGTCTTCTCGACTGCCGCGGCGTTTTGCTGTGAAATTCCCCCTCGCGCTCTTGCGATGTCCTGCTCGGACACTTGCTGCGTGAGCCAGCGTCTTGGTACCAGTCGCGCCAACCGCATTCATCGAGACTGCAGCAACAGGGCTCGCGCCGTCCATGTCTGACATCGCCGGAGCCTGGTCGACCGTCGGAAGCTTCGGGCCGCTGATCTGGCTCGGCTCGCTTGCTGCCTGCACGCTCCTCATCCTCGCGCTGACCCCGCTGTTGCGCGATGCGGCGCTGGCCGTTCCGACGCATCGATCGTCGCACCAGACGGCAACGCCGCAGTGGGGTGGGCTGGCGATCAGCATCGCGACGCTCGGCGCACTGGCTGCTTCGGCGCTCGCCTTTGGAGACGGCAGCGCAGGCTCGCATGGCGTCGTCATGCTTTCGCTGGCGGCGCTAGTGCTCGTGGTGCTGGGCGGCGTCGACGACGTGCGGCCGCTCGGGGCGGGTGTGAAGCTCGCCGTTCAGTCCGTGGCGGTGGTGCTGATGCTGGCGGCGCTGCCCGATGGATTCCGGGTGGTGCCTTGGCTGCCAGAGATGGTCGAGCGGGCGGTGCTGTTCCTCGGCGCTCTCTGGTTCGTCAATCTCGTGAACTTCATGGACGGCATCGACTGGATGATGGTGGCCGAGGTCGTGCCAATCACCGTCGGTATTGCCGTCATTGCCGCGCTCGTGCCGCTGCCGGCCGAAGCGCTGGTGCTGGCGCTGGCCTTGAACGGCGCGATGCTCGGCTTTGCGCCCTTTAACAGGCCGGTCGCGCAGCTGTTCATGGGCGATATGGGAAGCCTGTCGGTGGGGCTGCTGCTCGCCTGGCTGCTGATCCTTGTTGCCGGCAACGGGCACATCGTGTCGGCGTTGCTGCTGCCGCTGTACTTTCTCGCCGACACGGGTTTGACGCTGGCGCGTCGTGCACGGGCGGGTGAACGGCTGTGGGTGGCGCACCGCTCGCACTTCTATCAGCGTGCGCGCGACAACGGCCTGACGACCCTGCAGATCGTCGGACGCATTGCGGCCGTCAACGCGATGCTGGCGGCCCTCGCCGCGCTGAGCGCCGTAGCGCAGTCAGCGGTATCGCACGTGCTGGCGCTGGTTGCGGGTGTGTGTCTCGTCGGCTGGCTGCTGGCTGAGTTCGCACGACCGAGACTTTGACGGGTTGAAACCGTCGAGGGTGAGCCGGTTCAGTGCTTGATGGAGGCCGTCTCGACGGATGACGGTCCGCAGCCCTTGCGCTGCAGGCTCTCATTCAACGCCGCGGATTCGGCCTTGGCCTCGTTGTATTCCGCGAGCGCTGGGACGCCCTGGTTCTCGGAGCCGACGAGCCGACCCCAGGCGTCCGAAACGGTCTGGGGCAGCTCCTGCATCTGCTTGACGGCCTTCGAAGGGAGCTGCTCCAGCTGCTCCTGCAGCCCCACCTGCCGGGCCTGCAATTCACGGCAGCCGAGGCTTTGCTGCTCTGCGGTGAGGACGTAGCTGCCGTCCTTCTGGTAGCCGGCGCGGGGGAGCCCGTTCAGATCAGCCATGGTCGAGCAGCCGCCAACGCTGGCGGCAAGCAGCGCAAAAAGAGCCGCCTTCCCCACAGCGCGATAAGGTTGCCAAGTCACCCGCATGAATAACGAATCCCCGCCTTTGACGGGAATCTATGCACACCAGGGCGTGTGGACCACCTGTGGAGGAACATATTCCGCGAATGTGTTTCTGCGGCCACGTTGCGCTGCAGTATGCCGTAAGGCGCAGCGATTGCCGATTTAGTGGCCGTGCATGGCGCGCTGATGGCTCTCGGGGGAGGACACCATGCCGCGCTCCTGCAACACTGCGACAACGCGCTGGGCAAGCTCGGCGGCCGAGGCGGTCGTCGTGTCGAGGACCAGATCCGGCTGCTCGGGCGCCTCGTAGGGCGAATCAATGCCGGTGAAATTCGGCAGGTGACCGGCTCGGCATTTGGCGTATAGGCCTTTCGGGTCGCGCTGCTCGCATACAGCGAGCGGCGCCGTCACGTGGACCTCGATGAATTCGTCCGCGCCCACCAATGCACGGACCGATTCGCGCTCGGCGCGAAATGGCGAGATGAATGAGCACAGCACGATCATGCCGGCGTCAACGAACAGGCGCGCGACCTCCCCGACGCGGCGGATGTTCTCAACGCGGTCGGCGGCGGTGAAGCCGAGGTCCTTGTTGAGGCCGTGCCGCATGTTGTCGCCGTCGAGCAGGTAAGTGTGGCGTCCGTGCAGGGCGAGCCATCCTTCGACGAGGTTGGCAATGGTGGACTTGCCGGAGCCGGACAGCCCGGTGAACCAGATGATGCAGGGGCGCTGCTCCTTGGCGGCGGCGCGCAGTTCCTTGGTGACGGCGAACGGCTGCCAATGCACGTTGACGCCGCGGCGGAGCGCGAACTCCAAGGAGCCGGCCGCGACCAGTTCGTCCGTCTGCAGGTCGCTCAGGGTGAAACGCGCGGCGGTCGTGCCGGCTGCTGATTCGCCGAGCCTCACGGGGATGTCGGTCGCGATGGTGCAGGCGCCAATCTGGCCGCGAGCCAGAGTGCGTGAGGGCACACGGCGCAAGCTGTCGATGTCGAGGCGGTACTTGAGCGCCGTCAGGGTGGCTGTCAGGTCGTGGCCGTCAATGCGCAGTCGATACTCGCGGCCGGGAAGCAAGTCCTGCGAGGAGACACAGGCGATATGGGCAGCAAATTGCCCGCTTTCCTGCGGCTCTGCGGCGTCAACGACGCTGGCAGGTCCCGTGTCGAGCGCGGCGAGATGCGCGCGCAGTTGAGCCATGCCGTCGGCTTCCGCCGTGACGGGTAGCGCAACGGCGCTTTCCATCTCCAGCTTGCTGGAAAAATCAGCGAGCGCATCCTGGATGTGCTCAAGAGCGGCGGAATGCAGGGCGTTGAGCTTGGAAACCAGGAGCACCGCGTGGCGGGCGCCGGCCATGCGCGAGACCGCCAGGGCTTCGCGAACGTCCGGCGTCAGTCCTGTTGAGGAATCGACGGCAACGATCACCGCGTCGGGATAGGTCGAAAGGTCGCCTTCCGACAGTGCCAGGGAAGCGAACGTGGATCGCAACCTACCAAGGATGGCCGGATCGCCAGTCGTGTCGGTCAGGCAAACTTTCAGCCCGGCATTGGCGTGAGCATCGTCGGCGCTGGCTTCCTGCATCCGTTGGATTTCCCCTCGGAGTAGCTGTCAGCTCCCCGAGAGCGCCAAGCTAGGCCGAGCGGCGCGGGAAGACGTAGATGTCGAGTATGGCCTGGATCAGTGCGTGATGTGCAACCTCAACGAAGCCATATTGGTTGGAATTAACATAGAAATTCACATCACCGCGTCCGCGCAACAGGTTGTCAGGTTGAAAACCGCTGAATGTTGCAATTTTCATCCCATTGGTGCGCGCGATCTCCACCGCCTTGAGGATGTTGACCGACTGGCCGGAACTCGAGATGGCAATCAGCAGATCGCCCTTGAGCCCCTGCAGCTTCAACTGCTCGGAGAAAACGTTCGTGTAGCCAAGATCGTTGCTAAGGCAGGTCAGCGCGGCAGGATCGTTCAGGGAAAGGGCTCGGATCCCACCGTTTTTCAGGAACTCGATGGCGTGGTGGCTGGCGATGGCGGCGCTGCCGCCGTTGCCGATCAGTACGACCTTGTTGCCGGCTGCGTGTGTCGCGCGTGCGGTGTCCGCCACCCATTCGAAACCGGCAGAGCTCGTCAACGGGCGGCCTTCGTGGTCGCTCACCCTGACTGTACTCAGTGCCTGGCCGAGCTCATCGAAATAGGACGTGATGGGATCGGCGGGCTTTGCTTCGACAACACCCTTCAGCACGCTTCTAGCCCTCCAGGACCAAATATGTGACGCGGTTTGTGCGCGATTGCCGCCGTAGATCACTTGCCGCGGGATACGCTCGGCGCGCACGTTGCGATGTGAGGTAGATCAAAGGCTGGCAGGATTCGCCGTTCGAAACATCCACGAGTGGCGGCAACCCTCTTGGAAAATTGAGGCCAAGATTTGGGTGTCGGCCGGCTTCGCTATTCAGCGAGGTGCGCAAAGTGTCGCCATTCCTAACCGACATTCGCTCAAGGCCCGTGGCAGACATCAACACAACGCTCGCTTGACACCAAATACTGTATCACTTAGCCGCGCCTGACGATATGCCGGCGGCATCAGGACGCGACTTGAAAGAACAGGCTCCGCACGCGTCGCCGTCTGAGTGGGGCTCTGTGAGCGAACGTATGGGATATGCCACATGCGCATCCTGGTGACCGGTGCGGCCGGGTTCATCGGTTACCACACTGCTAAGGCGCTCATCGAGTGCGGGCATGAGGTTATCGGTATCGATAATCTCAATACATATTACGATGTTCGACTAAAGGAGGACCGGCTGGCGCAGTTGCGGGGCGCGCCGGGTTTCTCGTTCCATAAGTTGGACTTGGCCGACCGCGCCGGTGTGGAGAAGCTGTTCGCAGGGACGCGCCCGAGGCGGGTCATTCATCTCGCGGCGCAAGCCGGCGTGCGCTACGGCATGGACCACCCCCACACCTACGTCGACTCGAACATCGTCGGAACGCTGCATGTGCTGGAAGGGTGCCGGCATCATGATGTCGAGCACCTGGTGTTTGCGTCGTCGAGCTCGGTCTACGGCGCGAATACGGCAATGCCGTTCAGTGTGCATCAGAACGTCGATCACCCACTCAGCATTTACGCTGCCTCCAAGAAGGCCAACGAGCTGATGGCGCACACCTATGCGCATCTCTATCGGCTGCCCGTCACGGGCTTGCGCTTCTTCACGGTGTACGGACCATGGGGGCGGCCGGACATGGCGCTCTTCAAGTTCACCAAGAGCATCCTTGCGGGTGAGCCGATCGACGTCTTCAACAACGGGCATCACGCGCGCGACTTCACCTACATCGACGACGTCGTCGAAGGTGTGCTGCGAACCGCGGATCGTATTCCGGGACCCAATCCAGCATGGAGCGGGGCCGAGCCCGACCCGGCGACATCATCCGCGCCATACCGAATTTACAACATCGGAAATCACAGCCCGGTCCAGCTGATGGATTTCATCGGTCGTCTGGAGCAGGCGCTGGGCCGCGAGGCGAAGAAGAACTTCCTGCCGATGCAGCCGGGAGATGTTCCGGCCACGTTCGCGGATGTCGACGATCTCATTGCCGATGTCGGGTTTGCGCCGGCGACGCCGCTGCAGGAGGGCATAGGCCGTTTCGTCAAATGGTACCGCGGCTATTACGGCGTCTGAGCGGCGCAGGTCGCATTCACCCGCGCGGGTATCAGGCGCGATCCTTCAGGCCTTTGACGTGATCGGCGCAATGAGCGCAGCAGAAGATGTTCCCGTCGCCGCTCTCGACACCATGGCCGATGACGCGGCAACCGCAGTGCGCGCAGACAGGCGCCAGTGCTGTGATGGCGCATTCAAAGCTGTCGAACGTCATCGTTTTTCCGGCCTTGGTCACGTCGAAGGTCTTGTCGTAGTCATTGCCGCAGGTGTCGCAGACAGGCATTGGGCTCTCCTCTTCAGCGGATGAAAAGCGCGACGAGGCCGAGCAGCAGCATACCCGCCAAGCCGCCGATGAAGATGACGCGCTGGGTGGTGGTTTTCAGGATGATGTCGCCCTGGCGCGCTTTGACCGCCGGGTAACCCTGATCGGACTTGTTATCGGACACGATCGGTGCTCCTCGAAATCGGCGCATTCGAGGGCAACGCAAGGTGGGTTTGTCAGTTCCGTGGATTGGGCAGCTAGTTGCGCGTCAGCTTGCCGAGAAGTTCACCCTTGGGAAAGCCGGCGGTGCGGATGACGATCCCCCATTCTCCTGCGGCGAGGCTCGCGCCCTGGGTTGCTGCGAGAATGGCGGTCCCTTCGAACGGGCTGTCGATGTCGCGGATGCGGACCATGCCTCCACCCGCGCCGAGGTTGAAGAAAGCGGCAGACGTCGCGTAGGTGGCGATGCCGCCGTAGGTGCCTCTCCAGGTCAGCTTGTTGCTGTCGGTGTCGTATTGAACCGTGACGCTGCCCGATGCGGTGCTCGTTGCGCCTGGTGCCGGTTTCAAATCGGCCTTCAGGCTGATGACCTCGGCGGATGCCGGAGCGGCGAGGGCGACGAGCGCCAGGGCAGCCGCGGCGATGGTCGAACGAAAAGACGTGAGGCGCATCCGGTCCCTCCCTGGGTAGGCTCCCAGCCCAGAATTCACGGCCTTTATGCCCAGACCGTGACATAAGCCATTTATGCACGCCGGAGGCTGCCGCGGAAGGGCGCCGGGACTTTCGGGGGCTGGCCCAGAGGACGATTTGGCGCTAATGGCTCTGCAGCGAAAACCTATGCCTTTTCGATGCGAGGACGTTCATGACTGAAGAGCTTGCAAAAATCGCCGAAGCGCTCGTTGCTCCCGGCAAGGGCATCCTGGCGGCAGATGAAAGCTCCGGGACGATCAAGAAGCGCTTCGATTCAATTGGCGTCGGTTCAACGGAAGATACGCGCCGCGATTATCGCGAGATGCTGTTTCGCGCCAACGATGCGATGAAGAACTACGTCTCGGGCGTGATCCTCTATGACGAGACCATCCGCCAGAAGGCCAAGGATGGCACGACCCTCGTCGACGTTATGAAGGCATCCGGCTCCATTCCGGGCATCAAGGTCGATACCGGCGCCAAGCCGCTTGCCGGTCCCAATGCGAAGATCGAGACCGTCACCGAAGGGCTCGACGGACTGCGCGAGCGTCTTGCGGACTACTACAAGCTCGGCGCGCGCTTTGCGAAGTGGCGTGCCGTCATCACCATCACCGACGATCTGCCTTCGTGGAACTGCGTGAAGGCGAATGCGCACGCGCTCGCACGTTACGCGGCACTCTGCCAGGAAGCCGGCATCGTTCCGATCGTCGAGCCGGAGGTGCTGATGGATGGCGCCCACTCCGGCCACACCATCGAGCGCTGCTATGAAGTGACCGAGTGGACGCAGCGGACGGTGTTCCGCGAGCTCTACGACGCGCGCGTCGCGCTCGAGGGTATCGTGCTGAAGCCGAACATGGTCATCGCCGGCCAGAAGTGTCCGAAGCAGGCGAGCGCGCAGCAGGTCGCCGAGCTGACCGTGAAGTGCCTGAAGACGACGGTGCCGGCATCGGTGCCGGGCATCGCGTTCCTGTCCGGCGGCCAGTCGGACGAGCAGGCGACGGAAAATCTGTCGCTGATCAACCAGATCGGCAACCTGCCGTGGAACGTCACGTTCTCATACGGGCGTGCGCTGCAGGCAGCTGCTCTCAAGGCCTGGGGCGGCAAGAGCGAGAACGTTGCGGCCGGACAGCGCGCGTTTGCGCACCGTGCGCGCATGAACTCGCTGGCGGCACTCGGCAAGTGGAACGAGCAGCTTGAAAAGGCCGCTTGAGCGGCTCTCCATCCATTGGACCCTCGGCTCGAAGGCATCGAAATGCCTTTGATCCACTATTGCTGCGCGCCGGTGAGCTAGTCGTTTACCGGCTTCTGCCAGCTTGGCTGCGTCCTATATGTCAGGCGTTGCCACCCTAATCCCCCCGCAACCGGAGAACCTCGATGCACGTAACGATCGAAAGCGCCCTTGCCGCAATCAAGGCCGCTCAGAAAGAGGCTGTGAAGCTCAAGACACAGATGTGTATCGCCGTCGTCGACAGCGGAGCGAACCTCAAAGCTTTCGTGCGCATGGACGACGCTTGGGTCGGCTCCATCGACATAGCGATCAAGAAGGCGAAGACGGCCGTGTTCTTCGGTATGCCGACCGGCGAGATCGGCAAGCTTTCGCAGCCGGGCAAGTCGCTCTACGGCATCGAGCATTCGAACGACGGCCTGATCACGTTCCCGGGCGGTCTGCCGATCGTCGATGAGGAAGGCGTGCTCGTCGGCGCCATCGGCGTTTCGGGCAGCTCGGTCGAGAACGATCACAAGGTCGCTGCGGCAGGTGCGAAGGTCGTGGGTGTCAGCGAACTGCCGGCGCATCCTTGGAGGACTTGATCCAAGGCTGACACGAGCCGCGCGAAGCTTTGTATGCGGCGGTGTTAGCGCGAGTGGATGGCCGCGCCACCGGGCGCGGGGCCCCTTGGGCCCTGCCGCCTGCGGCGGCCAGGTGTCGCGATACGAAGTCGGATATTAAAAAAGGCGGGGCC
The DNA here is from genome assembly GCA_030148725.1 of Hyphomicrobium sp. GTDB lineage: Bacteria > Pseudomonadota > Alphaproteobacteria > Rhizobiales > Hyphomicrobiaceae > Hyphomicrobium_A. The sequence continues at coordinate 128,554 of JASBSU010000041.1, forward strand.
GAAAGCCCCGCCTTTGTCATTTCGAAATCGGTGCCCGATCAGAGCCGGTCGATGCGGTCGGCCATGTTCCCAACGAGGCGCACGCGGTAGGTCGCGTTCTCACAGGTGAGGATCCAGACGGGAAGGTCGGGGCGCGACGCTTCGGGGTCGCGCTTGGCCTTCGAAGGATTGTTGCACTCGTAGCCCTGCTTGCGGATCTGCACGGCGATGATGTCGGGCGGGATCTCGTCGTCAGCCGGCTGAACAGACTTTGCCTCAGCCACCTGCTGTGCCTGAGCCTGAGCATCCAGACCGCCCAGCGTCAGGGCGTTGAGTGCGAGGCCGGCACCGAGTGCCAACACCGGAAACATCACGAGCTTTTCCATCGGAAACCCCACTAGCCTCAAAGCGCGAGGTCAGCGAGCCAGGTTACCGAGCCCGGGCCTCCTCGTGCGCACGCCGTCCCGCCAGCGCCAGGAAAACATAACTCCAACCTGAGAATAGAAGGTTGATGCCGACCAGCAATCCGAGTGCCCAGACCGCCGATTCCGGAAGTCCCATGGCGATGATGATGCCGACTGCGAGGGCAGCGATGCCGCTGAGGAGCAGCCAGACCCAGCCTTCGTGCGGGCGAACGCGGAAGGCCATGATGGATTCGAAGATGCCTTCAGCAATGAAAAGCGCGGCGATGACGATGGTCAGCGTGAGAAGACCGGCGATCGGGAAGAACGCGAGATAGCCGCCGACGGCAACGTAGAGCAGGCCGATCAACACCTCCCAGAGGAAGCCGCCCCAGCCCGGTGCCTGGAATGCGTGAACGATCATCATCACGCCGCCAATGAGGAACAGCCATCCGAGCACGACCTTGGCGGCGATGCCCGAGAGAAACGGAAACGCGATGGCGGCGAGGCCGGCGAGAATGAGAACGATGCCAAGAGCGAGGAACCAGCCCCACTTGTCGGTAACGAGTTGTTTGGTTTCTGCGATGCGCGCGTCGAGGTCGCTGATTGTCATAGGTGAAGCCATGTGGGTCCTCCCGAGGCTGAATATTCGACGCGCTTTATAGCAGAATCCGGCCTTATTCGGTGGGGCTTCATCCTTCTATGGTGGCACCATTGCGAACGTCCGTTCCAAGATCGAGCGGCGAATGCGCAGGCATTGGGGTTGCCGCGAAACGGCTGACCGATCGTCTGCAATGATCGCAAAATTTCATGCAGCGCGTTAGCGCGGCGCGGCGATGCAACTCGCATCGTCGAAGTTCCGAACACCGTTTGCATTCATCGGTGCGCGCTACAAGCCGGCGCGAGAGATGCCTCGGACCCGAAGGTCCGAGGCAAGCTTGTAGGCTAGCGTCCGCGCGCCAGCAGAGGTGTAATACGGCGTACGGCAACGCGGCGGTTGGCACGCTCGGCGGCCAGCGTCGGCACCTTCAGAAACTCCTCGCCGTAGCCTTGCGTGATGAGGTTCTCCGGCGGAACGCGGAAGGTTTCCGTCAGAATGATGGCCACCTCCTCGGCGCGGCGGTCCGACAAGGTGAGGTTGTCCAACTCGGAGCCCACCGCGTCGGTGTGGCCCTCGATGAGGAAGACCTCGTCGGGCTTGCGGTCGAGGATGCGGTTGATGATGTTGGCGATCCTTTCGAGCCGTGAGTACTGGTCGTAAGGCACCTGCCAGGAGCCGAAGTCGAAGTTGACGGTGTCGAGATCGACGCGGCGCATGCGGTCGCGCAGGTATGCGTTGTAGCGCACCTCGTCGAGCGAGTAGCGCCGTTCGAGCCGGTCGACGGGCCCGTCCATCAACGCATCGTAAAGATCGTCATCAGACGCGCGCGTGTAGTCCATGATGTAGCGATCGCGCGGGATGCGCAGGCGCGGCGGTGCGAGACCCACGATGATTGTCGGGCTGCCGCGGAAGCGGCGGTTGTCGATCAGATCCCACTCGCGTCCGGTGCGATCGCGACGATAGCGTCGCATCAGGCGTCCCGAGTTGTCGAACTCCGAGAAGACCTCGATGCCGCCGGGACGTATAGCAATCGTCAGGTTGCCGCCGTCGGGACGCCGCTCGCTGCGGATGTCGCGGGACGTACGGCGCATGCGCTCGCCCTCGTCGTGGCGGATCATGGCAGGCGCGCCCTTCTGCTGCACGATCACGCGGTTGCCGGGCTCCTCGGTGATGGTGCGCTTGCCGCCATCCTCGACGCGCTGGCGTCGGCCACGCTTGATCTCGTCGATCGAGCGCGGACCGCTGAACTGACGACCGTCACGCGGGCCTTTTCCAGGCGGGGGCGTTCCGGCCTGGGGTGGGGGTGGAGGCGCGGCGGGGCCATTGGCTCGCGGCGGAGCGCCGGGGCCAGCGGGCGGCGGTGTCGGTTGGGCTTGCTGCGGAGGTCCGCGATCGGGCCCCTTGCGATCGGGGCCGCCTCGGTCAGGTCCGCCGCGATCTTGGCCGCCGCGATCTGGACGTTTGCCAGGTTCCCGCGGTCCGGCCTCGCCCGGAGCTTGGGCTGCGGGCGCCGGTGGCTGTGCCTGCTGTGCGGGCGGCTGGGCCGGCTGAGCCTGCGCGGGCGGCGGGCTGGCGGGCTGGGTTGGGGCCGGTTGAGGCTCGGCGCGCTGTGGCTGGGGTGTGGCGGCCGGCGGAGGGGGCGACTCCGCGTCCCGTGCCGGCGGTTCGCGCCGCGGACGGTCTTCATCACGGGCGCGCTCGCGGCGCTCCTCTCGGCGTTCCTCGCTCGGAGCCGGGGGCTGAGCGGCCGGCGCTGGGGCGGCCTCCTGCCGGGGTGGCGGCGGAGGCGCGGCGCGTTCCTGGCGATCGGGGGCATTCGGGGCGGCCTGCTCGCGCCGCTCTTGGCGTTGCTCCTGGCGCTCACGGCGATGCTCGCGCTCCTCGCCGGACGGCGGACGCGGGGCTTCCTGCGGCTGGGCTTCACGCGTCGGTCTCTCGCGTGGCGGGGCGCCTTCGCCGCGCTCACGCCGCTCCGGGCGGTCACGGCGCTCGGGCGGAGGGCCGGCCGGCGGGGCGGGGGGCGGCGCCTGCTCGGCGGCCGGGGGAGCATCGGGAGCCGGCGGCGGCTGGTCGGGCGCCTGGGCAACCTGAAACGGCTGCTGGGGCAGGAGTTTTTCTAGCGCTTCGGCGGATATGGCGGGGGCGATGGCCGCGAGCGTGCCCGCCGAGAGCGTTGTAAGGAGGAGGTAGCGGCGCATAATGCTATGCCCTGTTCACTGCAGATGCGCGGCAGCGATACGGGAAAAATTGTTGACGTTGTGGCCCCGGCGCCCGCTGGCACAATGGCGTCGCTTTTCCGCCCCATTGGGCCCTAATAGGCTGGGCTCGCGAGCAATTCGAGGATCGACCCGGATGGGTAATGAGGTTCAGTCGAGTCTTTACGTCGTCGCGGCGGCCGGCACCGATCCGTCGAAGCTGGCGGCTGTGCTCGAGGCGGCAGGCGCCGCGACGCTGCTGATAACACCGGACGCGGGCTGCCCACTGACCGCCACTTCTGCGCGGCCGCTTGTCGAGCTTGCGCAGCAGAAGCAGATCGCAGCGCTGATCGCCGATGACGCCCAGCTTGCCCGCACGCTGCGCGCGGATGGCGTGCACCTTTCCTGGAGCAAGGACATCACGGCGCGTTACGCGGAGGCGCGGGAGGTTCTCGGCAATCGCTACATCGTCGGCGTCGATGTCGGCCGCTCGCGCCACGACGCGATGGAGCTCGCCGAGGAAGGGGCCGAATACATCGGCTTTGGCATCCCCGCACACGTCGAGGATCGCGATGCGTCTGGCGCGCGCCGACGCGAGCTGATCGCCTGGTGGAGCGAAATTTTCGAAGTGCCTTGCGTGGCATTCGACGTCGACACCGCAGACGAGGCAAAGGTGCTGGCATCGGCCGGCGCTGACTTCATCGCGATGCGCGTCGATGAGGCGTTCTCACCCGTGGACGCAAAGGCGCTGGCGCGCGATATCGCGGAGGCTGCGGCTCAGCGCGAGGCGCTGGCATGATGCGGCTGGTCTTCGCGCTCGTGATGGTGTCGGGGCTGGCAGCGGGGCCAGCATATGCCGACACGAGTTCGTGGGTGATGGAAACCACCGAGGTTCCCAAGCCGCGCCCCGGCAAGCCGGTAAAGATCGCGCCGAACGAAACCTTTGCCAAATCGCCTGTCGCGAAAAAGGACGTGCGCCCAAATGCCAGCGCGCTGTCGAAGTCACTCGTCGAGCCGACGGGCGATGAAGCTGCCTACATCGCCTTCGATCAGGGCCAGTATCTGACAGCGGCGAAGCTGGCGCAGGAGGCGGTGAAGCGCGGCGATCCGCAGGCGCATACGCTGCTGGGGCGCATGTATGCCGAAGGTCTCGGCGTTCCGAAGAACCTCAATACTGCGGTGTCGTGGTACGCGAAGGGCGATGAACTCGGCGACGTCAATTCGTCGTTCGCGCTGGCAGTGCTCTATGCGGAAGGACGCGGCGTCAAGAAGAACCGCGACAAGGCGGCCGAGCTGTTCGAGAAGGCGGCGCGCACCGGACATCCGCAGGCGAACTACAATCTCGGCATGCTGTTCCTCAAAGGGGATGGCAAGCCGCAAAACTCATACCGTGCAGCGATGCACATTCGCTATGCCGCCGAGAAGGGCGTCGCGGCTGCTCAGTATGATCTCGCTGGCCTCTACCAGAACGGCGAAGGCGTGCAGCCCAACGCCGTCGATGCATCGCGCTGGCTGAGCAAGGCGGCGGAGCAGGGGCTGCCGGAGGCACAGTTCGAATACGCCGTGGTGCTGCTGCGTGGGCTGGGGCTCACCAAGGATGAACCCAAGGCCGTGCCTTACCTCAAGGCTGCTGCGCAAAAGGGATTGCCCGCGGCGCAGAACCGTCTCGCCTATCTCTTTGCCGAAGGCGTCGGCGTGAAGAAGGACCCGGAGGAGGCCGCCAAATGGCGGCTCATCGCGCAGGCGGCTGGCCTCAAGGACGAGGTGCTCGACGAGTTGGTGCGCAAGCTGCCGAAGGCGAAGCAGGTGGCGGCACGGCAGGCAGCCAGCGACTGGCGTGAGCAGGCGGGTCTTTTCTGAAGCGGCTGTTGGCGGACTTGCCAGCGCGGCTGCCAAGGGTTAGTCGGGCGCCAGCATTCTGCCGCCTGATGCGACGGCGCCGTCCAAGGAACATCCAGTATGCCCGCCTCAGCGCTTATGAACGTCATGATCGGTGCCGCCCGAAAAGCCGGCCGCAGCCTGGCGCGCGACTTCGGTGAGGTCGAGCAGTTGCAGGTGTCGGTCAAGGGGCCCGGCAACTTCGTGACCGCCGCGGATGTCAGAGCGGAGGAGATCCTCTTCAAGGAGCTGTCCAAGGCGCGCCCTGGCTACAGCTTCCTCATGGAGGAGCGCGGCGCGATCGCCGGCGACGACAAAAGCCATCGCTGGATCGTTGATCCGCTCGACGGCACCACGAACTTCCTGCATGGCGTCCCGCTGTTCGCCATCTCGATCGGCCTCGAACGCGAGGGACAGCTCGTTGCAGGTCTCGTCTACAACCCGATCTCGGACGAGATATTCGCGGCGGAGAAGGGCAAAGGCGCATTTCTCAACGACCGGCGGCGGCTGCGCGTGGCCGCGCGCAAGAGCCTCTCCGATGCGCTGGTGACGACAGGCATTCCGCATCTGGGCCGTCCGGGGCATCCGGTGTTCGCGCGCGAGATCAAAGAAGTGACCAAGCACGTTGCCGGTGTGCGCCGTACAGGTTCGGCGGCGCTGGATCTGGCGTGGATCGCGGCCGGCCGCTTCGATATCTACTGGGAGCGGGACATCAAGGCCTGGGATCTGGCGGCCGGCATTGTGCTGGTGCGCGAGGCGGGTGGCACCGTCACGGATCTGTCGGGCGGCACGGCAATGCTCGAAAAGGGGCAGGTCATTGCCTCGAATGCCGCGCTCTACAAGGAGTTCTTCCCCTTCGTCGCTTCCACGCCTGCCAACGCTTGACCGGGCTCCCCCGGCCGCGTTCATCGTGTCGCCACGAGCACGAAGTTGCCCGGTTTATGCTGTCATTGGCTTCAGGTAAGGTCTCGGAGCTGAACAGTCGGGCGGGGCGGAGTCCTAGATGGCGAGAAGACGACAGAGCGATGCGGTGTCAGCGCTTGGGCACCGACCGTTGACGCCGCCGGGCGTATTCCTCATCAGGATGCTGATCTTTCTGACGCTCGTCGCTTTCCTGGCGGCCATTCTGCATCAGCAACTTGTCACGTCGTTCCTGAACAACCCGGGTCTCAACGGTCTCATTCTCGGCGTGCTGCTGCTCGGCATCCTCTATGCGTTCCGGCAGGTGATGCGGCTCTATCCGGAAATCCGCTGGGTCAACGCATTCCGCATCGCCGATCCAGGGCTTTCGATCTCCGCGCAGCCTGTGCTGCTGGCGCCGATGTCGGCGATGCTGCGCGACCGAACCGGCACGCTGTCGCTGTCGACGGCGTCGCTGCGCTCGATCATGGATTCCATCGGCTCGCGTCTCGACGAGGCGCGGGATACCGGCCGCTACCTGGTGGGCTTGCTGGTGTTCCTCGGCCTGCTCGGAACGTTCTGGGGTTTGCTGGAAACGATTCAGTCGGTCGGCGGCGCCATCGACTCCATCGATACCAATGCTTCCGACAACGTGACGATGTTCTCCGATCTCAAGGCGGGTCTGGCGGCGCCGCTCAAGGGCATGGGCACGGCGTTCTCGTCATCGCTGCTCGGCCTCGCCGGCTCGCTGATCTTAGGGTTTCTCGAACTGCAAGCGAGCCACGCGCATAACCGCTTCTACAACGAGCTCGAGGAATGGCTGTCGGGCATAACCGAGCTGACGCCTGGAACGGGCGGCTCGGCGGAGCAGGTGAACCGCCAGTTGTCGAGCGCCATCCTGCACATGCAGCGCGCCGTCGAGGATCTGTCGACGCGCCTCGGTGATCAGTCGATGGCGAATGCCATCGGCGGAAAAGCCGGCGGCGAGGAAGAGCTTCGAGAACTGGCGCGCGGCGTCAATCAACTCGTGTCGCAGATGCGTGCCGAGCAGAAGGTCGTTCGCGAGTGGGTGGACGAGCAGGCCGCGCAGCATTCGGAGGTGGCCAAGGTGCTGAAGCAGCTCGCCTCCAACATGCAGCGCCGAGGATAGTCGATGGCGGGCGGACGCACGCGCAGGCGCAATGAATATGCCGAGTTCTGGCCCGGTTACGTCGACGTGCTGTCGACGCTGCTGCTCGTCGTCACGTTCCTCATGTCGATCTTCATGCTGGCGCAATACTTCGCCAGCCAGGAGGCGAGCGGCAAGGACACGGCGCTCAAAAAGCTGACGCTGCAGATCTCCGAGCTGACGAGCCTCCTTGCGCTGGAGAAGGGCAAGGCGAAATCGGCGGCCGACGATCTGGCGGCGCTGCAAGCCTCGCTCGCCAGCATGAAGGAAGAGAACTCGAAGCTTTCGGGTTTCGCGCTGTCGGGAGATGAAGCTGCAAAAGCGGCGGCGGCGCGGATTTCGGGGCTGTCTGCCGATCTCGAAAGCCAGAAGAAGATTTCCGATGAGGCGCTGGCGAAAGTCGACCTGCTCAATCAGCAGCTTTTGTCATTGCGCCGGCAGATCGCGGCGCTGAACGAAGCTTTGCAGGCGTCCGAGAAGAAGGATGCGGAGAGCCAGACGCGCATCAAGGATCTCGGCGCGCGCCTCAATGCTGCGCTGGCGCGGCAGGTGCAGGAGCTGCAGCGGTATCGCTCCGACTTCTTCGGGCGGCTGCGTGAGCTTCTGAAGAACCGCAAGGACATCCGCGTCGTCGGCGACCGGTTCGTATTCGAATCTGAAGTGCTGTTCCCGTCGGGCTCGAACCAGCTGACGCCGGAGGGCCTTGCCGCAATGGATCAGCTTGCCTCGGCGATCATCGAGCTGGAGCGCGAGATTCCGAAAGAGATCGATTGGGCCCTGCAGGTGGATGGCCATACCGATATCCGTCCGATCGCCAGCCCGACGTTCCCGTCCAACTGGGAGCTTTCGACGGCGCGCGCGATCTCGGTCGTGCGCTATCTCGCCAGCCGAGGTGTGCCGCCGCAGCGGCTCGTCGCTGCAGGCTTCGGCGAGTTCCGCCCGCTCGAAGCCGGCACCGACGAAGCGAGCCTGCAGCGCAACCGACGCATCGAGCTGAAGCTCACCAACCGCTAGTTCATCCGAGGCGGCCGCTTCCTGCGGCGGCTCAAAAGAAAACATCCCGGAGCAGGCTCCGGGATGTTCAATGTGTTTCGGCAGTGAAGATCAGCGCGGCGGTGGTGCGGCGGCCGGATCGCTCGCCGGCGGCGGCATCGGGACCGGGCTTACGTGCTCGCGCTCCTTCTTGAGGTCGGCGAGCGCCTGGTTGAGCTTCTTCTGCATGGCCGCAAGCTGAGCCTTGAGAGCGGCGACTTCCTTCAGCGCGTGGTCCTTGGCCTCGTGCGCGGCCTTGGCATCGGCGAGGGCGGCATCGCGCGCGGTTTCGATTTCACCACGGCCGCGCTCCAGGTCGGTTGCGCGCTGCTGCAGCTCGCCGACCTGCTTCTGGAGATCGGCGATCTGCGAGGATGCGGATTCGGTGTTGGCGCGCGATTGCTTCAAGGCATTCTCGACCTCGTCACGCGAGCGGTTGGCTTGCTCCACCTGGCGGGTCAGGTCCGTCACGTTGGCCTTGAGGCGGTCGCGCTGCTGCGTGAGGTCGGTGCGGGCGTGCTCGGCTTCGAGATAGGCCTGGCGCTCGGAAAGCGCGGTGTAGCCCGAATAAGCGCTTATGGCGCCGAGGCCGACGACCAAAACCCAGACCCAAAGCGGGGCCGGCGCGCTCGGGCGCTGCTCGGCCGGTACCATGGGCTCGCGATCCGTTTCCATTGGTTCTTTCCCCTCGTTTTATATTCGACGCTGCTTCAAGGCTCCGCGCCGATTTTCCCCACGCGCTTTTCGCGCGGCGCTAGAAATGCTGCGAATTTGGGCTATTCGGCGGCCTCGGCGGCGAACTGCATCTCGGCCAAACGTGCGTAAAGGCCACCTTTAGCGACCAGCTCAGCGTGGGTGCCCTGCTCAACGATGCGGCCCTTATCCATGACCAGAATACGCTTCGCCTTCTGAACCGTTGCGAGCCGGTGGGCGATGACGAGGGTCGTGCGGCCGACCATCAGCCGTTCCAAAGCGCGTTGCACCTGGGCCTCGCTCTCGGCGTCGAGCGCACTGGTCGCCTCGTCGAGGAGCAGGATGGGGGCATCCTTAAGAATGGCGCGGGCAATCGCAATGCGCTGGCGCTGGCCGCCGGAAAGCGTCACGCCGCGTTCGCCGAGGCGGGTCTCGTAGCCGTCGGGGAGGGCGCGGATGAAGTCTGCTGCGTGGGCGGCGACGGCGGCGCGCTTGACCGCCTCGAGGTCGGCGTCCGGGCTGCCGTAGCGGATATTCTCGGCCACTGTGCCGGCGAAGAGCGCCACGTCTTGGGGAACGAGCGCCGTGCGCGCCCGAAGCTCATCGAGTGAGACTTCACGCACGTCGAGGCCGTCGACGCGGACGCTGCCCGACTGAGGATCGAAGAAGCGCAGGAGCAGGTTGAAGATCGTGCTCTTGCCGGCGCCGGAGCGGCCGACCAGCGCGATGGTCTCGCCCTGTTTTGCCTCGAACGACACGTCCTGGAGCGTCGGCAGCTTGAGGCGGCCAGGATAGGAGAAGCGCACGTCCTCGAACCGGATTTCGCCGCGCGAGGGCACCGGCATCGGAACCGGGTGCTCGGGCGATTTGATCTCGGGCTCGATGGCGAGAAGTTCGGTCAGGCGCTCGGCAGCGCCGGCCGACTGGCTCACTTCGCCCCAGATCTCGGAGACCTGCGCGAAGGCAGCGCCGGCGAATACCGCATAGAGAACGAACTGGCTGAGGCGCCCAACCGTAAGGCTGCCGTCGACGACGCCGGCGGCGCCGAACCAGAGGACGCCGGTGATGCTGACGACCACGAGAAACATGGCGAGCGCCGTCAGAGCCGCTCTGGCGCGCATGCGCTCCTTGGCGGCGTCGAAGGAGACCTCGACCGCATGGCGGTAATTGTCGGATGCCGTCTGCTCGTCATTGAATGCCTGCATGGTGCGCGAGGCGGCAAGGTTCTCGGCCGCGTAGGCGGAAGCTTCGGCGAGCGTGTCCTGGGCACGCCGGGACAGCTTGCGGACGAGGCGCCCGAAGGCGATCAGCGGCAGCACGGTGAGCGGAATGGCCAGCAGCACGAGCATCGAGAGGTGCGCGCTGGTCACGAACATCATCACGAGGGCGCCCACCAGCATGATGAGGCTGCGCAGGGCCTGGGACAGCGATGTACCCGCCATTGCCTTGATCTGCGTGGTGTCGGCGGTGAGGCGGCTCATCAGCTCGCCGGAGTGGGTCTTCTCGAAGAAAGAAGGGCCGAGGTCCGCAACATGCCGGAACACATCGGTGCGCAGGTCCGCGACCACGCGCTCACCGAGCCAGTTCACGTAGTAGAAGCGCGCGGCGCTGGCGATTGCGAGCACCAGCCCGATGACGATCAGCATGCCGAAGTAGCGGTCGATGAATACGCCGTCGTGCGTGCCGAATCCGAGGTCGATGACACGGCGCACCGCCATCGGAATGATGAGCATGGCGAGCGCCGAAATCACCAGCGACGTGCCAGCCAGGGCCAGCCGCATCGGATGCTTGGCAAGGTAGGGCCACAACGCCAGAAGGGGTCGCAGCTGAGGCCGCGGCGGCTTCTCTTGGTCGTTCTCCCGATATGCGGGGTTGTCCCCGTCTGATTGGGCGCTGTTCGTGCGGGTCAATTCGGTGCTCTTTGGTCGGCCGGGGTGGCTGCCGGCGGAGGCGGGAAGACCATGCCCGACAGGGTCTTGCGGCTCAAGTGCCATCGGGACGCGCCCGGCCACTTTAGCCGTTTTCTGCGCGGTGCTTGTGCCGGATGCGCATCTCGACTATAGAGGCCGCTCGAATTACCCAAATTGCCCGACTTGACGGCTATTCGCCGAAGGGCGAGCCATTGCGAGCGCATCCTATGAAGAACGATCCGGATCTCCATCCCGACTACCACCAGATCAAGGTCAAGATGACCGACGGTACTGAGTTCGTCACCTATTCCACGTACGGCAAGGAAGGTGACGAACTGGTGCTCGACATCGATCCTAGCTCGCATCCGGCCTGGACGGGCGGCGATCAGCGCCTGATGGACCGTGGCGGTCGCCTGTCGCGCTTCAAGAAGAAGTTCGAAGGCCTGTTCTGATCGCAGCTGTTGCGGTCAACGGAATAAAAAAGGCCCGGCGAGATTTCGCCGGGCTTTTTCGTTTCAGGAACTTTTTACCATTGGAGCGCCGGCGCCGACCAGTAGGTTCTGCGCGCCGAAGCTTTGTTGCTATGGGCCGAAGGCTCGTTTCTTACGCGCCGAAGGCGACACGAATGCGATCCAGCTGCGAGCCAACAGGGTTGGCAAAGGCAGCTTCGGCCACGTTGTCAGCCTTGACGCTCATGGCGCGGTCGAGCTGCACGATGCGATCCTGGAGCGCGTAGCTTTCCTCGACCAGCGAACGCAGTGCATCGGGCAATTCGCCGAAGCCGTTGACGTGCGAGGACCGCGAAGGGTTCTGCAGCGTCACGCCCTTGCGTTTGCGCTGGGCCTCGGCCTCGCTGATGTCGCCCTCTTTGAGCGCGCGACGCACGAGCAGCCAGGACGCCATGTCGAGGAGGCGCGTCGTGAGGCGCATGCTCTCGCTGGCGTAGAGGACGTTCACAGCGGCGGGAAGGCGTTTGGCCTCTGCGCGTCCGGGGCCTTCAAGGTAGGCGGCAGTGCGCTCTACAAGGGCCATGCCCTGCTTGAATACGCCATCGAACTGGGCGGAAGCCTGGAAGCGCTCACCAAACGAGATGGTGACGTTCTTTGCTGCCTGGGCAGCTTCAGCACGCGGTACGTTGGTCATGACTAGATTTGACACGCTCACTCACCTGCAGCTCATCAATAACACGCTCGCATCCTGCCAAGCCATAGTTAACAACATGACCAAAAGCGGGACGGTCGAAGCTCGGTTTCGAACTCCATTGGGGATATGCAAAAAAAGAGCCGCTTTGCAGCGGCTCTGAAGTCAACAGGGAGGCGTCAAACAGAGCGGCCCTGCCGCTCAGGATCCAGGTGACTGGATAATGCGAAGTTACCGGGCTAACCCTAATGGGGCGTTAACAGAGCACCGTTCCGAACTGAGCCGCTGGTCATCTTTGCTGGCTTGCGGATGCCACCGTTGCGTCACGAGCGTTAACGACCGTTCAGCATGCGATTGCCCGCGCCGCAGGCATCACTTCTTGAAGAGCGCGTTGGCCGAGGCCTCGTGACGGCGCTTGCGCTCCAGCTCGGATTTGACGCGCTGGATTTCTTCCTCGAACGCCGCGATGCGCGCCTCGAGTTCGGCAACGGAGAGCGTTTCCAGATTGTCGCCGACCGCCGCTGTCGTCTTGGGCTTCTTGGGGGTGATGTCGTCCCAATCCATATGCCGCTCCGCTCGCCAACCGCTTTCGGCAAGTGTGGGACAATGACCGCGCCGCGGCAACCTGCGCGCACACTCTTCTTGTCTCGGCGGGCATGGTCGGGCATCAGGGCGAACGAGGCCAGACCAGGGGTAGCCAATGACCGCCGTTCCCGAGACCATGACTGCGATTGCCATCGTCGGTAAGGGCGGTCCGGAAGCGTTGCAGGCGCAGACGGTTCCGGTCCCGCAGCCAGGATGCGGACAGGTGCTGATCAAGGTCGCGGCGGCGGGCGTCAATCGTCCCGACGTGATGCAGCGTCTGGGGCTCTACCCGGCGCCCAAGGGGCATTCGGAGATTCCAGGGCTCGAGGTATCGGGCACTGTCGCCGCCGTCGGCCCCGAAGCGTCGCGATTTGCGCTGGGTGCGAAGGTGATGGCGCTGGTCAACGGCGGCGGTTACGCGGAGTACTGCGTCGCAGATGAAGGCTCCTGCCTGCCGGTCCCGGAGGGGATCTCAATGGTCGAGGCGGCCGCGATCCCCGAAGGGTTCTTTACGGTCTGGCACAACGTGTTCGAACGCGGTGGTCTGAAGCCCGGCGAGTGGTTTCTCATTCACGGCGGCACGAGCGGGATCGGCGTTGCGGCCATCCAGCTTGCGACGGCGCTGGGCTCGCGCGTCATCGCCACGGCCGGCTCGGCGGAGAAGTGCAAAGCTTGCCTCGATCTCGGCGCGGTGCGGGCGGTCGACTACAAGGCTGAGGACTTCGTCGAAGTCGTGAAGGCCGAGACGCAGGGCAAAGGCGTCGATGTCATCCTCGACATGGTCGGCGGCGACTATGTGGAGCGCAACATCCGCTCGCTGGGCGACGACGGGCGCATGGTGAACATCGCCTACCAGCAGGGCTCGAAGGTGACGATCGACATGATGCGGGTCATGTTGAAACGTCTCACGCTGACCGGTTCGACGCTGCGGATCCGCTCTGCCGAGGTGAAGGCCGGCATTGCGCGGGCCGTGGAAGACACGGTCGTGCCGCTGATCGCCGGCAAGAAGATCAAGGTGGTGATCGATGCGACGTTCCCTCTGCGTGAGGCAGGAACGGCGCACGCCCGGATCGACGAGGCCCATATCGGCAAGATCGTCTTGACGGTTTAGGGTTATTTTTCCTCCCGCCACCGTTGGGACCGGGCGGCGAGGGGCTGCCATCAAATTGACAATGCGCGGTTTTCTTTTGTCGGTGCCCGCGCTCGGGGAGAGCCGGGAAAGGCTGCAATTGCCGGGAAGGAAGCGCACGTGACCGTGCGGAGTGCTGATATGCGTTGGCTTGGTGGCGTCGCAGGGTTTGTGATCGCCATGCTGCTTGCCGCCTTCCTGGCCGACATTGCCGAGGCGGCAAAGAAGAAAACGCCGCCACCACCGCCGTTCTCACGACCCGAGATCGTGCTCAACTGGATCAACGACTACCGCCTGAACCCCACGCCTGAGCGCCTGCCCGACGCCTTCAAGGCGATGCGCGAGCAGGGCCAGTTCAAGGAGGTCGAGCAATCGGGCATCTACGTCGGCTTCATCGCCGGTGTCCTCGGCGCCAACCCGGACAAGGCCGAGAAGCTGGTTACGGCGATGTTTCCCATGCCCCCGCCCGATCAGGTGGTGCTCGTCAAAGCCATCGCCTACTCGGGGCTCGCCGACTGGAAGGAGCTGATGGGCAAGTTCGTCGAGCGGATGCCGGCGCGCAAGGTCATCATCGAGCGCTACCTCTACGGAAAGCTGCCGGTGCTGCGCGATCTGCCGCTCGATAGCCCGATGGGTGTCGACGCCAACTGGGGTTACTATTTCGCGACCGGTTCTTCCGAGCCCATTCAGCGGCTTGTGCGCACGCTCGCCTGGTCACGCGATAAGAACAACGTCGAGAAGCTCACCATCGGCTCGATGGTGAAGTGGACTTTGGCGCAGAACGCCTCGAAGGATCACGACCTGCTCGGCTACCTCAAGACATCGCTGCCGCACCAGCCGGAGCCGGTCGAGAAGCCGCTGGCGGAGGTGATCGAGGCTGCGGAGACGTTCGAACTCGCCAGCATCCGCAAGGACGCCCTCGCCTCCATCGAGGAACTGAAGACCAAGGGACCGGAGAGTGCCCGCAACTTCAGCTGGTGGGGACAGGCCGGACAGACCGTGTTCGCGCTGGGCTGCGTGGCGGCGGGCGTGATGGGTCAGGTCTACATGGGCGTGCCGTGCGTCGTCGGTGGAGCGCTGTCCAACGTCGCCCTGAAATATCTGACGCCGGCTGAGTGACAAACGATCAGGCTGCGTCGCAATGGCGGGGCGTATGTCATCAGCGTGTCATGGAATCCACTGAAAACCCTGCGTAACAAGCTATTGCGCAAGGTTGCTCATGGACGAGATCGCTTGGGGTTGCGTTGCCTTCGTGGCGCTTGCCACGCTGCTGCATTTCTCCAGCGCGGTGCTTGCCGTTTACCGTGCGCGGCGTTCGCGCGAGGAGCCGGCCGTCGCCGATGCTCCGGTGGCGAGCCTGCCGCCCGTCAGCGTCCTGCGCCCGGTGCGCGGCCTTGATCCTTTCGACGAGCTGACGCTGCGGTCGAGCTTCACGCTCGACTACGCGCGCTATGAGCTCATCCTTTGCTGCGAAGATGCCGACGACCCTGTCGTCCCCATGATCCGCCGTCTCATGGCGGAGTATGATGCCGTCGATGCCCGGCTGCTGATCGGCCGCGACGCGCTGTGCCCCAATCCGAAGCTGAACAACCTGATCAAGGGTTGGCGCGAGGCGCGCTATGACTGGGTCGTCATGGCCGATAGCAACGTGCTGATGCCGGCGGACTATCTGCAGCGGCTGCTGGCGGGATGGCGCGGCGACACCGGGCTTTTGTGCGCGCCGCCGATCGGATGCATGCCGAGCGGCTTCTGGGCAGAGGTGGAGTGCGCGTTCCTCAATACCTATCAGGCGCGCTGGCAGTACGCGGCCGATACCGTCGGGCTCGGGTTCGCGCAGGGCAAGACGATGCTGTGGCGTCGCGCCGATCTGGAGCGCGCCGGCGGTATCAAGGCGCTCGGGCAAGAGATTGCCGAGGATGCGGCGGCGACCAAGGTCGTGCGGCGTGCCGGCAAGCGGGTGCGCCTCGTCGACCGCGCCTTCGGGCAGCCTCTGGGGCAGCGCAGCGCGGCGCAGATCTGGTCGCGGCAGGTGCGCTGGGCGAAGCTGCGGCGCGCGACCTTTCCCATCTATTTCCTGCCCGAACTTCTGACGGGTGCTGTGGCGCCGTTCATTGCAGCGGCCTACGCGGCAGAGATGTTCGACATTTCGAGCGCTGGTGTCGTTGGTGCCCTCGCTGTTGCCTGGTACGGCTCGGAGGCGCTGTTGGCTCTGGCCGCAGGCTGGCACGTGAGCTTGCTCTCGCCGCTCGCCTGGATGGCACGCGATGCGATGCTGCCGGTTTTGTGGGTTCAGGCGTGGCTCGGCAATTCGTTCAACTGGCGCGGTAACGACATGCGCCTCGCCAACGCCGTTGCGAGCAACTGAAGCGGCGCCGGGTGACTTCGGCGCCGCCTCTCTCCGGCGTGCCGAGGGCGACACTGCCGGAGAGAGGCGGCCTGCCCCCCGTCAAAGTGCGTAGATCCAAAGCTGTGCAGCGGCACCGAAGGACGGGCGCTCGAGCTTTCAGATCATTCGCACTAGCCTGCGCTTGCTCCCTCGGCTTTCGGAGCGGCTGCCGCACTCGCGCACAGCTCCTTCGCCTTTGCAAACGCGGCATCCCTTGTCGCGAATTCGCCGACGCTCGATCCGTTCGGCAGGTGCGCCTTGAGGTAACTGTCGAGCATCGACTTCTCGAATCCTTCCAGCACTGTCAGCACCGTGAAGCGCAGCGGCTCGGCGCTCCCAGAGCGAACCAGCAGCACTTTCTTGCCGCCATAGCTGGCACTCGCGACGTTGCACGTGCTGGCGGCCGGTTTGGCCTTGGTCAGAGCTGCGCCGAGCGCGCCGGCGTAGGCAAACGCGACGGGGCGCTGGCTCGGCGTTTCTGAGCTCGCCGTTGAGGTCGGCGCTTCGGGCACCTGCGGAACAGCCGGTGATTCGGCGGCCGTCTCGCTCGCAGCGGGCTCCGCGTCTTGACGCTGGCCGGTCTGAAGCATTTGCTCGGAGACCACCGCAGACGATCCCTCGCCAAGCGACGCCACTTCGACGCTTTTGCGCGCTGATGGCTCGGCGGCGGTCGCTGGAGGCGTGCGAACCGGAGGCGTGGCGGTGCCGGTGTTCTCGGTCGCTGCATCAGCTGGAGCATCGGCCGCCGACCAGATCGTTCGCACGAGCGGTCCCGGTGCCATCTCGGTGCTTGGTTCCGCGGGCTTCGGGCCGCCGAGGTTGGCAGCGGGTGCCAGCGCGGTCTTGACGCTCGCGGTGCGCTTCTGAGGCTTGGGCTGCGGTTTCACCACGGCCTCTTCGACCGGGTCCGGGCCGGTGCAGAAGTTCTGGCGGAAATTGCTGGCGACCCATTCAATGGAGGCGCCGTAGTGCTTGTCGGCGGCCCAGCGGCGGGCGAGATCGCTGAACGTGGTCTGGCCGTTCTTGCTCGCCATGTTTGCGAGGATATGGTCCTGCTTCAGGCGCGTGCGCTCGCCGACCGGGTTCTCGATGCGCTGCCCCGAATAGACCACGAGGTGCTGAATCTGCGCGAGCACCCCGGTCGAGACATTCGGATAGCTGTCGCCAGGAACGCCGCCGCCGGTGGTGCCGAGGCCGGCGAAATTGTTCTGCCTGGGATCGACGTCGCCCCAACGGCCATCGCCGCGCCTGTAGGTGAGGAAGTTGGTCTCGACGACCATCTGGAAGAAGGCGTAGTCCCACCGCACGCGCCAGGTTTCGCCGTGCTTGCGATAGAGGCTGGCGATATCGGCGAAGCGCGGGTCCAGGTTCGGGTTGCGCGTCTTGATGAAGGCCATCAGGCGCTTGGGCGTGACGCAGCGGGGCACGACGTTTGCCGCGTCGGTGCGGATCTTCGGTGGCGCTGCCTCGGCGGCAGTGCTCGCGATAGCCGCGAGCGCAATCAATCCGCAGCGGGCTATATGTCGGACGCCGGACGCAATCCGTCCGTTCGCCGTCGATGGGGTCGCCATGGCGCTCTCAACTCTCTACAGGACGGCTGCTGGGGGCGCGTCGGTCGTCTCGGCAACGGGCGCGGTATCGATCCGCGCCGTTCTCAAACTCGGCGTCAGCCTTCCGGGCAGAGCTCGAAGGCTTTGAGCAGGGCTTTGTTCTGCGACGGGAAGGAGGCCAGTTTCTCGCCGCCCTTGGCGTATGCAGCGATGTAGGCGTCGACCTCACGCTTCTCGTTGGTGTCGGTGACGTCGAGCACCGTGTAGTTCGTCTGGCCGTCGCCGTTCGCCTTGATGATGACGGCCTTCTGGCCGCCGTAGCTGGCGGTGAACACCTTGCACTTGCCGCCCTTTGCGGCCGGCACCTTCAACTGCGTCGCCGCACTGGAGATGGAGGCCGTCTGGACGTTGGCGCCTTTGGCCGGGTCGGCGGCGGGCGGCGGTGCGGTCTTCGCCGCTGCCTTGGTTTCGGGCTTGGCCTTTTTGGCGTCGTCCTTCGCAGCTTGCTTCTTTTCGGCGACGGGTGCCGGCTGCTCGTCGGACTTGCCATTCAACAGGGTGACGGGCGGGGCGTCCTCGGCGGCGGCGGTGTCGGCTGGTGCCTTGGTTTCAGCCGGCTGCTTGGTGGTGCCGGTGCTGCCGACGCTGGCGAGCATGCCCGCTCCGAGGCCATTCAGCGGGCCGCCTTCACTGCGCTGCTGCTCAATGTTGCGCTTGGCAATGTCGGCGCCGGAGACCTTGGTCTGCGGTTCCTCGATGCTCGCTTCCTGAACTGCCGGCCCATCGGCGCCATTGCAATAGCCGTCGTAGAAGCCGTCGGCGATCGCCGAGACATCGCGGACGTAGTTGCGTGACGTCGGTGCCCATTGCTTGGCGACGAGCGTGTAGGTCATCGGTCCATCGACCGAGCGCTGCCAGTCGGTCAGCACGCCCCACTCCTGCACCTTGCGCGTACGGTCGGCGACGGGGTCGTCGATGTGGACGCCGGCATACATCAGGAGATGCTGAAGGTGGGCCTTCACGCCGGTCGAGATGTCGGGGAAGCGTTCTCCGCGGGCGCCGCCGCCGGAAGCGCCGAGGCCGGCGAAGTTGTTCTGGTCGGGGCGCACATCGCCTGTGTAGCGCAGCGCACCCGTTTCGAGGATCATCTGGAAGAATGCGGTGTCCCAGCGGATGCCGAGCTTTTCGCCATGCTGCTTATAGAGGGCGGCGATGTCCTGGTATCGGGAGTCGACGCGTGGATTGCGCGACTTGAGATAGGCCATCAGCTGTCCCGGCGTTGCGCACTGGGGGACTTTGTTTGCGGCCGACAGCTTGACTTCGGGAAGGTCTGCCGCGACCGCCGGCAAGGCGAGGAAGGCAGCAAGAGCTAAGCTGAGCGATGCTCCGAAAAGACTCTTCATGAGAACACCCGTACAAACGCGGCGCTGAATCCCGAGCGCCCGACGAAACCACCAAACGTTCTTAAAGGCTTAACGTTAACAGGTGGTTTACGAATCATGGGCGCCTCCGTTTTACCGAGGAAGCAGCAGCATTGGGGCGCCAGTTAGAGCGGTTGCGAGCGGAATTGTGGCGCGCGCGTGTGGCGGCGAAAGCGGTAAACGCTGGGCGCTCATGGTGAACGTCAGGCGAGATGCTGGCCGCCGTCGAGCGCGATCATCTGGCCGGTCATCGACGGCGTCGCGAGAATGAACCGGACGGCGGCTGCGATTTCCGGCAGCGAAGGTCCGCGCTGCAGCGGTGTCGAATGCTTCTCGGCGGCGAAGTCGGCTGGCGTCTGATGCACGCTTTGAAGGACCGGGCCGGGGCCGATGGCGTTGACGCGCACCTTGGGCGCCATCGCCTGCGCCAGGGTCTGGGTGGCCGTCCAGAGGCCGGCTTTTGAAATCGTGTAGGAGAAGAAATCCGGGGTCGGTCGCCAGACGCGCTGGTCGATGATGTTGATCACGTTGCCGTCGGTGCCGGTCGGCAGGCTGGCGTACAGCGCCTGGGCGAGGAACACTGGCGCCTTGAGGTTGATGTCGAGGTGGGTATCCCAGCCCGAGCCGGTGACGGAGCCGATCGTGTCCAGGAAGAACTCGGAGGCGTTGTTCACGAGCACCGTGGGTGCGCCGAGATCCTCGGTGCAGCGCGGGATGAGCGACTGGACGTCTTCGATGTCCGCGAGATTTGCTCGCAGCGCCATGGCCTTGCCGCCTGAACGGTCGATCTCGGTCGCGAGTGCTTCGGCCTCTGAGCGCGAGTTGCGGTAGTGGATCGCGACCTGCCAGCCGTGGGCTGCGAGGTCCAGGGCGATGGCACGGCCGATACGCCGGGCGGCGCCGGTTATGAGGGCGGTCTGCGGGTTGGGGATGTTCATTCGGGCTATGCTCGCAGCTTCTGTATGCCCGAGCCAGCTCTACTATCGACGGCCTGTCGGGGTGCCGCAGTCGTGCTCACTCTTTGAGCATGTGGCGCGTCGGTGTTCCAAGCTGCCGCAGCGGCATGCCCCGTCACAAAGCGATTTCTGGCGAATTTGTAATCAAAGAACACAGTTCGTTGCATCTTGGCTACAGGGTTGCAGACGAGACGTTGGTTTGATGTGATTCGGCTTGTGACAAGTCCCGTTTACGCTTTTTCTACACTCCAGAAGCGTTCGAGAGTGCCGTGCAGTCGGCAAACACGAGTTCGGCGCTTTGAGTGGTCAGTAGTGTACGGGGGTAAGTTCCATCATGGCCGAGTCTCGTAGTGTAGTTAAGTTGTTTGGCGTTTCGGCCCTCGCGCTCGTCGCGATGACCGGCGTCGCCCTCGCCGACGGTTATGCCGGCAGCATCAAGGATGCGCCCGC
>JASBSU010000042.1 GCA_030148725.1 Hyphomicrobium sp.
CGGCGCGATTTGCTGCGCCGTTTTGGTGTCTTCGATTTGTTCTGCCAGCGCTGATGAGAGCGGCTACTACATCAGCGCTCACGGCGGATGGTCCTTTCCCCAGCAGACGACAAGCGAGTTCGACTCGCCTGGCCTTACGCCCGGCGGTGTCGGCTATATCGTCTCCGATCCCGACAACGGCTATCGGGTCGGCGGCTCGGTCGGCTACATCTTCAATCGTTATTTCCGCGGAGAGGCTGAGCTCTCGTACTCGGAAAGCGACATCAACACGCTGAACGCATTCAGCGTCGGGCCGGTGCGTCCGGGTCCGGGATTCTGGAGCGGTCCGATCCAGGCCAAGGGCGATACGTCCAGCCTGTCGGGCATGGTCAACGGCCTGATCACGCTGCCGATCGACACCGTGTGGACGCCGTACGTGGGCGGCGGGATCGGCTATACGCACGTTTCGGCGAATGACGTTGGCTTTGCGGGCGTTCCGGGCGGCACGGACGACAGCGACGGGGCCTTCTCGTGGCAGCTGATCGCAGGACTGAGCTTCGACATTTCTCCGAACCTGGAGCTGGGTGGCCGCTATCGCTATCTGCACATCGGAGAGACCACGCTCTACAACAGCGTCGGCGATCAGCAACGTATCGATGCTGCCGAGGCTCACAGCGCGGAAATCACGCTGACGTGGAAGCTCGACCGTCCGCAGCGTCCGGCGCCGCTGAAGTAATCGCGGTGCCTGCTGAAACGCGGTCTATCTCGGCCCGATGTCGCTGCGGCGTCGGGCCGAAGCTTATCCTCGTGGCGCGACCTCGGTGTAGCTTTGCGCCAGCCCACTCGATGACCGGGGTGCAGACGTGCGCTGGCGGATGTGCAGGAGATGGGTCGGCAGGACTACGCTGGGACATAAGCTATCCCCATGACCCTACTGTCGCCGGCGCGAAAATGCCGGTGGGCCCCGGGCAGGGAAGCAATCCGGGGATGATGGTCGGTCAGCGTACCTGCCGGGTGGGGCGGCGATGGCTGCTTCCAAATCAAACAGTTCGAGGGCCAGAACCGCCCCGCTCCCCGTTGCCGCAAAGCCGAGGGCTGAAAAGCTGCCGGGCGCATCGGGCTTGCCGGATGGGAATTTTCGTCTATAAAGCGCGCCTTGCTCGCTTCGGCTGGAGGCTGAACGGGGAGCCGCGCCAGGGGGAAACCCCGAGCGGTGAGGCCCTAAGGGGTCTGGTTCCCGGTGTCTTCGCTCTCTTGGGTGACCTGCTTGGGCCTTTTCCGGGTCCATTAGGGGCTTTGCGCCGGAGCGGCCAAACATAAGGAAAGGCCAATCACATGGCTCTCTATGAGCATGTATTCCTGGCACGCCAGGACGTCTCGAACACTCAGGTCGAGACACTCACCAAAGAATTCTCCGACGTTATCGAGCAGGGTGGCGGCAAGGTCACCAAGTCCGAATACTGGGGCGTCAAAGGCCTCGCCTACAAGATCAAGAAGAGCCGCAAGGCCCACTTCTCGCTGCTCAACATCGATGCTCCCCCGGCGGCTGTCGCCGAGATGGAGCGCCGCATGAGCCTCTCGCCGGAAATCCTGCGCTTCCTGACCGTCAAGGTCGAGGAGCACGAGACCGAGCAGTCGGTGATGCTGCGCAAGGGCGACCGTGACGAGCGCGGCGATCGCGATCGCGGCGGCTTCGGCGGTCGTGGCGGCGGCGGTGGTGGTTTCCGCGGCGGCGGTGGTGGTGGCTTCCGTGGTGACCGCGACGGCGATCGTCGTCCGGGTGGCGGCGGCGGCTTCCGTGGTGGCGACCGCGAGGGCGGCTCGACGTTCCGTCCGCGCCCGCCGCGCGATGGTGATCGTCCGCCCCGTCCTCCGCGTGAGGGCACTGCTTCTGGCTCGGAGGAATAAACAATGGCTGAGATCGCATCCGCTGGTGGCGGCCAGCGCCGTCCGTTCCATCGCCGTCGCAAGACCTGCCCGTTCTCGGGTCAGCACGCGCCGAAGATCGACTACAAGGACGTGCGCCTGCTGGGTCGCTACGTATCTGAGCGCGGCAAGATCGTGCCGTCGCGCATCACGGCCGTCTCGGCGAAGAAGCAGCGCGAGCTGGCACGCGCCATCAAGCGCGCCCGCTTCCTCGGCCTGCTGCCGTACGTGCTGAAGTAAGAATTGCAGCGCTGGGCCTTCACCGGCCCGGCGCCAACGCAAAGTAAGTGCGTGGCCAATAGTGGCCTGCACGAGGTTGGGACGAGGCGGTGATCCGCTCTCGTCTCTAACCGCGAGATTCGCGGGACAGCTGGTTCGATGCAATATCGTCTGCTCATAGCCCTCAGTGCCGGCCTCATCGCGGCCGTCGTGTTCGCCTCAGCGACCACGGGTCCCGTGCTCGTGCGGATGATCCTGTTCCTGCTGACGCCACTGGCGCTGTTCCTCGCCGGCCTCGGACTTGGTCCGCTGGCTGCCGTCGTTGCCGGGATTGCCGCAACATCATTGGTGCTCGTGGCCGGGACACCGCTCGGCGCGCTGGTGTTCGCGGCCAGTCAGGCCGTGCCGGTCGTCATCCTCACATACCTCGCCTCGCTCCATCGCGATGTCCCCGGCGGTGCCACGGAGTGGTATCCCATTGGGCGGCTCGTCGTTGCGGCGGCGTTGATCTCGGGTGCGTTCGCGGGCCTGACCATGCTGCTGCTGGGTGGTGACGTCGAGGCGCTTCGGGCCGCCGTCCGGGAGATGCTGCAAGGTTTCGTCAGCGGCGAACTCGCGACCATGCCGGACGCACCGGCGCTCGGTCCGGCGGAAATCGACGAGTTCGCAAACCTCGTCGTCACGCTGTGGCCGGCCGCAACTGCAATCTCGAGCATGAGCAGCCTGCTGTTCAACCTGTGGCTGGCGGGCCGTATCACGATGGCGTCGGGGCGGCTGCTACGGCCGTGGCCGGACATCGCGGCGATGACCTATCCGCCGGCAACGCCGCTGCTGCTGGCGGTCGCGACGGGCGCGGGCTTCCTGGACGGTCTCGCAGGCATGCTCGCGCGCGGCTTCGCCGGTACGCTGTTCTTCGCATATGTGCTGCTCGGCCTGGCGGTCGTTCACTACGTGACGCGCGGCCGTCCCTGGCGCGCCTTCGCGCTATGGGGGCTCTACGCGGTCCTGTTCCTCACCAATTCCATCGGCTTGCTCGGCGTCGCGCTGCTCGGTCTTGCGGAAGCGATCTGGCCGATGCGCAAGCTTCCACCCTCCTCCCCACCCGACGATCCGGGCCGGCCGTGATGCCGGCTCCGTTCCAACTCAAAACATCGAACACTTAGATAGAAGGAGTTTCAAAAATGCAGGTCATTCTGCTTCAGCGCATTGGGCGCCTCGGACAGATGGGCGATGTCGTCAACGTCAAGGACGGCTATGCCCGCAACTTCCTCCTGCCGCAGAAGAAGGCGCTGCGCGCCACCGAGGAGAACCGCAAGCATTTCGAATCGCAGCGTGCGCAGCTCGAAGCCAATAACCTCGAGCTGAAGAAGGAAGCCGAAGCCGTCGCCGAGAAGCTCAACAACAAGATCTTCGTGGCGATCCGCTCGGCGGGCGACACCGGCCAGCTGTATGGCTCGGTCGCAACCCGCGATATCGCCGAGGCCGTCACCGCCGGCGGCTTCACCATCGATCGCCGTCAGGTGATTCTCGAGCGTCCGATCAAGAACCTGGGCGTCCACCCCGTCCGCGTGGCGCTGCATCCGGAAGTGATCGTGACGGTGTCGCTGAACGTCGCTCGCTCCGAGGATGAGGCCGAGCGCCAGGCGCGCGGCGAGGACGTCACCGTCGTCAAGGAAGAGAAGATCGAGCTGGAAACGTTCGATCCGGACGCCATGTTCGAGGAAGGCGCCGAGCCTGCCGGTGGCGAGGAAGAGAAGAGCGAATAACGCTCGGTCCGATTCGCGGACTTGCAAACGAAATCCCGTCCCCATGTGCATAGTGGGGACGGGGTTCGAGCGGCGCTCGACGGCAAACCGATTGAATCGGATACCGTCTGGCTATGGCAAACACCGCTCTCCAGATTTCCGACCGGCTCGCTGCGCTCAGCAACCCCGGCGATTCCCTCCCCTTCCGTCAGGCCCCTCATAATCTCGAGGCAGAGCAGGCTCTGCTCGGCGCCATCCTCGTCAATAACGAGTCGATGGACCGCGTTTCGGGCTTCCTGGATCCGCAGCACTTCTACGATCCGCTGCACCAGCAGATCTTCGAGGTGGCGGCCAAGCTCATTCATGCCGGCAAGCAGGCGACGCCGATCACGTTGCGGACGTTCTTCGAGAACGCCGAGCCGATCTCGCCGACGCTGACGGTGCCGCAGTACCTGGGCTCGCTGGCCGCAAACGCGACGACGATTATCAACGCCGAGGACTACGGCCGTACAGTGTACGACCTCGCGACGCGGCGCGCTCTGATCATCATCGGCGAGGACCTCGTCAACAACGCTTACGACAGTCCCGTCGACCTGACGCCGCGGCATCAGATCGAGGAGGCCGAAGGGCGGCTCTACGGACTTGCCGAACAGCGCAAGTACGGGTCCGGCTTCCTCGGCTTCGGGGACGCGCTGGCGACGGCGATCGAAATGGCCGCCGCCGCTTATGAGCGCGACGGGCATCTTTCGGGTCTGTCCACCGGGCTTGCGGATCTCGATTCCAAGATGGGCGGATTGCAGTCCTCGGACCTCATCATTCTCGCCGGTCGTCCGTCGATGGGTAAGACGGCGCTGGCGACCAACATCGCCTACAACATCGCCAAGGCGTATCGGGCCGAGCAGCAGCCAGACGGGACCATCAAAGCCGTCGACGGTGCGGTGGTCGGGTTCTTCTCGCTCGAAATGTCCGCGGAGCAGCTAGCAACGCGTATTCTGTCGGAGCAGTCGGAGATCGGGTCGGAGAAGATCCGGCGCGGCATGATCAGCGAACAGGAGTTCCGCAAGCTGGTCGAGGTTTCGCAGGAGATGGGACGCATCCCGCTCTACATCGACCAGACGGGCGGTATATCGATCGCGCAGCTCGCCGCGCGGGCGCGCAAGCTGAAACGCCAGAAGGGTCTGGGGCTGCTCATCGTCGACTACCTACAGCTGCTGACGGGCTCGTCGAAGCGCGGCGAGAACCGCGTGCAGGAAATCACCGAGATCACCACCGGTCTCAAGGCGCTCGCCAAGGAGCTGCAGGTTCCGATCATCGCGCTGTCGCAGCTGTCGCGTCAGGTCGAGCAGCGCGAGGACAAGCGTCCGCAGCTTTCCGACCTTCGCGAATCCGGCTCGATCGAGCAGGACGCCGACGTCGTCATGTTCGTGTTCCGCGAGGAATACTACGTGGAGCGCTTGAAGCCTTCGGAGGGCACGGCAGAGTTCGCCGAGTGGATGACGAAGATGCAGCAGGTGTCCGGCAAGGCCGAAGTCATCATCGGCAAGCAGCGTCACGGTCCCGTCGGCACGGTCGAGCTCGCGTTCGAAAGCCAGCTGACGCGCTTCGGCAACCTTGCCCGCGATTATCAGGTCACGCCGTACGGCGGAGGCGGCGGTCACTAGCAGGGCGCACGTCGCCCCGGCGGCGCGCGGGACTGGGATGTCGGCAATGGCGTGGCTCCCCGCACCGTCGGCGTCCGCTATGATAGGTTCGCCGGGATTGAACGAATGCGGCGGCAGAACGCCTCGTTTGCGGCCTGATTCGAGGCTACAAAGGTTGTGTATCGCAGCTTTCTGAAGGACGTCCCTTGTCGGACATGACCGCCCGCCCCGCCCAGATCGTCGACGGCAGCCAGCCGCGCGAGAAGCGTGGGACATTGGACGCTAGCATTCCCGCGGCCGCAACCGGTGTGGTCATCGTCGATCTGGCGCAGGTGCGTGACAACTGGCGCGCATTGGCAAAGCGCGTTGCGCCGGCCGGGTGTGCGGCGGTCGTGAAAGCGGATGCCTACGGGCTCGGTGCGGCACGCGTGATCCCAGCGCTGTATCAAGCGGGCTGCCGGAACTTCTTTGTCGCGACGTTCGGTGAGGCGAAGGCGGCTCTTGGGTACGCTCCCGGCGCCACCGTCTATGTGCTGGACGGCCTGCTTCCCGGATCGGTCGCCGAGATGGCGGAGCTCGGTGCACGCCCGGTGATGACGAGCCTCGATGAGGCGCGCGCGTGGGCGGCGCTCGCAAAGGCCGATGCGCCAGCGCCAGCGGCCGCGCTGCATGTCGACACGGGACTTAATCGCCTGGGCATGAGCGAGGCGCGGCTCGATGCGCTGATCGCGGACGAAGCTCTGCTGGAGCGCCTCGATATCGCGCTCGTCATGAGCCACCTCGCGTGCGCGGACGATGCGCAGCATCCGATGAACCGGGAGCAACTCGAAACATTCCAGCGCCTGCGCGCCAAGCTGCCGAAGGCGCGCGCCAGTCTTGCGGCGTCCGACGGGCTGATGCTCGGCAAGCCGTATCATTTCGATCTCGTGCGGCCCGGCTATGCGGTCTATGGCGGCCAGGCGACTGCGCAGCGCATCTGTCCGGTGCTGCCGGTGGTGCGCGTTGCAGCGCGGATCCTGCAGGTCGAGGACGTTCCGGTCGGCGCACGCATCGGCTACTCCGCCACCTACCGCGCCACGACACAGCGGCGCATCGCGACCATCGCTGCCGGCTATGCCGATGGCGTGTTCCGTCACGCGAGTGCGGGCGATGGCGAAACCGGCGGCTTCGTCGCGATCCGCGGTGCGCTGGCTCCGATCGTCGGCCGCGTGTCGATGGATCTCATCACGGTCGATGTAACGGATATCGGCGATCCGGCGCCGCAGCGTGGCGATATGGTCGACCTCGTTGGACCCGACTTGCCGCTGGAAGCGGTGGGCAAAGGGGCGCGCAGCATCGGCTACGAAGTGCTGACGCGGCTCGGCACGCGCTTCCATCGCCACTACATCGATCGCGATCACTGACGACGATGGCGAAGCCGAGCAAAACGCAATTCGTCTGCCAGAACTGCGGCGCGACCTCGCCGCGGTGGCAGGGCAAGTGTCCCTCGTGCGGGGAGTGGAACACGCTCGCCGAAGAGACCGACGCCGTCGCGCCGCCGGGTACCGGCCTTGCGCGCAAGACGAGCGGGCGCGTGATCGTGCTCGAAGGGCTCAAGGGCTCGACGCAGGAGGCGCCACGGTTCTCGACCGGTATCGGCGAGCTGGACCGCGTCACGGGCGGGGGCATCGTTCCAGGCTCGGCGCTGCTGATCGGCGGCGAGCCGGGCATCGGGAAATCGACGCTGCTGCTGCAGCTCACGGCGACACTGGCGCGCGCAGGCCGGCGTGCCGTTTACTTCTCGGGCGAAGAGGCGGCAGCGCAGGTGCGCTTGCGGGCCGCGCGGCTGGGGCTCAGCGATGCGCCGGTGGCGCTCGCGTGTGAGACGAGCCTCGCGCACATCCTGGCGACGCTGGAAGCCGGTCCGCCGCCGGACCTCATCGTCGTCGATTCCATTCAGACGCTGTGGGCGGAGGCCATTGAGGCTGCGCCGGGGACCGTCAGCCAGGTGCGGGCGGCGGCGCAGGCGCTGATCCGCCATGCGAAACGGGTTGGCAGCGCCCTGCTCCTCGTCGGCCACGTCACCAAGGACGGGCAGATCGCCGGCCCGAAGGTGATCGAGCACATGGTCGACACCGTGTTGTATTTCGAAGGAGACCGCGGACACACCTTCCGCATCCTCCGGGCCGTCAAGAATCGCTTCGGCGCCACCGACGAGATCGGCGTCTTCGAGATGGTGACGGAGGGACTGCGCGAAGTCTCGAACCCCTCGGAGCTGTTCCTGGGTGACCGGCAAGCGTCGAGCCCGGGCGCTGCGGTTTTTGCCGGCGTCGAAGGCACGCGGCCGCTGCTGGTGGAAATCCAGGCTCTCGTCGCGCCGTCATCTCTCGGTACGCCCCGGCGAGCCGTGGTCGGGTGGGATTCCAGCAGGTTGTCGATGCTGCTGGCGGTGCTCGAGGCGCGCGCCGGCTTCTCGTTCGCCGGTCAGGACGTCTATCTCAATATCGCGGGCGGCCTCAGGATCACCGAACCGGCCGCTGACCTTGCCGCAGCGGCGGCGCTCGTTTCTTCCCTGTCGGGTGTTGCCATTCCGCGACATCGCGTCCACTTCGGCGAGGTATCGCTTTCGGGAGCCATCAGCGGCGTTGCCCTAATGGGACCGCGCCTCAAGGAGGCGCAGAAGCTCGGTTTTCGGGAAGCGATCGTGCCGGCTCAAGGAGAGTTGGACACGGGCGGATTGAAACTGAAACCCAAGCGTCTGTCGCATTTGAGAGAGCTTGCCGAGGGCCGGCCGGCATGCGACTGACGAGCAACGGTAGCCGACCATTTCGTAACCGCCGCACAACGGAGCACTAAAGACCATGTTGGGGCCGATCACCTATCTGGACGCCGCGCTGCTGGCCGTGTGCTTCATCTCAGGGCTGCTGGCGATGTACCGCGGCTTTGCGCGCGAGATGCTGTCCATCATCTCATGGGCTGTGGCGGCAGCGGCGGTGCTCTACTTCGTTATCTTCCACAAGCCGTTCGCGCAGGACATGGCGCAGCAGATGGGGACCCAGGTCGCCGTCGCTCAGATCGTCGTGGGCGCGGTCATCTTCCTCATCGTGCTCATCATCGTGCACCTCATCACCGCACGGCTCTCCGATGCCATCCTCGACAGCCGGGTGGGCATGGTGGACCGGGTGCTCGGGTTCCTGTTCGGCGTGGTGCGCGGCTTCGTCCTGATCGTCATCCCCTACATGTTCTACGAAGCGTTCTTCCCCGATCCCAACACGCAGGTTCCCTGGGTGAAGGAATCGAAGACGCTGCCCTACATCAAGGGCGCTGGGGACACGATCCGTTATATGCTCGAGGCACATATGCCGTCGTCGCTCACGGCTCCGCCGGGCGAGCAACCTCAGGATGAGCAGCCCGCGCAGCCGCAACAACAGGGCGCACTGGAAAACCAGCGGGGCGACGAATTAGCGCTTGAAGCTGGGATAAGATATCATATTTCTGTCACTTGGCAGGTGAGCGCGAGCTGATCCCAGCGTCACTGCCAGCGTTAACGTGCGTTCATCATATCGGGCAGCGGCACGGCACCAGCGGGAGGTGACGATGACTCAAGGGCTCGAAGAGGCCACGATGCTTTGCGAAGCGAAGCTGAGCGGCCCTGGATATCTTCGGTACGGCGACGACAGACTCCGTGAGGAATGCGGGGTCTTCGGTGTTTTTGGACACTCCGACGCTGCTGCCATCACAGCGCTCGGCCTACACGCCCTGCAACATCGAGGACAGGAAGCTTGCGGCATCGTCTCTTATGACGGCCAGCAGTTCCACTCCGAGCGGCGCATGGGCCTCGTCGGCGACAACTTCTCGCGTGCCTCGGTCATCGACCGTCTGAAAGGCCACATGGCCATCGGGCACAACCGCTACTCGACCTGCGGCGACGCGGTGCTCCGCAACGTCCAGCCGCTGTTCGCGGACATCGACACGGGTGGTTTCGCAGTCGCCCATAATGGCAATCTCACCAACGCCCTGACGCTGCGCCAGGAACTCATCTCGACCGGCGCCATCTGTCAGTCGACCTCGGACACCGAGGTCATCTTGCATCTCCTCTCACGCTCCAAGAAGCACCGCATCGTCGAACGCTTCGTGGAAGCGATCCGCCAGATCGAGGGCGCCTACGCCCTGGTCGGGCTGACCAACGACATGATGATCGGCGCGCGTGATCCGATCGGCATCCGCCCGCTGGTGCTCGGCAAGCTTGGCGGCGCATACGTGCTCGCGTCCGAGACGTGCGCACTGGATATGGTCGGCGCCGAGTTCGTGCGCGAGATCGACAACGGCGAGGTCGTGGTCATCACGGAGGATGGCATCGAGAGCCATCGCCCGTTCCCGATGCGCGTGGCCCGTCCCTGCATCTTCGAGTACATCTATTTCGCCCGCCCTGACTCGGTCATTGGCGGGCGTACTGTTTATGACATCCGCAAGCAGATGGGTGTGCAGCTCGCGCACGAGGCTCCAGCGGACGTCGACGTGATCGTGCCGATCCCGGATTCGGGCGTGCCGGCAGCCATCGGCTTCGCCCAGGAATCGGGCGTTCCGTTCGAACTCGGCATCATCCGCAATCACTATGTCGGCCGGACCTTCATCGCGCCTGAGCAGCAGATCCGTGCGCTTGGCGTGAAGCTGAAGCATTCGGCCAACGCCAGCGTCATTCGCGGCAAGCGGATCGTGCTTGTCGACGACAGCGTGGTGCGCGGCACGACATCGAAGAAGATCGTGCAACTGATGTACGAAGCGGGCGCGCGCGAAGTGCATATGCGCATCGCCTCGCCGCCGATCACGCATCCCGACTATTACGGCATCGATACGCCGGACAAGGTGGACCTGCTCGCGGCCAACAAGGACCTCGAGGGCATGCGCCACTTCCTCGGCGCGGACAGCCTCGCGTTCCTATCGGTGGATGGGATCTATCGGTCTGTCGGTCTCGACGGTCGCGATGCGCGTGCACCGCAGTTCACCGATCATTGCTTCACCGGCGAGTACCCGACACCGCTGACCGATCAGAGCGGCCAGTCCGTTCCGCGCCAGCTCTCGCTGCTTGCCGAGGTCGGATAACTCTCGGTTCGTTCAGACCCCTTTGTAGGGGTTGCATCGCCCGCCCATGACCTATAGCTGTCGGGGCGGGCGTGTGTATTTCTAGCGCCGTGCTGCGGTGGTCATGAAAAACAAAAAGCCTCTCAAAGATCGCCTCGCCCTCGTCACGGGCGCCTCGCGCGGCATCGGACGCGCCGTGGCACTGGGGCTCGCGAAGTCCGGCGCGCACGTCATCCTGGTCGCGCGCACCGTCGGCGCCCTCGAAGAGCTCGACGATGAGATCCGCTCGGCCGGCGGCAAGGCAACGCTGCTGCAGCTCGATATCTCGAAGGGTGACAAGGTCGATCAGGTCGGGCCGACGCTGTTCCAGCGCTGGGGCAAGCTCGACATCCTGGTCGCCAACGCCGGTATCCTCGGGCCATTGTCGCCGCTGCATCATGTGACGGAAGACGCGTGGAACCAGGTGATCGACGTCAACCTGTCGGCCAACTGGCGGCTGATCCGGACGCTCGATCCGCTGCTGCGGCGCTCGGATGCGGGCCGCGCGGTTTTCGTGACCTCGGGTGCGGCGACCGGCAAGTACGCTTATTGGGGACCCTATGCGGTGTCGAAGGCGGGTCTTGAATGCCTGGTCAAAACCTATGCGCAGGAGCTCATCGACACGAGCGTGCGCGTGAACCTTCTCAACCCGGGTCCCGTGCGCACCAAGATGCGCGCCAAGGCGTTCCCGGGCGAAGATCCCAATACGCTCCCGGCTCCCGAAGAACTTGTCCCGCTGGTGCAGGAGCTGGTCTCTCCGGGATGCGACTTCACCGGCCAGATCGTCAATTTCGCCGACTGGAAGAAGCATCACGCCGACGCATGAGGAGAGCGTGCTGATCGCATCGTTCCAGTGTGCCGATAGTGGGATCGCGGCACGCGAGATGGCGAAGGCCGTGGCGGTGCTTGCAGAGAGCGGCGTCAGAATCGCGGGCGTGGTCGAGGATCGCGACCCGGCTTCCGCAGCGCGCCGCGCAGCTGGCACATTGCGCAACATCAGCACGGCAGAGAGCAACAAAATCTATCTCGACACTACGCGGGAGGACACCTCGTGCCGCGTCGATGCGCTGGGCATCGGTGCAGCGTGTGACCGGGTGATGCTTGAGATAGCCGGCGCGGATCTCGTGGTGCTGAGCAAGTTCGGTAAGCTCGAGGCAGAAGGCGATGGGCTCTACCCGGCTCTCGAAGCGGCCTTCGAGGCGGGGAAGCCGGTGCTGACGGCCGTGTCGAAGGACTATCGCAAGCGGTGGGAGGCGTTGACGCCGTCAGGGGTGATCGTCACCGACTGCGACGAGGCGCTGGCCTGGTACGCGAGCCTTGCCGCCAACAATCCCCGCCTGACGGGTGCGATGCGATGATGCGAATTTTCGCCGGGGCGCGCGCAGTTAAAACGTGACGACCATGCCGTCATAGGCGGGCTCTACGTGCTCGGGCAGCTCGCGCTTCAATGCCTCGTAATCGAGGTCGGTGGTCATGTGCGTGAGGATGGCGCGCTTGGGTTTCAGGCGTTCGATCCAGGCGAGCGCCTGCTTCACCGAAAAGTGGCTCGGATGCGCGGTAAAGCGCAGCGCGTCGACGATCCAGACATCGAGGCCCTCCAGCAGCGGCACGGAAG
Organism: Hyphomicrobium sp.; assembly: GCA_030148725.1. Taxonomy (GTDB): domain Bacteria; phylum Pseudomonadota; class Alphaproteobacteria; order Rhizobiales; family Hyphomicrobiaceae; genus Hyphomicrobium_A. The sequence goes on from JASBSU010000042.1 coordinate 12,225, forward strand.
CCTCCGGTATGTCGCTCACGTCGGGCGAGTAGGCGAGGCCGCCGATGCGGAAGCCGAGCGAGGGGATGTCGCCGTGCACCTGCGGAATGGGAAGCGCCTCGATGGCGCCGGATGGACCATCGACGCGGACGCGCGATGAGACCTCGATAGGGTGCGCGCTGAGGATCGGCGGATAGCTGGACCCAGCCGGCTTTTCGAAACAGTAGCCGAAGCGATCGGTGAGGCTCTTGCGCGTGACGTCGTCGGCCCAGATGTCGATGCGCTTGCGCATTGCGTAGGACACCATGCGCAGGTCGTCGATGCCGTGCGTGTGGTCCGCATGGTCGTGCGTGTAGAGCACGCCGTCGAGCGCTTCGCAGCGGACGCTCAAGAGTTGCTCGCGGACGTCGGGCGAAGAGTCGATCAACACCGTCGTATGGCGCGGCTTGCCGATGCGCTCGACCAGCATGCTGCAGCGCCAGCGTCTGTTCCGGGGGTTCGAAGGATCGCACGCGCCCCAATTCGCACCGATGCGCGGGACGCCGCCGGAGGAGCCGCAGCCGAGGATGGTGGCGCGATAGCTCATGCTGCGGCAGTGCCATCGGCGGCGGGTCGCTTCACCTTGCGGAACAGGCGGAAGAAGTTGTCGGTCGTTGCCGCGGCGAGCGCTTGCGGGGTGACGCCCTTCACCTGCGCCAGGGTTGCCGCCGTGTGCGTGACGTACGATGGCTCGTTGGTCTTGCCGCGGTAGGGTTCGGGCGCGAGGTAAGGCGCGTCGGTCTCGACCAGAATGCGATCCAGCGGAACAGCACGGGCGATGTCGCGCAGCGCGTCGTTCTTCCTGAAGGTCACGACGCCGGTGAAGGACACGTAGAGGCCGAGCTCGACGGCGCGGCGCGCCAGTTCGGGACCGCCGGTGTAGCAGTGCAGGATCGCTGGAAACGCGCCCTTGCGATGCTCGTCTTCCAGTATGCGGATCGTGTCCTCGTCGGCATCGCGGGTGTGAATCTCCAGCGGCAAGCCGGTGCGGCGCGCCGCCTCGATGTGGGCGCGGAAGCCTTCCTCCTGCGCCTCGGGCGAGGACTTCTTGTAATAGTAGTCGAGGCCAGCTTCGCCGATGGCGACAACCTTCTCATGCGCGGAAAGGCGCACCAGCTCATCGGCAGGAATGCCGCGTTCCTCGTCCGCGTTGTGAGGATGCGTGCCGACGGAGCAATAGATGTTGTCATGCGCGGCGCAGATCTCGATCAGCGTCGGAAGCTGGCGGACGCGCGTCGAGATCGTGACCATCACGCCGACACCGGCCTCGCGGGCGCGCTGCAGAAGCCCGTCGCGGTCGGCGGCGAGCTGCGGGAAGTCGAGGTGGCAGTGGTGGTCAACGAGCATCTCGATCAGCCCTGCTCCTTCTTGGGCTTGTCCTTCTTCGGCTTGGGTTCGGGCTTTTCGCCTTCGACTTCGGGCGCGACGTAGCGCGGGAACACGCCTTGCGGCTCAGGCAGCGCGGTGCCCGGTCTCAGACGGCCGCCTTCACCCAACGCCTCAAATGTGCGCGCTTCGTCGGGCTGCGCCAAGTAGTCGAGGAGCTTGCCAGAAGCGTGCGGTGTCACAGGCTGTGCAAGAATGGCCACCTGGCGCACGACCTCCGCCGTCACATAGAGGATGGTCTCCATGCGCTTGGGGTCGGTCTTCTTCTTCGCCCAAGGTTCCTCGGCGGCGAAGTAGCGGTTCGTGTCGCCAACAACGGCCCAGACGGCGTCGAGGTATTTGGTGACCGCCTGCTTGTCCATCGCCTCGCGGGTCTTGGCGTAAAGCGCATCGGTCGCCGCAAGGATCGTCCGGTCAGCCTCGGTGAATTCGCCCGGTTCGGGGACCTGCGCGCCGCAGTTCTTGGAGATCATCGACAGCGAGCGCTGTGCGAGATTTCCGAGATCATTTGCAAGGTCGGCGTTGATGCGATTGGCGATGGCCTCCGGTGAGTAGTTGCCGTCCTGGCCGAAGTTCACCTCGCGCAGGAAGAAGTAACGGACCGCCTCGACGCCGTAGGCGGCGACGAGGTCGAATGGATCGACGACGTTGCCGACCGACTTCGACATCTTCTCGCCCTTCGACAGCACGAAGCCGTGGCTGAAGACGCGCTTGGGCAGCTCGATGCCGGCCGACATCAGAAACGCCGGCCAATAGACGGCGTGGAAACGCAGGATGTCCTTGCCGATGACGTGCACGTCGGCCGGCCAGTAGTGCCAACGCGCATCGCCTTCGTCAGGGAAACCGACGCCGGTGATGTAGTTCGTGAGCGCGTCGACCCAGACATACATGACGTGGCTGGCGCCGCTGCCGCTGTCCCCTGCCGACTTGGGAACCGGGATGCCCCAATCGAGCGTGGTGCGCGAAATGGAGAGATCTTCAAGGCCGCCCCTGACGAAGCTCGTAACCTCGTTGCGGCGCTCCGGCGGTAGAATGAAATCCGGGTTGGCCTCGTAATGGGAGAGCAGCTTGTCCTGATAGGCGGAGAGGCGGAAGAAGTACGTTTCCTCCTCGGTCCATTCGACGGGTGTACCTTGCGGGCCGCGGCGAATGCCGTCGTCGCCGAGGGTCGTCTCGCTTTCATTGTAGAAAGCCTCGTCGCGGACGGAATACCAGCCGGCGTAGGTTTTGAGGAAGATGTCCCCGGCCTTCTCCATGCGCCGCCAGATCTCTTCCGAAGACCGATAATGGCGCGGTTCGGTGGTGCGTATGAAGTCGTCGTTGGAAAGCTCGAGTAGACCAGCCATCTCACGGAAGCGCTTGGCGTTGCGATCCGCGAGTTCGCGCGGCGTGAGGCCCTCCTTGGCGGCGGTCTGCTTCATCTTCAGGCCGTGCTCGTCGGTGCCGGTCAGGAAGAAGACGTCCTTGCCGTCGAGGCGCTCGAAGCGCGCGATGGTGTCGGTGGCGATGGCCTCGTAGGCATGACCGATATGCGGCTGGCCGTTGGGATAGGAGATCGCGGTCGTGATGTAGAATTTCTGGCGCCCGCTCATGGACTATGGGTCCTCAAGGATGGTGATGCAGGGGATGCGATTGTCGGTTGCCGGGCTGCCGCGTCCTGGGCAGCCGGAGACGGCCGCTTCACATTCGGGCGGGGCGCGGAAGGGGCGTTCTGGTCCGGCGCTGCGGCTGCATCTCAGCGGGCCTTCTCTCAGACTGGCTTTCGGTCCTGGGCGGCGGCAGCGAGAGCCGCAACTGTCTCAATTATAAGGCTCTTGCGGTCTAGATTGAGCGCAAGCGTGTCGGCCTTCTCGCGGGCTACTCTTTCCCACAGCGCAGCGAATGAGGCAAGTCGGGCGGTACTGATGAGGCGGCTCGCCAGGGCGACGTCCTCAGGGGTGCCCTGCCCGGTCGCTGCGGTCCGGACGAGGCGGGAAACAGTTTCCATCAGCAGCTCGAAGAACAGCTCGAACCGGGTCTGGGCCGCGGCCGGCGCCAGTTCGTCCGACAGGGCGTGCACGGCGCGCCAGTCGACGCGGGGCAAAAGCTCCAGGATCCGGTCGACCTGCTTCTGGAGCGCGAGCCCGCCTGCTCCGAACAATCCGAGGAGGCGGGCAACGCTGCCGCCGGACAGTCGTTCCAGAGCGGCCCACTCCGCGGCGTCGGGTGGCTTGATGTCGGCGGCGGTGAGCGCCTGGGTCGCTGCGGCGCGCATTTCCGTCGGGGTGAGCGGCGACAGCGTCAGCATGCGGCAGCGCGAGCGGATGGTCGGGACCAGCTCGCCCGGAGCGGAGGAGAGCAGCAAGAACACCGTGCGGACCGGCGGCTCCTCGAGCGACTTCAGGAGTGCGTTGGCAGCGTTGACGTTCAGCTCGTTGGCTTCGTCGACGATGACGACGCGCCAGCCGTCGCCCGCGGCGCGGTGGCCGAGGAACGTGCGCAGGCGGCGCACTTCGTCGACCGGGATGCTGGCGGTGAAACGCTTGCCCTTGGTGTCATACGGCCGGCGAATGACGAGCAGACCGGGATGGGAAAGCGCACGTACCTGCCGTGACGCGATGGTCGTATCGGCGATGCTCAGCGTCTCAACGGAAGGATCACGCTCTGATGGAGCCGCGAGGGCCGCGCTTGCAAACCGATAAGCCAGAGTGGCCTTGCCGATGCCCTTCGGGCCGGCGAGCAGCCACGCATGATGCATGCGGCCGCCGGCGAGTGCTTCGGCGAGATGGCGCTCCGCTTCCGCGTGTCCGAACAGTTTCTGCGTATGGCGCGGATGCGGGAACTCCTCGAGGCGATCGGCCTCCGGCAGTTCCTCGATATCGAACGTGGCAGGAGCGCGGGCCATCAGCGGGCGGGCGCAAGAAGGCGTGCTTGAACGGCGCGCCAGATGTCGGCGAAAACGGCTGGTTCATCGCGCGCGGCATCGATGAGCACGCAGCGCTCCGGTTCCTGGGCGGCGATGTCGCGGAAGGCGTCACGCAGCTTCCAGTGGAAGCCAAGGTCGCGCTTCTCGTAGGCGTCCGCTTCGGTGTCGGGATTGACCTTGTCGACGCGGCGGCTGTGCGCGCGGCCGAGACCCAGTTCTGCGGGAATGTCGAGGATGATGGTCAAGTCTGGGAAGGTCGGACTGACGACCATGTGATTCAAGACGTCGAGGACTTCGCCCGGCAAGCCGCCGGCGACGCCCTGATAGACGCGGGTGGAATCAACGAAGCGGTCGCAGATCACCCAGAGGCCGGAGTTGAGCGCGGGACGAACCGTGTTGTCGAGGTGATCGGCACGGGCGGAATAGAACAGCAGCGCCTCGGACAATGCGGAGTGCTGCGGCATGTTCGGATCGAGGATCACCTTGCGGAGCGCTTCGGCAAACGGCGAGCCGCCGGGCTCGCGGGTGATGAAGGTATGCACGCCAACGCGCCAGAGCTGCTCGGAGAGCAGCCGAGCCTGGGTCGACTTACCGGACCCCTCCCCGCCTTCAAAAGTGATGAACTTCCCGAGCACGCGCCTGAAGCCCCTAACGCAAAAGGACCGTGTGGCGTCGGTAACACGGCGGCGGCATCGGCGCTACAGCTTCACCCATCCGAAGGCGAGGTGAGCGAGAGAATCGAGGCCGCGGCGCATAAGTCCGCCGGGCTCCACATCCTCAGCGGCGTACAGCGGCACCTCGTTGACCGAGTTGTTCTGCGTGGTGACGCGCAGCTTGGCGACCTTGTCGCCTTTCTTGATCGGTGGCTTCAACGGCCCGTCGTAGACGATCTCCGCCTTTAGGCGCGGATTTTCAGGCACGCGCGGGAGGATCACTTTGATATCCCCTCCCCCCGTCAGCGGGACATAGAATTTCTCTCCGCCCCAGACACGGGCGCTGCCGACCGTCTCGCCGGCGTTGAAGAGCTTGAAGGGCGCGAAGCTGCGATAACCCCAGTCGATGAGCTTGCGGGCTTCGGCGGTGCGCTCGGCTTCTGTGGCGAGGCCCATCACGACGACGATAAGGCGCTTGCCGCCCTGCACGGTCGAGCCGACGAGATTGTAGCCCGACTCCCGAACGAAGCCTGTCTTCAGTCCGTCGGCACCGATATCGAGCGGCAGCAACGGATTGCGGTTGAAGAACTTGTGTTTGCGGTATTCGAAGACGCGCTGGGAAAAGATCGGGTAGTGCTCGGGGTATTCCTTGATGAGATAGTTGGCGAGCAGCGCGATCTCGCGCGCCGTCATGAGCTGACCCGGGTCGTACAGGCCGCTCGGGTTCGTGAAAGTCGACTTGGTAAGGCCGATGCGCCGCGCCTCGACGGTCATGCGCTTGGCGAACTGCTCCTCGGTGCCGCCGAGACCTTCGGCAAGACAGATCGCAGCGTCGTTGCCCGACTGGATGATGAGGCCTTTGATCAGATCGTCGATGGTCGCCGGTGTGTTGATCGGTACGAACATCGACGAAGTGCGCGAGGGTGCGCCACCGGTGCGCCAGGCGTGCTCGCTCATCGTGAATTCGTCGGTGAGTTTGAGACGGCCTTCCTTGAGCGCGCGAAACACGACCGCGGCGGTCATCAGCTTCGAGACGGACGCGGGCGGCAGCAGTTCCTCGGCGTTGTTCTGGTAGAGAATGGCGCCGGTGTCTGCATCGAGCAACACGGCGGCCTTGGCGCGGGTGTTGAAGCCACCGCCTTGCGCCGATGCGCGATGCGAGACCGCGAACGACGCGAATGCGAGCAGCAATGCAGCGGCCAGCAGAAGCGGACCTGAAGCACGCTGTTTGAGCGAAGAGAGCATTGCGCCTGATTCACCTTGCGAAACATCGGAAAGCACGGAGATGCAACGACTATCAAGTCAGTCCGCGTCGGATGTCAACGACTGCGGCGAACTCAGTCTGTGCGCCCTTGCTGGCTTGCGTCAGGTTCGAAACCGGCGGCTGCGATTCGCGACATGACTGCGGCCGCTGTCACATCGTCGTAAGGGCCGAGGCGCACGCCGAATCCGGCCTCTCCGGAAACGCGAGGTGTGGTCTCGACGGCACTCGGATCACCAGCGGCAAGGAATGCGCGCAGCCGCTCGGCTTCGCTCTCGGTCGCGAACGGACCGACGCGCACATAGGTTTGGCGAGGTGCTGCGCCAAGGGCGGAGGGTTTGGAGGCGGCCGATTCTGCGTTTCGCTGATCCTGCCGATAATTTCGGACGGACCAGCTTGCGGGCGCAGAAGTCGAAACACTCTGGCGTATGGAGCCGGTCGAAATCGGCTCGCGCTCGCTCGCGGCGTAGCGCGTGCCGGACCAGGACTGCTGCGCCAGGAAGCGGCGCTCGGCGCTGTCATCACCGTTCAGTGGCGCCCTGCCCGCGTATCGAACGCGGACGCGGGCCAGTCCGTGGTTGTGGAAGCCGAGCGTGCGCGCCGTCTGGAACGAGAGGTCAATCAGACGGTCCTTGGCGTAGGGACCGCGATCGTTGATGCGCACCAGGACCGTGCGGCCGTTCTGGAGGTTGGTGACATAGGCATACGATGGCAGCGGCAGCGTCGGATGACCGGCCGTCAAAGCGTACATGTCGTAGACTTCGCCGTTGGCGGTCTTGCGTCCGTGAAAGGCGGTGCCGTACCAGGACGCGGTGCCGACACGGTCGTAGGACGGGTCCTCGTGAGGGTGATACCAGCGGCCAGCGACACGGTAGGGTCGGCCTACCTTGTAGACACCCCCGCCCCTCGGCACATTGCCACTCCTCACCACGCGCGGGCTGGAATCGACGCCGAGGTTGCTATCGTAGCCGCTGCCGGAGCAGCCGGCCAAAGCCAGAGGCGCGATCGCAAACAGAAGCGCTGCTGTTATGCGCGCTGCGGCCCAGCGCAGGGTTGCATATAGGCTAGAGTCGCGGGTGAGGCCGCTAAGCCGTTCTGTTGTCCGGATTTTCTGCCAACGCATACGCAAATGACCCGCCGAACGGCGCAGGTGCCACCTGTCCGCACCCCATCGAAACACCCCGCGACGGGCGCCCGCATGGCGGCAGCATGGCAAATCACGTTTGAGTTTGGGTAAAAGCGGGGCTCACCTTGAGCCGCGCGGCGGTCCCCTATAGGTTCCGCGCTCTGCGCCGCGAGGCGACAAGGAAGGGTGGCCGAGTGGTTTAAGGCAGCGGTCTTGAAAACCGCCGTAGGTGCAAGCCTACCGTGGGTTCGAATCCCACCCCTTCCGCCAGTGTTTTTGTCTTTTGTTTCAACGGTTTGGCATTTGGCGCTAACACCACAAAATAACACCCGGCGCGGACCATCTCCACCGCTGGGGGGACCATGTAGGTCCAGCCTCTACGTCCCATAGTAACCTGCGACGCGCTTGTTCAGTTCAGCAAGCGTTGGCTTAGGGAACGTCTCAAGATCACCGATTCCAAACTGACGTCCCACAGTACCCGACATCGATTTGAAGACGCCTGCCACAACGCAGGACTGCCGGAGTACGTGATCAATCGCCTTGTCGGCCACACTAAGCAGAAGGGGAAGGGCGCCAGTGTGCGCGTCTTGGCGAAGTGGATCGCGAAGGTTGATCCGTTGAAGGGGCAACGTTGGCCCCGCACAGGCCACCAAAGGGTAAGATATGCGTCCGAGCGTTATCGCCGTCGCACTCTTGGTACCGTCTCTCGTGCTTGCCTGTGCGAGAGAGGATCAGACAAAGTTTGAGCACAGAGTTTGCTTCACCAGGGAAACTCGGGGACTGCCGTCGCTACCGCAAGGCTATCGATTGAAGTTTGAGACGTCCCCCCGGTCATCCTGGGGAGCGTGGGAGAAAGCAATAGTGGCTGAGGCTGAGCGGCAAGTCGCTCGGCTAAACCTAAGTGCAGATCAGCCGGCACCGGAATTTCGCCTATTGGTTCAGCCTGGCGGTGTCCATATCGGGCTCGGGCTCGTGGCCGGAATCGTCTGCCCGATGGGTTCGAAAGGCGAAGACTGTCGAAATCGAAATTTCTTTACACGTGGCGAAATCGATCCTTCAGCGCTGGCGCGCATCGTCGTGCGCGATGCGCTTGCTGATCGTCCCGCAGTTAAGCGTTGCAAGCTGAGACCGGTGAATCCGGTGCGTTGATGCGCAAAGGCGACCTATCGAAGCTAACCATCGACCGGGAGTTTCCGCATCAGGTCGGCATCCCCGCGTCCGAAGTCATGGCGCTGGCTACCACCCGCGCCATGACTTCGCGAATGAGTTAGGCGCCTGCGTATGCGTATCGCCTCAATCGCGTCGAGGGCGTTTCACGCTGAGGTAAAGCGCCGTCCCGTCGCGGCGTGAACCCCGCGATCAGCAGCAGGTTTAAACAGCGCCTCGGTCACTGCACGGATGCCTTGGCTTCCATCGGCGCGCTTGCCATTGGACTGGCGAGCGAAGCGTAGTTCAGACCTGCTGCTTGCGCCGGCGCGCTGGATTCCCGACGTAGGTCCCCGGTTCTAGAATGTCGCGGATGACGACTGCGCCCGCTCCTACAATCACCCCATCGCAGATTCGAACGTTGTCGATCACCGTGGCGCCAGCGCCTATCAGCACCGCGCGCCCCAATATGCATCGGCCTGCAATTGTCGAGTTGACTGCAATGTGAGAGTATTCACCGATCTGCGTCTCATGATCGACGACTGCAGCGGTATTGATAATGGAACCGGTCCCGATCTTTGCACGAGGGCCCACGTGTGCATGATGGGCGACCATCGCACCCTTTTCAATGATAGCTCCTACGCCGACGTACGCGAGCGGAGACAGGAGTGAGCAGACCTCGAAGCCGCGCTTCTCGGCAAGGTCGACCATATCCTTCCGCCGCTTGGCATTACCACTGGCCGGAATGGCGCACCATCCGGGAAGTGGCTCCGGCCAGAAGGTCTGGGCGGAGAAGCCAGCAAACTCCTCACCGGGCATCGCAGCGTCATCAACGAATACTAACTTATCGGTGCCTGCCCGTAGCGCTACATCGGCTACGCTGCGTGCGTGCCCCCCAAAACCGATAATAACTAGTCCCTTGCGTGCCATTGCCAGGCTCCGGCCGGCTGCTGATCGGCGATGCGGTCCAGCACCGCGATATGCTCATTGACGACATCGGCCCATGTGCGGCTCGCTAGTTGGCCGTACAGCAAGCGTTGGCCTTTGAGCAGCGGGTTGCGGTTATCGACTGCCCAAGAAATTCGTTCCGCGACTTTGCGCCAATCGTATGGGTCGAACAGCATCATGTCCTGCAGCGCCGTATCGGTGACGACTTCCAGCGTTACCGATATCCTTGACATGACGACCGGTGTTCCAACGGAGAGAGCCTCGGAAAATGTGAATGGAAAGCCTCCCTCGCTGAGGGAGGGATTAACCGCCAAATCGGCCAACTTGTAAAAGGCCGCCAATTCCTGCGGCGTCAGGTCGTTAACGCAGAGCACATCCTTCTCGAGCCGATGCTCGGCAATAAATTCCGCGATGCGAGGTGCCGCCTTCGCCTTTCCGGTAAGAATTAGCTTGTGACCGATGCGCTGGCGACGGAGCAGATGCTCGTATGCACGTAGTAGGGTGAGGACATTCTTGTTGGGTCGAAACTGGCTGGCATAAAAAAGAAACTTAACCGATGGATTGGCAAAGCTGGCCGTATATGGAGAGGCCGATCGCCCCAATGCGTCTAGCAGGAGCGCGCGGCAATGTTGCGCCCCGGCCAGATTTCCATTCGATGCCTCCGGCCCTTTAATCCAAGGACTTAAGTCCTGCGGCGCGTGCGGGATGACCGTCACGCGGTGTCCAGCAATTCCAAACCGGGCACCAAGTGTGTCGCGCTTTATCGTATCGCTATAAGTAATGAAGTCCTGACCTCCGCGCACAGCCGACGTCAGTAGCGAGAAATTGTCCGCCAAGCGTGGGCCCAGTTCGGCAAACGCCACAGGAAATTCGGCAACAACCACGTCGGGCACGCAGATGAGTTTCGGTGATTTTATTTTGTTGAAGGACGGCCAGAAAGCAGTTGGGCAGTACCAAGCACGCACGTCCGTCATCGTATCGATGATCTCGTGTATGCGTTCAATCTCAGCCTCTTCCATCAACCGATAGGCGCGGAGAACAAAAGGATCATCCTTAGGGGCATCGATAGCGCTCGACGCCGCACTAGCCATCTCGGCGCGAACCGATCCCAGCCGACGCCATCTCCGCTTCTTTGCACTTACGATTGCGCCGATCCCCACAACCAGAATAAGTGGGCTGAGCGCAGCCAACATGACCGAACACTTCGCGAGGGGTAGGGCCATTCTCCATGCGCTTGGCCCAACTGTCGCGTGCGAGATCGCGCGGAGGAATCCGTCCAATTGGCGGTTCGCTGCCCTATGCACTCGAACCTTGAACCGTGTGCGCCAGGCCGGTCGGCGCTTGGCCCGCCGTCTAATCAACCAGCTATGTAGCGCGAGCGGCAACGGCGTATATTGCGGCGCATGAATCTCGACGCGTTCAAGTGGCACGCGTTCGGCAATGAATAACTCCCGTAGCGGCACAACCAGCCAACTCGGACAGACGATAACAAAGTGAACATCATCGACGAGCGACGAGCCGCGCAAGAATGCTGCGAGCAATCTTCCGAGACCCTCTGACGTGAGAGGCACTTTGGGCGGATAAAGAAGATAGATACCGTAGCGCCTCACAGGCATCCCCGCACGACCCTCCAATAGGCGTCTACGTGGTCGGCGTAGCACCTGCGCGAGAGTTCCGCCGTATCGGGAAGCAGCCGTCGGCGGTCAATATGCTCAACCTCCATCGTCTTAAGCTGGTCGGCAATTGCTTCGAAATCGTCGGACGGTGTCCAAGAGAGGTTCAGCGAAAACTGTCTGTCGATCTCGCGCATCGGGCCGTAGTCGCTCGACAGCGATGGAACGCGCATGCATGCCGCTTCAATCACGCTGTAGGTGCCATTATCGAAGCGCGAGGTGTGCCATAGGAAGGCAGCACCGGCCAGCTTCGCGCGGTACGCCTCATCATCCAACTCTCCTAGCCAATGAACCTTGGCTCGCAGAGCAGTGCTGCTTTTGATCCTGTTTGCGAGATCGAAATGATGTGGGAACGTGCCTTCGGGTATGATCGCTGAACCCACCCCCGACACGCAGCACGTGAGGGTTCCCCCCAGTCGCTCATAATATCGCTGAAGGGCACGCACGGCCACTTCATGATTTTTGTGAATCGCGGGGTTGGTCGGCCAAAGAAAATAAGCCTCGTCGTCGGTGCGAGGGTCCGGCAATACGTCCTTGGTGAAATCGGGCGCCAACATAGGCATCTTGATAACGCGGCGCGGATCCAGCCCGGCATATTGCAGGGCGTCGTGCTCGGTCCATTGAGTCGTGACCAAAACACGCTTTGCCGCGCGTGCCGACTGGATGTAGCCGAGGCTTTCGTCCTCCGGGATGCAGGGCACATAGCGCTGGAGGTAGTCGTACACCATCATTATTTGCGGCCGCAAAGGCAGCAAAATTCCCGGCACCCGATCTGACACGATTAGCCACAAGTCGCAGCCTTGTAGGTTGTCGATGCCATCGTCTGGAACCAAATAGCTGTCGCGATCTGGTTGCCATTGATCAAGGCCGGAGTAGTGCATTGCTCGTCGCGCAACCTGTGCATCAAGCTTGCGCCAAGCGAAAGGACGGCGTGGAAGTCCCTGAAGGTCGGCAAAATCGCGATCCTGGTACTCATCCAGATGGGCCAGCAGGACGTCCACATCTTCGCCTGCGCGCTCGCTGCCTTCCTTAATAGCCCGCGCCAGCAGCAGCGAGCCGCGGAGTGTCCCGCCCCGATAGGCCTTGGGCAGAATGACTGCGATGCGCTTGCGCCGAGCAGGCCTTGCCGGAGGCTGGCCCGTGAGTTCACGCAAACGCGCGGCGGTGTGTGACGACAATTTAAATGTCGGACCAGGCTGTGTCATGAGATGAGCCGATGCAAAGCGCTGTAGGTCTCCACCGCTTCGGCAATCGGCCCATCGAAGATAAGCTCGCCACGATGGAGGACGAGTCCGCGCTCGCACATCGATTGCAGGCTAGTGAAATCGTGCGACGCCAGGATCAGTATTTGAGAGCACTCGATAAGCTTTCGCACACGCTCCTTCGCCTTCTCCATGAAAGTGGCATCACCCGCCCCAATGATTTCGTCGAGCAACAGGATTTCGCCGGACACAGCCACGGAAACCGCGAAGGCTAGCCGAACCTGCATGCCGCTCGAATACGTTTTGATAGGATAATCGATGAATTCGCCAATGTCGGCAAACGCAACGATCTCGTCTTCGAGTGCGCGAACCTCGCTGGGTTTGAGGCCCATCAGCAGCCCGCGATATAGAATATTCTCACGTCCCGTCGCGTCCGGTTCGAACCCTAGACTGATCTCTATGAGTGCGCGCACACCGCCAACGACTTCGAGCGAGCCGGCTGAAGGTGGATAAAGACCAGCAATGGACTTGAGCAACGTGGATTTCCCAGCGCCGTTGTGCCCCAGTAATCCGACGCGCTCTCCGGCCCCGATCTTGAGCGTTATGTTTTTCAGCGCGTGGATATCACGGATCCGTCGGCTCGGCTTGCGGCCCCTGGCAAGCAAATCTAGCGCGGCGCCCTTTAGCGAGCGATTGGCGAGGCCCAGCGCCGAGTAATGCAGGTCGACCGAGGTCATTCGGATGTACGCCATGTCACCGTCAGCCGTCAGAGATAGAACAGCACGCGGCGTTCCATGCGTCGACCGAGAACGATTGCCAGCGTTGCAAGGCCAGCGATCGTTGCGAGGCTGACGCAATAGTTCGCAAGGCTCGGCCATTCGCCACGCAGGAACGGCGCGCGCGTGAGCTCAAGCAGGTGATAGATTGGGTTGTAATCGACTAGCCCGTCGAGACCAGCGGAGCGAAACATCTTGACGTCGAAATAGACCGGCGAGATGAACCAAAGCGACTGCATCGCGAGCCCAAGCGCGTGCGGCACATCGCGAAAGCGCACGGAGACATATGCGAGTGCGGTCGCCAGTGGCCAAGCCGTGAACAGCAAAATTGGTGCAGCGATAAGCCAACCAAGCCAAGCCCAACCGAGGGTTTCGGGCTTTAGAACGAGAACGACGATCACCAGTGACAACGTGGCGACCGTTGTGACAACCAAGTTCGCGAGAACTGCACGCAGCGTATATATCGCGAGGGGATGCCGGCACTGCTTGATGTAGGGCTCGTTCTGAACGAACGCGAGCGCGCCACCCGAGACATTCGAAGCGAAGAAGTCCCAGAAGATGATGCCAGAGAGTACGTACGGCGCGTATTCGAGGAAGCTCACATTCAACAATCTGCTGAATACGATGGAGATCAATATAGTGATCCCCAACGGCTGGAGCATCGACCAGAGGATGCCGAGAGACGACCGGCGCCATCGAGAGCGAAGGTCCGACAACGCCAAATGCCACCAGAAATACCGCGCGGCTAAGATGTCCCGCACGTATCCCATCGCCGCGCTCCCCAGGCCTAGTTCCGCCCCGGGGCGGCGTTGATCGTAGAGCGCAGCTTCCACGCTTACCTCTTGATCATGCGAACCGGATACGTGCCGACTGTTCAACAGGGCACTTTCCAATTGCGCTCGTCAGCCTGTCGCAGACCTCGGCGATGTCGTCATCCGACAACAGCGGGTGACTGGGGAGACTGATGCCTCGTCGCGATATCTCCTCCGATTTCGGCAGAGCGGACTGCGTCTCATACATCGGCATGTGATGCGCGCAATAGAACGTCGGTCGGCTCTCGATCCCATACTGATTGAGGCAGTCCATGACGGCATCTCTATCAACATCTTCAGGTAGGAGCACGGTGACAAGCCATTCACCGCTCTCGATTTCGGGCGGTCGCGACTGAAACTGCACGTCTTGCTGCCGCAGTCTATCGCGATATTGGCTAGCGATGGCCCGCTTGCGCTCCAGCAGCTTGGTCAGCCTTTCCATCTGCGCGAAGCCGATTGCCGCGCAGATATTCGTCATTCGGTAGTTGAAGCCGAGCTCCACATGCCAATAACGGCGCGTCGGATGTTGTGCTTGCCCGCGTAGAAGCCGCAGTCGCTCCGCTAGAGCTGCATCATTCGTCACGACCATGCCACCTTCGCCGGTGGTTATTGTCTTATTGCCGAAAAAGCTGAAGGTGCCGCACTCGCCCCAAACCCCCGCATGTCGACCAGACCAAAAGCAACCCAGCGCCTCGGAAGCATCTTCAATCAGTTTAAGGCCGCGACGGTCGGCAAGCGCGCGAAGCTCAGCGAGATCGCACATGCCGCCGTAAAGATGCACGGCCATGATCGCACGTGTCCGCGGCGTAATGAGTGGCTCTACTTCGGCGCGCCCGATGGCCCAAGTATCCGGCCTGCAATCGGCGAATACCGGCGTCGCACCCCGCAGGGCAATCATGTTCACTGAAGCGATGTAGGTGAAGGTGGGGACAATGATCTCGTCGCCGGGGCCTAAGTCCAGAGCAGCAAGTGCAAGATGAAGCGCTACGGTGCCGTTGCAAACGGCAACCGCGTGATCACTTCGCACAAAATCCGCGAATGCCCGCTCGAACTTGCCGATGTACTCGCCCTTCGACGAGATCCACGTCGTGTTCAGGCAGTCAACGACGTAAGGCAATTCATTGCCTGACAGGTCGGGCTCATAGAGACTGACTTTGCGCATGACAATCCCCGCCATCCGATCACGCGCCCTTCGATCGGTGCAGCACGCTACACCGCAAGCTTACGGCACATCACAACCACAAGTTGAGAGGAACAGTTTCCGTCAAGGGGCCTTCTTTTGCGCAGGAGGGTGGTGCCATTGGCCATCAGTGAAGCGCCTGCGCATTGGCTTGTCATCGACGCACCAGCGCATGCAGGATTCGTTTCTCACCGGCGGTGAGTCTGCGCAAAACCGACAAGGGGCAGAGAAGTGCTGTTTCAACTGCACATTCCAAAGACGGGTGGCACGTCACTATTTTCGGTTCTCTCCGCGTTGGTCTACCCGCAGCGTTATCACGTCGCGATTTCAGAGCAGGAACTGCGAGATCGCATTAGCGGCTACGGGTTACTTTCCGGCCACTTCGATTGGGACATCCTGGGAATATTCCCTGAGCGGCCGCGCGTGCTTACGGTGCTGCGCGACCCCGTCGACCTCGTCCTCTCCGCCTACGGTTATTGGCGCCGACGGGCGAACGAGGGTGTGTTTAGTCCTGGAGCTCAGGTTGCAGCTGACGAGGCCGCATCACGAACGGTCGACGATCTGCTGCTCGATCCGCACTCGCAACTGCGCGCGAACTTCGGACTGATGACGAATTTTCTCGCGGGCAATGAAGCAGTATCCGCAGGACGCGGGCCGGAAGCCGCGTTGAAGCATCTCGAAGAATGCGCGTGGGTAGGAACGACCACCACGTTTGTTCGAGACGTCAGGCTATTGCCGGCGATGTTTGGCTTCGGCCCTATCGCGGACGTGCCGCACCACCTTGCAAACCCGGACCGCCCAAAGAGGATCGACCTCAGCCCCGAGGCACTCAACATTCTCGAAACACTCACAGAAGCCGACCGCACTCTATATGATCGCGCTTGCGCAATCGCGGAGGAGCAGCAGCGATTGCATGCGTAGCGACGCGCAAGAGGGCGGTAAGGTTCATTGTTGGCAATGCGCGATTTGGTGCGCCGCCCTTTAGCGGTGTGTGCGCTGAGTGGCTAACGGTGTTATGCCGGTGGTGGCGCGAGCAACCGGTCGGGGCAAAGCTGCCGCCCAACAGCCTTCGACGACGGCGCCGCCTCGACCGTTACCGTCCGCGAACGTCGGGGAAGACCGCCACTCTCCGTCGATCCAATCGACGGGAGGACTTCCCTCCTTATGGCGCTGCCAGGATTTCGCGATGAACGTCGAAAATGCCTCCACGCTCGCCGTGTTTTCAACGAAGCGCTGCGCTCTATGCCTCAATTCCTGGCCCAACTGCTCTCGCCAAGCCCGGTCTTTAGCAAGCTTGAGGGCGATCTGCAGGTACTCGTCCTCGTCCCGCGCCGTGAGGCCGGTCATGCCAATATATTCGTAGATCGTCGCGGTCCATTTGCCGAATGGTATCGGTGTGGGCAGCGTCACTATTGGAACGCCCAGCATGGCCGCGTCAAAGCTCGAGGACATGCCGCACAGCGGAAACGAGTCCAAGCAGGCGTCGGCCGTTAGCAGCAAGCTGTGCGCGTCCTCCTGTTTCAACGTGGGCAAGAAAACAATCCTGTCTGCGAGCTTGCCCAGCTTCTGCTGCAGTCTAGCTTTCAAGGTCTTCGTCGGCGGGTATTCGCCGCGCAAAATCACAAGCGTGGCTTCCGGATCGCTTTCCAGCAGCTTGCGAAACATCTCATCCATGTGGGGATGAATTTTCGGCGGCGTATTGGCACAAAGATAGATGCGGTCGCTGTCGCTGCGATCCAGCAGGCGGGCGCGCAACTCGCGCTTAGCTTGATCCGAGACCTCCTGCACCGTATGTCGCTCGATAAAATAAGGTGGATGATCAAGCAGAGCGACGTTGGACTTGTAAAAGCGCTTTGTGTCTTCGGGTTCGGCAGGCTTCCAGGAGATATAATAGTCGGCGTTCGTGAGGCCATCGGTCCAATTCGGCTCGAGCAGCACCATCTGCAAATGTGCGAGCCGGGCCATCATGGGGAAGAAGACTGCGGCAACGGAGGGGCCTGCTACGATGATATCAAGTCGCTCGGCTGCGATCGTGTCAATTGCCGCGTAGCTATCGCTGTCGGAATACTCGACAACCCTTTCGGCTCGCGCCACCCAAGTCTGCGCGGCCCGGGATTGACCCCGCTTTCCAGGACGCAAAAATACTGTCTCGTAGACTTGCGGATCCAGCCCGCTCAGCAGACCGGACATCATCGGCATAGAGTCGTGCACAATGAAGCCGATGCGCACTCGCTTCCCCGCGACGGGCGGATGGCGTTCGGATACGTGCGGCGCGGTAAAGCCGAGCTTCGGCCATGTCTTGACGGCGATCTTTTCCAGTGCCGCTAGCGCAGAGCTATAGGCCTGCATCTCGGCCGAGCAGAAAATGTACTGCCAGGGCGTCCAGTTGTTGGACATGTCCTGGATGGGCTCGGAGAGCTCAATCGGTCGAAGGGCTAACGAATTGCAGGCTTCTATGAATTGGCGGACCTGCTTCTGCGATCGTCCGCGCTCGGCCGGTATCATGGGCGGCGTCAGCAGAAACAGCATTTCTATGATGCGCTGTTCCTTCTCGCGCGGAGCGCCTGGTTCAACATTATCGTTGGTCCGATCCGCGATCACGCGCCAAAGGTCAGCCGCGAACTCGTCGTCCAGGTCGAGATACCTGGAAAAAAACGCGAGCAGTCGCGCTTTTTCCTTGGAGTGCGGCGCCGTTCGAAGCGCCCCGAGCACTACACTTTTAAGGTCATCGAAAATGTCAGGAGAACACGTGCGTTCGAGTTCCTTGAAGTTCAGAATGAAGCTGTCAGCCGCTTGGCTCTCGACTGCGGCGGCGTAGAACTCGGAGATCGAGTGAACGCCACGCATGTTCTCAAGCCCCAGGCCTTTCGTGAAGGCCGCATAGCGCTTGTGTTGCAGCCGCCCGGCGCAGATCTGAAGATAGAAATTGCGCAGTTCGCTCGCCGCCGGATTGCAGTCCAACCCAGCTTCCAGCAGGCTGATGCAAAGGTCGACGTCTGCTAGACGGAGCGCCGCCGCGGCTGCGAAGTAAAAATCCCAGGACGTACTCCGGGGTCTGCCGACCAGGATCTTATAGACGGTGCGAACTTCAGAATCGAAGCCCTTGGCTTCCATATGTTGGGAGATTTGCCACAACGCGCTGCTGTCGTAGCCGCCCTCGTCTGCATCGCGACCGAGCTTGCTTCTGGCAAGAGATACGTATCCGTTCTCAATGCAAAATCCGATAAGCTTGCATTGGTGCGCCAGGTCGGGAAATCGTGCGAACAGAGGCTCGATCGCGTCGGGGCCGCCCGTCTCCTTGTCCGCGAAACTGGCAAGACGCTCGATCTGGCCGGAGGCAGCGCATATGCGGATGAAATGCTCTCGTAGATGCGCAGAGTAGTGAAACTTTGACAGCTCCGCCTCAAGGCGTGCGGCGGCCTTTTCTGGCAGATTGAGTCTCTCCAGCGAAAGAGCGGCGTAGAGCGCGTCGTCGGCGCTGCTCCCGGGGCGAGACGAAAGCTTTTCGTAGATGCGATCGGCGTCGCCTTTGCGCCTCAGCTTCAACAGGATGTCAGACAGGCGCCAGTTTTCTGCCGCTCCGTCACAGGATCGGATGATCTCATCGATCCTAGCGTTGGCGAGGTCCCAGTGCCCCGCACGCAGCAAATATACGACCAGACTGACGTGCGTGTCCCACTCTAACGCCTTAGCGATCAGTAGTTCGCAAGCAGCTTTGCCGGCCAGCGGGTCGATGCTTCTCAGCGCTCTTTCGAGTTGCTGCTGTTCGATCGCAATGCGCAGGAAGTTCTCGGTCAGATCCGGCATTGAGCGATAGCGGCGCTGCCCCGCCTCCAGCACGTCGAGCGCGCGAGCGGCGTCCTTCAGCCGATAGGCCGCTAGCCCGACGAACAGGAACTCATATGGGGTATTGGGCTTGCGCTGGCAGAGCTGTCGGTAGAGGTCGTGTGCCGTCTTTGGGTCGTTAGCCAGCAGCGCGGCATCTGCCGCGACCCAAATTTGATCGGCCGATTTGGGGCGCAACCGCGAGAGCGTTACGGACGCGATCCTTCGAAAAAGCATATCAATTTTCGATATCAAAACGCTTTCCAACCGACCTGGTTGCCATAGTCAGTATAGCTATGGATCAGCCGCAAAACTTTCTCGGTCACGGTCATAAATCGCAGCTTCTTCATTTGAGCCAATCAGGTTGCGTGCGAATAGGTGTCGGGCCGCTCGGGATCGAAAACTTCATTGGCCCAGAGCATGACTACGAGCTCGTCAGTGCCGATGTTGGTGATGTCATGTGCCCAACCCGGCACGGTTTCGACGATCTGGGACCGCTCTCCGCTCGTCACGACTTCAGACACACGACCGTCCTGTATGTGGCGAAACCTGAATCGCGCGCGTCCCCTGAGAACGAGGAATTTCTCCGCTTTGGTGTGGTGGTAGTGGCCACCTCTCGTAACACCTGGAACTGCTGTGAAGTAGGAAAACTGCCCATTTTCCGGTGTTTTCAGAATCTCGACGAACTTGCCGCGGCCGTCAGCGTGCTCCTTGAGCGAATAGACAAAATCCTCCTCGGGCAAATAGCTGAGGTAAGTTGCATGGAGCGCTCTCAAGAAGCCCGTGCCAACATGGGCCGTGATCAAGCTCGTTCTGCTCTGGCGGAACGCGCGAATGTCATCGGCAAGCCTCCCGACCGTGGTTTGGTATTGGGGACGAATGACCTCGAAGGCGCTCGCATTCATGGCGGGTCCGCTTCCATCCAACAGCCGGATAAAGCGGTCAACTACATCGTCAATATAGACGAGCGTCAGCGGCGCGGCAGGGTCGCGGATTTCGATGGGTATTCCGCGAGCTATGCTCCAACAGAACGTCGCAACGACAGAGTTGTAGTTCGGCCGGCACCACTTACCAAACACGTTTGGCAGGCGAAATATATGTATCGGGACAGCACTCTTTTCCGACGTCGCAAACAGAGCCTGCTCTGCAGCACGCTTGCTCTGTGCGTAGAGGCCGTCATCATGTTCGGCGTGAATCGACGAAGTATACAAGATTGGTATTTTTCTGCCTGTAGCTTGCGATTCCCGCACAACGGCATCGCATAGGTGCTCGGTCAACGCATGGTTTGACGCCATGAAATCCAAAGGATCTGAAGGCCGATTTGCCCCGGCAAGATGGACAACGAATTCGGTCCCGACCAGCCGGTCGGGCAATGCCTGGATCGCATCCTCTGACGTAAAGCGAATTACCTCGACATCGGACCGCTCCGTCAGGCGCTGACAGAGATTTCGGCCGATGAAACCGTGCGCACCGGTGACGACCACCTTCATCAGGCAAATTCTCTAGCCGGTGGAGCTTGAGCTCGCACTTGGTGACGACCAAAAACGAGATGGGACAGCAACGACAGTAGCTTGAAGCCCAACAAGCTTTGGCTTGCCTCAGAACGCTACTCTCAAACATACGTGCGGCAAACCGTGGCAGGCAAAGATCATGTGGGTAATTCGCGCTCCGGTGATTAGCTCTGCGCATGGCTTGCCCTCCCTGGCCCGGAAGCGGCTTAGCGAACCCGATGATGGAGCGACGACGTGAGCAAGGATCGTCGCGCCCGATGCGGGGGCAAGCGACGTGCGTCGTGGACCTAAGAAGGCTACCATTAGATACTGCAGCTTTCGGGCATCGAGCGGAAGGTAAGATACGTGGAGATCCTCCACTTCTATAAGACGACGATGCCGTACTCGGTCGGAGGTGGGGAGCGGATCATCCATGAGCTTGCGTCCGGCGCCGCCGCGCGTGGCCACCGCGTGAACGTGCTGACGTTAGGACGAACGGCAGAGACGCGGCAGTACGGTGCCTACACGATACATTGCTGCCCGATTGCATTTGAAATGGCGTCCACGCCGATTTCAGCGAGCGTCGTTTCGAAGTTCCGTGCCTTGGCGCAGGCCGCCGACATCGTGAACTACCACTACCCTTGGCCGTTTATGGATCTCGTTCACTTCGCGACCGGCGCGGCTAAGGTCTCGGTCGTGACCTATCACTCCGATATTGTTCGCCAGCGGGCGGCGGAGCATCTGTATGCACCACTTCGCCGTGCCTTCTTGAGTTCGGTAGACGCTATCGTCGCCACCTCCCCCAACTACCGCTCGAGCAGCAAAACGCTGCAGCCGTACCTCCCAAAGGTCTCTGTCATTCCGTTGGGCGTCGCGGATGCAAGCCTGCAGCCTCCATCGGAGGGGGCACTGCGTCGTTGGCGGACCCGGGTTGGCGAACGCTTCTTCCTCTTCGTAGGCGTTCTGCGGTACTACAAAGGGCTGCACATACTTTTGGAAGCCGCACACGGAACAGGCATTCCCATCGTGATTGCCGGCTCAGGTCCAACGGAGCCGGAGCTTTCCCGGCACGCGCGGCTGTTAAACGCTGACAACATCCACTTGGTCGGGCAGGTCACCGAAGACGACAAGGCGGCACTGATTTCACTGTGCGCCGGCGTTGTGTTTCCTTCGCATTTGCGAGCCGAGGCCTTCGGCGTAACGCTCCTCGAAGGTGCGCTCTACGGCAAACCACTCATTTCCAGCGAGATCGGCACTGGCACATCGTATGTGAACATCGATGGCGAGACCGGCATCGTCGTTCCCCCAAATGATCCCGCGGCGCTGCGCAGCGCGCTGCAGCGCCTGTGGGGTAACGCTGTGCTTGCGAGCGAGCACGGACGCCGGGCGCGTGCGCGCTATGAGGCACTGTTTACGAGCGATCGCATGTCAGACGCTTACGTGGCGCTGTATGGAGAGCTCATTTACAATGCTCGTCGCCGTGGCAGATTGTAAACCGACCCCTTCCGCCATTATAAGCGTCGCAGGGATGGTCGTCCGAGGTGCTCGGACATTGGAGCGCCAACGATTGACGGCTGTGAGGGCGTTGCGGCCTAGCAGGGCAGTGCGGCTGCAGCGAGCACGTCGGCGTCCTCCGCGCGTGCCAAGTCTGCGACAAACGCTTCAATCTCGGCGTTGGTCATCATGCGAACGTCGTAAAACCGGTGGCCTCGAGAGATGACGACGACGTCAGACAGGGCTGGCGTAGACTTACCGATAATCCGGTCGGCTTCCGGTTTGCTCAAAGCTTTTGCCTTGTGGTAGCGCATCAGCCGGCTGTCCCGTTGTCAGGACGAGCGGCGGTCTCGTCTTCTTCGCCGTCGCTATCGCGCGGCAAGGGATAGCCATTGCTCTCGTAGAGCGCACGGATATCTGCAAACTCGTACCGATCCTCGCCGATCTCCATGATCGTGCCGCGCTGCATGATTTGCGGGAGCTGCTCGACAGCGAAACGGATGGCTTCGGCGCTCGTAGCGAAGCGCCGGTAACTCACCGGGCGCTTGCGGGCGCCCTTGCCGTCGGTCGAATAGACATCGGCGGGCTCATTGTATGAGAAGTCTTGCGGCATGATCATGCGGAGTGGTGGCGTTTTAAGTTGCGTGGGCGGCGTTGCTGACCTTTGGGCACGATGATCTCCTAGCGGGACGGCTATCAGGCAGGGGTGTTGGTGCTGCGCAGCTCGCTTTCGCGCGCGACGCGCTCGAACACCTCGGCGATCGTCTTGATGCGATAGCGACGCTCGCCACCTTCCGACGGCAGCACCGTGAGCACCTTGTAGGAACGGGCAGACGGGCTGACGCCCGTCTTCGACGGCACGAAGTCCACCATCTGGCCAACCCTGAATTTGTTAGTCGCCGCAGTGGTTCGACGTGCTGGTCGTCTTTCCATGACATTCGCTCCGATTGTCGTGCTCCCTTGGCCGCAGGCGGCTTCAGGCGGTCGTCGCAGGACGGCGACCGTCAGGCGGAGTTGCGATGTGCGCAGGGCCACAGAGCAAAGTCGGTGGAGACCCCGTCACCAAAGTTCTGCAATCTCATGTGGCTGAGTGTGGTGATCGCGAGTTGATCGCCGTCGCGTTCGCCGGCGCCGACACAAGCGATGATGTGACGCGTCGCGGTGAGCCGAAGTTTTTCGATGTCGTTTTGTTCGTGCGCACATTCGCCGACAACCGAATCCAGCGCGGCGGTCATCAACCGGAGAACGTCAGAATCGTGGAAGTCGTTTGAGCCGTCCATCATGTGTCCTCGCATAAAGGCGGGAGCACACGTCGCTCTCAGTCACGAGCGCCTACGGTCGTAGCGCGTGATGGCTGACCTATAGCCGACCCGTTCGCGAAAGTCGAATCCGGGGCCGCCCCGCGCCAATGAACTCAAGGTCATCATGGCTCGATACTGGCGCCGTACCCATCGCGATAACGAATTCGTTCTATCCGGCTCGATTTCGCGGCCAAAACGGCAGTGGAACCCGCGCGGGTATTCTTCGAATTCTACTCACAGTGGAACAAATTCGGTGCCCGGCGCGTTGCTTAGTTATTCGATAGCCCAGTCCGGCCTTCCGCCGTCTTGGCAGAGGGAGTAGTCCTATGACCATCGACACGAACATCGGCGATCTTGCGGTTGCCACGGCGGGCGAAGCGGTTGAGGCGACCCGCGATCAATACAATAACGTGCTCGCAGCAATTCGCAGAAACCCATTGCAGTCCGCCGGCATTGCCGCGGGTGTGGGCTTTGTGATTGCGCTCTTGGTTCGTCCGAGCACGACGAACCGCCGGCGCTGAGACCCTTCCGAACCTGACCACCAGACTTGAGTTGAACAAATGAAACGGCATGCGCCGCTTCAGTTTTGAGAGGATTGCGTCATGAGCAGCACCACCGACAAAGTCTCAGGTTATGCCAACCAGGCCGCCGGCACCGTGAAGCAAGGTGTAGGTAAGGTGGTCGGCTCCGAAGAGCTTCAGGTCAAAGGCGCCGTGCAGGAGTTGAAAGGCAAGGCGCAGGTCGCCGTCGGCGACGTGAAGGAAATCGTCAAGGACGGCGCAGACACAGCTGCAGACGAGATCAATCGCAAGCTCTGAACTGCCTCCCCCACAAAACGCTGGGCCGGTTCAAAAAGAACCGGCCTTTTTTGTGAGCGGAAAGTTCTTCATCGCGCGCGACGGTGCCATTCGAAGCAGTGCACGAAACTTCACGGCCGGCACTTGTGGCGCCTCCGTTCGCCATCCATATACCATCCATATGGATGGTGGATGGAAGGACCTCATGGCGCCGAAAAGCAATGTGCGTGACCTGCACCCGCGGGGAGCAGAATCGGAAAAAATCACCATCAATCTTGGGTATGTCGACCTCGGGCAGGTCGATCTGCTGGTGGCGGAAGGGTTCTATTCCAACCGAACCGACCTGATCCGCACAGCGGTGCGCAACCTGCTCGATCGCCATGCCGACGCCGTCAAAAGCACGGTGACGCGCAATTCGCTGGATCTCGGCTTGCGTCACTTAACGCGCGCTGACTTGGAGGCGGCGCGTCAACGCGGCGAGGTACTCAATATTCGCGTATTGGGACTTCTGACGATCGCCAACGACGTCACCGCGCAGCTTGCCCGCAAGACTATCGGGTCGCTGACTGTACTAGGCGCCTTGCATGCCAGCGCAGAGGTCAAAGCCGCGCTCGCCGACCGCCTAGCCTAGTGCCCCGACGGCACGACACCCTCACACGCCGCAAGCGGCAACAGGATTGGAACCAGCATGAAGCTCTTCGACAGTGCCCGTATGCTCGAGGCGACGCGTCTCACGCGGGCTGGCCGGCTCGACGAAGCGATGGCGCTACTCAAAGGCGCGCGTGCCGGGACGGCGACCGCCGCTACGGATGCATCCATCCCGCTGAGCGCAGAAGACGTGTCGGAGAGACCGGCTGATCTTGGTCGGCAGCCGCTACTACCGGGCGCCTTGGGCCTTCCGTTGCCTGACGCATCGCTGCGCATGCCATCCGATTGGAGCGCGAGACTTCCCGGCGCTCGTCGCCCCATACAGCCAGCAGATCTCGCACCGGCCGCGGGGAGCTATGTCAGCGGCTTATTCTCCGGTCCCGGCGGCAGCCGAAGCTACAAGCTGTACATCCCGAGCGTGCACGAGATGCCTTGCCCGCTCATCGTAATGCTGCACGGATGCCAGCAATCGGCCGATGACTTCGCCGCCGGCACCCGCATGAACTTCGCGGCAGAGGTGCGTAGATGCTTCGTCGTCTATCCCGAGCAGCCTCAGGCTGCGAATGCCTCCAAGTGCTGGAATTGGTTTCGGCCTGGCGACCAGGCGCGCGATCAAGGGGAGCCGGCGCTGATCGCGGGCATCGTGCGGCAGGTCACAGCCGCTTACGCGATCGACCCCGACCGGGTTTATGTCGCGGGCCTTTCTGCGGGCGGCGCAGCAGCAGCCATCATGGGTGAGGCTTATCCTGACCTTTTCGCGGCTGTGGGCGTGCATTCCGGACTGGCGTGTGGTTCGGCGTACGATCTTCCCTCGGCGTTCGCTGCAATGCGCGGTCAGGCAGCCGCAGCGACGCGACGCGGCGCGAAGGCGATACCGACGATCGTCTTTCACGGCGATCGCGATTCTACAGTGCATCCCTGCAACGGCGCGAAGGTCATTCAGCGCGCGCGTGCGGAGGCCGAACTGGAGAAGACCACCGAGCGCGGCAGCGCGGCGTCGGGCGAGGCGTTTTCCTGCTACGTGCAGCGCGACGAAGAAGGGCGAAGTGTTCTGGAACTGTGGGAGTTGCGTGGTGCCGGGCACGCGTGGTCAGGAGGCAGCTCTGCCGGCTCGTTCACCAATCCGGGCGGCCCCGATGCGACAGGAGAGATGCTACGCTTCTTCCTCGATGGCGGAGCAAGGCGCTCGGGCGCGTGATGATCAAGCATGGTAGAGCGATCGCGTGAGATTTGCGCATGTGGCCGGCAGGCGCTCCGTGGCAACGTTGAACTATGGAGCGTGTGATCCGACTGAGAATTGAGCACCGGACGTCCTACCACTACCGCTTCCCGGTGAGCCTCGGCGTTCATCGGCTAATGCTCCGCCCACGCGAGAGCCGCGATTTGCGGCTGATCTCCAGCGATGTGCGTGTCACTCCGGAAGCAACCCTGACCTGGGCCCATGACGTATACGGCAATGCAATCGCGACCGCCGCGCTCCAGGGCTGGTCGGATCACCTGGAAATATTCAGCGTGTCGGTGATCGAGCTGAGTGCTGCGGCTTGGCCCGTCTTCGATATTGCGGCCTACGCCATTGCCTATCCGTTTCGCTATTCTGATGACGAGTGGATAGACCTGGGCTCGCTGGCCGTTCCGCAATATTTGGATCCGGAAGGGCGGCTGCAGAACTGGGCACGGGCATTTGTCCGCGGCGATGTGACCGACACACTGTCGTTGCTGAAAGACTTGAGCATCGGTGTTTCGGCTTGGGTCCGGTATCAGAGCCGCGATGACGAGGGCACGCAGACACCTATTGAAACGCTGGACCGCGGCTGGGGGTCGTGTCGCGACTTTGCGGTCCTGTTTGTCGAGGCGGTTCGCAGCCTGGGATTTGGCGCCAGAATCGTTTCCGGGTATCTCCACAATCCCGACCAGGCTTTCGCGGGATCAGCAGATGCCGGGTCGACGCACGCTTGGGCCGAGGTCTACGTCCCGGGTGCTGGCTGGATCACCTTCGATCCGACGAACCGAAGCGTCGGCGGCGCCAATCTCATCCCCGTCGCTGTGGCGCGAAACATTCAGCAGGCCGTACCGGTTGCCGGCAGCTTCGTAGGGATGACCGATGCCTTCCAGGGCATGACAGTCTCGGTACGCGTCACGGACCATGCTGCGTCGGGGTGATGATGTTTGTGGGCTGGGTGGCTTCCGGGGAAACTATTGCAGCTACCGAGACAATTCGCGGATCACGTCCACATGCGTTGGAACGCGACTGCCACAGAACTCGCAACTTTCGCCGGCTGGATTCGGCAGCAAGTTGCTGGAGGTGGCTGCGCGGCAGTTGAAAGGTCGCATGAGCTCAACGTGGACCGACGAGGGACTACTGGTCACGCTGGGTTTCCAGAACACCTGACTGATCGTCGGGAAGACGACCCTCCAGTCGTGTTTCATGCTTCGTCGTTCTCGGCCCGCCAGTAAGCGGTTTGCGCCGGACCATGTTGTATCGACGGTCTCAGTAGACAGGCGATCTGCGGCGCAGCTACGGTTCGATGATCGAATCTACTGGCTGGGGAAGCTGCATGGCTACGAGGAAGAAGCCGTCGGGGCTCAATCCCGCGCTCCTGGCGTACATCGTGGTGTTCGGTGTGCTGATCGCGATCTACGGGAGGAAGGCGCTCGAAGGGTCCGCGACAAGCTTCGAGTGGATCACGCTCGGCGGGGCGGTGTTGTTGCTGCTGGTTGCCGTGTTCCGTCTGTTGCGCGATCTCGGGCGGCCGCAGGCTTGATCCGGCGGGCTCAGGACGCTCGCTCAGCAACGCCGGCGATGAAGGCGTCGATCGAGGCGTCGAACGCAGCGTTAGGTTCGAGTGCCTTGAAGGCCGGGATCAAGGCGCGCGTGGCCGGATAACCCAGCGGATCGAGCGCCGATAGCTCGCTCTCGGCCTCCCGATCGATCGGGGCGAGCAAGCCTTCCGCTTCCGAGACGGCGAAACCCAGAATGAACGCGAAGTAGGCGAGGCCCATTCCTGCCGCGTCCTTGTCGGACAGCCCAGCACGGCGCATGGCGCGATAGACCACCTCGCTCGATGCGTGGTCGATCGGGCCGGTGGCATGGAAGCGGAAATGCAGACGGAAGACGCGCGGATGTTTGCGGGCGAGGTCGCGGTAGGCGCGCGCGACGGCCTTGAGGTCGAAGCGCCAGTCGTCGGTCGGAAGTGGCTGGTGAACGGTAGCCAGCGCGTGATCGGCGATCTCGCGGAGCAATTCCTCGCGCGAACGGAAGTGATGCAGCACCGTCATGGGGTCGACGCCGACCCGCACACCGAGCTTGCGCAGTGAAAAGCCCTCGTCGCCCTCGCGGGCGAAGAGTTCAAATGCGGCCTTCAACATCGCGTCGCGGTCTACGCGGCCGCGGGTCCCGGCGCGAGCGCTGGTGACTGCCTTCTTCTTGGGGCGAGTTGTTGCCGTTCTTGACAATTCTACACCGTAGCCCATAAGCTCTTCACTGTAGCCATAGCGGTGCGGCGCGCCTTCTGCAAGGGTCATTCCCGCGAGCGCGGATCGCTCGCCGCCTTGCCGCTCAGCTTTGAATTTTTACTCCTGTCGAGGTGGGGAAGTGACCGGTCATAACCAGACGAAGCACTGGCAGGAGCTCGACGCGCTCCATCATTTGCATCCCTTCACCAACCACCAATCGCTGAGGGTTGGCGGATCGCGCGTCATCGTGCGCGGCGAGGGTCCTTATATCTGGGACAGCGAAGGGCATCGCATTCTCGACGGCATGGCGGGCCTCTGGACCGCTGCCATCGGTCATGGCCGGCGTGAGCTTGCAGAAGCTGCCTATGCGCAGATGCTGGAGTTGCCGTTCTACAATACGTTCTTCCGCACGACGCATCCCCCCGTCATCGAGCTGTCGCGCAAGCTCGCGGAGATTGCCCCCGAGAGCCTCAACCAGGTTTTCTATGGATCATCCGGTTCGGAAGCCAACGACATGGCTATCCGGCTGATCCGTCACTATTGGGTGCTGAAGGGCGAGCCGCAGCGGCGCATCATCATCTCGCGCAAGAACGCCTATCACGGCTCGACGATCGCTGCCGGTTCGATGGGCGGCATGAGCCATGTGCATGAGCACAGCTATCCGCGCTATGAAGGCTTCCGCCACGTGATGGACCCCTACTGGTATGGGGAAGGCAACGACGGCGAGGACCTGCAGGCATTCGGGTTGCGCGCAGCGCGTGCCTTCGAGGAGGAAATTCTCGCGTGTGGACCCGAGAACGTCGCAGCTATCGCGGCGGAGCCGGTGCAGGGCGCTGGCGGCGTGAAAATTCCGCCGGAAAGCTACTGGCCGGAGGTGCAGCGCATCGTCGACAAGTACGGCATCCTGCTGCTCGCCGATGAGGTCATCACCGGGTTCGGGCGGCTCGGCGCGTGGTTCGGCTCGCAGCACTATGGCATTCGGCCGGACATCATCACCTTCGCGAAGGCGATCACGTCGGGATACATCCCGCTGTCGGGCATCATCGTGCACGACCGCATCGCCGATGCGCTGATGGCGCACAACGACGACTTCCATCACGGCTACACGTTCTCCGGGCATCCGGTGGCGTGTGCGGTGGCGCTGAAGAACCTCGAAATCATCGAGCGCGAGCAACTCATCCCGCGCGTCAACGACACGACCGGGCCGGCGCTGGCCCGCGTGCTCGCGAAGTTCAAGGACCATCCGCTGGTCGGCGAGGTTCGTTCCGAGGGCCTGCTCGGCGCGATCGAGCTCGTGGCCGACAAACGCACGCGGCGTCGCTTCGCGCAGCCGGGCCGGGTCGGTCTCATCTGTCGCGACCACTTCTTCCGCGAAGGCTTCATCATGCGCGCGGTGTTCGACACGATGGTATGCGCGCCGCCGCTCATTTGGGGCGAGGAACAGTTCGCTGAGGCGGAGCGGATCATCGGCCGCTGCCTCGACCTGACGCTGAAGGACGTCGCCGGGGAGGTCGCCGCGTGACGCGCCCTATCGTCGTCATTCCAGCGTGCACGAAAACGGTGGAAGGGCATACGTCCGATTCGGTGCGGCGCAGCTATACGGCGGCGGTTTCCGAGATCGCGGAACTGCAGCCGGTCATCGTGCCGGTTGGTGCGCCGGACATCGGCTCGGTCCTCGACATCGCCGATGCGATTCTGTTGCCGGGCAGTCCGTCGAACGTCGAGCCCAGTCACTACGGCACCGAGCCGCCGGTGCTGCCGGAGGCGCTCGATCAGGCGCGCGATGCGCTGACGCTGCCGCTCATTCGCGAGGCCATCGGCCGCAAGATCCCGATCTTCGCGATCTGCCGCGGGCTGCAGGAGATCAACGTCGCGCTGGGCGGTACGCTGCATCAGGCGGTGCATAGTCTCGAGGGTCATCGCGATCACCGGGCGCCGGCCGACAAGAGCGTCGAGGAGCGCTTCGGACCTGCGCATCACATTTCGTTGCGCGGCCTGTTGCGCGAGTGGATCGGGTCGGACGACATCATCGTCAACTCCGTGCATGGCCAGGGACTGGCGCGCCTTGGCGATGGCCTGCAGCCCGAAGCCTTCGCCGAGGATGGTCTCGTCGAAGCCGTGCGCGGGCCGCACGATGACGCATTCTGCCTCGGCGTGCAGTGGCACCCGGAGTGGCTGGCAAAAGCAAATCCAGTGTCCGTGCTGCTGTTCAAGCGGTTCGGAGAGGCTGCAAGAGGCAAGCAATCATGACGAGCGGCAGGCTCACCGAAGACGAGGCACGCGCGTTTCTCGACGCCAATCCGAACGTCGACTGGATCGACATCTTCATCTACGACCTCAACGGCATCGCGCGCGGCAAGCGCATTCGCCGCGCCGACCTGCTCTCCATCGCTAAGAACGGACTGATGATGCCGGGCTCGGTGTTCATCATGGATCCGCTCGGCAATTGCGTCGAAGAGACGGGGCGTCTGTGGGAAACCGGCGATCCTGATTTCCAGTGCCGCATCCTGTCGGGGACGCTGGTGCCGATCCCGGTCGGCAACGGACGGCATGGACAGGCCGTGATGGCCGTGGAAGTGGCCGATGATCTCGATCCGCGCACGGTTCTGCAAAAGCAAGTCGATCGCCTCAAGGCGTCAGGGCTGAAGCCGGTGGCCGCCGTCGAGCTCGAGTTCTACGTCACGAAGCCGGGTGCCAACGGGTCTTTCTCACTGAACATGGCGGATGGCGTCTGCGATGACCCGAACCGGCCCATGACCTTCGGCTTCGAAGACATGGACGAGCTTGGGCCGCTGATGGACGACATCTACACAGTCGCCGCCGCGCAGGGGCTGCCCGTCGATGCGGTGATGCAGGAGACGGGACCCGGGCAGTTCGAGATCAATCTCAAGCATCGCGACGACGTGGTGGCTGCAGCGCTCGACGGTCTGCTGCTGAAGCGTGCGGTGAGAACAGCCGCCAAGGCCCGCGGGCTCGACGCGACGTTCATGGCGAAGCCGCACCACGATTGGGCTGGCTCGGGCATGCACGTGCATGTCAGTCTGTGCGATGACAGCGGCAAGAACCTCTTCGCGGGCGATCCCATCTCGGGTCTCTTCAAGAATGCGCTCGGTGGGCTGCGGGAGACGATGCCCGATCTCATGGCGTTCTGGGGGCAGACGGCCAACGCCTACAGACGCTATGTGCCGCGTGCCTATGTCTCGCTCGCCGCGCACTGGGGCTACAATAATCGCACGGTGGCGCTGCGCATTCCTCACTGCAGCGGTCAGGCGATGCGTGTGGAACATCGTGTGGCAGGCGCTGACGCCAACCCTTATCTCGTCGTCGCGGGCATTCTGGCCGGCATTCAATACGGGATCGCCAACAAGATCGATCCGGGTCCCGCGGCTGAAGGCAATGCTGAGGAACTCGCGGCCCCTGCCCTGCCGACGAACTGGAGCAGCGCGCTGGAGCGGTTCGAGACCTCGCAGTTCGTCAAGGATGCGTTCGGCGCCTACTTCCAGGACGTCTACGCTCGTCTCAAACAAACCGAGCGGCAGAACTTCGAGCGTCTCGTCACGCCGCTCGATCACCTGTGGTATGCGCGCGTTGCTTGAGGAGCCGGCCCATGACTTCGCTTGAGCATTTCGAAAAGATCGCCGGGACGCTGCCGTTGCCCGGTCTGGCGATCATCGACGGGCAGAAGCGACAGAGCCTCAGCGGCAAGACGTTTGACAACGTCACGCCGCGCAACGGCCGCGTGCTCAATCAGGTGGCGGCATGCGATGCCGAGGACATCGACGTCGCCGTGCGTGCGGCGCGCGCTGCGTTCGAGGATGGCCGGTGGCGGAACCTGCACTACCGCGAGAAGAAGCGCATCTTGTTCAAGCTCGCCGATCTCATGGAGCGGGACGCTGAGACGCTGGCTGTTCTGGAAAGCCTCGACGTCGGCAAGCCGATCAGCGACGCGCTCTCCGTAGACGTGCCGAATACCATCCGCACGCTCCGCTACTACGCGGAAGCGCTCGATAAAGTCTATGGCGAGGTCGGCCCGCAGACAGCGGATCGCTTTTCTTACGTCGTGCACGATCCGCTTGGCGTGATCGGCGCCATCGTGCCGTGGAACTTCCCGCTGATGATGGCGATGTGGAAGGTCGCGCCGGCATTGGCGATGGGCAATTCAATGGTGCTGAAGCCGGCCGAACAATCGCCGCTGACGGCGCTGAAGCTCGGCGAGCTGGCGCTTGAAGCTGGGCTGCCGGCTGGTGTGCTCAATGTCGTGCCGGGTTTGGGCGAGACCGCAGGCAAGGCGCTCGCGCTGCACATGGACGTGGACATGATCGCGTTCACGGGATCGGGCGCGGTTGGCCGGCTGCTGATGCAGTACTCCGGGCAAAGCAACCTGAAGCGCGTGAGCCTGGAGCTAGGTGGCAAGTCTCCGCAGATCGTGTTTGCCGATTGCCCTGCCCTCGATGCAGCGGCGACGCACGCGGCGTGGGGCATTTTCTACAACCAGGGCGAAGTCTGCACGGCCGCCTCGCGCCTGCTCGTTGAGGAAAGCATCAAGGACCAGTTTCTGGAGCAGGTCTTGAAGCGGGCGCGGGAGATCGTGCCGGGAGATCCGCTGGAGCCGAAGACGAATTTCGGCGCCGTCGTCTCGGAAGAACAGATGAAGACGGTGCTGCGGTTCATCGATGGCGCAGGGCAGGACGGAGCGAGCCTGCGTCTCGGTGGCAAGCGGGCGCTGGCCGATACCGGAGGCTTCTATGTCGAGCCGACGGTGTTCGATGGCGTGAGACCTGACGCGAAGATCGCGCGCGAAGAAGTGTTCGGGCCGGTGCTGGCGATCACGGAATTCCACGGTGCCGACGAAGCCTTCAAGCTCGCCAATTCGACGGTCTACGGGCTCGCTGCCGGGCTATGGACGCGCGACATCAGTCTTGCACACCGTGCGGCGCGCGACATCAGGGCCGGACTCGTGTGGGTCAACGGCTGGGATGCCTGCGACATCACGATGCCCTTCGGCGGCTTCAAGCAGTCGGGCTTCGGTCGCGATCGATCGTTGCACGCACTTCACAAGTACGCCGACCTCAAGTCGGTTTCGATCACGTTGCGCTGAGCCGCTTCCAGACTACGAACGGGTACGCACATGACTTCCTCAACCAGCTTGCACGAGCGTCGCGCGAATGCTGTTGCACGCGGTGTTTCCAACGCGACTACCATCTACGCCAAGCGCGCGAAGAACGCCGAGATCTGGGATGAGGACGGGCGTCGGTACGTCGACTTCGCCGCCGGTATTGCCGTCGTCAACACGGGGCATCAGCATCCGAAGGTGATCGCCGCCGTGGAGGAGCAGCTCAAGGCGTTCTCGCACGTCTGCTTCCAGGTGACTCCGTACGAGAGCTACGTTCGACTGGCTGAGCGACTGAACGAGCTTGCTCCTGTCGCGAAGCCGGCAAAGACGCTGCTGCTGTCCACGGGCGCCGAGGCGGTCGAGAATGCGGTGAAGGTGGCGCGCATCTATACGGGCCGGCCGGGCATCATCTCGTTCAGCGGTGGTTTTCACGGGCGCACGCTGATGGGCATGGCGCTCACCGGCAAAGTGGTGCCCTACAAGAAGGGCTTCGGCCCCTTCCCGTCCGATGTCTACAACGTGCCTTTCCCGAATCCCTATCACGGGGTCAGCGTCGAGGAGAGCCTCGCGGCGCTGAAGTCGCTGTTCAAGTACACCGCCGATCCGTCGAGCGTCGCTGCGATCATCATCGAGCCGGTGCAGGGCGAAGGCGGGTTCTATCAGGCGCCGGTCGAGTTCCTTCGCGCGCTGCGCGCGCTGTGCGATGAGCACGGAATCCTGCTGATTGCCGACGAGATCCAGACGGGATTTGCGCGCACCGGGAAGATGTTCGCGCTGGAGCACGCTGGCATCAAGGCGGACGTGGTGACGCTTGCGAAGGGTCTTGCTGGCGGCTTCCCGCTTTCAGCCATCACCGGTCGGGCTGAGGTGATGGATGCGTCACCTCCAGGCGGTCTCGGCGGCACGTATGCGGGTAATCCAGTGGCCTGCGCGGCTGCGCACGCGGTTCTCGACGTGATCGAGGACGAGCGGCTGTGTGAGCGTGCGAACGCGATCGGCCGCATCATTCTCGACCGTTGCAATGCGCTCAAACAGCAGTCGAACTTCAAATGCATCGGCGACGTGCGTGGCGTCGGGGCGATGTGCGCCGTCGAGTTCGTCAAGGACGGCAATGCGGACGATCCGGACCCGCAGCTCACGCAGCGCGTGATGAAGGCGGCCAACGCAAACGGTCTCATTCTGCTGCCGTGCGGCACGTATGGTAACGTCATCCGCTTCCTGGTGCCGCTGACGGCAAGCGATGAGATCGTGCGCGAAGGCATGGATCTGTTCGCGAAGAGCCTCGCCGAGGCGGTCGCGTAAGTCGTCCCTGCGTTCGTTCGTCAGAACAGATCGCGCATACGATAATAGAGCATGCCGGCGGCCAGGATCTGGTTGCCGGCCCACTCGCCGACTGGCAGCCGGACGTGCCGGATGCGCGCTAAAAGATCGAACCTGTCGCTCTTGCCTTCGATGGCGTCGGCGATCACCTCGCCCATGATGTGCGAGGTACCGACGCCCTGCCCGACGAAGCCTTCCATGTAATAGACGTTCGGCTCCAGCATGCCGATGGCGGGCGCACGATTGATGGTAAGGCCAAGCCTGCCGCCCCAGGCGAAGTCGACGCGGACGTCCTTCAGCTTCGGATAGACCTTCGCGAGCCGTGGCCGCATCGTTTCCACGAGATCCTTGGGGTCGCGGTTGGAATAGTTGCAGCGACCGCCGAACAGCACGCGCCGGTCGGCCGACATGCGATAGTAGTCGACGACGATATTGCTGTCGGCGATGGCGTAGTCGTGCGGATTGATCTCCCGGGCGAGGGTTTCGTCCAAGGGCTCGGTTGCGATGATGTAACTGCCGATGGGCAGCTGCACCCCGAGCAGCGGACCGCGGGTGAACTTGTGATCGGTGTTGCCGGCCAGAACGATCGTCTTCGCCTCGACGCTGCCGGCGGGCGTCAGAACACGCGGACGCGTTCCGCCCGTCAGCTCGATCGCCGGCGTGTCCTCGTAGATGCGCGCGCCGAGCGTTGTTGCGGCACGGGCTTCGCCCAGCACGAGGTTTAGCGGATGGAGATGCCCGCTGCGCCGGTCGATGATTCCGCCATGATAGATATTGGTGCCGACAACGCCCTCGGACTCCTCCGGTCCGAACAGCGTCAGGTGGTCAGCGTCGCCGAGTGCGCGGCGCTCCTCATAGTAGGCTTTGAGCGCGCCCATATGGCTCGGCCGAGCGGCCGCTTCGACCCAGCCGCGTTTCAGATCGCAGGCGATCGCATATTTCGCGACCCGCTCCTCGATCAGCTCGATACCGCGGTATCGGACGTCTTCCAGGAGACGCGTGCCGGCGTCGCCGAGTTGGCGCTTGATCGTCCCCTCGCCGCTGAGGCCGGCGATGAGCTGGCCGCCGTTGCGGCCCGAAGCAGCATTGGCGAGGCGCCCGGCCTCGACGAGAACGACAGAGTGCCCACGCTCGGCGAGCATCAACGCGGTTGCTGTGCCGGACAAACCGCCGCCGATGACGCAGATGTCGGCACGCACCGGTCCTACGAGTTTGGGATAGCGGGTTGGGTCGTTGGCGGTCGCCGCGTAGTAGGTCGGCGCAGTATCGGGGGACATGCTTCGCTCCTGATGTCCATGGCTCCGCACCGGCCGGTGAGAGCCAAGGACATTGGTTGTTCTTCGTTCTTCAGGCTACAGCGGCGCGCCGCTCGCGATCCTCGCGTGTTGCCTGGCGCCGCGTGAGATACGAGGCGACGAGCACGCCGGCCGTGACGATGCCGATCAGGATGGTCGAGATGGCGTTGATTTCTGGTGTCACGCCGAGACGCACCTGGCTGTAGATCTTCATCGGCAATGTGGTGGCGCCGGGGCCGGTCGTAAAGCTGGCGATGACGAGATCGTCGAGCGACAGGGTGAAGGAGAGCAGCCAGGCCGAAATGACGGACGGCGCGATGATCGGCAGCGTCACCTGGAAGAAAGTGCTCACGGGGCCGGCGCCGAGATCCATCGCGGCTTCCTCGACCGATTTGTCGAAGTCGAAGAGGCGCGCCTGCACGACGACGGCGGCGTAGCACATCGAGAACGTCACGTGAGCGATGGTGATGGTCCAGAAACCGCGGTCGAAGCCGATCGCAACGAACAACAGCAGCAGCGACAGGCCGGTGATGACCTCCGGCATGACGAGCGGCGCGAAGATCATCCCCGAGAACATCGTGCGGCCGCGGAAGCGCCCCATGCGCACGAGGACGATGGCGGCCATCGTGCCGAGGATGGTGGCGAAGGTTGCCGATAGGAACGCGACGCGCAGCGTCACCCACGCGGCGCTAAGGAGCCCCTCGTTCGAGAGCAGGTTGACGTACCACTTGGTCGACCAGCCGCCCCAGACCGTCACCAGCTTCGACTCGTTAAAGCTGTAGATCACGAGCAGCAGGATCGGGATGTAGAGGAAGGCGAAGCCCAGCGCGATCGATGTCGCGTTGAAGTATGAGAAGCGGCCCTTCATGCCCCGGCCTCCCTCTGCGTCTGCTGACTTCGCTGGAAGAGCACGATCGGGATCACCAGCACGAGCAGCAGAATCACGGCGACCGCGGAGGAGACCGGCCAATCGCGATTGGAGAAGAACTCCGTCCAGAGCGTCTTGCCGATCATCAATGTCTCGGAGCCGCCGAGCAGATCCGGGATCACGAACTCGCCTACGGCCGGGATGAATACGAGGAAGCAGCCGGCGATGATGCCAGGCAGCGAAAGCGGGAACGTCACCTGCCAGAACGAGCGGATCGGCGGGGATCCAAGATCGGCTGCGGCTTCAAGCAGCGACGGGTTGATCTTCTCGAGGCTCGCGTACAGCGGCAGGATCATGAATGGCAGGTAGGAATAGACGATGCCGATGTAGACGGCGGTGGTCGTGTTCATGATCGTCAGGGGCTCGCTGATGAGCCCGAGGTTCATGAGCAGGAGATTGAGCAGGCCTTCCTTCTTCAGGATGCCGATCCATGCATAGACGCGGATGAGGAATGAGGTCCAGAACGGCAGGATGACGAGCATGACCAGCGTCGGCTGCCATTCCTTGGGCGCGCGCGCCATGCCGTACGCAACCGGGTAGGCCACGAGCAGCGTGAGGAATGTCGCGATGGCCGCGATCTTGACGCTCGATATGTAGGCGTTGATGTAGAGCGAGTCCGAGAAGATGAAGCGGTAATTGTCGAAGGACAGATGCGAGAAGAAATCCTTCAGGCCGTCAATGCCGCGCGATAGGTCGAGCACAGGGATGTACGGCGGGATCGCCATCGCGGTCTGCGAGAAGGAGATCTTGAGGACGATGAGAAACGGGACGAGGAAGAATACGACCAGCCAGATGTAGGGAATTGAGATCAGATACCAGCGGCGCATCGTATGTCTCTTTCAGCAGGCAGGACCAGTCGGGACGATCGCGGCAACCACATCAGCGCGTCAGGACAATTCCAGCTTCGGAGGGCCAGGAGAGCCACACGTCGTCGTCCCAGTTCACGGTGCGCTCGACGGCATGGGCCGCGTTGGCGCGCAGCGCGGTCATCTTCTGACCGGATGGTAGCTGGACGTGATAGTGCGTAATCGAGCCGAGATAGCCAATGTCGACGACCTTGCCGGCGACGGAGTTGGGGCAATCGGTGGGCTTATCCAGCGACACACGCACTTTCTCCGGCCTGAGCGCGAGCCAGACCTGCTGGTCCTTCGCGAGGCCGTCGATCGAGCGGGTTTTGAATATGGTGCCGTCGGCCGCGAACGCGATGTCCGCGGCTCCACCTTCGATGTTGACGACCTTGCCTTCGAGCAAGTTCACCTCGCCGATGAACTCGGCGACGTAGCGCGACTGCGGGGTCTCGTAGATCTCGCCCGGCGTCGAAACCTGGACGAGCTTGCCGTGATCCATGACGGCGATGCGGCTCGCGACCGTCATCGCCTCCTCCTGGTCGTGAGTAACGATGACGAAGGTGGTGCCGGTGCTCTCCTGGATGCGCATGAGCTCGAACTGGGCGTGGTTGCGCAGCTTCTTGTCGAGGGCGCCCAGCGGCTCGTCGAGGAGCATGATGCGCGGCTTCTTGGCGATGGCTCGGGCGAGCGCCACGCGCTGCTGCTGGCCGCCGGAGAGCTGATGTGGCTTACGGGTGGCGAAGCGTCCGAGGTCGACCATGGCAATCGCCTCGGCGACGCGGGCCGCGATCTCGTCCTTCGCCATGCCTTCCTGGCGCAGGCCGAAGCCAATGTTGCGCTCGACCGTCATGTGCGGGAAGAGCGCGTAGGACTGGAACATCATGTTGACGCCCTTAC
The DNA here is from genome assembly GCA_030148725.1 of Hyphomicrobium sp. Taxonomy (GTDB): domain Bacteria; phylum Pseudomonadota; class Alphaproteobacteria; order Rhizobiales; family Hyphomicrobiaceae; genus Hyphomicrobium_A. The sequence goes on from JASBSU010000042.1 coordinate 50,720, forward strand.
GCTCGTAAGGGGCCATGCCGGTCGTGTCCTTGCCGTTGACGATGATGCGTCCCTCGGTCGGCTTTTCGAAGCCCGCGAGCATGCGCAGCAGCGTCGTCTTTCCGCAGCCCGAGGGGCCCAGCAGGGCGAAGAACTCGCGCTCGTAGATGTCGAGGGTAATGTTGTCGACGGCGGTGTAGTTGCCGAAGCGCTTGGACACGTTCTCGAAGCGGACGATGGGCGGTTTGGTCTTGTCCTTCCAAGGGGCGAACCCCGATTGCGGTGCCGGCGTGCTGACAGCGCGAACCCCCGGCGCCTGCGTCCCATTCCCTGCAGCATCCAGCATGCAATGCGCTCCCGAAAAATAAGGAAGTGAAACTGACTTAGAGCCTGCAAATCATTAGGGCCGCCCGGTTTTACCGGCGCGGCCCTAAGATTATCTTCTATTGCCCTGTGACGACTTTGGTCCAGATCCTGGTCACCGCACGTTGCGTTTTGGCGTCGTAGGGATCCTTGACGAACAGGCGCTTCAGCGTCTCGTCGTCGGGGAAGATCGAGGTGTCCTCGAGGATCTCTTTGTTGATGAACTGCTGCGAGGCAAGGTTGCCGTTCGCGTAGTTCACATAGTTCGATGCCTTGGCGATGACTTCCGGCTTCAGCATGTAGTTGAGGAATTCGTGCGCCTCGGCGACGTGCTTGGCGTCAGCGGGGATCGCCATCTGGTCGAACCACATCTGCGCGCCTTCCTTCGGGATCTTGTAGCCGACCTTCACGCCGTTCTTGGCTTCGGTGGCGCGGGTGCGGGCCTGGAGGATGTCGCCCGAGTAGCCGACAGCGATGCAGATATCGCCGTTGGCAAGCGCGTTGATGAACTCGGAAGAGTGGAACTTCTGGATGTTGGGACGGATTTTCTGCAGCAACTCGCCGGCCTTCTCCAGATCGGCAGGGTCCTTGCTGTTCGGATTGAGGCCGAGATAGAGCAGCGCGATGGGGATGATGTCGTCAGGGGCATCGAGCAGGAAGATGCCGCAGTCCTTGAACTTGGAGACGATCTCCGGCTTGAAGATCAGATCCCAGGAGTTGACTGGCGCGTCAGCCATCCGCTCCTTGATCTTGTCCTCGTTGTAGCCGATGCCGGTGGTGCCCCACATGTAATTGATCGAATAGTCGTTGCCCGGATCGTACAGCGCGGTGCGCTCGTTGATGAGCGGCCAGGTGTTCTTGAGGTTCGGCAGCTTCGACTTGTCGAGCTTCTGGAAAACGCCGGCGCTGATCTGGCGCGCCAGGAAGGGGCCGGTCGGGACGACGATATCGTAGCCAGAGCCGCCAGCCAGCAGCTTCGTTTCGACGACCTCGTTGCTGTCGAAGACGTCGTAAATGACCTTGATGCCCGTCTCCTTGGTGAAGTCGGTCAGCACTTCAGGGTCGATGTAGTCCGACCAGTTGTAGACCCGAACCTCGCGATCAGCCGCCATCGCAGCTGGAACCAACGCGGCGGCGGCCAAAATGCAGGCGCCCAGCGCAGACCCGAGACGTCCAACTCTCAGCATTCGAACTGCTCCCTCATCCAATCGATGTTTATTCTCGCGCGTACGCTTCAAGCGGTCCCATTGTGATCACAGAATTTGCATCCTACAACCCTGTCGTAGGCCAACTTGGCCGAAATCGGCATATCGGTGATGGCAGCAGGTGGCGGACCGTGGCGGAGCGGGTGCTCAATAGTCAGGCTGGCGGGATCGGTAGTACAGCGCATGAAGCGGTCTACCGGCGCCTACGAGAGAGGATTTTCTTCGGCGGGTTTCTGCCTGGGCACGCGGTAACCTTGCGTGGTCTGGCCGAGGAACTTGGCGTCAGCCCGATGCCTGTCCGTGAGGCAGTGCGCCGCCTAATCGCTGAGCGCGCGCTTGCGATGCAAGGCAACGGGCGCGTCGTCGTGCCGCTCATGACACGGGATAAGTTCGAGCAGGTCCTGTTTGCCCGGGCGGCTCTGGAGCCGGAACTCGCGGCCAGAGCGCTTTCCCGGCTATCACCAGCTGATATCGAGGTCGTCGCGCAGGTCGACGACGATATCGACAGCGCGCTGCTCAACGGCGACGCCGAAGGCTACATGCGGGGGAATTTCCGGTTCCACTTCATGATCTATCGGCAGGCCGAGGCGGACATGCTGCTGGGACTCGTCGAGAGCGTCTGGCTGCAGTTCGGTCCGTTCATGCGCATGGCCTATGGGCGGATCGGGACTCAGGGGCTCGAGGACCACCACCAGGCCGCGCTGGAAGCGATGCGTCGCCGTGATGAGGCTGGCTTGCGGGCTGCCATTCGCGCCGATATCGGACAGGGCATGGGCTTCATCGGGGATGCCATGCTTTCTCCTCTGCAGTAGCCCACAACGGACTGGCCCCGACTTGAGTTCAGGCGCTCTTTGTGATCACATTGGCGCCGTTCGGGGTGCGGCAACGTCTCGGCCATTTGCGAAGCCTGCCGTAACAAGTGCCCGGCATACTCTGCACCGGACGCGGCCGGGTGCGGACTGAGCGGCGCGAATGCGGCCGGTTCGATTTCGAAATTTTCCTTTCTCAGGTGACATATGACTGCCGATGCAGGAGCCAACTTCGACGCCGATCATGCGGGCGCGACGCGAGAGACGCTGCGCGCATGGCTCGCGCGGCACCGGATCGCGGAGGTCGACTGCGCGGTGCCAGATATCGCCGGCGTGGCGCGCGGCAAGACGATGCCGGCCGAGAAGTTCGTAAAGCTCGATCCCGTGCATCTCCCGATCTCGATCTTCCACCAGACGATCACCGGCGACTACGTGGGCTTTGAGGAGGACTCCCAGAAGCTCTATGCCGAGAACGACCTGATGATGGTGCCGGACCTGTCGACGATCCGGCCGGCGCCTTGGGCGAGCAGCCCAACCGCTCAGGTGATCCACGACGCAACCTCGCAGAACGGCGAACCTACGGAGATCGCGCCGCGCAACGTGCTGAAGCGCGTGCTGCAGCTCTACACGCAGCAGGGTTGGAAGCCGGTCGTTGCCCCGGAATTGGAATTCTATCTGACGAAGACCAATCCCGATCCCGATTATCCGCTCGAGCCACCGATCGGTCGTTCGGGACGACCGGGCGCGGGGCGTCAGGCGTACAGCCTCGGCGCGGTCGACGAATACGAGAAGGTCGTCAACGACATCTACGAATTCGCCGAGCGCCAGTACTTGAAGATCGACACAATCATTCAGGAAGGCGGCGCGGCGCAGCTCGAAATCAATTTGCTGCACGGAAATCCGATCGACCTCGCCGATCAGATCTTCCTGTTCAAGCGCACGATCCGCGAAGCGGCGTTCCGGCACAATTGCTACGCGACGTTCATGGCGAAGCCGCTAGAGAACGAGCCCGGCAGCGCCATGCACATCCATCAAAGCATCGTGGAAACGAAGTCGGGCAACAACCTCTTCACCGATGCGAACGGCGCGCCGACGAAGCTGTTCTATAGCTTTCTCGCAGGGCAGCAGGAGTATCTGCCCGCCGCAACGTGCCTCATGGCGCCGTATGTGAACTCTTATCGCCGGCTGGTGCCGGGCGGGGCGTCACCGATCAATGTCGAATGGGGCGAGGACAATCGCTCGGCTGGATTGCGCGTTCCGATCTCTCCGGTCAGCGCACGGCGCATCGAGAACCGGCTGGCGGGCGCAGATTCCAATCCTTATCTCGCAATCGCCGCGAGCCTGGCCTGCGGGTATCTCGGCATGATGCAGAGCCTGCAGCCGCGCCCTGCCGTTACCGGCAATGCCTACCGCAACCAGCATCAGCTGCCGCGCGGCCTGCTCGAGTCGCTGACCGAGTTCGAGGAAAGCGCAAAACTGCACGAGGTGCTCGGGAAGCGGTTCTGTCACGTCTACCTTGAACTCAAGCGTTCGGAGTTCGAGGAGTTCATGCGCGTGATCAGTCCTTGGGAGCGCGAGCATCTTTTGCTCAGCGTCTAAGGCACGTCACGTCAGAGGCGGCGCACCATGTACGCCGCTTCGTCGTCGTAGCTCTTGAGCTTGCGGTCGAGGTCGGCGTCGGAGACGACGGCGAACCCCTGGCGCGTCCAGAAACGCTGGGTGCCTTTTACCGCCACGAGCGACATGTTGGTCAATCCGCTCTCCGCGGCGAGCGTCGCCAATGCCTGCACGGCTTGCGAGCCGGCGCTGGCGCCCCGAGCCTCAGGCAGGAGGGCAATGTCGTGGATGTAAAAGGTGGTGGGTGCCGCGGGAAGGTTGCCAAGCGCCACATTGAGCGCAGGCGGCTTCAGGTAGTCCCATGGATGGGTCAGCGTATATCCGAGCCGACGTCCGTCGGCCTCAAGGATCAGGCAGCCCGCCGGATAGAGCCGCTGGCGCTCGGCAAGGACCGCCTCGTCCTCCGGATAGTCGACATGGACGCGATCGGCGATGGCGTTGACGGCAGGTATGTCCGCCTCGGTCATCCGGCGCCAGAGTGCGGTCATGGAGAAATTCCTCTTTAAAACGGCCCGGCCCGCCGAGGGGGGAACCGCCGGCGGGCCGAAATACTGGCACATTCAAAAGTATTCAGGCGTATTAGTTGTAGGTCTTATCCTGCTTCTTGGTCTGAGCCGGATAAATCATTGCCTCGATCTTCTCGATCGCGATTTCAATGGCGTGAAACATTTTAGTCTCCAGAAGTCATGTCTTTGTTGGCCCACCTTCTAGCTTGCGCCGGGGGGCGGAGACAAACGGCATTGCTTGACAGCTGATGTAACATTTTGTTACACGTTGGGCGTGCGACACCTCCCTCCCCTCAACGCCCTCAGAGCGTTCGAATGCGCGGCGCGCCACGCGAGCTTCTCGCTGGCCGGAGTTGAGCTGCATGTCAGCCACGCTGCCATCAGCCGTCACGTTCGCGACCTCGAAACCTGGCTCGGTACGACGCTCTTCAAGCGGACGGGGCGGGGCGTCGAGCTGACCGAGGCCGGGCAGTTGCTGGCCAAGGAGCTGACGCGGTCTTTCGACATCATGGCCGCGGCGGTCGACCGGTTCGCCCCACCCCGCAACCGCCGGCAGCTGGTCATCAGCGCTGAGGTATCGCTTGCCGCGCTGTGGCTGGTCCCGAGACTCGGCGGGTTTACGTCGGCGCACCCCGAAGTGGATCTGGTTCTCGATCCGACCAATCGGGTGGTCGATTTCACCAAGGACGCTGTCGACATCGGGCTCCGGTACGGCGACGGAAACTGGGAAGACGTGTCGATCGTGAAGCTGCTGGACTCGGCGTCTACGCCGGTTTGCAGCCCTGCCCTGCTGCGCAAGTCGAAGGTGCGCGAGCCGAAGGATCTCGCACGTGTGACGCTGCTGCAGGAGGATCCCAAGCAGAATTGGCAGGACTGGCTGGAGGCGGCCGGCATCGACGAAGAGGTGCGTGTCGGTGGCCCAACCCTAAAGGGCCACCTCGCCATCGGGGCGGCGGAAGGCGGCCAGGGCTTCGCCATCGCTGATGCCATACAGGCGGCAGATGCGCTGTTGGAGAAGCGTCTCGTCAGTCCGTTCGATCTCGTGGTGCGTCAGCACGCCTACTACCTGGTACGCGGCACGGCGAAGAAGCCGTCGAAGGCATCGATGGCCTTTCAGACCTGGATCACGGGTGAGATCACGAAAACGATCGCCGAGCTCAAGGCAGCGGGGCTCGGTCGTTTCGCGGTCGAATGAGATGCGGCCCGCAAGTTCGGGTTGCTTACTACGGCTTGGCGACGCTGAAAGCGTGATGGATGGGTAGAAACAGCGAACGCCCCGGGCGATTGGCCCGAGGCGTACGCTATGCTCTTTAAGCGCGATCAGAAGCCGAGATACACGCCGAAGCCCGGGCGGCGATAGTAGTGCCGGTTACCGTAGTAGCGGCGGGGCCCGTGATAGTGCCGGTGGCGATAGTAGTGGCGGTGACGCCAACCACGATGACCGCGGCGATAGCCGACCTGCTCGGCGTTGCTCTTGGTGACCTGCTTAGTGTCTCCGAGCGGGGGCGCAGCGTTCGCGCTCTGGGGCGCGAAGCAGAATGCCGCGGCTGCAAGGGCGACTGAGGCAAGCGTAACTTTCATTCGCATTTTTCCGTCCTCCGTTATCGCGTAAGCAACTCCCGGACGTCGGGAAGGTTCCATTTGCGCGCAAAGTTCGTGAGAATTCTCATCACAGTCATTACTCGCGATGCAGCTTGATTGTCGCGGGACCGAGGGCTAATCGGCACGGCAGCGTGAGCAATGATTGGAGCATCCCATGACGACATCCAACGCGGCCAAGTCGGGCACGTTCAAAATCGGCGGCGATCTCGTCGTGCATCGCCTTGGATTTGGCGCGATGCGCATTGTCGGCAAGGGCGTGTGGGGTGAGCCGGAGGATCGCGAGGAGGCGCTGCGTACGCTGAAGCGTGTCCCCGAGCTAGGCATCAATCTCATCGACACAGCCGACAGCTATGGGCCAGAGGTCAGCGAGCGGCTCATTCGCGAAGCGCTCCATCCCTACAAAGGTCTGGTGATCGCGACCAAAGGCGGGCTGCTGCGCCCTGGCCCCGACACGTGGATCCCGTGTGGCACTCCTGACTATCTGCGCCAGCAGGTCTTCATCAGTCTGCGGCGTCTCGGCGTCGAGCGCATCGATCTGTGGCAGTTGCATCGCGTCGATCCCAAGGTTCCTCGCGACGAGCAGTTCTCAGCGATCGCGAAGCTGCAGGAGGAGGGACACATCCGGCACGTCGGATTGAGCGAGGTCGGCGTCGACGACATCACTGCCGCGCAGAAGCATTTCAAGGTCGCGACGGTGCAGAACCTCTATAACCTCACCAATCGCGCCAGCGAGGCGGTGCTCGATCACTGTGAGAAGCACGGCATCGGTTTCATTCCGTGGTTTCCCTTGGCAGCCGGCAACCTCGCGCGACCGGGGTCGAAGCTGGACGCGATCGCGCATCAGCACAAAGCGTCGCCCGGGCAGATCGCCCTCGCGTGGCTGCTGCGCCGCAGCCCCGTGATGCTGCCCATTCCGGGGACGGGTAAGGTCAAGCACCTAGAAGAGAATGTGGCTGCCGTGGACATCACGCTCTCGGACGATGATTTCCAAGCGCTGAACAAGCTGGCCTAGGATTTATCGCGGCCACCCGGAAGCCAGTGCGTTGCTGTCGGCGGAGTAACCCAGCCGCCGGTTTGCACTGGCCTCGGGTGACGGTTTCGGTCAGAAGTGCAGCCGAATTTTTCAGCGAGCAGGCGGGGACCGATGTCCGGAGGCTTCTACAGGATCGTTTTAGGGCTGTTCGCGCTTTGCGTTGCCGCCGCGGCTCCGGCGTCGGCCAAGGATCGGGCGATCGAATTCGACTGGCGGACCGGAGTTGCAGTGGCCCCCGGGGCGATGACCTGGACCGCCGACAACTACAAGAACAAGCAGCAGCTCATCGGAGATGTTGCGAGCGCCCAGGGGCGGACGTGCACGGACAACTACGCCTTCCTCGGATGGGGCATCGGGCATGGCGGTCCACCTGTCATCATGGACGCGACGCGCGCGAGCTACGAGAAAGCCGGCTACACCGTCGAGGAGCGCCAAGGCGCCGTCGCCACCGACATCGTCTGGGTGGTTCGCAACGCAGCGCGTGAGGCGGTGATCCTGTGGGGCGGCATCGACGGGTCGACGATTTATCTCTCCTGCATCACAGCCGGCTCGGCGGCGCCCAATCCTGAGAAGCCGCTCTATATCGCGGTGCTCTCAGTGCTCGGTCTCGCTGGGCTGCTCGGCGGGTGGTGGATGTTCCATCGCGTGCGGGCGCTCGGCAAAGCTGCGCTGGGCTGGCCGTCGGTAGCGGGTGTCGTCAAATCGAATGAGATCCGCAGCTTCAAAATGAAGAGCGGCAAGCAGTTCAAAGCGCAAGTGACGTACAGCTATGATGTCGGCGGTACGGCCTACGCCGGCGATCGCCTACGCTTCGGACAGTACGCAGGCGCGCTCGCGGCTGCGGAAGCGGATGCCGCCAAGTATCCGGTCGGCGCACCGATCGAGGTCCGCTACGATCCGAAGAAGCCCCAAAGCTCGGTGCTCGAGCCGGGCGTTGCCGGGACGAGCGTTCTCGGCATCGTCCTGGCAGTCACCGGAGGCATCTTCCTCGTGCTCGTCGGGCTGGTGGCAGCGATCACCTAGCCCGCCGAGGCGGTCTCACCGGATCATTTACCGTACGTCTGCGCTGAACTTTGGAGCGAACGCGAGCCGCTCTACGAGTACCGGGCCTGCAACGCGCTGCGGCGTCGAGGACCCAGCGACTGCCATGGTCGGGACAGCGTTCGCAGCGTTGAAAGCTGCCGGCCATTGGCAGACGAAAACGCCGACGACGAGTGCGGCGACGAGCGAGATCTGACGCAGCAGCTTGCTACGCGCGTCGCGCTCGATTGTCTCGATGATGTAGACCTGCAGTGGAAGCGCGAAGTCGATTTCAGCGGGTCGGGCATGCGCAATAGCCGGCGAATACGCCGACAGCGCCCTGTTGAGCTCCGTCACGGTGCCATCTCCTGGAAGCGATACAAACCAGTGCCCTCGCGAACATCAATCGCGCGACAATTTGGCCGGCTCATGACGATACGGTTAACCAGCGAACTTTATCGCGTCGCCGATGTGATTGAGCGGGCGGCCGAAACGGCGACGCCTCAATTCGGCTGATGTTCGAAGCTGGTGGCTCGTCGCTGTTGGCCCATTGGTGACCAGGGTGCCGAAGCGCGCTGTTACAGCGCCGGCAGGCAACTAGCGAAAAGTCCGCGAGTTCACCACATTACGCGTGTCTTCCGAGAGGTGCGTATGGGCGCTGCTGGCGTCGATAAATGGCTGTATCCTACGGATCGCGGTCTCTATTGCGAGCCGGGCGATTTCTTCATCGATCCCTCGCGCGCCGTCGATCGCGCGATCATCACGCATGGCCATAGCGATCACGCACGTTCCGGCCACGGCGCGGTTCTGGCGACGCCGGAAACAGTCGAGATCATGAAGGTGCGCATGGGCCCCGAATGCGCGGGAGCCTTCGATGCTGTGCTCACTGGCGAAACACGATCGGTCGGCGGCGTCAGCGTGCGGCTCGCGCCGGCCGGGCATATTCTCGGCGCGGCGCAGGTGGTGCTGGAATGGAAAGGCCAGCGCGCTGTGGTGTCCGGAGACTATAAGCGCGCCGCCGATCCGACCTGTGCACCATTCGAGCTCGTGCCGTGCGACGTGTTCGTGACGGAGGCGACGTTCGCGCTGCCCGTGTTCCGTCACGAGCCAGCAGAGACTGAGGTCGGGCGTCTTCTCGCATCCATCGCGCGGCAGCCGGAGCGGGCGCATCTCGTCGGCGCGTACGGTCTCGGCAAGACGCAGCGCGTCATCAAGCTGGCGCGCGATTCCGGGTACGACGCGCCGATCTATCTGCATGGCGCGCTTGTCGAGTTGTGCGCGCTGTACCAAAGGCTCGGCGTCGATCTTGGGGACCTGCGTCCTGCCACCACGGAGAAGCACGGCGATTTTGCCGGAGCGCTGGTGCTGTGCCCGCCCTCCTCTACCGACGACCGCTGGTCGCGGCGCTTTCCAGACCCTGTCACGGCTTTTGCCTCAGGGTGGATGCGCATCAAAGGGCGCATCCGGCAGTCGGGCGTCGAGCTGCCGCTGGTGATCTCGGATCACGCGGACTGGCCGGAGTTGCTCGACACCATCGTCGAAACCGGCGCTGAGGACGTGTGGGTGACGCACGGACGCGACGATGCCCTCGTCTATCAGCTCGGGCAGATGGGCCGCAAAGCGCGGGCGCTGTCTCTGGTCGGCTTCGAAGACGAGGACGAGTAGCGTCATGCAGAAGTTTGCGGTCCTGCTCGACAGCTTGACGACCACGCCATCGCGTAACGGCAAACTTGCGCTGCTGGTTGAATACTTCCGCTCGGCGCCCGATCCAGATCGCGGGTACGCCCTTGCGGCGCTGACGGACGGCCTCTTTCCGCGCTTGCCGCTGCGGCGTGCCATCGGCGAACTCATGACGGGGCGCATCGATCCCGTGCTCTACCAGATGTCGCGAGATTACGTCGGTGACACCGCGGAGACTGTCTCGCTGCTGTGGCCTGAAGACAGGCACTCGCGGCGGCCTTCGCCCGGACTGTCAGAGGTCGTCTCGGCGTTCGAGATGGTGCCGGGCAATGCTGTCGCGCCGGTGCTCGGTGATTTTCTCGACCGGCTCGATGTGCGCGGGCGCTGGGCGCTTCTGAAGCTCATCGGTGGTGCTCCGCGCGTCGGTGTCTCGGCGCGACTGGCTCGCACCGCGCTGGCGCACATGAGCGGGCATGATCTCGCCGACATCGAGGAGATCTGGCACGCGATCAAGCCGCCTTACACGGGCCTCTTTGCTTGGCTCGAGCAGCGCGGCCCGAAGCCCGATGCCGCTGGAAAGCCGGTGTTCCGGCCCCTTATGCTCGCGCATCCGATCGAGGAAGGCGACTGGGCCAATCTCAGCCCGAGCGACATCGTCGCCGAATGGAAGTGGGACGGCGTGCGCGTGCAAATCGCGGCCGGCGGCGGCGAAGTAAGGATATTCTCGCGCTCCGGCGATGACATCTCCGTGAGCTTTCCGGAAATCGTCGCGGCGTTTCAGCCTTATGACGCGGTGCTCGACGGCGAATTGCTGGTGGTTCGCGATGGCGCCGTCGCGCCGTTCAACGACTTGCAACAGCGCCTCAATCGCAAGACCGTTACGCCGAAGATGCTGCGCGGGTATCCGGCGTTCGTTCGGCTCTACGATATTCTGATCGATGATGGCGAAGACGTGCGGGCGCTGACCTTCGATGAGCGGCGCATGCGGCTCGAGGCCTGGCATCGGCGCCATCGGCCTGCGCTCACCGATGTGAGCGCGATCGTCTCGTTCGAGGATTTCAAGGCGCTCGATGAATTGTGGAGCGGGTCGCGCGAGGCCGGCATCGAGGGCCTTATGCTGAAGCGCCGGTCCAGTCCCTATCTTTCCGGCCGCCCGAAAGGACATTGGTGGAAGTGGAAACGCGCGGCGCTCACCGTCGACTGCGTGCTCATGTACGCGCAGCGGGGTTCAGGCAAACGCTCGTCCTATTATTCGGACTACACGTTCGGTGTCTGGCGCGAGATTGCGAGCGAGGACGGCGAGGTCGTGCGCGAGGTTGTGCCGGTCGGCAAGGCCTACTCCGGCTTCACGGACGAAGAACTGCTGCTGCTGGACAAGTTCGTGCGCAATCATACGCTGGAGCAGTTTGGTCCGGTGCGCGCGGTCGAGCAGACCTTGGTGCTGGAGATCGCATTCGATGCGGTATTCCCCTCAACGCGACACAAGTCCGGTCTCGCGATGCGCTTTCCGCGCGTGCACCGTATACGCTGGGACAAGCCGGCCGATGAGGCCGATACGCTCGATAGCGTGCAACGGCTGGTTGTCGCGACGGACACGGTGGAGAAAGCCGATCAGCCGGCACAGGGTGATCTGCTCGAACTGCCTCAGCGCTGAGGCGCTGCGCGCAACATAAATCCTGCGATGAAAGCTGCGAGGAGCGCGCATCCAGCGGAGACAGCCGCCGTGACCTCGAAGGCGTAGGTGTAGGATTCATGCGCTACGGCGAGCAGCTTGGCGCCTTCTGCGGCCGGCAGGGCGCGCGCCGCCTCGATGGTTCCTCCGAGGGTGTCGAGCGTGGCCTCTCGCGCCTCCGCCGAGATCATCGGTAGCGCAACGGCTTCCATCGTCTTGCGGTAGACGACGGTGAGGATGCTGCCGAGGACGGCGATGCCGAGAGCGCCGCCGAATTCGAAGCTCGTTTCCGAAATGGCGGATGCGGCGCCGGCACGGGCCGGTGGTGCTGACGACATCACGAGGTCGGTGGTGATCGCGCCCATTGGGGCCATGCCGATGCAGAACACGAGCATCCCCACGAACAGCAGCCAGAGCGAGGTTGCCGAGGAGATCTGCGTCAACATCAAGAACCCCGCGGCAGCGATCACCAGCACCGTCGAGACAACGCGCGCTGGCTGGAAGTGGCGGACAAGCAGCGGCGCTGCCAGGGACCCGACCGTGAAAATGACGCCGGCCGGCGCCATGAAGAGTCCGGCGTCGAGCGGGCTCATGCCCTGCACGAGCTGCAGATATTGCGCGATGAAGAGGAACATGCCGGCGATCATGAAGAGGCCAAGTACGTTCGTTGCGAGTGCCGCGCTGAACGCGGGCTCGGCGAACAGGCGCACGTCGATGAGCGGGTCGGCAAGGCGCCGCTGGCGGCGGAAGAACATGGTCCCTATCGCCAAGCCCACCACGGCCGCCACGAACGCCACGAGGTTCAGGCCGTTCTCGGCAACGCTCTTCATACCGTAGACGACGGCCAGCACGGCCGTGACCGACTGGGCCGCACTCAGAATATCCATGCGTCCAGCATCTGGATCGCGAAATTCCGGCAGCAGCAGCGGTCCGATGACGAGCAGGATGCCCATGATCGGCACGTTGATCAGGAACACCGCGTGCCAGTTGAAGTGATTGAGCAGCAGTCCGCCGAACATTGGTCCTATGACAGCGCCCGCGGAGAATGCTGCCACCCAGACGCCGATCGCAAACGTGCGCTCGCGATCATCCAGGAACATGTTGCGGATGAGCGATAGCGTCGAGGGGGCAAGGCATGCCGCTGAGAGGCCCTGCAGCGCGCGGGCGAAAATCAGGAACTCGGCGGTTGGAGATGCTGCTGCGATTGCGGATGCCGCGCCGAATGCGGCAGCGCCGTAAAGCAGCACCTTGCGGCGACCGATGCGGTCGCCGAGCGTGCCCATCGTCACCAGCGCGCCGGCGACCATGAAGCCGTAGATGTCGACGATCCAGAGAAGCTGTGCGGCGCTCGGCTTGAACTCGGCGGTGATCTGAGGGACTGCAAGGTGCAGCACCGTCAGGTCCATCGAGTAGATCAGGCACGGAATCGCGATGACGGCGAGGCCGATCCAGTCGCGGCGTGTCGCCTTGTGCGGCGCTTCTCGTTGAACGGTGTGTGACATGCGCTGCCTCATATCTGAGCCGCGCTGCCTCAGCCAGTGGTCAACTTGACAACCTTCTACGTGCGGAACATATGTAGAACATGCGGAGGCAGACCATTGGACTTATTCCAGAAACTGAAAATTCTGGCTGATGCCGCCAAGTACGACGCCTCGTGCGCGTCTTCGGGCGCTCCAAAGCGAGCTGCTCGGGCTGGCGGACTCGGATCGACCACTGGCGCCGGCATTTGCCACGCCTACACGCCCGATGGCCGGTGCGTGTCGCTGCTCAAAATCCTTCTGACCAACTACTGCCTGTTCGACTGCGCCTACTGCATCAATCGTCGCTCATCGAACGTGCCGCGCGCCCGCTTCTCGGTCGACGATGTCGTGACGCTGACGGTGGAGTTCTACAAGCGAAATTACATCGAGGGGCTGTTTTTGTCGTCGGGCATCATCCGCTCCGCCGACTACACGATGGAACAGCTCATGCTGGTGGCGAAGAAGCTGCGTCGCGACCACGGCTTTGCGGGCTACATCCACCTCAAGACCATCCCCGAGGCGAGCCCCTGGCTGATCGAGCAGGCCGGGCTATGGGCCGATCGCATGTCGATCAACCTGGAACTGCCGACCGATGCGAGCCTGAAACGGCTTGCACCGGAGAAGGATAGCGCGACGATTTCCGCTGCGATGGGGCAGATGCACGAGCGCATCGCCGAGGCGCGCGAGGAGCGGCGGCGGTTTTCGCCGGCCGGACAGAGCACGCAAGTCATCGTGGGTGCGGATGCGACGACCGATGCGGACATATTGAGCGCATCTGCGGGTTTGTACGATCGTTTCAAGCTGTCGCGCGTCTATTACTCGGCGTTCAGCCCGATTGACCACGCAAGCGCACTGCTGCCCCCAAGCGCGCCGCCTCTAGCGCGCGAGCATCGGCTGTATCAGGCGGACTGGCTGCTGCGTCACTACGAGTTTTCGATCGATGAGATCGTCACCACGGCGGATGACGGCATGCTGTCGCTGGATGTCGATCCGAAGCTCGATTGGGCGCTGAAGAACCGCGGGAAGTTTCCGGTGTGCGTCAATACCGGGCCGCGCGAGATGCTTCTGCGCGTACCGGGGCTCGGGAAAAAGGCCGTCGACAAGATCATCAGCGCGCGCCGCCACACACGGCTGAGGGCGGCAGACGTGCAGCGTCTCACGCGCGCGTTCAATCGCGCAGCGTCGTTTCTCGTTACCGCCGACCACCATCCCGCGCGGAAACTCGATGAAGCGAATTTGCGCGCGCGCATGACAAAGCCGCAGCAGCTGGCCCTGCTCTGATGCAGATCGAGAGCATCAGCCTGAAAGAAGGCGCCGATCAGGAGGGGTTTCGGAACGCTGTGCGCTGTCTGATCGCCGGCGACGTCGCGCCGGAGCGGGTCCTGTGGCAGACGGCGTCATCGCTATCTTTGTTCGATGCAGCGCCGGTTCGCAGCGACGTTGCCGTTTCGTTGCCGCGTGACGTCGCGGACCTCATCTCCAAGGTCGTTTGTCACACGGATAACGCACGGTACGCCCTGCTCTATGCGCTCGTCTGGCGTGTGACGCATGGCGAGAGGCACTTGCTCGAGGTTCATAGCGATCCGCTGGTCTTCCGGTTGGCGCTCATGGCCAAGGAGGTACGGCGCGACATCCATAAGATGCACGCCTTCCTGCGGTTCCGGCAGGTGCCGGCCGAGGACGATCGATACATGGCGTGGTTCGAGCCGACACATTTCATTCTGGAGGCCGTCGCGGGCTTTTTCGTCGACCGCTTTCCAAGCTTTTCATGGTCGATCCTGACGCCTATCGGCTCGGTGCACTGGGACAAAACCGCGGTGCGTTTCGGCCCGCCCGGGCAGCGAGAGGACGTGCCGGCGACAGACGCGTTCGAGGCTGGCTGGGGCGACTACTATGCCAGCACTTTCAATCCGGCGCGGATCAATGTCGGACTGATGCGCCAGCACATGCCGAAGAAATACTGGCACAACATGCCGGAAACCAATCTGATCCCCGAGCTCGTCCGAAGTGCGGGTTCGCGCGTTGAGACGATCATGGCCAAGCCTGTCGCCAGTTCACGCAAACGGATGCCGAAGAAAGCTCTGGAGGCGCGGCTCGACGCGGGGCCGCGGACCCTCGCCGAGCTGAACGGCATAATTTCCGCGTCGGAGCCGTTCGTGCAGGGTGGCACGCGGGCGGTTCTCGGCGAAGGGCCGATGCATCCGGAGCTCGCGTTCGTGGGTGAGCAGCCCGGCGATCAAGAGGACATCGATGGGCGCCCGTTTGTCGGTCCCGCCGGCCAATTGCTCGACCGGGCGATGCAGGAAGCGGGCATCGACCGGAGCAAATGCTACGTCACCAATGCCGTGAAGCATTTCAAATTCCAGCAGCGCGGCAAGCGACGGCTGCATCAGACGCCGACGATGGGCGAGGTGAAGCACTATCGCTGGTGGCTGGAAAAGGAGCTGGAGTTCGTCCAACCGAAGCTCATCGTGGCGATGGGCGCGACGGCTGTCATGGCTCTCGCCGGCAAAGCATTGCCAATCACACGCAATCGCGGACCGGCTGAGTTCGACGGCCATGCGGGGTACATTACGGTGCACCCTTCTTACCTGCTGCGGATTCCCGATGCAGGCGCCAAGCATCAGGCGTACGCCGCGTTCGTCGATGACCTGAAGCACGCAGAGAAGCTGGCGCACACGTTCCGCGCTGCCTAGTGCGCGCTGTTACTGAGACTTGGTGTTGCTCGATGACTGCCAGTCGGCGCTGTACATGGGCAGGGTGCGCTCGTTGAAGGCGCGGGCGTCGTAGTAAAGGAGCGATCGGTCGAATTTGACGGTCGGCTTTGCGGACGTTTCCGCCACGTCGAACACCAGTTCGAAGTTGTATGGTCCGACAGCCTCGATCATTTGGGCCGGCTTCTGGTCGTCGCCGCGCGTGTAGAACAACACCTGCTCAGTGCGGCTCGAACGCCCGGCGAGCGAGAGCGGGGCGAACGGCTCATAGGCACCTGTCCGCGTGCGCTCCATCGTCCAGCGACCGAAATCGGCGGCATAGAAGTGCTTCGTCTGCTTGGTGCGCGGATCGGTGACGGCGAGCTGCATCGACAGAATCGTCGCCGTCCGAGCGCCCTCGTTGGTCAGAGTCACAGGCACGGCGATCATCTCGAAGTTCGAGTTCTGGTACGGCGCGGCGTACTGAATGACCGGAGGCACGAAGATGCGGACGTCGGCTTCCTTCAGCGACGTTTCCCACAAACTGTAGCCCGAAAAAGCGAGTGCGATGGCGGAGAGAACGGCCGCGAACTTTCCACCTTCCAGCACAGCCATGCCTCTCGTCGCCGTTTCGGCATCGTCGGCCGCGCGCATGCGATCCGCAAAACGCCCCATCGTCATCCCCCAACTCGCACCCTGACCCGAGTGCGAGTTGGCAGGAGATTTGGGCTCGGATGTGACGCGTGCAGGTCCGGGTTCAACGAATGACCGCGTAGCGGGATTGTACGAATCCGGACGTGTGTGTGGTTGTCTCGATGTGTGACAGGCGAATGTCAGCGTCGAGCGCCCCGCCAAAGAGTGGCAGACCGGTGCCGATGAGGATCGGCAGGCGGGTAATCACCAGATCCTCGATCAAACCTTGCGCCATGAACGACCGGATCACCTTGCCGCCATCGATGTACGCGCGGCGCCAGCCGTCGCGATGCAATTCCTGCATCAGTTCGGCAGGCTCCGCGGCGCTGATCCGCACGCGTCCCTCCAACGCGGGCGGCACATCGCTTGCGTGCAGCGTCTGGCTCAGGACCACGACTGGCTTCTCGTACAGCCAAGTCGGGAACGTCAACACCTTCTCGAACGTCGCGCGCCCCATCACCAGGCCGTCGACGTTGCCAATGAACTCTGCATAGCCGTAGTCGTGGCCCACCTCGGGCCAGCTTTCGACCAGCCAGTCGATGGCACCGTCCAAGCGGGCAATATAGCCGTCGAGGCTGACGGCGATGAACACATGTCCAGTGGTCATAGCCGTCAGCATGCGAATTTCAGGCTCGCTCGAAGCGCTTGTACTTGATGCGGTGCGGCTCGACGGCAGCGTCGCCGAGGCGGCGCTTCTTGTCCTCCTCGTAGTCGGCGAAGTTTCCTTCGAACCATTCGACGTGGCTGTCGCCTTCGAATGCGAGAATGTGCGTGGCAAGCCGATCGAGGAAGAAGCGATCATGGCTGATGACCACAGCGCAGCCCGGGAAATCCTCCAGCGCTGCTTCGAGGGCGCCCAGCGTCTCGGTGTCGAGGTCGTTGGTCGGCTCGTCGAGCAGCAGCAGGTTGCCGCCCTCTTTCAGCATCTTGGCGAGGTGGACGCGATTGCGCTCACCGCCTGAGAGCAGTCCGACCTTCTTCTGCTGGTCGGCGCCTTTGAAGTTGAACCAGCCGCAATAGGCGCGCGAGGACATCTCGCTCTTGTCGCCGAATTTCATGATGTCGAGGCCGCCGGAGATTTCCTCCCACACGGTCTTCTTGTCGTCGAGATGATCGCGGCTCTGATCGACATAGGCGAGCTTCACCGTCGGCCCGAGCTTGATCTCGCCGCCGTCGGGCTTTTCCTTGCCCGTGAGCATCTTGAAGAGGGTCGTCTTGCCGGCGCCGTTGGGACCGATGACGCCGACGATGCCGCCGGGCGGCAGCTTGAACGACAGATCGTCGATCAGCAGGCGATCACCGAATGCCTTCTTGAGCCCGTCGACTTCGACGACCATGTCGCCAAGGCGCGGGCCCGTCGCGATCGAGAACGACGCCTTGCCGACGTCCTCGCGGCCGGCTGCCTCGACCAGCTTATCGTATGCGGAAATACGCGCCTTCGATTTGGCCTGACGCGCCTTCGGCGATGAACGGATCCATTCGAGTTCGCGCGAAATCTGCTTTTGGCGACCTTCCTCGGCCGCCTTCTCGCTTTCGGCGCGCTTGGCTTTCTGCTCGAGCCAGCTCGAGTAGTTGCCCTTCCACGGCACGCCCTGCCCGCGGTCCAGCTCCAGCGTCCACTCGGTGATGTTGTCGAGGAAGTAGCGGTCGTGGGTCACGAGGATGACGCAGCCGGCATATTCCTTCAGATAGCGCTCGAGCCAAGCGACGCTCTCGGCGTCGAGGTGGTTGGTCGGCTCGTCGAGCAGGAGGATATCTGGCTTCGACAGCAGGAGGCGGGTCAGCGCGACGCGGCGCTTCTCGCCGCCCGACAGCTTCGTGACGTCGGCATCGCCTGGCGGGCAGCGCAGGGCATCGAGCGCCTGCTCGACCTGCGTGTCGAGATCCCAAAGATCCTGCGCGTCGATCTGATCCTGAAGCGCCGTCATCTCGTCGGCGGTTTCGTCGGAGTAGTTCGCGGCGACTTCGTTGTAGCGATCGACGATCGCCTTCTTCTCTGCCACGCCCTCCATGGCGTTGCCGAGGACATCTTTCGAGGGATCGAGGTCGGGTTCCTGCGGGAGATAGCCGACCTTGATGCCGTCGGCGGCTTTTGCCTCGCCGAGGAAGTCGTCAACCGTTCCGGACATGATTTTCAGAAGCGTCGACTTGCCCGCGCCGTTGAGGCCGACGACGCCGATCTTGGCGCCCGGCAGGAACGACAGCGAGATGTCCTTCAGGACCTGCTTGCCCCCCGGGTAGGCCTTGGAGAGCTTGTGCATGTGGTAGACGTATTGCGGGTTCGCCACGGAGGCGGCCTCCTCAAATCGCGCGTTCAGATGGGCTTAGGCGGCCTTCTAGCCGATCAGGCCGCGCGTCTCAACGCGTGCCTCGTGCGGCGCCGTAGCCGCCCGCTCATTGGGCCGCCTGCCGGACAGAACGGATGCATATAGGTCCTTGGCCGGAAACGAAAAAGGCGCATGCGTTACTGCCGCATGCGCCATTAATCCGGAACCGGTCAGCCTCAGGCGAGCGCTGTCTCGACCGAGCGAACGGGCTGCTCGGGATAGGCAAGCTGCTCGCGGGCACGCCACTCGTTGGTCACGTAGTTGATGACCAGCGACTTGCGCACGCCGTTGATCTTGCGCGCCTCGAAGCCGTGATAGCTGATGTTGGAGGGCACGAAAATCATCGCGGAGTTCGACGCGAAGGGCGAGCGGCCGACCCACTTCTTGTCGTTGTCGTAGATGTCGGTGCCGAGATCTGAATGCGTCGGGTCGGTCGACAGGTAAAGCAGGTAGGTGAACGCCTTGACGCCGATGTCGGTGTGCGGTTCCAGCCAGAAGCCGTCGACATCCTGGGCGAACTCGATGCGCAGGTAAGTACCGTCGAGCTTTACGCCGAACGTCTTCTCGATCTGCGAGGTGACGCGCGGGTCCTGGAGTGCGGAGGCGACGGCTTCCGCGCAGGCATGCTCAGCGCGATTGGCGACGTCGAAGTAATGCCGCGTGTTGTTGTGCAGTTCGCGCTTGCCCGATACGCCGCCGAGGTCGGCCGCCGAGATCGGAAGCGCCAGGATCTCATCGATCGTCGACTGCGGGAGGCAGTCCTTCAGAAACCAGTGGCGGTATGGGGACTGCGATTCCGTGGCGTTGCGAAAACTCTGCAGCAACGTTGCGGCGACGTCATTGGTAGATGCGGACATTCTGGTGCACTCCCCTCGGAGAAGATTCTTGGCGCCAATTAGCTCGTCCTTGCGGTGCTTATAAAACAGTATTTCCCGTTATGCACCGTCTTCGCCTGTGCGGCGGGGTGGCTTAGACGACGTTCATCGGGCCGTCGTTGCGAGAGCGCGCATAACGCTCCGCAATTTGATCCGCTATACTCGCCGCCGAGTTCAACGGGATGTAAGCCCATTGCTCCAAGCCTGTGAAATTCTCGGGAAACCGGCGTGTGGCCCCAGCGCTACATAAGGCGCGATGAAAGCGCTCGAATTTGGGCGAGCCGCCGTCTGGGTGGAAGACGTAGACGGGCTTGCCGGTTGCGCAGGGCTCGCCCGTCATATTGATGCTGTCGGCGGGCACGAGGAAGGCGTCTGCGGCCGCGAGAAAATGCGGGTATGGGTTTTCGCCGGTCATCTCCCAGAAGACGCCCGGGTAACCAGAACTGGCGCTGCGCACGCGTTCGACAATGGCGGGCTCGGTACGGCGCGACGGCGTGATCAGCAGGGTTGCGCCTGAGTTGCCGAGTGCGCGGATGGCCTTTTCAAGGCGGTCGAGCGCGGCCGGCGTGTAGGTGTAGTCGCCGTTGGAGCCGCCCAGCATGATGGCCACACGCGGCTGCTTCAGCTCGGCATAGCGGGCCGGCAGATCGCGCCGAAGGGCGGCGAGGCGCGCGTCGCTAAATCCATGCGGCGCCGTCAGCGAGGTGATGACGTTGTCACCACGCAGCGTGTCATGCACCGGCACCCAGAAGAGATCGGCGGTGCGCAGCGAAACTTTCGGGTTCTGCAGAATGACCGTGAAGGTTCGTGCGCCGGCGCGGCGCTTCAGTTCGCGGATGTAGGGCGTCGTCAGGCGTCCGATGGACATGGCGAGGTCCGGCCATGGTGGCGCGAACACGCTGCCGCTCTCGCCGAACCGTTCCTTTCGCGCAACGCCGATCCATGGCGACAGCAGTTTGTGGATGCCTTTCGGGTCGACGCGCTTCACGGTGATATCGAGACCGAGCGCATTGGCGATGCCATGCGTCTGCACATCATTGCCCGCCTTGCCATCGCTGATGATCCAGCAGGTGCGGCCAGCGAGCGGCTTTGCGTTATCTATCGCCATGTGAGTATCCCGACGCCGGTGAAGAAGTAGCGCCCAAGCCCGACGGTGAAGACCAGCCAGCCCCAGAGGGTGTGCTCGATGAAAACTGCCAGGAAAGAGCGGGTCGTCGCGTACCGCCACGCCAAAAGCACTCCTATCGCCATTGTTCCGTAGATCGCCAGCGGCGTGCCAATGACGATGTGACCGAGCCCGAACAGGACTCCGTTGACGAGAATGGCGAGCCACCAGGCGCTGCCGAACAGCAGTCCGTAGCGATGGAAGAAATACGTACGATACACCAGTTCCTGCACGACGACCGACATCAACGGATAGAGCACCATGATGCGCTGGTATGTGACGGGACGATTGCGCGGGAACTCGAGGAAGAGTTCGGGAAGATACTCCGAGACGTACGTGGCGATGATACCGGCGCCAAGAGCGAATATGATGAGGATCGAGGCGAGCTGGCGGAGCGAGAATCCGCGCAACAATTCGCGCCGCACAGAGAACGTGCGATCGAAAGCCAGTAGCACCAGGATGAGCGCCAGCGCCGGCAGCAGCGCCACGAAAACTGGAACGCCGTAGCGATGCACCGCTACGTCCACGAGGAGCGGGGCCGCGAGATAGAGCAGTGCCATCTCGGCGAAGCGCCAAGCACGCCCGGCCGCGGTGAGATTGGGCAGCGATAGTGTTCCGCCAGCACACAGGACGTCAGCGTCCTGCGCCACTGCGACTTGCGTCATGGAAGCACTCGATTGCGGATCAGCCACCGACGTTCAACCTCACGGGCAATCAGATCGGCCGAATGCACCGGCTCATAGGACCATCGGGGCAGCTCGGCGATCCGACCCGCCACCGGGCGCGTTGCGCCGTAGGCAGCAAGTGCCGTGTGAAAGCGCCGGAATTTCGCCGATCCCCCGGAGGGGAAGAATACCAGGACCGGACGTCCTGTGGCGGCCGCCTCGCCCGTCATGTTGACGCTGTCGGCCGTCACCAGAAGGGCGTCGGCGTGGGCCAGGAAGCCCGGATAAGGGTTCGCTCCTTCGCCGCTCCAGAAGATCCGCGGATAGTCGCGCGTGGCAAGGTCTGCGACCTCGATGAGCCGCCGGTGGCTGCGGCGCGATGGGGTCACCATGAAGCTCGCGCCCAGGTCACCAAGGTCGCGCAGGGCGTCGGCGAAGCGTGTGTCGTCGCTGGGGCGGAACCGGTAGGCGGCGTTCTTTCCGCCGAGGACGACGGCGATGCGCGGAGCGGGCAGTGCCGCGATCTCGTCGGGCATCTGCCGGCGCAGGTCGGCAAGACGCGCAGCGGTGAAGCTATGGGGCGCGGTCAAGGTCACGATCACGTTCGGGCCGCGCAGCCGGTCGTGCTGGGGGACCCAAGTCACGTCGGCCGCGCCCTGCCCTGCTCGCGTATCAAGCATCAGGATGGTGAAGGTCGCGGGGGAATGTCGGCGGATCTCGCGCAGATAGGGCACGCTGGTGCGCCCCAGTGCTATGGCGACCTCGGGCCAGGGCGGCGCGAACGTGCTCCCCTCCATGCCGAAGCGCTCGGCGCGCGAGACCGGTGCCCAAGGCGACAAAAGCTTGTAGATGCCGCGTGGCGCGATCGGCTTCATCGCGTAGTCGAGGCCGAGCGCATCGGCGAGGCCGCGCGTCTGCACGTCCATGCCGGCGGCGCCGTTGGTGAGGAGCCAGGCGCGGCGGCCCTCCAACGGGCGATAATGTCCGACGTTCGCGTGCATGCCGGCGCAGCTTTCCATGACGGATGGGGGCTCTGTCCATCCCTCTTGAAGCCACAGCGTAAAAGGTAGCGCGCGCAGCGACGGGCCAGGAATGAAGGTATGGGACGGATTGGGTCCGCCGCGATCGCGGTCTGGCCAAACTCAACGGCTTGGTGCACCTTCGGCGCCGATTGCACTCGCAGGAGACGTCCGCCCTATGCCCGTGCGCCTGGACCCCGTCGATTGGCGCATCCTCAAAGAGCTCCAGGCCGACGGCAGCTTGACGAATGTTGCGCTGGCTTCGCGGGTGGGCCTGTCCGCTCCGCCGTGCCTCAGGCGCGTGCGGGCACTCGAGGAAGCCGGTCTCATCAGCGGCTACACGGTGCTGCTGGATGAATCGATGCTCGGCTTTGCGCTGACAGCCTTCGCGATGGTCGGATTGCACAATCAGGCCGAGGCGGAATTGCGCGCGTTCGAAAACCGGGTGCTCGGCTGGGCAATCGTGCGCGAGGCTTACATGCTCTCGGGCGAGAGCGACTTCATGCTGAAGTGCGTCGCAAAGGACCTTCCGGCGTTCCAGGCGTTCGTGCTCGAGGATCTTACGGCGGCGCCAAACGTCGCGAGCGTGAAGACCTTCCTCACGATCAGGCGGGCGAAACGCGAGCCGGGCGTGCCGATTTCAGTGCCGGAAAAATAGAGCCGCAACAGGGTTGCGACAGCCCCTCTCCCCGTTTGCGAGGAGAGGGGCCAGGATTACGTCACTTCCACTCGATCTTGAGGACCTCGTAGGAGCGCGGGCCTTTGGGCGTCGTCACCTCGGCGGAGTCGCCCTTCGACTTGCCAATCAACGCGCGAGCGATCGGTGAGGAGATCGAGATCTTGCCGTCCTTCACGCTCGCCTCGAAGTCACCGACGATCTTGTATTTGACCTTGTCCTCGGTGTCCTCGTCGACAAGCGTGACCGTGGCGCCGAACTTGACGGTGTCGCCCGACAGCTTCGTCGTATCGATGACATCAGCGCGACCGAGGCGATCCTCGAGGTCGGCGACGCGTGCCTCATTGAGGCCCTGCTGCTCTTTGGCGGCATGGTACTCGGCGTTCTCGGAAAGGTCGCCGTGCGCGCGCGCTTCGGCGATGGCCTGAATGATCCGGGGGCGCTCTTCCGATTTGAGGCGCTGCAGTTCCGCTTCCAGCGACCGGAAGCCCTCCACAGTCATCGGGACCCGTTCCATCGACATTCCTAACATCTCCCTTCGGCCTGGCAGACCTGCCAGGACCATCGATCACTCGTTGCTGCCAACGTGTGGATTGGGCCGGCTGAACGGCGGGCCCGACGGATTAGGATGGGCGCGTCACGAAGCTTTGCAAAGGGGCTACTCGCAATGTGCCCGCTTTTAGAGCCCTGATGGCTCGGGTGACCGCGACCGCACCAGCGACGGTTGTATAGTACGGAATATGGTTAATCAAGGCCGTGCGGCGGATATCCTTGCTGTCTGCCAATGCCTTAGAGCCGGCAGTTGTATTGAAAACGAGGTGCACGTCGCCGTTCTTCATCGCGTCGACAATGTGGGGGCGGCCTTCCAATACCTTGTTGATAGCCTCGCAAGCGATGCCGTTTGCTTCAAGGTGGCGCTTGGTGCCGCGTGTCGCGATGATCTTGAAGCCCATGCTTTGGAGCTCGCGCACGGGAGCCAGCACGCGGTCCTTGTCGGTGTCTTTCACTGAAATGAACACCGTGCCCTGCATCGGAAGAACCTGGCTCGATCCGAGCTGGCTTTTGAGGAACGCCATCTCGAAATCGCTGTCGATACCCATCACCTCGCCTGTCGAGCGCATCTCGGGCCCGAGGATCGGGTCGACGCCCGGGAAGCGTGCGAATGGGAATACGGCTTCCTTGACTGCGACGTGCTTGAGCTGCGGCGGCTTCAGCGCGAACGAGGCGAGCGGCTTGCCCGACATCACCTCGGCTGCGATGGCAGCGATCGGCAGTCCAATGACCTTGGCGACGAACGGCACCGTGCGCGAAGCGCGCGGGTTCACCTCGAGGATGTAGACGACGCCGTCCTTGATCGCGAACTGCACGTTCATCAGGCCGACGACCTTGAGCGCGAGCGCAAGCTCCCGCGTCTGGCGGTCGATCTCGGCGAGCGTTGCCGCACCCAACGAATACGGCGGCAGCGAGCAGGCGCTGTCGCCCGAATGGATGCCGGCTTCCTCGATGTGCTCCATGATGCCAGCGACGAACGTGTCCTTGCCGTCGGCGAGGCAGTCGACGTCGACCTCGACGGCATCGCTGAGGTACCGGTCGATGAGCAGCGGGCGCTTATCGGAGACGACAAGCTCGGATGGGCGGTCGAGGGTTGCAGACAGGCGCGCTACGTAGCGGTCGACCTCAGCGCCATCATGTACGATTTCCATCGCCCGGCCACCGAGGACGTACGAGGGACGGATGACGACGGGATAGCCAATGCCGTCGGCGACGGCGCGTGCCTCGCCGGGGGAGCGGGCGATGCCGCTGTTGGGCTGCTGCAGGCCGAGCTTGACGATCAGCTCCTTGAAGCGATCGCGGTCCTCGGCGAGGTCGATGGCGTCGGGCGATGTGCCGAGTATGGGAACGCCGGCTTCCTCGAGGGCCGCGGCGAGCTTCAGCGGGGTCTGGCCGCCAAACTGCACGATGACGCCCTTCAGGGTTCCCTTCGACTGCTCCTTGGCGACGATTTCCAGCACGTCTTCTGCAGTGAGCGGCTCGAAATAGAGCCGGTCGGAGGTGTCGTAGTCGGTCGACACCGTTTCCGGGTTGCAGTTGATCATGATCGTTTCGTAGCCCGCTGCGGTCAGCGCGAAGCAAGCGTGGCAGCAGCAGTAGTCGAACTCGATGCCCTGGCCAATGCGGTTCGGGCCGCCGCCGAGGATGATGATCTTCTGTTTGTCGGTCGGTCGCGACTCGCACTCGGGTGAGCCGGTAAGGCCGGTTTCGTAGGTCGAGTACATATACGCCGTCGGCGCGGCGAACTCGGCGGCGCAGGTGTCGATACGCTTATAAACCGGATGTACGTCCAGCGCGTCACGATGCGCGCGCACGTCCTTTTCAGAAACGCCGGCAAGCTTGGCGAGGCGTGCGTCGGAGAAGCCCATCGCCTTGAGGGCGCGGAGCTGGCCAGCCGACGTGGGGAGACCATGCGCTTTGACGCGTGCCTCCTGGTCGATGATGTCCTTGATCTGCTCCAGGAACCAAGGATCGACGCGGCAGGAGGCGTGGATCTGCTCCACGTCAAAGCCGAGCCGCAGCGCCTGCGCGATCTTGAGGATGCGATCGGGGGTCGGCTTCGACACGGCGGCGCGCATGACGTTCTTGTCGTCGCCCTGGCCGAGGCCTTCGAGCGCGATGTCATCAAAGCCGGAAAGGCCCGTCTCCATGGAGCGCAGAGCCTTCTGAACGCTCTCCGCGAACGTACGGCCGATGGCCATGACCTCGCCGACCGACTTCATGGCGGTGGTGAGCGTCGGGTCGGAACCGGGGAACTTCTCGAAGGCGAAGCGCGGAATCTTGGTGACGACGTAGTCGATCGTCGGCTCGAAGGAAGCCGGCGTTGCGCCGTCGGTGATGTCGTTCTCGAGCTCGTCCAGCGTGTAGCCGACCGCGAGCTTCGCAGCGACCTTGGCGATCGGGAAGCCGGTGGCCTTGGATGCCAGCGCCGAGGAGCGAGACACACGCGGGTTCATCTCGATGACGACGAGGCGCCCGTCGGCCGGATTGACGGCGAACTGCACGTTCGAACCGCCGGTCTCGACGCCGATCTCACGCAGCACCGCCAGCGAGGCGTTGCGCATGATCTGATATTCTTTGTCGGTGAGGGTCAGTGCCGGCGCGACGGTGATGCTATCGCCGGTATGCACGCCCATCGGATCGAAGTTCTCGATTGAGCAGACGATGATGCAGTTGTCCGCCTTATCGCGGACGACCTCCATCTCGTACTCCTTCCAGCCGAGCAGGCTCTCGTCGATGAGGATCTGACCGACCGGCGAGGCGTCGAGGCCGGAGCGGACGATCTGCTCGAATTCCTCGCGGTTGTAGGCGACGCCGCCGCCGGTTCCGCCGAGCGTGAAGGCTGGGCGGATGATGGCCGGAAGGCCGATGGTGTCGATGAGGCGCATCGCTTCGGCGAAGCCGGCGGCCGTGTCGTATTTGACGATGTGGCCGGATGCGTCGCGGATGGGCGGCGATGAGGCGATGGCGGCGCGCGGGCTTTCGAGACCGATGCGGTCCATGGCCTCGCGGAACAGCTTGCGGTCCTCGGCCTTGTCGATCGCCTCGGCTCTCGCGCCGATCATCTCGACGCCGTACTTCTCGAGCACGCCCTGACGCTCCAGCGCCAGCGCCGTGTTCAATGCCGTCTGACCGCCCATGGTCGGGAGCAGCGCATCGGGGCGCTCCTTCTCGATGATGCGGGCGACGATCTCAGGCGTGATCGGCTCGATGTAGGTGGCATCGGCCAACTCCGGGTCGGTCATGATCGTGGCCGGATTGGAGTTGACGAGGATGATGCGATAGCCCTCCTCCTTCAACGCCTTGCATGCCTGCGTCCCCGAATAGTCGAACTCGCAGGCCTGGCCGATGACGATCGGTCCCGCCCCGATGATGAGGATGGACTTGATATCGGTGCGTTTGGGCATGGGGCGGCCTTCTATTCGGGGTCGGCGGCTTTGGCTACAGCCCAATTCGCGCAAGCGCAACCGTGCACCAGCGTTTGCTAGTACACGGCGGGCCGTACAGGCAGTCGCAGCTAGTGTCGGGCCGGGACTATTTCTTGTCGTCGGGCTTGGCGTCGGCCGGTTTGTCAGCCGGAGCGCCGGGGAATTTCGGCGTCTCGATCTTGATGTCGGCCGGGTAGGCGTAGACCGCCTCGAAGATCGGCTTTTCGAGCATATTTGCGCGCGCGAAGATGCTGCGAGCAGGCAGCCCGGTCGTCGGGTCGACGTATATCACGCGCACAGGGCGGCCGGGTGACTTCGGTGCGTCGGACTTCGCCGCCGGCTTCATCTTGGGCTGGTTGCCGTCGCCCGGGGGCTGGTCGTTGTTCTCACCGAGGTACGCGAGGTACTGCTTGTCACCGACCGTCTGCTTGCCGAGGCACTCGAAATCGCCGAGCGTCGTGGCTTCCTGGTTGTCACCCAGGGTTTCCTGCATCTGCGCGGCCATCGCGTCGGCGATCTGCGGGTGCAGCGGACGCCAGTCTTCGCCTTCCATCCGCGACCAGCCGTCACGGCCGATGATGATCGTCTCGACGGGTTTCGGCTCGGCGGTCGAGGTGATGACTTGGCGCATGCGGTTCGGCAGGACGTATTCCACCGTCATGTCGACCAGGCCCTGCTCGGAAAGCATCTTGGTCTTCATGCTGAAGCCGCTCGTCTTGCGTTGACGCTCCAGCGCGGTCGCGACCTCGTCCTTGCAGGCGGCGTGGGATGCGCTGCCGGCGGCCACCAGAATGCTGAATGCCGTCAGCAACCGGCACATCGTCTGCTTATTCATCGTTCGTTTCCTCGATACACATTCCGAGCGCGTTGATGCGCTATCTCATTTTCACCAGCGGCGCATCCGGATGATCCTCGATCTCGAGCTTCTCCGGATAGGCGTAGAGGCTCTTGAAAACCACCTCGGCGCCCTCGCCCTCTCCTGCCACCGTATTGACCGCCGGGAGGCCCGTCTTGGGGTCGACGTAAATGGTACGGTGCAGCACGGGAGCGCCCGTTGCTGCGCCTGCGTCGGCCTGCTTCTCGACGCTCCGATAGGCGAGATACTCCTTGCCGTCGAGCATCGTCGTTCCGAGGCAGGTGAAATCGCCGACCTCCTGAGGCGGGTCGACGGCCGCCGCGCGCACCTGTGCGATGATCGTCTGGGCCACCGCCGGCATCAGTTCTTCCCACGCGCCGCCCTGTCGGCTGTAAGCGCGGGTGCCATAGAGGACCGTTTCCAGCGGGCCCTGATTGGGAGCGTTGATCGTCTGGTGCATGCGGTCAGGGGGCTGATAGGCCACTTTGATATGAACCGGGCCCGCGGGGCTCTTTACGTCAGTATCGACGGTAAATCCGCGGACTTGCCGCTGCTTTGCAAACGCGTCGGAAATCGCCTGACGGCATTTGTCGTCGGCTGCGGCTGTGCCGGCGAGCACGAGCGTGAGCGCGCAGAGAACGGCGCAACGCTGCATCTGAATTCCTCCCTGGTGACGCCGCGGGCTTCTTTTTTGGGCCGTCGGCGCCGCTTCCTTACTTTGCCTCGGGAATTTTTTCCACGGCATAGTCCCATTATTCCCGACAGCGCTACACTATAACGGCGGCGCGTCCGGCCGGGAGCCCCGCCAGAATTAATGTTTCGTAGGGTTTAGAGGGCCTCTGCGGGCCGTTTCACGGCTTGCGGCGGCGCATCAGCTCGACGAAGCGGTCGAACAGGTAATGGCTGTCCTGCGGGCCGGGCGAAGCCTCGGGGTGATACTGCACCGAGAACACCGGCTTATCCTTCACCTGCAAGCCGCAGTTGGTGCCGTCGAACAGCGACACGTGCGTCTCCTCGACACCGGAGGGAAGCGTGTCGCGGTTCACGGTGAAGCCGTGGTTCATGGACGTGATCTCCACCTTCTTGGTGGTGAAGTCCTTCACCGGATGGTTCGCACCGTGGTGGCCCTGAGGCATCTTGTGAGTTGTAGCACCCAGCGCAAGGGCAAGCATCTGATGGCCGAGGCAGATGCCGAACACCGGCAGGCCGGAGTCGACGATCTTGCGGATCTCGGGCACGGCGTACTTGCCGGTCGCGGCGGGATCGCCGGGGCCATTGGAGAGGAACACGCCGTCGGGCTTGCGGTCGAGGATGTCCTCGGCGCTCGTCGTCGCCGGAACCACTGTTACTTTGCAGCCCGCACTGGCGAGGCAGCGCAGGATGTTGCGCTTCAGGCCGTAGTCGACGGCCACGACGTGGAAGGACGCGTTCTCGTTACGGCCGTAGCCAGTGCCCCAGACCCAGCGCGTCTCGTCCCAAGAGTAGCTCTGGCCGCTCGTCACTTCCGGGACGAGGTCCATGCCGTCGAGGCCGGGCCCGGCGGCCGCCTCGGCTTTCAGCTTTTCGATGTCGAACTTGCCGGACGGCTCGTGGGCGATCACGCCGTTGGGCATTCCCAACTCGCGGATACGGCCTGTCAATGCGCGCGTGTCGATGCCTGAGATACCGATGATGCCCCTCGCCTTCAGCCAGCGGTCGAGGTGCTCGGCCGAGCGATAGTTGGACGGGTTCGTGATCTCGGCACGCAGGACGCATCCGCGCACGCCGGAGCGCGCCGCGAGATTGGACGTCTCGGTGTCCTCAATGTTGGCGCCGACATTGCCGATGTGCGGGAACGTGAAGGTGATGATCTGGCCGGCGTATGAGGGATCGGTGAGGATCTCCTGGTAGCCCGTGATCGCCGTATTGAAACAGACCTCGCCAACGGCCGAGCCGACAGCACCGAGACCGGTGCCAGAGATGACCGTACCATCGGCCAGAACGAGTCGTGCCGTCGAGGGCGCGTCGGCCCAGGGAAGCGGCGGATCGATATGCGGCGTCGTCAAGGGGCGGCTCCGGCTTTCGCGCGTGGCGCCGCGCAAGCGGCGCGATGTATGTGCCGTGCGGACGCGGTAGATCAAGGGCGGAATGCGGGCGGAACCTATGGGATGCCTACCGCCCGGTCAACACCGACCGCGTCTGTGAAACAGCGGCAGGTGCTCGCAGGGCGAATATGGGTCTGCTGCCGTGTGGATCAACCACTTCCGCGTCTGCCCATGCCGGGCGCGCCTTGCACTCGGCGGGGGCGGCGCTTACACCACCGCAGCGAACGATGGAGGCTTCAAATGCGCGAGAAGATCAACGACGACCTCAAGACGGCGATGAAGGCCGGCGACAAGGACCGCGTTGGAACGCTGCGCCTGATCAACGCCGCCATCAAGTCAGCGGACATCGAGGCGCGTCCTTCCGGCAAGGACAAGATCTCCGACAGCGACATCCTTTCGGTGCTCGCCAAGATGGTGAAGCAGCGGCGCGATTCGATCGAGCAGTACGTCGCCGGTGGCCGGCAGGATCTGGCCGACAAGGAACAGTCCGAGATCGCAGTGATCGAGGGCTACCTGCCGCAGCAGATGAGCGAAGACGAGGCAAAGGCCGCCATTACCGCCGTCATCAAGGAGACCGGGGCAACCGGTCCCAAGGAGATGGGCAAGGTCATGGCCGCGCTGAAGGCCAAGTACGCGGGCCAGATGGACTTCGGCAAGGCGAGCGCCCTGACCAAAGAGCTGCTGAAGTAGGCAACGCGCCGAGTTGCCGGCGGCGGGGCATTTCCCGGTGCGGGTGGCAGGTGGGCAACGTCGGCAGCTGCGCCCTGTGGATTGCGCACATAACCGATTGAAACTGATCGGGAGCGGGCCGGTGGACGCGCGAATCGCGTACCTGGGTGGTTCGTGATCCTTAGGTATCGGGGCTGTAATCCGCGCGATGCGCTATCCGCCAAACTTTCTGGAAGAAATACGCGCAAGGATCAGCGTCAGCTCGGTCGTTGGCCGGAAGGTTGCGCTCAAGCGCGCCGGCCGTGAATACAAAGGCCTGTCCCCGTTCAAGATGGAGAAGTCGCCCTCGTTCACGGTGAACGACCAGAAGGGCTTCTACCACTGCTTTGCTTCCGGCGAGCATGGCGACATCTTCACGTTCCTGATGAAGACCGAGGGGCTATCGTTTCCCGAGGCTATCGAGCGGCTGGCGGCGGAAGCCGGTGTGCCAATGCCGAAAATGTCGGCTCGGGACGAAGCGCGCGAGGACGAGCGCGAGCGGCTTTACCGCATCGTCGAGATGTCGGCGGCCTTTTTCGAGAACGCGTTGAAGAGCGGCGCTGGGGCCGAAGCCCGCCGCTACATAGAAAAGCGTGGGTTGAAGCGCGAGACGCTCGGCGCTTTTCGCATCGGATATGCACCCAACGACAAGTCAGCGCTGCGCAATCACCTTTCCGCGGCCGGGTTCAAGATCGAGGAGATGATCGCGTCCGGCATGCTCATCGGCGGCCCAGATATTCCGGTGGCCTACGACCGGTTCCGCCATCGCGTCATGTTTCCGATCACCGACTTGCGCGGCAAGATCATCGCGTTCGGCGGCCGCGCGCTCGATCCGGACCAACCGGCGAAGTATCTCAACTCGCCGGAGACGCCGCTCTTTCACAAGGGGCACGTGCTGTTCAATGCGAACCGCGCCCGCGGGCCGGCGCACGACAAGCACCGCGTCATCGTCGTCGAAGGCTACATGGACGTGATCGCGCTCGCGGAAGCGGGGTTCGGCGAGGCGGTGGCGCCGCTCGGTACGGCTTTGACCGAGGAACAGGCGAAGCTGCTGTGGCGCATGGCCGACGAGCCAGTCCTCTGCTTCGACGGCGATACTGCCGGCCGCAAGGCGGCTTTCCGGGCGGTAGAGACGGTGCTGCCGCTGCTATCGCCGGGCCATAGCGTCCGGTTTTCGTTCCTCCCCGGCGGCCTCGATCCCGACGATCTCATTCGGCAGCAGGGGCCTGAGGCCTTCGCTGCCGAGATGGGCAAGACGCGAGCTCTGTTCGACGTGCTGTGGGAGCGAGAGGCCCAGGATCAGGATCTCTCAACGCCGGAGCAGCGGGCATCCTTTGAGGCGCGCCTCAAGGCGATGGTCGGCAAGATCGGCGACGCGTCCGTCCGCGAGCATTATGAGCGCGAGCTGCGGGAGACGCTCTATGCGCTCAACAGGACCGTGGTGCGCGAAATCGCGCGCGGCCAGGGGCCGCGGAAAACCGCGGCGGGGGGAAACCGGCGCAACAACACCGCTCCCGACTGGCGGCTGCGCGAGCGGGCGCGGCTCGGATCGGCCGCTTTCCCGATCGTCGCCCCGCGGCGCTCGAACGCGAGCCCGGAGCTTGCAGCACGTGCCGAACTTGCGCCGCCGCGAGAAGCGCTGTTGATGAAAACGCTTCTCAATCACGTGTGGCTGATCGACGAGCACGCCGAGGATATCGCCGCTATGACGTTATCTTCTCCGGCGCTGGCAAAGCTGCGGGATACGATCTTGGCCAGCCAAGCTGTGGAAAATGAACTTGACAGCGCACGATTACGCTCCCAATTGAGCGATGCGGGACTCGGCAAGGTTGTTGACCTTGTCGAGCGCTCCGTTACGCACAGAAGCGATCGTTTCGCAGAGCCTGATGCCCTGCAGGCCGAGGTGGAAGCTGGCTGGCGCCACGCCCTCGCGCTGCATGAGAGGCAGGTCGGCTTGCAGAAGTCGCTCGAAGCAGCCGTCCAGGCTTATCACCGGGACGGCTCCGAGGACGCGCTTGCGCGCATCTGCGAGATTCAGGGCCTGCTTGCGCGAGCAAGCGAGACACCCTTAACCGCAGAATGACGGCCGATTGGCGTGGTCTTTGCGTTGCGACGGATGGTGGGACGCTTGAGTGGGCCCGTGCGTGCGGCACGGGAGACGTACGGGGATAGGGTGGGACGCCTTTGGCAAGGCTAGCCTTCGGCGCTCCACTGACGCGGACGAGCTGAGACAAATTGTCGCATGCCGAGTAGGCGCGAACAGAGCGGGATACGAGCCCTTGAAAGCACAGGCCCTGAAATCGAAAGCCCCAACCGGCCGCGCCAAGGCAGCGCCGGCTGCCAAGAACGAGGATCAGGACAAGCAAGCCGCTGACGCCCCGGAGCGCGACAGCCCCCTCCTCGACCTTTCGGATCAGGCGGTCAAGAAGCTCCTCAAGACGGCGAAGGCACGCGGCTACGTCACCTATGACGAGCTGAACTCTGTGCTGCCGTCCGAGGAAGTGTCTTCCGAGAAGATCGAAGATACGATGGCGCTGCTGTCCGATATGGGCATCAATGTCGTCGATAGCGAGGAAGGCGAGGAGGCCCAGGAGGTCGCCGGCGCCGACGAGCCCGACGAGGACGAAGGCGGCGGCGGTCGTGCGCTTGCCACGCAGTCGGCGCTCGCCACCACCAGCACGCGTTCGGAGCCGACCGAGCGTACCGATGATCCGGTGCGCATGTACCTGCGCGAGATGGGCTCGGTCGAGCTGTTGTCGCGCGAGGGCGAAATCGCCATCGCCAAGCGCATCGAGGCCGGCCGCGAAGCCATGATCGCCGGCCTGTGCGAGAGCCCGCTCACCTTCCAGGCCATCATCATCTGGCGCGATGAGCTGAACGAAGGGAAGATTCTGCTCCGCGACATCATCGATCTGGAAGCAACCTACGAAGGTCCGGAAGCCAAGCAGCCGCCTCCGGCACTTGGCGAGGGCGAGGATGGCGAGCAGGCCGACGGCGCTTCCGAGACGCCCGCCGAAGGCGAGATGGATGACGAGGACGACTACGAGAACGCGCTTTCGCTCGCGGCGATGGAAGCTGAGCTGAAGCCGAAGGTGCTCGAGACGTTCGACCGCATCGCCTCCACCTACAAGAAGCTGCGCAAGCAGCAGGACAAGAAGCTCGAGCAGCAGGTTGCGGGCGAGCAGGGCTCCAAGAAGGAGCAGAAGGCCTACGACAAGCACCGCGACGAGATCATCGTCGACGTGAAGAGCCTGTCGCTCAACAACAACCGTATCGAAAGCCTCGTCGAGCAGCTCTATGGCATCAACAAGAAGCTCGTTGGCCAGGAAGGCCAGCTGATGCGTCTTGCGGAGAGCTGTGGCGTGCCCCGGCAGGCGTTCATCGACGAATACTTTGGCAACGAGCTCGACGCGACGTGGCTGGAGCGGGTGAGCGGCCTTGGCCGCAAATGGCAGACGTTCGTCAAGAACGAGAAGACCCGCATCGAGAAGCTTCGCGGCGACATCCACACGCTGGCGTCCGAGACCGGCCTCGAGATCCCTGAGTTCCGCCGCATCGTGAAGGCGGTGCAGAAGGGCGAACGCGAAGCACGGCAGGCGAAGAAGGAAATGGTGGAAGCCAACCTTCGCCTCGTCATCTCGATCGCCAAGAAGTACACGAACCGCGGCCTGCAGTTCCTCGACCTCATCCAGGAAGGCAATATCGGCCTGATGAAGGCGGTCGATAAGTTCGAATACCGCCGCGGCTACAAGTTCTCGACGTACGCCACTTGGTGGATCCGTCAGGCGATCACGCGGTCGATCGCTGACCAGGCGCGCACCATCCGCATCCCCGTGCACATGATAGAGACGATCAACAAGATCGTGCGCACGTCGCGTCAGATGCTGCACGAGATCGGCCGCGAGCCGACGCCGGAGGAACTGGCTGAGAAGCTGGCCATGCCGCTGGAGAAGGTGCGCAAGGTTCTGAAGATCGCCAAGGAGCCGATCTCGCTCGAAACGCCGATCGGCGATGAGGAAGATTCGCATCTCGGCGACTTCATCGAGGACCGCAACGCGGTGCTGCCGATCGATGCGGCGATCCAGTCGAACCTGCGCGAGACGACGACGCGGGTTCTCGCTTCGCTCACGCCGCGCGAAGAGCGCGTGCTGCGTATGCGCTTCGGCATCGGCATGAACACCGACCACACGCTGGAGGAAGTCGGCCAGCAGTTCTCGGTGACGCGCGAACGTATTCGCCAGATCGAGGCGAAGGCGCTGCGGAAGCTGAAGCATCCCTCGCGGAGCCGGAAGCTGCGCAGCTTCCTCGACAACTGATCAAGCAAAAGCCCCCGAGAGATCGGGGGCTTTTTTGTTCGCGAGCCGGAGCCGAAGAAGACCGTCATCCTGACGAAGGTCAGGATCCAGCCATGGATCGGTCGGCCC